>CAZSHX010000015.1:0-69717 GCA_964606895.1 uncultured Hyphomicrobiales bacterium
AAAAAATTGAAACTAAAACCACCGATATTAATAATATTGTCTTTTTCATAGAATTCCCAAATTAATATTAATTTAACAGTCAAATAAGAAAAAATATCAGAATTTTTCAAATGCAAAAAGTTCAAAGTACGACAATAAAGATGCCATACTCTGTTTTGCTTTAAAGCAATTCAGCTGGCGAATTTGATAGAACTATTTTTTGAATCCAAATTAAACCTCGTTAATCAATTTACAAAATAATTTAGTTACGAGTATTATAAATGCAATTTAATAAATATTTTTAAGTAATCCAAGAAAAGATTTATTTATTTTTTCACATTAGCTAACTAATTTATAAAGTGATTATTGGATTAGAAGTTGTAGGAATCATATAGTTCCAGTCATTGTAGCACGAATAAAATATTTAGGAAAGAATATCATAGTTGGTTATTTCATTTAGATTCTTCACTTCGCTCGGAATGACAGATGAGAGGGAATAAGGAATGGATTCCCGCTTTTGCGGGAATGACACGAAACCTATCTTCTTGCTTTAAGATTCACCTCGGCTCTTGCTAAGTCTTCGGGCGTATTGATACCCTGAAGTTCGTCGAAATCGGCACCTGCAAAGGCAATAACTTTATAGCCGCTTGAGTGCAGAATTTCAACAATATCGGTAAGATAATATTCGCCCTGCGAATTGCTGTTCGATACATTTTTTAATGAACTAAAAAGAAGTTTGGACGAAACAAGAAAAATACCGCTGTTAATTTCATTCACTTGTCTTTCAAGCTCAGTTGCATCTTTATGCTCAACGATTTTGAGGAAACTTCTGTCGCTCGTTCTGATTATTCTTCCGTAGCCCGTTGGATCAGGAGCAAAGGTGGAAAGAACTGAAACATCTGCTTTATTCAGATAATGATTTTGAGCGAATTTTATTAAAGTTTCGGAAGTCAAAAGCGGAACATCGCCCGCAAGAATTAATATATCACCGTCATAATCCACAAAAAAAGAATCTGCCTGAGCAACGGCATGACCTGTACCAAGCTGTTCGTTCTGCTCGGCAAAGAAAATATTCGATTCATTGCGGGAATTAACAAAATCTATGACCGATTGCTTCTGATTGCCGACTACGACAACGGTTTTATTCGGCTGAAGCCCTGCAACAGTATCAAGAACATGAGCAATTAAAGGCTTTCCGCCTAGCAACGCCATAACTTTAGCCAAATCGGGGTTGTTCATTCTTTTGCCTTTTCCTGCGGCAAGAATGACTACGGAAAAATCAGAAAATTTGGAATGATTCATTATTTCTTTACGCCAAAAACTTTGTGAGCTTCGGTATGGTGCGATTTTTCGGTAATATTGTTGTTTCGGTCAAGCAAAACAATAGTGGGTTCGTAGCTTTTCAGCTCTTCTTCATCAATATTAATATAGCTTATGATAATAACTTCGTCGCCCACATGACCTTTGCGTGCGGCGGCTCCGTTCAGACAAAACACCTTACTGCCTCTTTCTCCGGGGATGACGTAGGTTTCGAACCTTTCGCCATTATTGATGTTCACTACCGAGACTTTTTCGTGGGGAAGAATGTCCGCTGACTCCAGTATATCCAGGTCAATAGTAAAACTCCCTTCATAATAAAGGTTCGCCTCGGTCAGCCGGGCACGATGTATTTTAGATTTGAGCATTATTCTCTGCATAAAAAGAAAGCTATTAGTTTTGCAATAAATTCATCTTACAAAATTAACTAATTTTAACAATTAGTTCAAATTATAGATTAATAGAATAAAAAATGCCAATTTTATTTTATTTTTGTGTTTTTGTTAAATATAATAATTGAAAAATATGAATTTCAAAATCTGCAATAAAATTTTTCTTTCTGCAATCGGCAGTATTATGCTTTTTGTAATGTTGTCGTATGAATCTCATTCTCAGACATTAAAAGAAATTGCATCTATAGATATTACCAAAAAAGGTATAATCAAAGCTGTTGATACCCGAACAGGAGATTTTGCAAACACAAAAAAAGTAATATTTGGTTTTTTTAGCTATATAGAGATGAGCGAGCTTTTCAAGGAATATGTGAAACCTGAATTGAAACCGCTTTATCTTATCAAAGCTGAAAATGATCAGGGAGAATATTCTTACTTCACTTTTCTGGAAGCTGAAAAACTTACTTCAACTATTCCTCCAATGCTAATATTAGAAAAAGTTAGCGGCAAAACCGGCGATACTGTTACCATCCGCGATATAAAAGGCAAAACCGGAAAAGTTGATTTGGATGAGCTTGAAAAAGAAGTGAAAAAACTATTTCATTTCAGAATCATTATGCAGATTAAAGATAAAGATGAAATTAAAAGAAGACTCAGAAACAATACTGTTATTTTTCCTCAGGACATAACGACTTATCGCTGGATAAATAACGTAAAAAGAATGAAATTGTACCTTATCCAATAATATTATAAATCATCAGGTAAAAAAACAATGAGAAAATTAGTAGAATGTGTCCCAAATTTTTCAGAAGGCAGAAATCCCGAAATTATTGAAGCTATTGCCGATGCAATCCGCAAAACAGAAGGATGTACTTTGCTCGATGTTGACCCCGGCAAATCAACCAACAGAACAGTTTATACTTTTGTCGGTTCGCCATCGGCAGTGGTCGAAGGTGCTTTAAGTTCTGCAAGAGTTGCAAGAAAACTGATAGATATGAAAACCCAGCATGGCGAGCATCCGCGAATGGGAGCAATGGATGTTTGTCCTTTTGTTCCGGTTGCAAATGTAACTATGGAGGAATGTGTGGAATGTGCAAGGGAATTTGGAAGACGTGCATCCGAAGAACTGGGAATTCCTCTTTTTTTATACGAAGAAGCATCTGATGTTCCATACCGCAAAAAACTGCCTCAGATTCGAGAAGGTGAATACGAAGGCTTAGCTGGAAGAATTGTAAAGCCTGAATGGAAACCTGATTTCGGTCCTGCAAAATTCGTTCCTGAATGGGGAGCAACTGCCACTGGTGCAAGATTTTTTCTTATTGCTTATAATGTTAATGTTCTCGGAACTAAAGAACAGGCACACAGAATAGCTTTGAATATTCGTGAAGGCGGCAGAGGACCCGATGAACCCGGGAAATTAAAAGAAACAAAAGCTATAGGTTGGTTCGTAGATGAATACAACATGGCTCAAATCTCAATAAATCTTACTAATTACAAAGTTTCTGCACCTCACACAGCTTATGAACTTTGCAGAGAAGAAGCCAAAGAACTTAATGTCGGCGTTACGGGTTCAGAGCTTGTCGGGCTTATTCCGCTTGAAGCAATGCTGATGGCGGCAGATTATTATATGCAGAAGGAAAATCTTTTCATTGTAGAAGAAGAACAAAAAATCCGTCTCGTTACCGAAAGACTCGGTCTTAACTCCGTTTCCAGATTTGAACCCAAAAAACGAATTATTGAATACATGATTGACGAAGGCAAAAATGAACCTTTGGCAAGTCTGACACTTCGCGGTTTTGTTGAAGCTATTGCCGCAAGAACTTCTGCCCCGGGCGGCGGTTCTGCCTCTGCCGCTATTGCCGCAATCGGTGCAGGATTGGGAACAATGGTTGCCCAGCTTACTTACGGAGTTAGAAAATTTGAAGATGTTGAAAATGAAATGAGGAAAATTATTCCTCCTCTTTACAAAGCGACAAATAACCTTATTCCAATGGTAGATGCAGATACAAATGCTTTCAATGATTATATGGAAGCTATGAGACTGCCTAAGGAAACCGAAGAACAGAAGAAATTCAGAAATACTGCAATGCAGAATGGTTTGAAGAAAGCTATCGAAGTGCCTTTGACGACAATGAGATATGGCAATGAGGCATGGGATATGATGGTTGAACTTGCCAAATACGGCAATATCGCCTCCAAATCTGATGTTGAAGTTGGTGCAAGGTCTCTCGAAACAGGTATCTGGGGTGCATATAAAAATGTTCTGATTAACATGCCTACTATTCAGGATGCGGATTTTAAATCCAAAATTCTTGGCGAAGCAGAAGGAATGGTAAAAAGAGCAGAAGAAAAGTGTAAAGAAGTTTTATCATTACTCGATAATAGAAGTAAATAAAAACAAACGATTATCAATAAAAATATACAAAAGGAAAATTTATGAATACACATAATTGCGATGTTGCCGTTCTCGGTGCAGGTCCGGGCGGATATGTAGCCGCTGTCAGAGCCGCACAGCTTGGTTTGAATGTTATTTGCATCGAACGGGATGCTCTTGGCGGTGTATGCCTTAACTGGGGATGCATTCCAACAAAAGCTCTGTTAAAAAATGCCGAATATATGAATTTTGTGAAGCATGGCTCAGATTTTGGTTTCGATTTTAAAGATTTCAGTATTGATTTCCCTAAAGTTGTTCGCCGTAGCAGAGATGTAGCTAATAAAATGTCAAGCGGTATCGGCTTTCTTTTCAAGAAAAACAAAGTTCAATCCGTTAAAGGAAACGGCTCAATCAAAGCCAAAGGTGAAATTGAAGTCCGTGATAAAGACGGCAACGTAACCGATGTTGTCAATTGCAAGAATATAATTATCGCCACCGGAGCAAGACCAAGAATGTTCCCGGGAATAGATGTTGACCATGAAGTTATAATCACAAGCAAAGAGGCAATGATTCCAAAGGAAGTACCGCAATCAATTATTATTATGGGAGCAGGAGCTATCGGAGTCGAATTCGGCTATTTTTACAATGCTTACGGTTCCAAGGTCACAATCGTTGAAATGATGGACAGAATTCTCCCTGTTGAAGACTCGGAAGTTTCAAGCGAACTTGCACGTCATTTCAAAAAAGCAGGTTTTGAAATTCTGACAAGTACACGTGTTCTTTCAGCAACAACCGTAAACGGAAAAGCCGAAGTCAAAATTCAGAAAAAAGACGGTAGTGAAGTTATCCTAACCGCAGATAAAGCTTTGAATGCAATCGGGATTCAGGCAAATTCAGAAAATATCGGACTTGAACATGTTGGGATTACAATTGAAAAAGGATTTATTAAAGTTGATGAGTATCTGAGAACTAACATCGAAGGTATTTTTGCAATCGGAGATATTGCGGGTCCGCCATGGCTTGCTCATAAAGCATCAGCCGAAGGAATTGTTGTTGCCGAGTTTATTGCCGGTCACAAAACTCAGCCTGTTGATTATAAGAATATTCCCGGCTGTACATATTGCCAGCCTCAGGTTGCATCAATCGGTTTAACTGAGGAAAAAGCAAAAAATGAAGGTTATGAAGTAAAAATCGGCAAATTTCCATTCACTGCCAGCGGCAAAGCTCACGGAATTGGTGAAGCAAAAGGTTTTGTTAAGCTTGTCATTGATGGAAAGTACGGCGAAATACTCGGGGCTCACATGATTGGTCCTGATGTTACTGAATTGATCGGCGAGATTGGACTTGCACGTTCAGTTGATGCAACCGCAACCTCAATTTTCAGAACAATCCATGCCCATCCGACACTTAGCGAAGCCGTCATGGAAGCCGCCGCACAAGCTTATGGCGAATCAGTTAATTTGTAATTTTATTTTATTTTTGAATAGTACATTATGAGCCTAAGGAAATTTGTTGAACTACGATTAAAGCAGAGTCTGCTTTTTGTGTTGTTTATTGTGTCATCTCTTTTGGTCATTTCTCTATCTGCCTGTGATAATTCAAAGCAGGGACCAATCGTTAATATTGATTCTCTGCAAAAAGCACAAGCCCGTATTCAGGATTCCATCAAGCTTGCAAAAGAAATTGTTAAAAATGAGTACTATCCGAAAATAAATTACAAAGCCGTAACAATACAAACCCCAAAGGAGTTGTACAAGCTTCTATGGAAATACAGAAGAACCGATTCAACTAAAATTGCCTACAGGACATTAACTACTTTGAATAGAAAAGAGTTAAGATTTTTTCGCATCGGTCAGACTATAATTGTTCCCGATACTGTATATCCCGATTTGAAGGCATATTCAGTATTTCCTCAGAGATATCCGGGAGCTGACAGTATCCCGAAAATTATAATGGTTTCAAATAGATTAATGAGTTATGCCTGCTACGAAAAAGGAAAACTCGTAAGATTTGCCGCATGTAACCCCGGAAAAGAAAAAACGCCTTCCTATCCGGGGCGATATGCACTGAACTGGAAGGTAAGAGACCATCGCTCTTCTCTCGATAGTTCCTGGGTTATGCCTTTTACTTGGAATTTCCATTCCGAAGCAGGTTCTGCATTTCATCAATTCGATATGCCGGGCTATCCAGCTTCACATTCGTGCATCCGACAATTTGCCGAAGATGCCGAATGGCTGTTTTCATGGGGGAGAGGCACTCAGAAAGACTCAAATAAAAAGTTAGTTCCGCTTTCCGGAACGCCTGTTATAATTATTGACCACTATGATTTCCACAAAGACAAAGGCAGACTTTGGACAAAGGTTTCTTCAAATAAGGACAGTCTTTTGAAATTGCCGCCTAATCCTATTGCAGTTGATGAAGCCTTAATTCCGATTTGTCAGATTCCCGAAGTATCAAGGGGCAGGCTTAGGAATAAAAAGAGATTTATTTTTGCTGAGGATTCATTACGCAAACTCGGCGTTATTCGGGAAGGTGTAAAATTAACTGAAACATTTGATTTCAATAAGCAGAAAAGGGAAAAAGCCGCCAAGCTTCACAAAGAAAAGCTTAAAAAAGAAAAGAAACAACAAACTCAGGCTTTGAAACCCGAGTCTAAAAAACCGGATTAACAATTATTCGCTGTTTAAAACTTCTCTTAATAGCTGTATTTTTTAGCAAACGAAATTAATTGTATCCGATGAAAGCATGGAAAGCCGAATTATCTCTACTGTTTATCACTCTAATTTGGGGAGTGACTTTCGCGTTTACAAAAATCGGACTGCAGGACTCACCGCCATATTTCTATATATTTCTTCGTTTTTCAATAGCTTTGGTCATTTCTTTTGCAATCTGGGGAAAGCATATTCTTGCCATTAATAAAGAATTTACCAAAAAAGGACTTATTTTAGGCGGATTGTTAACAGGAGGATTCATTTTCCAAACTTACGGCTTGATGCTGACAACTGTTTCCAAGTCGGCATTTATCACCGGAATGGCGGTTGTTTTCACTCCTTTTGCATATCGGCTGATTGTCCGCAGGAAAGTGCAGTTTTGGCAAAAAGCAGGAGTGATTGTCGCGTTTCTGGGCTTGTGGCTGTTTACTAATCCAAAATTCGACCATATTAACCTTGGGGATGTTTATACCCTTATTTCGTCTGTTTTCTGGGCTTTTTACATTACTTATATGGATGTCTTGACCAAGGATATCCGCAAATTCGAAAATACAATGCAACTTGTCTTTATGCAGTTTATTGTTGCAGTGCCTGTTGCCTTGATTGGTTCATTGATATTCGAAAGGGCAAATTTTCATGTGCATTTTTCTGCAGGTCTAATCGGTTCACTGATTTACAATGGAATACTTGCATCAATTTTTCTTACTATGATTCACACAAGCGTCCAAAAATATACAAACCCCGTAAAAGCCGCTCTGGTCTTTTCACTTGAGCCCATATTTGCCACCATTTCTGCTCTCATCATTTTCAACGAAATTCTAAACGGCAGGGAATATATAGGTGCAATAATTTTATTTATGGGAGTGATTCTTTCCGAAGTCGGAGAATCTGTGGTCGGCTTTTTTTTGCGAACCAAGAAAAGCTGAGAAATTGGTCAAAACAAAAGTTCAAATAAATTTATTATTCTTTCGAAACTCGAATTTGAGACATTTTTAAATTTTCCGTAAAAAATATTTGGAAAGTAAATCTTTTATATTTAGCTTTGCAATGAGCAAATTATTGTTTGAGAATAATTGGACTATATCAATTTGGAATATTTATGGATATTAAAAAATATGATATTAGCATCAGAGAAACGGCTTTAAAGAAGTTGAAATCTATACAACATGAAGATAAAATCAGAATATTCAAGAAAATTGAAGAATTAGGTAGTTCTCCCTTTGAAATGAAAAATGTAAAAAAGCTTGTCGAATTTGATATTTCTTTTAGATTGAGGGTAGGAAATTATAGGATATTATTTGAACGCGATGATTCAATACACATAATTGATATTATTGATATTCGACATCGCAAAGAAAGTTATAGGAGGAAATAAAATGTTATTCGAAAATTATCAGGTCATTAAGGAAAACGGACTGGAACGCTTTGCAGTTATAGATTTTTCTGAATTTAAGCAAGTTAAGGAAATCTTAAGTAGTTCGCAGAAGCTTCAGGATTACCTTGACTATATTCATATTCAAGAAATTAAAAAGAAGAACGAAAAAAAATATTCAGTTCATGAAGCTAAAATTGAGCTGGGATTATAAAAATTTATTTGGACTTTTCAGATGTCCTCCATCTGCCAGATGTAGGACATCAACCACGACTTACAAGTCGTGGCTTATAGGATTTTAGGATTAAGAGGATTTTCACTTTGACATTCAAACAAAAATCCATTGTCACGAAGTGACAAAAGGTCGGTAGAAAAAATCACACCCCAAAGAAGTTCCGTCCCGTACGAGACGGAAGATTTTTGAGAATCCTCTTTCTACAGAGCTTTTGTGCCTAACGGCACATTTAAATCAAACATGTTGAAAATATTTATTTCCACTTTTTTCAATTATTTTCATTTTTGTGTGAGACATTTTTGCGTTTCATGTGTCATATATAATGTGAAGTGACAAATTTTGAAAAAGTTTTTGTAATTTGTTCTTTTCTAATTTACTTTGTCAATTATTTTTCAGATTGAATTGCATGAAAAAGTCAGTGTTCTTATCCGCTTTGATCCTGATGTTCTTTTTTTTCTCTTGTTTTGAGTCTTTCGCGAGAATTGATTTGGTTTACTCTAAAGGGAGTCCCGCTCCTTATGCTTTTAATATCGCAAAATTTTCGCCAAACGGTAAGAAAATTGCCGCCGGACTTCAAGGTCCTAATTGGGACACAAACCGCTTTACTAAAGTTATTATTTATGATGCTTCTAATGGTGATTCATTAATGGAATTAATTGGTCATCACGGAAGTGTTATCACTTCTATGACTTGGATTAATGACAGTATCCTTGCATCGGGTGATAATGATAACGAATTCCATCAAAAAAGAACATTAATTCTCTGGAATGTCAATACCGGTGAAAATCTTCATACTTTCTTTGATAGTGATACACTGTATTCATGGCACCGGTATGTCAAAAATCTTGTGTATTTAAATGGAAAAAATAAACTCTATGTTGAATTATTTACCGATAAACGCAAAACAATTAATTCTCATCCTCCTTGGGAATATGTTTACTGGCATGATACCGTACTCGTTATTAATACCTTAACATACGAAGTAATTAAACCACTAAGCTTCAGCGATACTAATGATTATCATAGTATTGGGGTCTATTGTAGTGCCCCTGATGGTAGTTGGTATTATATTTCAGATAATGGAATTCAGCAACTTAGAAATCCTGCCAATGATTCAATCATTTGGAAATCAGATTCAACTTCTAGTTTTGGTTTTGATAAAATTTCGCCTAATGGAATATATGGGATTAGTACCATCAGTGATGCGGTAGTCCTTTATAACATCGAAAACAGAAGTCTATATAATGTTCTCCAATTTGATTCAATAAACAATTTAAATAAAGGACTTATCTCTCCAGACTCAAGATATATTGCTGTCACCGGATATTATGAGAATGGAAGCTACAAACGGTGGGATCGTTTTGGTGTTGCCGAGATTGAAAATCTCTCTAACCAGACGTGGCAGGACTCTATTATTTGTGAACTTTCTTTTGACTCATCAAGTGATTCGCTCTATATTTTATGTCTTAATAATCCAAATTTTCAGATTTATTCTGCTCCTTGGTCGCCCAAGAATACAAAAGTTGAGGATAAAAATGAGGCAAAACATTTTCTTATTATTTCCCCGAATCCAGCTTTCGATTTTATCGAAATTTCTGTAGGGGCAAGGCATGCCTTGCCCTACCCCTACATCCCCATTTTCAATGTCTTTGGGGAAATCGTGAAGAACCCCACCCAAACCCTCCCCGAAGGAGAGGGCTTAAGAATTGACATTTCGGGTTTGCCGTCGGGAGTTTATTTTGTGAGAGTAGGTGAAAAAGTTGGGAAATTTGCGAAGATATAATTTTATTACTCTATTATCATAGCAATAATTAATAATTAAATTCGTTTATTACTTTTGAACTCGTTCATTGACAGTTAGTCAACCTCAACCCGACATTCATGGAGAGATCGGTAAAAATTGCATCTTTGCATCTTTTTGCATTCAAAGATGCAACGGAATAAATCTCGTTATTTGAAATAATATCAATTGGTTAGATGATAATTATATTGCAATTTCTGCATAATTATTTTGAAGATGCAATGCAATTTTTTGTAATAAAGGAAAAACCGATTTCGCGTATCGAAATAATATTTGTAACTGCGAAATACATCTTTGCCTTTCTATCACGTAGTGATAGCATATAAATCGAAAAATTGCCTTCAATTTTATATTTAACCCCGATGGGGTTAAGAAATCTTGGGATGTATGATTTGTTACAAATATTGATTCCCTCTGGGAATAAGAAGAATGAAAAACTACCCAAATTGCATCTTTGCATCTTTTTGCATCCAAAGATGCAACGGCTCAAAATTCGTTATTTGAAATAATATCAATAGGTTAGACGAGAATTTCATTACATCTTTTACATAAAAAAATAAAAAGATGCAATTTGGAAAAACCAATTATTTTCATCAAATTTTGAATATTCTCGATTTATCTCTTATATTTGAATTTTACTCTTATTCCAAAATGATAAATGATTAAAAATAAAAAACTTGTTGTGGTTCTGCCTGCTTACAACGCAGAAAAAACCCTTGAACAGACTTATAACGAAATTCCGTTCGACATAACTGACGAAGTGGTTCTTGTTGACGATGCAAGCCGTGACAACACCTACGAGGAAGCCAAAAGACTTGGCATCCATCACGTCATACGACATGAAAATAACAAGGGATATGGAGGAAATCAGAAGTCATGCTATAACAAAGCACTTGAGCTGAATGCGGATATCGTCATAATGCTTCACCCCGACTATCAATATACGCCAAATCTAATACATTCAATGGCTTACGTTATTGCAAATGATGTCTATCCTGTTGTTCTCGGTTCGAGGATTTTGGGAAAAGGTGCATTGAAAGGTGGAATGCCGATTTACAAGTATATTGCAAACAGATTTCTGACGCTTGCTCAAAATATTCTGATCGGACAGAAGTTATCTGAATATCATACCGGTTTTAGGGCGTTTTCTGGTGAGGTTCTTAAAAAAATCAACTTTGAAGCAAATTCTGATGATTTTGTTTTCGACAACCAAATGTTGTCTCAAATATTTTTCGCAGGATTTGACATAGCTGAAATCACATGCCCGACAAAATACTTTGAAGAAGCATCTTCAATCAATTTCTCAAGAAGTACAAAATATGGCTTAGGGGTTCTTAAAACATCTCTTTGCCACTTTATGCAGACTAAGGGAATGGCTGAATTTGAAATTTACAAAATGAAGAATTAATGAGTATTTTCGAGAATTTTTCCTTAAATTGCGTTTCGTTTTTTTTGAATTTTTAAAATAATTATTGAATAATAAAAATCGGAGTTATCATGAATTTTCCAGAAGATTTAAAGTACACACCCGACCACGAATGGGTCAAAGTTGAAGGCAATATAGGAACAATCGGCGTTACAGACCATGCACAAGGCGAACTTGGCGACGTTGTCTATGTTGACATAGCCTCGGATTTGGCTGAAATCACAAAAGGCACAGCCTTCGGGACAATCGAAGCAGTCAAAACTGTATCCGATATTTACGCACCCGTTAGCGGTAAAGTTTTAGAAGTTAACTCAGCTTTGAACGACAATCCTGAAACAGTAAATCAAGACCCTTACGGTGGCGGATGGATGGTTAAAATTGAGATTGCAAACCCTTCAGAACTTGATGAACTTTTGGACGTAAAAGCCTATCTTGAGCTAATCGGCGAATAAAAAATCTTAAATTGAATTTTTATTAAAGCCCAACGAAAATTGGGCTTTTTTTTAATATGTTGAATATGCTACAATATTTTCAAATTAAAACATTCAATATATTGTTACATTGAAATTATTTTGTTTAATAAATTAAAGAAGTATATGAAGAAAATTTTCAAGATCGCAATGCTAATATTGTTTTTCTCGACTTTAACTGCTTTAAAATCAGAAGAACCACTCAATTTACTTGGTTTAAGTGATTATTATAATACTGTTCCAGATCTTGGCACATGCAACGAGGGTGTTTTAAAGGACTCAGAGAAGCAAAAAGTTCTTCAGCAGGTGAATTATATCAGAAAAATTCACGGTTTAAATCCTGTAACATATAATAATAATTATGATAAAAGAACTGCTAAAGCCGCTTTAATCATAGCGTCAACAGAAGGATTGGATCATCAACCGCCGAATACTGCAAAATGTTACTCACCTGATGGTTATAACGGCTCAGACTCCTCAAATCTTTATATTACAAAGTATTCCGGAAGCGGCTTCCCAACATCTGAATCCTCAATTAATCAATGGATGGTTGATGCAAATGTTCAACCCTGCGGCCATCGTCGCTGGATTATTAATCCTTTTCTCAAATATATTTCATTCGGCAGAGTCGATGGACCCTCAACCCAGAATCCGGGATGGGGTGTAACCGGTATGACTATATGGGTCATTAGCGGCGATAAGGCAGATTTAAGTACATGGGACAGTAATTTTGTGGCTTATCCCTACCACAATTATCCTAAAAGTTTTTATTTCGATAACCAAAACAGAACATGGTATTTGTCTTTTTCAGCGGTAATGGACAAATCAGATATATGGAATAACCAAAATGTCAGTTACTCCGGTGCTACAGTTGAGATGAAGGACGACGGCGGAGCAGTTCTTGCAGTAACAAATGTTCAATCAGAAAATAATGGTTACGCCGTTCCGAATTTGATAAAATGGAATGCAAATCTTGTCACCGACAAGAAATATTGGGTTACTATCAAAAATGTAAATATGGGCGGTACTATGAAAACATTTTCATATTGGTTGAATGTTACGGATGCACCTCCAATGGGAGATCCTCCAAAATCTGCACCGTCTTTGGCAAACCCTTTAAACAACGCAACAAATCAGGATATAAATCCAACACTTAGCTGGAGTTCGGTAACCGATGCAACATTTTACAATCTACAGGTTTCAACAACTGTTGATTTTTCGGCATCAGTAGATAATTACGAAAATATTTCTCTGCTCCAAGCCAAACCCAATTTGAATGAAAACACTAAATACTTCTGGAGAGTGAATGCCGCAAATGAATATGGTAAGGGACCTTGGTCTTTGGTAAGGAATCTCACTACCAAAAAACTTGCATACTCAAAAGTCATAGCTTTAAAACCTGACGATGGTGCAACGAATGTTTATGAGAAAACTCAATTTCTATGGAATAAAGTTGCTGATAATGGTAATTATGCGATTCAAATTGCTAAAACTAATGACTTCATGACTCCTGTTGTTGAAGATAAAGCTTTGTCCGATACAACTTACAATGTTAAATCTTCTGTGCTTGAGCCAATGACAACTTATTACTGGAGGGTTCGTTATGCAGGCATGAATGGTCCCGGAGCATGGTCAACAGTGCGATCATTCTGGTCATCAGATCCATCATCGGTTGATGGCAACAGAACGATTTCTTTTAATGAAGCTATAACTGTATATCCAAATCCTTTTAACGGAAATTTGAATATAAGTTTCAATACTCAGAATTCAAATTATATCATTCTTGGGATTTACAATTCCTTGGGTCAGAAAGTACTGGATATCGAGAATACGAAGTCAGTTTCTGATTTTTACAACAATTCAATTGATTTAAATAAACTTAGCGAAGGTACTTATTTTCTGAGACTAACATCAGATAAAATAAATACAACAAGAATGATTACTAAAATAGCAAAATAACAGTCAGTTTTTATTCAAAGAAGCCTGATTTGAAAAAAGAAGTCAGGCTTTTTTTAACGGTTTTTAACATAATAATTTCTTATCATTCGTCTGTAACCCGCGAATTTGTTCCGATAGTAATCGTCGCTAACTAATTGCCTGATAACACCTAATGAAGTTGAAGCATGAATGAATTGTTCATTTCCAACGTAAATTCCGACATGAGAAATATTCTTTTTGTTTCGGAAGAAAATTAAATCTCCGGGTTCTTTGTCCTTTTCTGAAATGTATAATCCCGAGTCAAACTGGTCTTGAGAAATACGTGGGATTTCTATTCCAACTGACTTGAAAACAGTTTGTACAAAACCCGAGCAATCAAAACAATCGGGTGTATCTCCGCCATAGCAATATCGAGTACCAAGAAGACGTTCCGACTCGTCAAGAATCGAATTCTGCAAATCGGATAAATCTTCGGGACGTTCATATTTTTCTATATAGATTTTGGTTTTACCTCCTGCTTTTTCTTTTGTAGCAGTACGGCGGGATGACTGGCAGGATGCCAGTATTAAAGCCAAAATTGAAAATAATATGATGTATTGCTTATTCATTATCTATCGTTATTTGAAAACTACAAATTCAAAATAGCAAATTTTAAGCCAAAAGAAATCACTTCATCAAAAAAGAAGAATCTCCATAACTTAAGAAACGATAATCATTTGTTAGGGCTTCCGAATATATTATTTTCCATAATTCTTTTCCGGTGAAAGCCGCTACAAGAAGTATCAATGTGCTTTTCGGCATGTGGAAGTTAGTAATCAACCCATTAATAGCTTTGAAATCATATCCGGGAACGATTAGAAGTTTTGTTCTGAAATTCAAATTTTCTATATTCTCAATTTTCATCATTTCTGCCAATTTTTCAAAGGATTCGTTTGGTTTGGGAAGTTCAAATTCTGATGAAAGCAGATAAGGTTCCCATTGATTCAGAATATTATTATCTGCAATATTTTCCTGTCTCAGTACAAGTTTTGCACCTAACCAATAAAGTGTTTCAATCGTGCGGAGGCTTGTTGTACCGGTCGCAATTATCTTTCTTTTCTTTAGTAGTGCTTGGCAAATTGATTCGACAACCTTCAAAGAAATAAAAAATTGCTCCTCATGCATATCGTGCTCGGAAATATCTTCATTCTCAATTGGTTGAAAAGTTCCCGGACCTACATGGAGAGATACTTGAGCAATTTGAAAATTCTTTTTCCTGATTTCTTCAATTATATCATCCGTAAAGTGAAGCCCCGCTGTTGGTGCGGCAACTGAGCCGTCGAAACGTGCATAAACCGTTTGGTATCTTTCTTTGTCGGATTCTTCGGTATCTCGTTTTATATATGGTGGTAACGGCATTTTCCCGAATAAACTGATTATTTCAGCAAAACTTTTTTTATTATCCCATGAAAAAAGAACTTCTGCTTCATTTTCCCATCTTTTTAAAATTTTGGCTTTCAGTGCTATTCCAGTTCGGTCAGCATTAAGTTCCATTCCTTCCCGAACCCGCTTCCCACCGATTATGCACTTCCAAGTACATTCTGTTGATTGTGCGAGTACAATCTGTGGGTCGGTTGAAGGAAGAAGAGGTTCAATCAAGAGAATTTCCACATTCCCGCCGGTCGGTTTTTGGAAATTAAGCCTTGCTGAAATCACTTTAGTATCATTAAAAATCAGAAGTGAGTTTTTGGGTAATAATTCTGATATATGGCTGAAACTATGATGAGTAATACCATTTGCCAAAACATCGCAAAAAAGTAGTTTACTGTTATCTCTTTTTGCAAGTGGATAAAGTGCTATTCTATCTTTCGGAAGTTCATAAACGAATTCGCCAAGATTCACATTCGGAATATAATCCTTGAATACCATTATTTTTTTTCTTTTTTATTTGACTTTTTTTCTGACTTAATTACATCTATCCTAATCATTTCGTCCAATCGGATAAATTCGTTCGAAAAAGAATATAAATCCTGAAGTGTCAAATTCCTGTATTTATCCAAAGTTTGATAAATTCTTTCGGGATTATTCCAGAATAAAATTTGTTCACCGAGAATATCTGTAATATTACTTAAATACTGAAATTCATTTGCAATCTGGGTCGTTATCTGATTAATAGTTTTCTCAAAGTCATCTGTGTTTATCTTTTTATTGGAAATTTCCAGAATTTCCTTTTCAAGTTCTGAAGAAAGCATGTCGCATGATATGCTCTCATCTGCTCCAAAAGCATAAAATATGATTAATGAAGACTCTTCTCTTTTGTCAACAAAAGCCCCAACCTGAGAAGCCATTTTTTTATCGTAAACGAGAGAATGATATAGTCTTGAACTTCTTCCGTTTCCGGCAACATTCGCAATAATATCCCCGGCAAGTACCTCATTATTTTTAAAACCCGGGCAGTGAAAAGCAAGGAAAACTGCGTTCAGAGGGACATTGTCGTTTAGGCTCTCAAATTGACCTTTCCTCAAAAAGCTCTTTTTGAATTCGATTGTCTGCCGTTTTTTTCTGAATGTCGGTATATCACCAAAATACTTTTCAACGAGACTGATTGCATAATCATGTTCAACATCACCAGCAATTACAAGACAAGCATTATCCGGTTGGTAGAACATTTCGAAAAAATGCTGTAAGTCATCAAGGGTAAATTTTTTAATGTCTTTCTTTTTACCAAGTATTTCCCATGAATAAGAAAAATGACGGTTATACGCCGTCTCTGCCAATGCACCTCTCCATTTACCGTAAGGTTGGTCTTCAACGGTTTGGTGAAGCTCTTCGATAACTACCTTTTTCTGAGTATCAAGCGATTCCTGATGAACGCTGAAATTTGCCATTCTGTCCGATTCCAGCCAAAGAGCAAGCTCAAGCTGAGGGGAAGGCAGAGTCATTGTGTATGAAGTCAGGTCATAGTTAGTATAGGCATTATTTATGCCTCCGGCAAGCGAACAAAGACGGTCGAATTCGCCTTTAGGAACATTTTTTGAACCTTCGAACATCAAATGTTCAAAAAAATGAGCAAGTCCTGTTTTCCCGGGAACTTCATCCTTGGAACCAACTTTATATGCAAGATTAATCGAAATCAAGGGTGCTTTTGTATTTGAGACAACACAAACCTGCAATCCATTTTTCAATTTATGATATTTTAAAGGATAATTTTTTATGAAATTTTTATTCATTTTTAAAAAAGTTTTCAGTAAATGCAAAATTCTTCAATGTCAAATTAGAAAAAACATTTCATTGAAACAAGATTTCAGAAGAACTTATAAAAAACAATTTCAGAAATATCAAATATTTACGTATATTGCAATCTTTTTAATTTTGAAAATTTAAGGATTTTAAAATATAAACTCAATTTTAACTCGGAGATTTTAATGAACGTTTATGAAACAAAAAATATCAGGAACATCGCTTTCCTTGGTCATGCCGGAACCGGCAAAACTACTCTTGCTGAGGATATGCTTTTAGACACCGGTGCAATTAACCGCCGTGGTACTATCGAAGAGCATAACACTCAATCAGATTATAATGAAATCGAACAGGAACGCGGCTGTTCCCTTCTGTCAACTCCACTCTTTACTGAATGGAATAATACCAAAATTAATATTCTGGACACCCCGGGATACGATGATTACATCGGAGAGCTGATTGCGGCAACTGCTGTTGTTGAAACAGGAGTTATTGTTCTCAATGCTCAGAACGGAGTTGAAGTCGGTGCAGAAAATGCATGGTACTATTGCGAACAAAATAATGTCCCTGCGATTTTTGTCATTAATAAAGTTGATGTTGATCAGGCAAAAATTGATGATGCCGTCCAGCAGGCTAAAGAATATTTCAACAGAAAAGTTACAGTTGCTCAGTATCCGCTTCACACCGGTGCAACTTTCAATTCAATCATTGATATTATTACTATGTCAATGCACGAATATCCGGCAGGCGGAGGAAAATCTGTTTCAAAACCGATTCCCGATTCTGAAATGGCAAAAGCCGAAGCTCTCCGTAATGAATTGATCGAATCAATTGCCGAAACTGATGAAGAACTGATGAACAAGTACTTTGAAAATGGTGTACTTGACGATGCTGATTTTAGATCAGGAATGAAAAAAGCTATTGCCGAACGCCAGATTTTCCCTCTTTTTGTTGCTTCGTCAAAATTGAACTATGGAACTGACTTACTTGTTGATTTCATCGTTGACTATTGCCCAAGTCCCGCTGACGTTCAGGGAAAATTAAATATTGAAGGCGGTTATGTTAAGTTCGATGCCGCTTCCCAGACTTCTATCTTTATTTATAAGCTTTCTTCTGAGGCTCATCTTGGTGACATGACATTTTTCAAAGTCATTTCCGGTAAAGTTAGTGCCGGTACAGATTTAATCAACGAACAAAAATCGGCATCTGAAAGATTCAACCAAGTTTTTCTTATGAACGGCAAAAAAAGAGTTGAAGTTCCTACTATCGTCGCAGGCGATTTGGGAGCTACCGTTAAACTCAAATCAACTCATGTTAATCACACTTTGCATGACAAAGGCTTTAACGTAGAATTTGAAAAAATTACATACCCAAATCCTCGTATCAGAACTGCCGTTGTTCCAAAAACAAAAGGCGAAGAAGAAAAAGTCGGTATCGGACTTCACAGTTTGCATCAGGAAGACCCGACTCTAATCGTCGAGCATTCACAGGAACTACGTCAGATTATTCTTCATGCTCAGGGTGAACTTCACCTTTCAGCCGCCAAATGGAGACTTGAAAAGAGATATAAAGTAGAAACTGAATTTGTCGAACCACGCGTTCCTTATCGCGAAACAATTCAAAAACAGGTTCGCGGAAGTTATCGCCACAAAAAACAAACAGGCGGTGCCGGACAATTTGCCGAAGTTCACATGCTAATTGAGCCTTGGTTCGAAGACGCTCCATATCCTCCGGATTTGACAGTTCGCGGAAAAGACCTTCAAAAACTTGAATGGGGAGGAAATCTTGAATTTGTCAACTGCATCGTCGGCGGTGTTATTGACCAGAGATTTTTACCTGCAATCATGAAGGGTGTTATGGACAAAATGACTTTCGGTCCTCTAACCGGTTGCTACGTACGCGATATCCGCATTGCTGTTTACGACGGCAAAATGCACCCTGTTGACTCAAACGAAGCCGCCTTTAAGACTGCCGGTATGATGGTTTTCAAAGAGAACTTCGTTAAAGCAGACCCGAAAGTACTCGAACCGATTTTCAATGTTGAAATCAAAGTTCCCGATGAATTCGTCGGTGACATCATGAGTGATTTGCCAACTCGCCGCGGTGTGATTCTCGGTATTGAATCAATTGGAAGATACCAGATTATCAAGGCACGTATGCCTTTGCTGGAGCTTGATAAATATTCGACTGCTCTTCGTTCAATGACTCAGGCGAGAGCCACACACACACAGGAATTCGCTGAATATCAGATAGTTCCTGCAATGGTTCAGCAAAAACTTATTGATGAATACAAGAAACGTCACGAAGACGGTGAATAAAAACATTCAATAAATGATTTTATCTCAAGGCGAATTTTCGGATTCGCCTTTTTTTTAATTCTATTTCTGAGAACATTTCATCCTTCCTAAATTGCATCTTTCTACTTATTTTGTGCAAGAACAAATTGTTTAAATGCCTGAAATTTGGTAATGGAATTTTCAACCTTTGACCATCTTTCAACTTCATTTAAATCAACAATATTTTGCATAGCGACTAACTTAGCCTGCTCAAGTGATTGTAAATCATCCCAGAAATAATAAGCTGACAATCTGTCCTTAACACAATCAGTTGGAGAAATTATCCTAAGATTACCGGTAGAAAATTCTATTTCAATTATATCCGTTATTGGTTCGGAACCAACTGCCAATGGTCCTGTTGGAAATTCTATGAACCAGTTTGTTTCAGGATTTATGAAATATCTGTTTTTTTCTGTAAATCCAATTTCATTCATAATTTCAATAATTTTTCTGCGTGGATATGAAGTGTGTTCGATGAAATCCAAATCCTTTGATTGATATTTATTATCCGAGTAAATAGTGACACAGGCTCCTCCGGAAAGAGTGCAAAGAATCCCATTTGCCTTTAGATTATCACAAATAAATGCGGCAAGCTCACCAATATTCATTTCTTTTAATGTTTTCAGAATGGTTTTCCGCTTCTTCTTGGCCTTTTTCTAACGATAGTCATCGCGTCTCTTTCTTCCAAGGGAAGAAATCCAAATGCTTTCTCAAGCAATGACATTAATTCCTTCAAAAATGGATATCTTTCATTAAAAGAGAAAACTTTTACTTTGCCTAAAGTTCTGCTAATCAGGATATTTCCAATTTCCATTTTATTCAACTGATTTTGGATAGGCGTTAAGTCAGTATCGTAGAACTTTGCAATTTCTCTTGCATAGCCATCCCCCCTGATGTATAAAAAGAACAATACTTTTTCTTTGTTTTTAGACCCAAATAGATATTCGAGCATAAACGACCTATATGTTAGTTTATATGACCTATTTTATAGTTCATTTGACGATAGATATTTAAATATATTTTTCATCATTGATTTTCATCTTTCCAAATTGCATCTTTTTATTTTTTTATGTAAAAGATGTAATGCCATTTCCTCATAACCTATTGATATTATTTCAAATAACGAATTTTGAGCCGTTGCATCTTTGGATGCAAAAAGATGCAAAGATGCAAATTGGGTAAGATGTCTGAACTGGGATTTCGGGGATTTTAGGGATTAAGAGGATTATGATTTGTAAAACCTTATTTTCCCAATTCTTGACCTTAGTAGCCTGAGAGTACTCACGGCCCCCATCTTACCTTCTTAAAACCCGCCAAATAATGTAATAATGTTTGGTTCTACGGGTCTACTGCGAGCTACTAAGGTCTGCTCTCCAAATCTAACATCATTTCAATTTGTTTTCCCAATTTGCATTGCATCCTCAAAAAATATAATGTAAAAGATGCATTGCAATTATGGCATAACCTATTGATATTATTTCAAATAGCGATTCTTTTACCATTGCATCTTTGGATGCAAAAAGATGCAAAGATGCAAATTCTTACAGCCCTCTCCAAGAATGGAGAGGGTCGGGATGAGGTTGACTCAATATCATTTCAAGTCACGATATCACAATTAATAAACGAAAATAGAGGTTATTTATTGCTATGAAAAAGAAGTAAATATTTTTATGGTAATTTTTCTCCGGGTCCGGTAACTGTGATTGTTGAACTGTCCCCAATTGATTTGTAAGTCCAGATTACTGTATGATTCGTTTTTTTGTCAGTCCAATTCCCATTTAAATTTCCCAGTTGAATCTGTTTGTTTGCATGGTCAACACAAATTTGTTCGGATTTGGTTTTATAAGTTTCATTTCTACCTGAACCTGCTACAGACAATGGAGCAAGCTCACCACCCGGATTTTTGCAATATATCGTTGTGCCTTGAATATCCCGCCAAAGGTAAGTTTCATTATACGTTTTTGGCTTTCCGGGATTCACTCTTCCGTTAACTGTTGTCCGTTTATAAAAAGCAGATAAATCACCGATGACTAAAAAAGTCATCAATATAAACATTGCAAAATTCAATAAAATCTTCATTTCACTTCTCCCAATATTAAACTAAAAATATCCCAATCAGTAAAAGCAGTGAGCTTTCATTTTAAAGTAATCACAAATAAGAAAATCCTTTTCACTCAAAAATAATTTCCTTGGAAAAATAGTCAATCGCAATTTTTCCGATTCGTTCGGTCATGCGTTTGGATATGTAGCCGAAAATCGGAGCAGAAACAATCACTGCCCAGCGGGCTATTGATTTTGCCGTAACTTTGCTTGTCAGTTTGGCTGAAATTTTCTTCAGCAAAACATTAAGTGCTTCACCTGAAATTTGCTCGATGATGTGCTTACCAGCAAATCTGATTCCTGCCTCACCTGCTGATACACCAATTTTCAAAACTGCTTCTTCGGTAACATATTTCCGGACTAAGTTCTTTCCAAGTTCCACACCTGCATCATTTGCAAAAATCAATGCAACCATTGTTGTATTCAGCTTTTCTTCCTGTCCGTAGTATTTTGCAATTTTGAAAACAAGATTCATCTGCAATTTTGTGATTGCGATAAGTTCAGGCAAAACAGTCAGCCAGCCGAGAGCTCCGGGAGGAATAGCGGATACGGTGCTAATCGTAAAAGCTCGCCATGATGCTGATTTAATCATCTCTTCAGGCGTTGAACCTTCGATATCTGCATCGGTTGGAACAAATTTCATCAATAGTTTACCAAACCATTGGGTTTTTGCAACTTCGGAAATTCCGGTTAATAGGTCACTCATATTTTCTTCTGTAAAAATGATACTTTTGTTTCTCCAAACGACCTTTCGGTTAATAAATTGCAATTCTCAGGCAAAATGATACTTTCAAAAGAATCCGATTCAACAATAATAATTCCATTATCATTAATCAGATTTTCAGAAAGAAGAAGATTGACAATCGAATTTCCGAGTTTTAATTTGTAAGGAGGGTCAATGAATGCCAAATCAAATTTAATTCCAGGCTCAAAATCATTCATCCTTTTTAAAATCTTCAGAGCATCATGATTAATCAGCTTAAAAAGTTCTTCGGATAAATGAAAATCCATAGCAGTATTGTTGATGAAAGAGGCAACATTTCTGTTTTTATCAATGAAATAAACTTTTTCAGCTCCCCGGCTCAAAGCTTCAAACCCAAAGGCTCCCGTTCCTGCACAAATATCGGCAACAACTGTATTCTCAATGTCAAAATGATTATCAAGGATATTGAAAATTGTTTCCCTTACCGAATCCTGTGTAGGGCGAACACCTGCAGGAACAGCATATTTGAACCTTCTGCCCTTAAGATTGCCTGCAACAATTCTCATCAGACTAATTTGAAACGTTCATGATAGGCAGGGAAACATCCGCCGATGCACGGCGGGAAGATGTGGCTGACCCGAGAACAATACTCTCGTTCCCTTTGCGAAAGAGAAGCTTTCATCATACGGAAAGCATTTAGTCTGCCGATAAGATTTACTTTTTTCCCCAATGTATCTCTTGCAATTTCAATATGTTCATTGGTTAATCCGGTTCCGAAGAAAAAGATGCCATCCAAAGATTGAATATATTCTGTAGTGAGTTTGTCAAATTCCTTTTCGATTAATCCTCCGAATTTATTGATTTCGCTAAGCGAGGCAAGATTATAGTATTGAGGAGATTTATTTGTTAAGATACTTATATCGGCAAATTTATTCTGGATTCCGACCAACGCAATATTTTTATCAGCATGTTCCGGATAATTGTAAATAAAAGCAGAATGAGCATTCATCTGACTGATTTCAATATTATCAACAGCCATGCCGAGAGGAGAAAGAATCTTTTTGTAAACTTCAAAATCCTGTTTCAGCAAAATTACAGCCATAATCATTTGCTTTTTGTCCTTTTTGGGAGCAAGCGGAATGATTGTCGAAGAAAAATTATCAAGTTCGAACTGCGGATATGCCTGCCTGATTTCAAGATTAACAAGCTGAAGCAACTCTTTATTGGTAATGCCTGTCCTTCCCGGAAAAAGCGAAACCAGAACAGATTCTGCAGGAATCGTGCAAGTAACGCGAGAAACAGGAGACTGAATTTCTTTCAGAATCGTTTGAACTTCGTTCGATGCCGTCTGAAAGGATTCCTCAGCTATGTGTTCAATGTTTACAGGGGTTGAAGTGGAGTTAACGTAAACCAGTTTCAGCCCCATTGGCGTTCTCTCAACCATCGTTATGTATGTACGGTCTATGTTAAAAAAAACTGAAAGAGTTAAGTCCATAATTGTTTTATTATTTATTGAAAATACTAATTATCAAATTTAAGAAAATAAACGGTGTAAAAAAAGCACGATTTTGCAACATTATCTTAATTTTGACTTAACAATTTCTTAATTTTGCATAAAAGTAAATGAATGTTTCAAAAAAATAAACAAGGAATACAATGTTTAGAGGAATATTACCAAAAGAAGTAAATTTCTATAATTACTTTGAAAAGCACATCACGCTTTCTATTAAAGCGGCGACCGAGCTTTTGATTTTATCAAATGAAGGTGCCGATGTTGTGGCGGCGGCAAAGAGAATCAAAGATTTTGAAAACGAAGCTGACGACATTACTCATCTTTGTACCGAAGAACTCCACAAAACTTTCATCACTCCCTTTGAAAGAGCAGACATCCACAACCTTATCAAAAACCTTGATGATATTATTGACAACATTGACGGTGCTGTTTCCAGAATCCTTCTTTACGAAATTACAATTATCCGCAACGAAACCAAACTTCTTGCAGATATTCTTGTCAAATGCACCATGCAAATCGAACAAGCACTGAAAGGATTGCGAAACATGAAGGACCCCGACTTCATTATTGACAAATGCAAAATCATTCACCAGCTCGAAAGCGAAGGCGATGCAGTTCTTCGTTCAGCTATTTTGCGTTTATTCAAGGAAGGTGATGCAATACCATTGATTATGTGGAAAGAAATATTCCAGAAACTCGAAAAAGCAGTTGATAAAACTGAAGCAGTTGCGAATATAATCGAAGGCGTGGTTATTTCTGCCGCTTAATTTCCATATTCAATAATACAAAATCAAAAAGTTAAAAAGGATAAAATGGATTCAGTTTTAATAATTGTTGTTATTACCGTTGCTATCGCACTTATGTTCGATATAGTCAACGGCTTCCACGATGCCGCAAATTCAATTGCCACAATTGTCTCAACCAGAGTGCTTTCTCCGAAAATGGCGGTATATTGGGCGGCATTTTTCAACTTCGCCGCCATGTTCGTATTCGCACCAAAGGTTGCCGATACTATTTCCAAAATCGTTAAAATCAATGCTCACGACCCTGCATTCATGTTTGTTGTGCTCACAGGACTTCTCGGTGCAATCGTATGGGATTTAGTTACTTGGTGGTGGGGATTGCCTACCAGTTCGTCTCATGCACTCATCGGCGGGCTTGCCGGAGCCGGAATCGCCTATCAGGGCACCGGCGTTATCCGCTGGGAAAAGCTCTTCGAAACAATGCTATTCATCCCCTTAGCCCCACTATTGGGTGTCGCACTCGGTTTTGGCTTCATGATTGGAATATATTGGATTTTCAGAAAGTGGCGACCACGAGACATTGACAAAGTTTTCCGAAAAGGGCAGTTTGTCTCCGCATCACTTTACTCACTCGGGCACGGCGGTAACGACGCACAGAAAACAATGGGTATAATTATCGCACTTTTAGTTGCCGCAGGCATATTTTCATCCGATGTTAAGCTCTCCATAACCCATTGGAATACACTCTGGATAATTCTATCATGCCATTTAGCAATGGCAGTTGGAACCGCACTGGGCGGATGGAAAATCGTAAAGACAATGGGCATGAAATTAGCAAAACTAAAACCTGTTCATGGCTTTGCCGCCGAAACAGCAGGGGCTCTAACCCTTTTCATGGCAACATTTCTCGGAATCCCGGTCTCTACCACCCACACCATTTCAGGTGCAATCGTCGGCGTAGGAGCAACCATGGGACTTCAAGGCATAAAATGGAACGTTGCAATGCGTATCGTCTGGGCATGGATTGTTACAATCCCCCTCTCGGCACTTGTAGCCGCAGGCTGTTTCGAAATAGTCAGACTAATACATCCCGCATTTTAGAATTGCCCGAAGCATTCACAAGGAATAAAAAAATCCGGAACTCAAATTTGAATTCCGGATTTTTCTTTTTAGTTTTTATGATGTGTATCAATTCGGCAAACTAAGCCTCATAAGACTGCTGAACCAGTTCGGGAACGTCAATAATCATTATAACACTGCCGTCACCCAGTATGGTTGAGCCCGCAATGCCTGAAATCTGACCCAGAAACTCTCCGAGTGACTTTATAACGATTTCCTGCTGTCCCAAAAGTTCATCAACTACGAATCCAACACGTTGAGTTCCCACTCCGACAACTACGACATAGCGATTGTCAAGGCTATCAACCGTAATTTTGGATTTAAGAACCTTGTCAAGCCTTACTAACGGAAGAACATCTTCGCGAATCCTTATAACTTCGCGTTGGTTCATGGAATAAACACTCCCTTGGTCCACGGAAACTACTTCGATGACCGATGCAAGCGGAATGGCGTATTTTTCATTCTGTGTGCGGACGAGCAGACCCTGAATAATTGCCAAAGTAAGTGGAAGTTTGACGATAAAAGTCGTGCCTTTGCCTACTTCCGAGTCTATTTCAATCATTCCCTTCAGTTTAACGATGTTTGTTCGCACCACATCCATTCCCACGCCCCTTCCGGAAACAGCAGAAACCTTTGCGGCAGTGGAAAAACCGGGAAGAAAGACAAGTTGAAGGATTTCTCTTTTGGACATCATTGCGGCTTGGTCTTCGGTGACGATTCCTTTTTCAATAGCTTTCGCTTTAAGTTTCTCAGGGTCCATTCCTTTTCCGTCGTCAGAAATTTTCATGACAATGTTATTGCCTTCCTGATAGGCATCAAGGATTATGGTTCCGTCTGCATGCTTCCCGATTTTGATTCTATCTTCCTGAGATTCGATTCCATGATCGCAGGAGTTGCGAATCATGTGGACGAGAGGGTCATTGAGTTCTTCAATGATACCACGGTCAATTTCTGTTTCTTCTCCATTAAGAACAAGATTTATTTTCTTTCCGAATTCTTTGGATAAATCGCGGACAATTCGTGGTGCTTTCTGGTAAAGTTTGCCGATAGGCACCATTCTCATCTTCATAACCGCAGACTGAATCTCGGAAGTAATGAAGTCAACCTGTGCCGTTGTTTCAATCAGCTCACGAACACGGTCGGGATTGACGCTGTCGTTTGCCATCATCTCTGTAATTTGAGCAAGACGGTTTCTGCCCAATACGAGCTCGCCGGAAAGATCCATAAGAGCCTCTACTCTGAGGACATCAACACGAATTGTTTCACCGCCTGAGGATTTCATCGTAGAAGAGGATGCTTGTTTTTGCTGAGCAGGAGGTGCAGACTCGGTTGGTTTAGGCGATACAACAGGTACCTGAGCCTGTTGAGGTTGTTCGATTATTATTTCGGGTTGAATAGTTTCAACTATTTCTTTATCGGGTTTAGGTATTTGTTTTTTCTTGTTATCTGCGATTAAATCGTCAAAATCTGTGGGTTCAGTTCCTGTATCGGAGAAAAATTTGGTATTAACTTCTGCAAAAGCCGCTTCGAGCAAATCCAACTCTTCCTGAGTAAAATCACCGGGTGTTGAAGTCATTTCCTTATTACCCAAAACTGAATCCAAAGCCGATGTGCCGGATTTTGGTTTCTCAACAATTGGAGTTTCGATTTTAGTTTCGGCAGATTCAGACGGTTCAGACGAAGAAGGCTGATTTGACCTGATTTTCTCAAGTTCCGCAATGGTGGCAGAATAATCAACTTCAAGATCAACACCATTTTTCATATTGTTTAAAAGTGTGATTATCCAATCGTTGACTTCGAGCATAACGTCAACTATTCGCTGAGTAACTAAAAGTTCACCTCTGCGAAGTTTATTAAGTACATCTTCAGCCTGATGGGCAATAGTGGTTATACTATCGAAACCCATAAATGAAGAAGTGCCTTTAATTGTATGGATACTTCGGAATATCCTGTTGAGCAGATCCATGTCATCGCCATGTTCCTCCATCATCATAATATCCTGAGAAAAACTGTCAACCAACTCTTGAGTTTCGACAAGGAATCCCTCAAATATTTCCTGCATTTCGGGATCATTAAAATTAATCGCATTCATATTTCGCCTGAAAATTATTTTCCAAAAAGAGCATCAATATCGTCTTGCGAAGCTTTCACATTTTCAACTTCTTCTTCTTTTACTGAACTTTTTAAATTACCGAATAATGCATCAATATCATCTTGTGATGTTGGTTCATTATCATCTTCTTTTTCTACTGCTGAACTGTTCAATCTGCCAAATAATGCATCTATGTCATCTTGCGATGATTTTTCATTGTCATCATCTTTCTCATCTGCAATTTTTTTCCCACTGCCGAACAGTGCATCAATATCGTCTGCTGAAGCATTTTCCCTAACAGGCGGCTCGTATTCTCCGTTGCTTTGAAAAATCTTGTCAACATCACCTTGTCTGGTAGCTTTCTGAGTATAGCTGTCAACAGCATTCGGGTCAAATGCAATTTTTCGGTGCATCTGGCTGATATTTGTAATGTCGCCGTTATCATTCACAGGATGAATAATATCGCCAAAATCCGTATTTTGGAATTTTATTAAAATTCTTGAAAGTTTATCCTGGATTTTTTCGAGTAAATGATTGACAGCGGCAATTTGCTGAGAAGTTATATCCTGAACCTGCAATGAAATCATAATGGAAGTTGAGTCATCTGTAATTGACTGGAGCAATTTATTTGATTGCTCATTAACATCATCAAACTCATTAACAAGACCACTATTGACTAAATCTGATTTAAAAAATTCAGCCATTTTCTTATTATAGGATTGAAGCAAATCAGATTTGTTCATAAGTCCGTCAACTACATCCATTATTTCGGTAGTTGCAAGTTCTGTTGCTTCGGTAACTTTTGAAAGCTGTTTTGAAGCATTAGGCATTTTTTTGAGATTATCCTCAATTGAATGATTGATTTCATCAAGAAGGGGTTTAATATCTTTTACAAAAATAAATATTTCTTCGAGGAAGGGAATAACCCTTTGCCCAAGTATAAATAAGGCTCTAAGCTCTTCAGCCTTAGAGATCAACATTGTTATATCTACATCTTTCATCTAATTCTCCATAAATTTTTGGTGTCCATTCAATCAACCTTTGAGCACAGCCTGGATTTTTTCTCTCAAAACCTGAGGAGTAAATGGTTTTACAACGTAATTGTTAACTTTGGCTTGAAGTGCTTCAACTATATCCTGCTTTAATCCCCGAGTTGTTACCATTAGTATTGGAATGCTTTGAAGAACGGCATCACTTCTGATTGCTTTTGTGAGCTCCAGCCCTGTCATGTTTGGCATATTCCAGTCGGTTATAACAAAATCAAACTTTGACCCGACAAGTTTATTCAGAGCATCATTTCCATCTTCTGCTTCAACAACATCTTCTATACCAAAAGTTTTTAGAGCATTGATTACAATTCGTCTCATGGTAGGTGAATCGTCAACAACTAAAAATTTCATAATACCCCATGTGATTTGTGAATAAAAAGGAACATCTTATAACCCTATATATTTTGCTACTTCGTATTGAATTCGTTTTTGATTGAATGGCTTTATCAAATAAGAATTTGCACCTGAAGCCATACCCTCAGCCACATCCTCGTCTTTTGAAAGAGATGATAAAATAATAATTGGAATATCCTTGTACTCGGGATCCTTCCGTATGGTTTGAATTAGCTTGTAACCGTCAATATTCGGCATATTCAAATCGGTTACAACCAAATCGAACTTTTCAGTTGGAAGTTTTTCCAGAGCATCCATTCCATCAACAGCCGCAACTACTTTATAGTCCTGAAGTTTCAAGGCTAAAGTAATGAACTTTCGGATGGAGTCCGAATCCTCTGCAATTAATATTGTCTTTGACATAATTTTCTCATTAAATAAAAATTACAACTACTCTTTTTTATAAGCCATAGCTTTTGGCAAATGGATTAGCTTAAACGCTTTGGAAACACCATGCAATGACTCGGAATATCCGATGAATAAATATCCTCCGGGGTTCAAAGCATCATACAAATAAGATACTACCTGCTGTTTTGAAGGTATATCGAAATATATCAAAACATTACAGCAAAAAATGACATCACAATTTACTACAGTCCGCATCTGGCTTTGGTCATAAAGATTTAGATTGACCAATTTTACCATTCGCTTAACTTCTTCGCTGAGGATATACAAACTCCCCTGCTTTTTAAAATATTTTGCAAGGTAGGCAGGGGGAATATTTCTAATTGCATACTCTTTGTATATCCCTGACTTTGCCGCTTCGAGAACTGCTTTGTTGATGTCGCTTGCTAAAATCTGGAATTGGACATGTGGGAACAAAGGTTTTAATCTTTCAAGCATGACCATTGCCAAAGTATATGCTTCTTCACCCGTTGAAGATGCAGCACTCCAAACGCGGAAAACTGAAGAAGAACCAAATTTCTTTTTCATAATTTCGGGAACTATGATTTTCTCAAAAGCTTCAATTTGCTGGTCACCTCTGAAAAAGTAAGTTTCATTTATGGTAACTGCTTCATAAAGTTCGTAAAGTTCATCTTTGGTACACTTCGGAGAATTCAGATAATTGGCATACTCCTCGAAGCTATTCATTTTATTAACGAGTACACGTTTCCCAATTCTGCCTTCGAGAAGATACTTTTTGCCTTCGGTAAAATAAATGCCGCTCTTTACGTAAATTATATCCCTTAGTTTTTTATAAACATCATCATTGAGTACCAACTTTGAATCCGAAATACGGTCAAATGTTTTAGGGGCTTCGCCTTCAGGTCGGCTCCCGGGTACTCTAAATTTAAATAAATCAGCACTCATAATATCATATATTGATTGAAAATTTCAAAATAAAAAAACTACCAAACTTCTGAAATCGAACTCAGAACTTGTTTAACATGGATATTAACTCTGTCGTCTTCGAAATCAAGAGAAGTGAGATCAACACTAAACTCTTCAAGAGAAAGCTCCATTATCAGATCCAAAATATCCTCGATTTTTGGTAAATCATTACCATAAAGATATTGTCTAAGCTTGCTAATAGTATAGTATCTATCAGAATTAATAAGGACATTGACAACTTCAGTCAAATAATGACTTGATTTGGCAAGCATAATATCAATGATTATATCAATTGCAACTTTTAAATTTTCGGGTTTGGCAAACTCGACTATTTCGGGCATGAAACTGATAAAAGTTATAACATCTCCATCAGCATCAGGCATTTCCAGTAATTCTTTGAAAAACTCACTGACAGTTCTCTCAGAAGAATTAAGCAAAAGATTATAAATTATCAGATGTTGTGAATCGGTATTCCGTGCAAGAATTTCATTCATGAGACCGGGAATATCAGATATATCATAGTAATCTCCCAATGCAACCAACCCTGCACCACGAATATTTTCATCATCATCAAATAGAGCCTTTTGGGCAATGTATCTAAGCCTGATAGGCAAATTTAAATTCTGTTCAAGTCTGTAAGCAATAGCATAAATCGTTTTAAGTATGATGGTTTGCATTTGAACAGGTGCAGTTGGTAGCTCATCGAACAAGTAATAACAAATTGACAGATCATCACCACCTAAAGCTAACGCATCAATACTCGCTGACTGAACGAACATGTCAGTTTCGGTTTTAATCAGATTCATCAAAAAGGTTTGAGCCTTTGGTCCGCTGATTTTTCCGATAGCCTCGATTATAAAAGGCATCAAGTCTTCTTCTTTGCCATAGATTTTAATAAGACTATCTACTGCCGCCGATAATTTCAGATTGCCTATTGCATCAATTCCGGAAATTCTGCAGTTTGTTGCCGAATCCGAAAGCAAGCTTTTCAGATAAGGTAAAGCTTTTTCATCTCCGATTTTTCCAACAATATCGCATGAGAACTGCCGAACCTGCTCGTCAGGATGCTGAAGAAAAGGTAGAATGGCATCTTGGGCAACGTTACCCATTCTTAATAGAATATCACTCGCCAAATTTCTGATTTCAATGTTTGGGTCAGTAACCAATGGTGCAACCAAAACTGAAGCACCATAAGCCAGTTCATCGGGCAATCCTGCCAAAGAACGGGAGCAAATATCTTTTACACCTCTGTCGCCATCGGAAAGACCAAAAATCAAAGCCTCGACAATTCCTTCATCATAAATGGAAGCAGAAGCAAGAATCTCAGCCGATCTCCTCCGATAATTAGCATCAGGGCTTGTTTTCAACATATTTATGGCTTCTTGTAAATCCATTCTTTCACCAATTATAAACAATAATAAAAATAATATGTCCTGTACTAATTGATTTTCGGTAATTTATTGAAAAAACTTAATAAATATCTCATATTTTTTTATTTTTTATTATTCTTTCCACAGAAAGTCGAAAAGAATATAGGATATAACAATTACTATGCCCGAATAAGCAAACATTAATTGGAAATTATTCTGTATAGCGGAAAGTGTTGTTCCGTCCATCGCCATCCTTGTGGATTCAATACCAAAGAGCAGCAAAGGCAGTAAAATCGGGAAAGATAGGATAGGGAACAAAGCACCTTTTGTATTGGCTTTGGCAATAATCGCCGAAATAATTGTAGAAGCCGCGGCTATTCCAAAACTTCCAAGCAAATAGGATAAGATAAACAAGCCTGGAGAATGACATTGTACTTTACTAAACATCAAAAAGAACAGAAATACTGCAAAGGAATTCAGAAATATACTGAGAATGCAATTGAAAAATAATTTACCAAAAAAAACTGCAGTAGATGAAGCTGATAATTTCAACTGGAGTACGGTTCCTCTCTCTTCTTCACTGATAAAGCTTCTGCCAAGTCCTGTCATAGCTCCGAAAAACATAATTACCCAGATTAGTCCTGCACCGATACTTGAATCAAAATCAACACCTGCAGTTGCAAAAACAAGGATTGATATCGTTACAACCACAAACAGGAAAAATGAAGAAATTGCATATCTTGTTCTCAGCTCACTTTTAACATCTTTAACCAAAACAGCCTTGATGCCGTTCATATAGAGTGAAGTCATGTTATTTCATCCTCTTATAATGCTCTTTAATTTGGTCAATGATTACTTCCATTTTCATGCCCCTTGAACCTTTGACCAAAACATAGTCATAGGGCTTGATTGTCTTCATTAACTTTTCGGCAATAGCTTCTTTATCTGGAAAGTAAGTCACATTTCTTACTCGCGGCAAAAACGATAAACCATGTTTCATTTCTTCGCCCGTGCAATATACTTCATCACCAACTTCTGAAGCTTGTTCAACGATTGATTTATGTTCATCGAAAGAAGCTTTCCCGAGTTCACGCATATCGCCGATTACAACATATTTTTTTCCCTGCGACCTTATTTTTTCTACAGTGTTGAAAGCGGCTCTCATCGAATCCGGGTTTGCATTATAGCAGTCATTGATAATAAAGAACCCTGAAATTTTCTCCAGAGTCATTCTGCCGTAACCATGTATGACCGATAGTTCAAAGGATTCAATGCCCTCGCGTACTTGTTCGGGTGACAAGCCGAATGAGAATCCTACAGTTGCCGCGGCAATTGCATTCAAGCCGGTTGTAAATCCGGTTGTTTTCATTTTGGCAGAGCATTCGCGTTTTTTACATTTGAACTTAATGCTTGGTTTCATTCCGTCAATCAGGGAAATCTTGCCATATATATCTGCTGAGGGTTCTTGTCCGAACGTAACTTTGTTATCTATTAAATTTATATATTTTTTTAATCTCGGGTCATCAATATTGATAAATGCAGTTCCGCCTGATTTATACAAATGCCCGAAAAGAAAAGCTTCTTCCATTTCAACACCATCCAAATCAATCAGTCTTTCCAGATGTTCTTTCCCAATATTAGTAATCAATCCATGCGTCGGTTCAATGATTTTAGAAAGAATCTGAATTTCTCCGGGTTCGTTTGTTCCAATTTCAAGTACGGCAACTTCGTAATCTGCTGTCATCTGAAGGAGCATTAAAGGAACACCAATTTGATTGTTAAAATTCTCAAATGTTTTAAGGACCTTGAATTTTTGAGCAAGAACATGAGCGGTTATTTCTTTTGTAGTAGTTTTACCATTCGAGCCACCGATTGCCAGAACAGGATAGGTAAAACGGCTGCGATGATAGTTGCCAAGCATCCCTAAAGCTTTTAAAGTATCATTTACAACAATAAATTTCCTGTCAGAATACAATTGGTTATTTTCTTTGAACCAGTGTTTGTCTGCAATGACTAACCCTGCACCATTTGAAAATGCATCATCAATTTTAGAATGCCCGTCGAAAGTTTCTCCTTTAAGGGCAACAAATATATTCCCTTTTTCAACTTCACGTGAGTCAGTTGAAACTCCAATGAAGGAGTCATTCTCATGAGGATTATACAATGTAGTTTCACCAAATATTGCGATTAGATCGGCAATAGAAAAAGCGGCTGTATTCTTTAACATATTCTTTCCATAATTAAATTACTGTTATTTTCAAATTTAATGAATTCTCGGCAATTAAGTAATAAATAATTTTAGGTTTAGCTCTATTTAAAATGAATTGCACGAATCGGGTTAGCTTTTGATGCAAAATACGAAGGAATCAGAGTTGCTACAAAAGACATTGCTATGGTAATTGATATAATTACCAGGTAATGAATATAATTAATTTCAATGGGCAAAGAATCCAGGAAATAGATTTCGCCCTTCAATCTGATTAAATGAAAATTCTGCTGAAGCAATGAAAAGACAAAAGCAATTGCCGCACCTGTCAGAGTTCCTGCTACTCCGATTGTTGTACCTTTCAAAACAAAGATTTTCATTATTCCTTTGCTGTTCATCCCAAGAGCAGACAAAATCCCTATTGAATAGGTCTTTTCAATAACCGTTATCAGCAAAATTGTGAAAATATTAAAAACTGCAACTATTGTAATCAGACCAAGAACTAAGGGAATCGGTTGCTTTTGGAGTTCAATCCAGGAAAATATTGAGCTGTGAAGTTCAAATACCGTGTAACAGAAATGAGGATAGCCCAATAAATCTTCAATTTTTTCTGCAACGGCATCAACTTTATTGATGTCATGAAGAACAACTTCAATTTGGGAAGTTGTATTGTTATTCATTTTAAAAGAATTTAGTGCAGTTTCAAATTGAATAAAAGCTACAACATCATCATATTTTGCCATTCCTGTTTCGTAAATTCCCGAAATCCGAAATCTGTCAATATCAGGATAGGTAATTTGAGAACCCGGGCTCTCCCTCATCGCATAAACAACAACAGTATCCCCTATTTTAACCGATAACTTTCCAGACAGCCGCTTACTGATAATAATTTGCTTCTCACCATCTTTATCATTTAGAAATCTTCCCTCAACGATGTTAGTCTTAATATCAGTAACTTCATAATCATTTTGAATACCTTTCAGCACAATACCTTCAAGAAGAGATGACGAACGAATCATGCTTTCCCGCTGAATGACAGGAGCTAAAGATTTAATTTCGGGAATATCATTCCTTAACTTTTCAATTGAAGCTTTATAATTCCGCAGTGGCTGTCGGTTGAAAGACACAACGGTGATGTGGGAAGTAAATTTAACGGCATTATCTTTCAGGACTTTTTCAAAACCCGAAAGTACTGAAAGAGAAATCAGAAGAGCCAATGTACCGAACATAACACTTGCAAAAGCAACAGCTTTCGCAAAACTAATAAAACCTTGTCTTTTGTTAGATTTAGAAAAACGAACTGCTATAAATTTAATTAAGCCATAGCTCATTCGATTAATATTCCTCTATATGTAAAGCACCGGGCTTTTTCTTTGTATGCTTGGTAAAATTTCTTTCGAAAAGATAGTTTGAAACTGAATCAATCATTTTTGGATTACCACAAAGGTAAAAATGAGTTTTTTCTGGTTTAATTTCAAATCCTGCTTTTTCAAGCACACCGGAATTCAGGTGTTCTTCGATATACCCTCTCAACCCGGTCCAGGAATCATCAGCTTTAAGAAGAGTAGGGAAATAAAAGAAATTATCAAAAGTTGAACTGATGAACTGTAATTCACTTAGATAACCTAAATCCCAAGGATAAGCCGCACCATGAATTACTGCCATTTTGATTTCCTGATGCTCTTTTATATGAGAACGAAGAAAACTTATGTAAGGTGCAAGTCCTGTGCCTGTTGCCACCATAACAATATTACAGTCAGGCGGTGTTTGGTGCAACGAAAAATATCCCAATATTTTATTATCAACCCACATTCTGCACCCTAAAGAAAGGTTAAAAAGTCTGGGTGTTAACTGACCGGATTTTACCTGACTAATATAAAATTCAAAGTTTGAAGTTTCGTGATTGGCAGAAGCAATGGAATATGAACGGATTATAGGTTCTTCCTCACCAAGAGGTTCCAACGGTAAAACTGAATTAGGCGAACGAGATTCACCCGACAATAATCCAATTTGTGTATATTGGCCTGCTTGAAAATCATTTCTTGGTTCGTCTGTTCTGATTCTTAAAATCATCAAATCAGGAGTAAGAAGAATTTTACCGGTTACTGTTGAATTATATTCCATTTTCTTCATCTTTTATTCTGAATAAAATTATTTTTTTTCATCTTTTACTTTGGAAGTTCCTTAAATAGACATTCTTGAAGAAATATCAATCATACTTATTAAAATAAGACTGTATTATTTCTCTACTACAAACAGAATGACAGTTTTGTGAACTCACTATATTATAGATATGCAAAATATAAAAAAAAAGTAAAAATATCTTAAAAAAAAAGCGGCGATAATGAAATCGTCGCTTTTTTTAAAATTTTCTTTTCTTTTACGCTTTTTCAGCAGTATCTTCAGTTGATTCGTCAGATTTTGCTTCATCTGCTACTTCTTCCTGAACAATTGCATCATGAACAATATCTGCAGTAGTTTCTTCAACAACTTCAACTACCGGTTCGGCAATAACATCAGCAATCGGCTCTTCGATAACAACAATTGGTGCCTCGACGATTGGTTCAACTATGTCAATGACTTCATCAACTATTGGTGCATCGGGAACGATTACAGGTTGAACTGTTTTTTCCTTAGGTGTAGATTTGACATCCTTACCAGGTTTTGATTTGGCTGTTGCTTTTCTTTTAGATCTCTTGGAAACAGCACCGTCTTGTGGAGCTGACCAATCAACAAGTTCGATAACAGCAGTTCTGCCGGCATCACCTCTGCGAAAACCTGTTTTGATAATTCTGGTGTACCCACCCGGTCTGTCTTCAACCAAAGGGGCAATAGTATCAAATAATTCCTGAAGAACTGCTTTGCTGAATATATGTCTTGCAACAACTCTGCGGTTGTGTATATCAACTTTTTGTCCTTCGGGAAGAAGTCCTTGTTTTTCGTTGACCAAAGCATGTTTGGCTTTTGTAATCAAAGCTTCAGCATAGGGACGAAGTTCTTTAGCTTTCGCTTCAGTAGTAAATACTTTTTTATGTTCAAACAGAGAGGTTGCCATATTTCTCAATAATGCTTTACGATGGCTACTGGTTCTCTTTAACTTTCTTCCGGATTTTAAGTGTCTCATAGTGTATTCTCAGTTCTAAAATTTTAATTATCAAAGTAAGTCAAAAGGTTCGGCTTAGAAGTCTAACATTTCAGTCGGCTTATGTGGTTCTTCTTTTAAAAACTTTTCAATATTCATACCGAACTCAAGTCCGAACAAATGGACAACTTCAGAAAGTTCTGCTAATGACTTTCTTCCAAAGTTTCTGAATTTCAAAAGTTCCTGCTCCTGAAGAGAAACCAGCTCTGCAAGAGATTTAATATTTGCGGCTTTCAGGCAGTTGTGTGCTCTAACGGAAAGTTCAAGCTCGTCAACAGGTGTAAGAAGAATTTTTCTTAGTCTGGTTCTTTCGGCTTCTTTAACTTCTTCTTCAGCAACATCTGCATGAACCGGCTCTTCCTCTGTTTCTTCGAAACTTATAAAGAGTTTAACGTGGTCAAGCAAAATCTTTGCCGCATTATGCACAGCTTCCTGCGGAGTTAGAGTCCCATCAGTTTTTACATCAAGAATCAATTTTTCATAATCGGTTTTTTGCCCGACACGATATGGTTCAATTGTGTAAACAACATTTTTAATTGGAGTATAAATTGCGTCAATAGGAAGCATTCCAATCGGATAGTCAACAATTTGCTGTTCTTCGGCGGATACATATCCCTTACCTCTGCCAATACGAAGTTCGACATCAAATTCAGCATCATCTGCCAAAGTTGCGATATATTGTGTTGTGTCCAAAACTTCAATCTGAGAAGAAGCATCCTGTATGTCATTTGTAGTCCAAACACATGGACCTTTCAAATGGAACATAACTCGCTGAGGCTTTTTATCAATTGTTTTAAGCCTTACTTCTTTCAGGTTAAGAATAATTTCGGAAACATCCTCAACTACTCCGGGAATTGTTTGAAATTCGTGCAACACATCAGAGATTTTAACTCCAACAATTGCGGCACCGGGTATGGAGGAAAGCAATACTCTTCTGAATGAATTACCGATAGTTACACCATAGCCTTGTTCTAAAGGCTGTAGGATGAACTTTCCGTAATTGACGTTAGTAGTTTCCTCAATTTGAACCCTCTCGGGCATTTGCATCTGAGTGTTCATATAACTCTTTGATTAATTATATATATAATGATTTTCAAATTAAAAATTAAACTCTTCTTCTCTTTGGCGGTCTGCAACCGTTATGAGGAATTGGAGTTCTATCTAAAATGCTGTGTATTTCCAAGCCGGCTGTAGCCAAAGCACGAATTGCCGCTTCTCTTCCGGAGCCTGGACCTTTAACAACAACATCAACACGACGTAATCCCATATCAAATGCGTCTTTTGCAGTTTTTTCAGCAGATACCTGCGATGCATACGGAGTATTCTTTTTGGAACCTCTGAAGCCGTTTTTGCCTGCGGAAGACCAACAAAGTGTATTTCCATACATATCTGTTATCGTAACCATAACATTATTGAATGAAGCTTTAATAAAAGCTTTGCCGTGGGAATCGGCGATTATTTTTCTTTTTACTCTTTTTTTAGCAGCTGCCATTTAGATGTACAATAATTAATAAAACAAATAAATTATTAATTGAAACCCGGAACAAAATGCAAAGATTATTTCTTCGCGGCTTTCTTCTTTCCGGCGACAGTTTTTCTCTTACCTTTACGGGTACGTGAATTAGTACGTGTTCTCTGTCCTCTGACAGGTAACCCGCGACGATGACGAATTCCTCTGTAACATCCGATGTCCATCAAGCGTTTGATGTTCATCTGGACTTCAGAGCGCAACTGACCTTCAACTTTGAGATCGGCAACAATCTGTCTGATTTTTGCGATTTCATCGTCAGTCCATTCATTAACCCTTTTACTCTGATCAATTCCTGCCTTTTCGAGAATCATTACGGAAGTTGTATCACCTATACCAAATATATAGGTAAGTCCAATCACTCCTCTTTTATTTTTCGGCAGATCAATTCCAGCTATACGTGCCACTATTAGTCTCCTATATATTAAGTTTATCCCTGTCTTTGTTTAAAGCGGGGATTTTTTTTGTTAATAATATAAATTCTACCTTTTCTTTTGACGATTTTATCGTCCGGATTTCTCTTCTTAACTGATGCTTGAACTTTCATTTTAGTTCTCTGTATTTATTTCAATTAATTATTTATATCTGTAAACAATTCTGCCTTTTGAAAGGTCGTAGGGTGATAATTCAACCTTAACCTTGTCGCCTTGCAGTATCTTGATGAAATTCATTCTCATTTTGCCTGAGATATGCGCTATAACTTTATGTCCGTTTTCAAAGCGAACAACAAACTGCGTGTTGGGGAGAGTTTCCTCAATTATTCCATCAACCTGCACTAAATCTTGTTTCGCCATGTTTTTTTATTTTCTCAAAGTCAAAATAATCGGTTTTCCATCATCTACTATCACTGTATGCTCAAAATGAGCCGCCGGTTTTCTGTCTGCTGTTAACACAGTCCATCCGTCTTTTGCCGTATTCACTCTGAATGTTCCTGCATGAACCATTGGTTCAATTGCCAGTGACATTCCTTTCATGAGCTTCACGTTTGGAAATCTTTGTCTGTGGAGCAAAGGCGGAACAAAGTTTGGTATAGAAGGCTCTTCGTGAAGATATTTCCCTACACCGTGTCCGCAAAGTTCCCTTGTCAAAGAAAATCCGTTCGACTCCACATAATCCTGAATTGCTTTTGCTATGTCGTAAATCTTATTTCGTGAGACAGCTTGTTCAATACCAAGGAATAGAGATTCATTGGTTACTTTCATCAACTTTTGCTTTTCCTCTGAAACTTGTCCGACAGGAAACGTAAAAGCACTGTCTCCAAAATATCCGTCCTTTGAACATCCGCAATCAACTGAAACAATTTGCCCTTCTTCAAGTTTTCTGGTTCCCGGTATTCCGTGAACTACCTCTTCATCAATCGAGATACAAAGCGTTGCAGGAAATTTCTTTCTGTCCACCTCGTATCCAAGAAAAGCAGGTACCGCTCCTTTTGACCGGATAAATTCTTCAGCTATTTTGTCAAGTTCGCCGGTTTCAATTCCGGGTTTAATATAATTTTCAATTAACGATAAAGAATCTGCTACTATGCGACAGGATTTTTCAATTAAATCAATTTCTTTTTCAGTTTTTATATTGACTGTGTCCCACCGCTGATTCTTCATTTTAATAACCGCCTATACCGGCTCCTCTGCCTTTCATTTTTCCGCTCTTCATAAATCCGTCATAATGTCTCATCAACAAATAAGATTCAATTTGCTGAAGAGTATCCAGACAAACACCAATCATAATCAGCAGAGATGTTCCGCCAAAGAATGATGCAAATCCAGATGTAACGCCAAGTACATGAGAAGCAAACGTCGGCATAACTGCAATTAATGCAAGAAATACTGAACCGGGCAAAGTAATTTTCGTAAGTACGTTATCTATGTATTCTGAGGTTGGTGCACCCGGACGAATACCCGGAATGAAACCACCCTGTTTTTTCATATTATCAGCAATATCTCTTGGATTGAAAACAATTGCTGTGTAGAAATAAGTAAACAGCACTACCATAGTTCCATAAACCAAAGCATAAGTCAGTGACCGTTCACTAAATATCGAAACTAATGAATATAGTGTTGAACTTTGTGGAAAAAAGCTGAAAATTGTATTCGGGATAAACATTAATGATTGTGCAAAAATGATTGGCATAACTCCGGCTGTGTTAACTCTTAATGGAATATACTGAGTTGTTCCGCCGAAAACTTTACGTCCAACCTGCCGTTTGGCATACTGGACCGGAATTCTTCGAGCCCCCTGTGTAATGTAGATTACAGAGGCAATAATACCAAAAAGGAAAATCATAATAATGACTTCAACTATCCAGGGACGTTCCTGCAGAGCAAATATCTGATTGATTTCCTGATACATTGCACCGGGAAGTCTTGCTATGATACCTGCAAAGATAATCAAGGAAATTCCGTTTCCAATACCTCTTTCGGTAATCTGTTCGCCGAGCCACATCATAAACATTGTACCGGCAGTCAAAAGAATCATACAACTAAGAGTGAACATTAAACCATGATATGGAGCAACGGACATTCCTCCGACTTCCATATTAATAAGTCTTATGCTCATACCCCAACCCTGAAGAGCGGCTATAAAAACCGTTCCGATTCGGGTATATTGACTGATTTTGCGTCTTCCTTCTTCACCTTCTTTTTGAAGTTTCTGGAACTCTGGAATAACAATACCTGCCAACTGCATAATAATTGAAGCAGTAATGTACGGCATTACACCCAATGCAAAAATGGCGGCGTTAGAAAAAGCACCACCAACAAACAAATCGAATAGTCCGAACAAATCATTGCCGCTGTTTTTTTGCATAGCATGAAGCAATGATATATCAATTCCAGGCAAAGTAACCTGAGAACCGACACGAATAATGACAAGAATCCACAGAGTTGTGAAAATTCTTTTTCGCAGCTCTTCAATTCTGAAGATGTTTTGTACTGTTTGGATAAAACTACTCATGAACTATTGCTGTCCCTCCGGCAGATTCTATTTTTTGTTTAGCACTTGCGGAAAAACTATGAGCTTCAATTGTCAAAGAAACACTTAATTCTCCGTCACCTAAAACTTTTAGCGGTACGTTTCTTTTGGAAACTGCACCTAATTCAAATAATGAATCCAAAGTAACTTTGTTGTCGGTAATTTTCTGTAAGTCAATCATTTCCTGAAGACGACCGACATTGATAACCTGATATTCAACTCTCGCACGGTTAAAGAAACCAAATTTTGGTACTCTGCGGCTTAAAGGCATCTGCCCGCCCTCAAAAGCTACCTTGGTTCTATATCCACTTCTGGATTGAGCACCCTTGCTACCTTTGGTTGCAGTACGTCCATGACCTGAGCCGGGACCTCTACCGATTCTTTTACGACTTTTTTTCGCTCCGTTAGCGTAAGTTAGATTTCCAATATGTTTCATTTTATTATCTTTATTTTAATTATTCAGAAACTTCTTCAACTTTAACTAAATGTCTTACAACATTAACCATTCCGCGTGTCTGAGGATTATCGGGCATTGTTACGAAATAATTCGGTCGCCCAAGTCCCATAGCTCTTATGGTTAACTTCTGCTTCTCGTTTCTTTTAATTACGCTTTTCAATTGTGTTATCTTAAGCATTGCCATTCTTTCAACTAATTAATATGAAGGCTTATAAAAATTTATTAACCAAAAACAACTTTTTCTACAGGAACACCACGACGAGCCGCCACTGATGTTGCATCCTCAAGAGACATTAAGCCCTGCAATGCCGCTTTAACGGTATTGTGAGGATTAGATGAACCCTGACTTTTCGTCAAAACGTCCTGAACACCGGCTAATTCAAGAATAGCTCTGATTCCACCGGCGGCAATAACGCCTGTACCGGCAGTAGCAGGTCTAATCATAACTCTTGCGGCACCATATCTGCCAACAACTTCATGAGGTACGGTCGTTCCCTGAAGTCTGACGTGAATAACATTCTTTTTTGCTGAGTCAGTGGCTTTTGTCACCGCATCAACTACTTCGCTGGCTTTTCCCAATCCGTAGCCGACATGGCCATTATGGTCGCCAACAACAACGATAGCGGAAAAATTGAATCTGCGACCGCCCTTGACCACTTTGGCAGTTCTACCGACATAAACAAGTTTATCTTTTAATTCAATTTCAGATGATTTTACTTTAGCCACAAATATTCTCCATGTATTAACATAAGGTTAATTAAAACTCTAAACCAGCCGCACGAGCTCCATCTGCTAATGCTTTGATTCTACCGTGAAATAAAAAGCCGTTTCTGTCGAAAGTTACAAGTTTAATGTTTTTTTCGAGAGCACGTTTTGCTACAACTTGTCCAACAAGTTTGCTTTTGTCTGATTTTTTCATTTCAGGCTTTACCTGCTCACGAACTTCTTTATCTACCGTAGAGGCAGAGACAAGCGTCTTTTTAGAAACATCGTCAATAATCTGGCAATATATATGATTAAGACTTTTGAAAATCGTTAATCTCAATCTACCATCAGGACTACCGAAGATTTTCTTTCTGATGCTGTATTTTCTTCTTACTCTGCGTCTTTTTTTGATGTCTAGTGCATTCATCGTTTATTTTGATATATTCTTATTAAAATAATTATCTATTATTTGGAAGTTGTCTTACCGGCTTTTCTTCTGACATATTCGCCTACGTAGCGGATACCTTTACCTTTGTAAGGTTCTGGTGGTCTGAGAGCACGAATTTTTGCGGCAACTTCGCCAACAATTTGTTTGTCAATACCTGTTATGGTAATAGAAGTTACAGTCGGAGTAGTTATCTGAATTCCGTGAGGAGGTATAACTGCCACAGGATGAGAAAATCCTAAAGAAAGCATAAGATTATTTTCCTTCATTTCAACTTTGTAACCAACACCTTCAATCTGAAGTGTTTTGCTAAATCCGTTTGAAACACCTTCAATAACGTTAAACGCCAAAGAACGGGTTAGACCATGTAATGATCTGACTTTCTTAATATCGTTAGGACGTGAGAAAGTAAGAATATTATTCTCCAAAGTAAAATCTATTTCTGCCGGCAATGTAAGCATAAGCTCACCTTTGGGCCCCTTAGCCTTTAAAAGTTTGTCTTCAATAGTGACATTCACTTTATCAGGGATGACAACTGGTTTTTTACCAATTCTTGACACAGCTAATACTCCTTAAACTCTAAATTTTAAATATGCTTAAAAGCAATAATTAATAGAAAATACTACCAAATCGTAAATAAAACTTCACCACCAATGTTTTGTCTGCGAGCTTCTTTATCGCTCATCACACCTTTTGATGTTGAAATTATTGACAAGCCCAAACCGTTTCTAACTCTTGGAAGCTTATCAACAGGTGCATAAGTTCTTCTGCCCGGTTTACTGATTCTTATTGATTCATTAATCGCAGGCTGACGGTTGAAATATCTCAAAGTGATTTTAATTGTACCCTGGATACTGTCATCAATCTTTGCATAATCGGCAATAAAGCCTTGTTCTTTTAAAATTTTGGCAATTGCAAACTTAAATCCTGAAAACGGAATTTCAACAGTTTTGTGCCCTGCGGTTCCGGCGTTTCTGATTCTTGTCAGAAAATCCGATATTTTATCTGTTACTGGCATAAATATATATATTATAAATTACAAATGCTATTAAAAAAAAAGATTATTACCAACTTGCTTTTCTCATGCCCGGAATTTTTCCTTCTAATGCCAATTGGCGGAAAATATTCCTGCATAGTCCGAATTTTTTGTAAACCCCGCGAACTCTTCCCGTAACCACACAGCGACTGCAAATTCTTGTGGGAGAACTATTTCTGGGAAGCTTTTGCAATGACACATAATCATGCAATGCTTTGTACTCTTCACGTTTTGCCAAGTACTTTGCAGATAATTCCTGACGTTTTTTGTTTCTCGCTTTTATAGCTGTTGTTGACATATTCTAATCTCACTCATGTTTACGAAATGGGAACCCAAATTCAGACAAAAGAGCATAAGACTCTTCATCATTTTTCGACTTAATTACAAATGTTATGTCGAGACCACTTATTTTGCTTACTTTATCTACATCAATTTCCGGGAAAATAATTTGTTCTTTAATTCCAAGTGTGTAGTTTCCTCTTCCATCAAATGATTTATCTGACAGACCACGAAAATCGCGAATACGAGGTGAAGTTATATTGATGAATCTATCAAGAAATTCATACATTCTTGCTCTTCTCAAAGTAACTCTTGCTCCGATTGGCACATTTTCTCTAAGTTTAAAGTTAGAAATTGCCTTTCTCGATTTTGTAATTGCCGGTCTTTGTCCGCCGATAAGTTCAAGTTCGTTCACTGCAGATTGTAATCTCTTTTGGTCCTGAGTGGCTTCACCGATTCCCATGTTTAGTACAATCTTTTGAAGAACAGGAACTTCCATAACCGACTTGTAGCCGAATTTCTTTACCATTGCAGGAACAACCTGCTCACGATAAAAGGCTAATAGTCTCGGCTGTGGTGTTTCTTTATCAGTAACATCTTCCAGTCTTTTTCCTTCCGGCTTAAAGTCAACCTTTTTGGATGCTGTTGCTCCAAATGGTGCACCGGGTGCTTTTTTCTTAGTTGCTGCCATAAAAATATAAATCTATTTTATTAACAAATCTCAATGTATGATTATAAATCTTTTCCGTTTGAAATAGCATAGCGAACTCTGTCGCCTGTTTTCTCGTCAAGTCTGATGCCCGTTCTGGTAGGATTTTTGTCTGCATCCACCATTTGAACATTTGAATAATGTACCGGCATTTCTTTGCTGACAATTCCGCCTTTTTGATTTTTCTGGCTTGGACGTGTATGTTTTTTGCGAACATTAACACCTTCAACCAAAATTCTCATTTTTGCGGCATTCACTTCAAGCACTCTGCCGGAAGCTCCTTTGTCATTACCTGTAATGACCTGTACTGTATCGCCTTTTTTAATTTTTAGTTTCATTTTTATTACCACTATATAACTTCAGGTGCAAGAGAAATAATTTTCATATAATTTTTTTCGCGTAATTCACGGGCAACCGGACCAAAGATACGGGTTCCGCGTGGTTCGCCTGCGGCATTAAGAATTACTGCGGCATTATCATCAAATCTAATATAAGAACCGTCTTTACGGCTGATTTCTTTGCTGGTTCTAACAATAACTGCTTTGCAAACTTCGCCTTTTTTAACATTAGCATTTGGTATTGCAGTTTTAACTGAAACAACAACCAAATCGCCTACTGACGCATAACGTCTGCCGTGCCCACCGAGTACTCTGATACAGCGAACTTTTTTTGCTCCTGAATTATCAGCTACGGTTAAATTTGTTTCTTCTTGTATCATAATTTTATCTCCCTGTTTTTATTTCGCACGCAGAACTATTTCAATTAACTTCCATCTTTTTCTTGCACTCAATGGTCTTGATTCAATTACTTTAACCGTATCACCGATTCTGCATTCATTGAGTTCGTCATGAGCCATAAACTTGGTGGTTCTTTTGAAATATTTCTTATAAAGTGGATGAGCAACCTGCCTTTGTACAGCAATTGTTATTGTCTTATCTGCTTTGTTAGAAACAACTTTACCTGTCAATATTCTTTTATTGATGCGAACCGGTACTTCAATTTTCGGAACTTCAACAGCAACCGGTGCCGGTTTAGGTTCGGAAATTACAACTTTCGGTTCTTCAATTGTCAAAGGTTGTTCAGGAATAACGGTTTCAATAACTTCAGCTTCAACAGGAACATCTATTACAACGTCTTCCACGATTTCATCGTTTGGAATAACCTGCTCAGCTTCAACAGAAACTGTGTTTTCTAATTCATTAGTTTGTTCTAATTCTTTTTCCATTTTATTTAGCTCGCTGACGTTCTAATATAATAGTTTTAATTCTTGCAATATCTTTTCTTAAAATCTTCAAATAAGTAGTATCTTGCAACTGACTGAGTGCATGTTGGAATCTTTGCTTAGAAAGAGTTTCCTCTGCTTCATTAAGCGACCTTATGATTTCTTCATCGGTCAATTCTCTGATATCGTGTGATTTACGCGGTTTCATTTCCAATCAAATCAATACGTTTAACAAATTTTGTCTTAATAGGTAACTTATGAGAAGCAAGTCTCAATGCTTCTTCAGCTGCATCTTGCGGTACACCGTCAACTTCAAAAAGTATTTTACCGGGTTTAATTACTGCAACCCAACCTTCAGGACTTCCTTTACCACTTCCCTGTCTTGTTTCAGCAGGTTTTTTGGTGTAAGGCTTATCCGGAAAAATTCTAATCCACATTTTACCTTCGCGTTTGAGAAAGCGGTTGATGGCAATACGAGCGGCTTCAATCTGACGGTTAGTTAACCAGACATGTTCCATAGCCTTTAGTCCGAAGGAACCGAAAGTGACCAGATGTCCTCTTTGGGCTTTTCCTCTGTTTCTCCCGCGCTGGGTCTTTCTATACTTAACTCTTTTTGGACTCAACATGATGACGTACTCTTTTTAATTAATTTAATACTCTAATCTTATAATTCTTGTCTGCCGATGATTTCGCCTTTGCAAATCCATACCTTGACACCGATGCTACCATAAACTGTTTGGGCGGTTGCAACGCCGTAGTCAATATCAGCTCTTAGTGTATGCAATGGAATGCGTCCTTCTTTGTATTGTTCTGTTCTTGCCATTTCTGCTCCTCCGAGTCTTCCGGCACACATCAAACGAATACCAACTGCTCCCATTCTGATTGCTGAAGAAACTGCCTGTTTCATGGCTCTTCTGAAAGAAATTCTTCCTTCAAGCTGTTGGGCAATATTTTCAGCTACTAATACTGCATCCAATTCCGGTCTTTTGATTTCGCTGATAAGAATCTTAACATCCTTATTGGTAATTTTCTTCAATTCTTCTTCAAGCTGTGTAATATCCTTGCCTGAGCGTCCGATAATAACACCCGGTCTTGAAGTCATAATTGTAATTCTGAGCTGTTTAGCTGTTCTTTCAACGATAACTCTTGAAACACCTGCTTTTTTCAAACGATTTTTGATATAAGAACGAACCTTAATGTCTTCAGCAAGTTTTTCTGCCATATTTTTTTCATCGAACCAGTTAGCATCCCAAGGTCTGATAATGCCAAGTCTTAGCCCAATTGGATTTGTTTTTTGTCCCAAGTTAATTAACTCCTAAATTTTTTTTTCGTTAGTTGCAACTACTATTGTTAAATGGTTTGAGCGTTTTCTTACTCTGTAGGCTCTACCCATCGGAGCAGGTTGAATTCTTTTCATCATAGGTCCGCAATTTACAAAAGCTTCTTTGATAAAAACGTCTTCGGGATTAACCGATTTGCCGTCTTCATGGTTAGAAAGATTGGCGATTGCAGAACGTAGTACTTTTTCAGCGTCAACCGAGCAATGCTTTGTTGAAAACTTAAGCATTCCGAAAGCTTGCGCAGCGTTTTTTCCTCTAATGAGATCAATAATCAATCTCATTTTTCTTGGAGATGAACGTATATGTTTTTTAATAGCCTGAGCTTGCATTTTAGAACTCCAAAATATTATTTCTTAGATCCGGAACGCTGATCTTTTCTATGTCCGGCATGACCTCTGTAAATTCTTGTTGGTGAAAATTCACCAAGCTTATGACCAACCATATTCTCCGATATATAAACCGGGATGAATTTGTTCCCGTTGTGCACTGCAATTGTATGTCCCACAAAATCTGGGGCAATGGTTGAAGCTCTGGACCAGGTTTTAACAACTGTTTTTTTAGCTGCCTGATTCAACGCATCAATTTTCTTTTGCAGTTTGAAATATATAAAGTAACCTTTTTTTAGCGAACGAGACATAAAATCACCCTGTTATTTACCTTTTCTTGAACGAATTATATATTTATCTGATAAATTGCGTTTTTTACGTGTTTTCAATCCTTTTGCATACTGTCCCCAAGGAGATTCAGGATGCTGACGACCACCACCGGATTTGGAAGTACCTTCTCCACCGCCCATTGGGTGATCAATCGGGTTCATAGCCATACCGCGGGTTTGTGGTTTTTTACCTCTCCAGATATTTCTTCCTGCTTTTCCAAGTAATATGTTTTCATGGTCAGAGTTTCCAACTGTTCCAAGAGTTGCATAACACTTTGCCGGAATCATTCTGATTTCGCCTGAAGGAAGTTTCACCTGAGCATATTTATCGTCACAAGCTACAATCTGTGCCGATGCCCCGGCTGTTCTAACCATCTGAGCCCCTTTTCCGGGTTTCATTTCTACGGCGTGAATGAACAAACCAACAGGAATTTTATAGAGAGGCATAGCGTTGCCATCTTTGAATTCTGCATCAGGACTTGCAACAATCACATCTCCGACTTTAATCTTGTTTGGAGCCAATATATAAGTACGAACTCCATCTTCATATTTAATCAGAGCAATTCTTGCTGAACGGTTCGGATCGTACTCGATAGTTTCGATCGTTGCCTTAATTCCGATTTTATTTCTTTTGAAATCAATAATTCTATAATTGCGCTTGTGACCACCACCACGATGTCTGGAGGTAATTCTTCCGGTATTATTTCTACCACCGGATTTTTTAAGCGGAACAACCAATGGAGCATAAGGTCTGTCCGTTGTCAGCTCTTCAAATGTGCTGACCGAATATTGCCTTGTTCCGGGTGTTATCGGTTTTAACTGTCTAATTGCCATTTTTGAATTTTATTATCAAATTTCACAAATTTTTAAATCAACCGGCTGTTCCGGCTACTATATCGATTGTCTGACCTTTTTTCAAAGTAACGTACGCTTTTTTACGAAGCGCTGTTTTGCCACGCATAATACCTTTGCGGGTAAATCTGGATTTAATTTTTCCCTTAACCCTAAGTGTTCTAACGCTGACAACGTCAACTTCAAACATTTCCTCAATTGATTTTTTTATTTCAATCTTATTGGCACCGGTACTGACTTCGAACACGTATTGCCCGAGTACGCCCAGTTTAGTGGCTTTTTCCGTTATAACAGGTTTTTTAATTACTTCTATCATTTTTCCACTGCAAGATATTAATTTTTAATAGCATTTTCAATTACTTCGATTGCGCTTTTGAATAAAAGCAGTTTTTTATAGCTAAGAATATCATAAGCTGAAATCTTGTCTGCCGGGCAGATATAAATATTGTTAATATTTCTTCCTGACATAAAGATGTTTACATCATCAGCAGGTAGAAGAATTAAAGTTTTCTGATTTTCAAGCTTAAGATTTTTTATAATCCCTGCCATTTGTTTTGTTTTCATTTCATTCAATGAAAAATCATCAACCACCATCAAATTATTTTCAGATAATCTCAGCGAAAAGGCAGATTTTTTTGCAAGACGCTTAACTTTTTTAGGTAATTTAATAGTAAACTCTTGTGGTTTTGGACCGTGGATAGTTCCACCGCCAACCCATACCGGTGATCTTGATGAACCCGAACGAGCTGTTCCTCTACCCTTTTGTCTCCATGGTTTTTTACCGCCACCTGAAACTTCGGCACGAGTTTTTGTTTTGCGTGTACCCTGACGCTGGTGGGCAAGATAGACCACAACCGCCTGATGCATCGCATGTTCGTTAGGTTCAATAGCAAATACATCGTCGTGCAGTTCTACTTGTCCTGAGATATTACCATCTTTTGTATATAAGTCGACTAACATTTTATGCCCTATTGCTTTACAATTTCTAATAATGAATTTATTGGACCCGGCACACTGCCTTTAATAAGAATCACATTATGCTCGGGAATGATTTCAACTATTTCAAGGTTTCTGACCGAGGCGGTCTTTCCACCCATTCTGCCTGCCATCCGGAGTCCTTTGAAAACTCTCGAAGGATAGGAAGAAGAGCCGATTGAACCGGGGTGCCTTTGTCTGTCGGACTGTCCATGCGTTGTCATACCGACTCCACTAAAGTGGTGGCGTTTGACAACTCCCTGAAATCCGTGACCTTTACTTGTTCCGGTAACTCTAACTTTGTCACCTTTTTTAAATTGTCCCACGGTCAATTCCTCGCCCAGCAGAAAATCATTAGTTAAACCTCTGAACTCTTTCAAAACTTCGGTAGGTTTAACTCCACCTTTTTTGAAATGTCCCATTTCCGGCTTATTTACATTTTTCTGTCTTTTTTCACCAAACCCAACTTGAATAGCAGTATAACCATCTTTATCTATAGTTTTTACCTGCACAACAGGGCAGGGTCCTGCTTCCACGACTGTACAAGGTATGTGAATACCTGCATCAGTGAATAAACTTGTCATTCCGACTTTTTTACCGAGAATCGCAGCAGTCATTTCGAAAACTCCTTCTTACACTTTCACTTCAACATCAACGCCGGCTGGTAGCTCTAATCTCATGAGAGCGTCGATAGTTTTTTGGGTTGAGCTAAATATATCAATCAATCTTTTATGAATTCTTGCTTCAAACTGTTCCCTTGACTTTTTGTCAACGTGCGGCGAGCGCAAAACTGTATAAACAGAGCGTTTTGTAGGTAGCGGAATTGGACCTGATACCACTGCCCCGGTCTGCTTGACAGTCCGAACTATTCTTTCAGATGATTTGTCAATTAAATTATGGTCGTACGATTTTAACTTTATTCTAATTCTTTGTGTAGTTGCCACTTTTTTTCAACTCCCAAGTTAAATAATTCAGGGCTGTTTATTTTTTAGAACAGCCCTGTTCAGGTCAATCTATTCTATAATTTTTACTACTACGCCGGCACCAACTGTACGTCCGCCTTCGCGAATAGCAAATCTTAGTCCCGGATCCATAGCAACCGGTGTAATCAGTTCAATGCTGATAGCATCAAGGTTGTCACCCGGCATAACCATTTCAACACCTTCGGGAAGAGTCAAAATACCGGTTACGTCTGTTGTACGGAAGTAAAATTGCGGTCTGTAGTTGCTAAAGAATGGAGTGTGACGTCCACCTTCGTCTTTGCCAAGTACGTAAACCTGTGCATCAAATTTATGGTGTGGAGTGATTGTGCCAGGTTTGGCAATAACCATTCCGCGTTCGATTTCATTTTTGTCAACTCCGCGAAGAAGTAGTCCAACGTTATCGCCGGCTTGTCCTTCATCAAGAAGTTTACGGAACATTTCAACACCTGTGCATGTAGTTTTTTTCTGAAGACCGAAACCAACGATTTCAACTTCTTCCTGAACTCTTACAATTCCTCTTTCAATTCTACCTGTTCCAACTGTTCCGCGACCTGTAATCGAGAAAACATCTTCAACCGGCATAAGGAAAGGTTTGTCAACGTCACGCATTGGTCTTGGAATGTAATCATCAACTGCATCCATGAGTTCATAAATACATTTTAATCTTTCATCATCAGGTGTAACTGTTGAATCTGAACCGGCTTCTAATGCATGTAATGCTGAACCTTTGATAATTGGAAGGTCGTCTCCGGGGAACTCATATTTGTTAAGTAACTCTCTAAGCTCCATTTCAATCAATTCAAGTAATTCAGGATCTGCGATATCAACTTTGTTCATGAAAACAACAATTTTTGGTACACCAACCTGACGAGCCAACAAAATGTGCTCGCGGGTTTGAGGCATTGGTCCGTCATCAGCGGCGCAAACTAATATTGCTCCGTCCATCTGTGCGGCACCTGTAATCATGTTTTTAATGTAATCAGCGTGACCCGGACAATCCACATGTGCATAGTGACGATTTGCCGTTTCATATTCTACGTGTGCAGTTGCAATTGTGATCCCGCGTGCTTTTTCTTCCGGTGCGTTATCGATTGAATCGAATGTACGAACTCCTTTAGATGATCCATTCTTTGATAGCGCCATAGTAATAGCGGCTGTCAAAGTTGTTTTTCCATGGTCAACGTGACCAATGGTACCGATGTTAACATGCGGTTTGGTACGATCGAATTTTTCCTTAGCCATAAAAAGCTCCGTTTATTATAATATATGCTATTAAAAATAAAATAATTATCTATTTTACAAATTTATTTCGAATTTTAGTAGTTCTGAGATTTTATTACAGCGGTTTCGTATCTTGAAAACGTCATGGAATAAACTGCTCTGCCCTGACTTAATGATCTCAGTCTGGTTACGTAGCCAAACATTTCCGAAAGAGGAGCCAAAGCATGCACAACCTGCATATTAACTCTTTGACTGATTCCTTCAATTCTTCCCCTTCTCGAATTCAAATCGGCAATAATATCGCCGACATATTCTTCAGGAGAAACAACTTCAATATTGAAATATGGTTCCAAAATCTGAGGTGATGCTTTTCTAACCGCATCCCTGACTGCTATCGTTGCAGATATTTTGTAGCCCAGTTCAGTAAAATTTTCTTTGTCGTAGCTACCGTCAAGAAGTCTCACTTTAACGTCCACCATCGTATAACCCGACGGTCCCACTTGCAAGCCTTCATTAGCTCCCTTTTCAATTGCAGGAATAAATATCTTTGGAATGACATCATTAACAATCGCGTTTTCAAAAATCATTCCTTTACCAGTACCCGAGGGACTCACTTCAACAACAACATGACCGAACTGATTTTTGTTCTGCATTTGCTTGTCAAATCTTCCTTCGTGGACAACTGTTTCAGTTATCGTTTCCCTGTAAGCAACCTGAGGCTTTCCTACTTTGGCAGGCATTTTAAATTCTCTTAAAAGTCTGTCAACAATAATTTCAAGGTGAAGCTCACCTACTCCGCTGATAATAATCTGACCGCTTTCCTCATCAACTTTATAAAGAAAAGTCGGGTCTTCTTCGGCAAGTTTGCCCAAATCTTCGAGCAACTTTTCTCTATCAGCCAAAGTTCTGGCTTCAAGCCCCTGGTTAATCACAGGTTCGGCAAACTGAATTTTTTCGTACAATATTGGGAATTTTTGGTCGCAAAGCGTGTCTCCGGTTCTTGTAAGTCTCATATCCGGTACGGCAATAATATCGCCCGAATATGCTTCAGATATTTCTTCTCTCCGGTTGGCGTGCATTTTAAGAATCTTCTGAAATCTCTCCCTTTTTCCAATGGAGGAATTCAGCATAGTTTCGCCAACTTTAACAGTACCGGAATATATTCTAATAAATGTAAGCTTTTTGAGGAACGGATCAGAAAGGATTTTGAAAGCGAGTGCAGAGAATGGTTCATCATCGGAAGGAAGTCTTTGTAATATTTTATTGTGATCATCAACGTCAAATCCTTCGCTCCGGGCAATATCCACCGGCGAAGGTAAATAATCAATAATAGCATCTAACAAAGGCTGAACTCCTATGTCCATTTTTGATGAGCCGCAAAGAACGGGAATGAATTTTAATCCGATAACTCCGTCTCTCAAACCTTTCCTGATTTCGGCATTGGTCAGTTCCTGACCTTCGAAATATTTGGAAAGCAGCACATCATCTGTTTCTGCCACAGCTTCAATAATTTTTTCTCTGTATCGTAAGGCTTTGTCTTTAAGTTCCGTAGGAATTTCTTCTTCATGGAAAGTAACGCCTCTTGAATCCACATCATAATACAGAGCTTTCATCTCAATTAAATCGATGATTCCTCTGAAGCTATCCTCGGCACCGATTGGTAACGAAATTGCAACCGGGCGTGCTTTTAGTTTTTCAACTATCATCTCGAGAACTCTCTCGAAATTTGCACCCAGCCTGTCCATTTTATTAACAAATGCAATTCGCGGAACACTATACATGTCAGCCTGATGCCAAACTGTTTCCGATTGGGGCTCGACACCACCAACGGCACAGAATATTGCAACGGCTCCATCTAATACGCGGAGAGAACGCTGTACTTCAGCTGTGAAATCAACATGCCCGGGAGTATCAATAATGTTTATATGATGCTCTTTCCATTGGCATGTCGTAGCCGCCGAAGTAATGGTTATCCCTCTTTCCTTTTCCTGTTCCATGTAGTCCATGAAGGCAGTGCCTTCATCAACTTCACCAATCCTATGGAGGAAACCTGTGTAATATAAAAATCTCTCTGTGGTTGTTGTTTTGCCGGCATCTATATGTGCCATTATCCCGATATTTCTATACTTAGATATGGCGTCAGTCCGATTCATAACATCCCCACAGCAACTAAATTGCCAAAGAACTAAAATTTATTACCATTTAAAATGAGCAAAAGCTTTGTTGGCTTCAGCCATTCTATGAATATCGTCACGTTTTTTAACTGATGAACCTTCACCGTTTGCGGCGGCCATAAGTTCAGCGGCGATTCTTTGTGCCATTGACTTATCGCGTCTGGATGAAGCATAAGTTTTTATCCATCTGATTGCAAGAGCAACGCGTCTGTCTTCGCGAACATCAACGGGAACCTGATAGGTTGCACCACCGACTCTGCGTGAACGGACTTCAATCACAGGAGCAACATTAGCAAGAGCTTTTCTGAAAACTTCCAGAGGCTCTTGTTTTGAGCGATTATGAATTATGTCAAAAGCATCATAAACCAGTTGTCTTGCTACGTTTTTCTTTCCCTGAATCATTATATTGTTGACAAATCTCGAAACAACTATGTCACGATATTTTGGATCGGGTGTCAAACGTCTTTTCTCTGCTCTTCTTTTTCTCATTGTTGTATCTTTAAAAAATATTATTCTTCAAATTTATTATTTCTTCACCGGTGCGGCTTTTGGTCTCTTAGAACCATATTTCGAACGCCCCTGTTTTCTTCCGTCAACACCTTGTGTGTCGGCTGTACCGCGAATAACGTGGTAACGAACACCGGGAAGATCTTTTACTCTTCCGCCGCGAATATAAACCATTGAGTGCTCCTGAAGGTTATGACCTTCGCCTGGGATATAGGCTGTAATTTCAAAACCGGAGGAAAGTCTCACACGGGCAACTTTTCTCAGAGCTGAATTAGGTTTTTTGGGAGTTGTTGTATAAACTCTTGTACAAACGCCTCTTCTCTGGGGGCAGCTTTTTAATGCCGATGATTTACTTTTGTAAACAATCTTTTTTCTCGGCTTTCTAATCAGTTGACTTATTGTCGGCACTCAAACACTCCAAAAATGAAAATATAAATATTGATTTTGTTAGAGCTTGCAAAATTAGGAAAACTTTTTGTTAAAACCAAATGTTTGCAAGAAAAAAATTAAAAAAATGCAAAATAAATCAATTTTTCTTGTTATTCTTGCGATATTCCTCAATTAATTCTTCCTGAACTAATTTTGGAACCGGAGAATATCTCAGGAATTCCATTGTAAATTCTCCTTTACCTTGGGTCATTCCACGCAAATCTGATGAATATCCGAACATTTCTTTAAGCGGCACTTCTGCTTCAACCGTCACGTAACCCCCGTCCATGTTAGTTGTGACGATAATTCCCCTGCGCTGGTTAACCTGTCCGATCATCACTCCCTGGAATTCATCAGGACCTGATACTTCAAGTTTCATGATTGGTTCCAGAATAATTGGTTTTGCCTTGGGGAGGATTTCTTTCATTGCATATTTCGAAGCAACCTTAAACGCCATTTCCGAAGAGTCAACTGCGTGAGTAGCTCCATCGTTCAAAACAACTCTTACGTTGACAAGGGGCTGGTCAATAAGGATACCATCCTTAACCTGCTCAGCAAAGCCTTTGTCGCAAGCGGGTATGTATTCGCGGGAAATAACACCGCCGACAATTGCATCAACAAATTCGTATTCTTTATTCAGTTCGTAAGGTATTGGTTCGATGTAACCGCCAACTTTTGCATACTGACCGGAACCACCGGTTTGCTTTTTGTGAGTATATGAAAAATCTGCTCTTTGGGTGATAGCTTCCCTGTAAGCAACCTTTGGCTGACCTACGGTAACTTCGCAGTTATATTCTCTTTTGATTCTTTCTACATAGATTTCCAGATGCAATTCGCCCATTCCGCGGATGATTGTTTCGCCGCTGTCTTCGTCTCTTTTAACCTGAAAAGTAGGATCTTCTTTTGTGAAGCGGTTTAAAGCTTTCGAGAAAAGGACTTGTCCTGTTTTTTCTTTTGGAGAAATAGCGAGTTCAACAACAGGTGATGCAACAAACATTGATGTCATCGAAAAATTCACCGTTCCATCAGTAAAAGTATCGCCTGAGGAACATTCTACGCCAAACATTGCTACGATATCGCCGGCTACAGCCTCATCAATATCGTGCATTTCTTTTGCGTGCATTCTAACGAAACGCGGAACTTTAATCTTTTTACCATTTTTTGAATTATAGATAAAGTCGCCTTTGGAAACTTTACCCTGATAAATTCTCATATATGTCAATTGTCCGAATCTACCGTCTTCAAGTTTGAATGCAAGACCGACAAATGGCAGAGTAATATCATTTATTAAAGTAACTTTTTCTTCATTATTATCTATGTCTAATGCTTCGTTATGCTTATCGGCAGGGCAGGGCAAAAACATGCCAACGCCGTCGAGCAGTAACTGAACGCCTATATTTCTTTTTGCGGTTCCAACGAAAACAGGAGTAACACGCAATGCAATAGTCTGTTTTCTGAGAACAGGAATCATTTCTTCCATAGTAACAAATTCATCACCAAGAAATTTTTCAGCTATGGTATCATCGAAATCCGAAAGAGTTTCAACAATCTGAAGTCTGCGTGCAGTTGCTTCTTCTAACAATTCCTCAGGAATTTCTTTTTCGATAATTTCGTTCCCCATTTCGCCCTGAAAATACATAGCTTTCATTTTCAGAAGGTCAATGACACCCTGAAAAGCATCTTCCAAACCAATAGGCATTGTCATCAAAACAGGTCTGAGGTTGAGTTTTTCTTTAAGTTGAGTAAAAACTCTGTCGGGGTTTGCACCCGAACGGTCAACTTTATTGATGAATGCAATGCGAGGCACTGAATATCTTCTCATCTGCCTGTCAACAGTAGTTGTCTGAGATTGCACACCGGCAACGGCACAAAGTACGAGTACAGTACCATCCAAAACTCTGAGAGCTCTTTCTACTTCAACCGTAAAATCAATGTGACCAGGAGTATCAATAAGATTAATACTGTAATCGTTCCACTGACAGTAAGTAGCCGCAGACTGAATGGTAATTCCTTTTTCTCTTTCGAGATCCATTGAATCCATAGTTGGACCTGCACCGCTTTTGTCGCGAACTTCAATAATTTGATGGATTTTACCTGTGTAAAATAAAATTCTCTCACTTAGTGTGGTTTTGCCTGAGTCAATATGGGCGGCTATGCCGATATTTCTAATTTTTTGAATGTCAAACATAATACTATTCTAATTTTGGTTAAGATGAAAGGGTATTGACGTAAAGATGAATGATTAATTTTAAAAAAAAGAGGCGGACAGATGCCCGCCTCGTAAACACTATATATTAGAACCCGATTTAGGATTCAAATTCTTCAAGCTTATGCTCATAAACAATGTTTGTTTCCGGAACTTTGGGCATATCTTCAAGCGAAATTTCTTTTTTACCGAAGATATTTCCAACATCACTTGTAACTTCCATTTCCTGATATTTTCTCAATCCGGTTCCGGCAGGTACAAGCTGACCAAGAATAATGTTTTCTTTCAAGCCTATCATATAATCAACTTTTGCGGCAACTGAAGCATCCGAAAGAACTCTTGTTGTTTCCTGGAACGATGCGGCAGACAGCCAGCTTTCTGTTGTTAATGATGCCTGAGTGATTCCAAGAAGAAGTGGTTCTGCATTTGCAGGTTCAGCAGGTCTGGATTCGCACAAGACTTTGCCTTTCTTCTTCAAATCTGTATTAACTTCTCTGAATTTCTTTTTGCCGACAATCTGATTGATTTTAAATTTCGAATCGCCTTTGTCGGTAATAACAACCATGTTTTTGATTTTATCGTTTTCGTCAATAAATCTCAATTTGTCAATATTGTCGTTCTCTAAGAAAGCAGAATCTCCCGAGTCAACAATTTTGACTTTTTGAAGCATCTGTCTTACAATGATTTCAATATGTTTATCATTAATCTTCACACCCTGCATACGGTAAACTTCCTGAATTTCATTCACGAGGTATTCCTGTACAGCGTTAGGACCTTTGATTCTTAAAACGTCATGAGGATTAATTGAACCTTCGGTTAATCTGTCGCCTGCTCTAACGAAGTCATCTTCCTGAACAAGGATATACTTACCGATTGGAACACTATATTCCATCTTGGTTTTTTCATCATGCGAAGTTACGGTTATAACTCTTTGACCGCGTTTGTGCTTTTCAAAGGAAATAATACCGTCAATTTCAGAAACAACCGATGGATTCTGCGGAGCACGAGATTCGAACAACTCTGTTACTCTTGGCAGACCTCCTGTAATATCTCTCATACGACCAAGGTCACGTGGGATTTTTACAAGATGAGTACCAATACCGACAGCTTCATCATCATCTACTCTAAGCTGTGCTTTGGTTGGGACGTTATAAGATTTATATACTTTACCGTCTTCATCAACAATTTCAATTGCAGGTGATTTGGTTCTGTCTTTCGATTCTACGACAACTTTGGTAATGTGACCTGTCTGTTCGTCGTTCACTTCGCGATATGTATTATTTGGTATCAAATCTTTGTATCTGATTTTACCGTCAAATTCAGAAATAATGGTAGAGTTGTACGGATCCCATTCATAAATCATCTGACCTTTTCTAACGACATCACCTTCTTTAACTTTAAGTGTTGCACCATAAGTGGCATCATATTTTGTTAAAGTACGGTTACTGTCGGGGTCAATTATATTGATGACACCTGAACGGCTGACAACGACCTGAATTTCTTCTTCTTCATCACCTTCGTAAGTAACAAGTCTGACATTTTCAAACATTACTTTACCTTCAAATTTTGCAATAACAGAAGACTGAGATGCAACAAGTGAAGCAGTACCACCTGTATGGAAAGTACGCAGTGTCAGCTGTGTACCTGGCTCGCCGATTGACTGTGAAGCAATTGTTCCGACAGCCTCTCCAACGTCAACTTGTTTTGCTGTTGCAAGGTTTCTGCCATAACATTTAGCACATACACCACGTTTGGATTCGCAGGTTAATACTGATCGAATCATAACACTTTCGATAGCTGATTCCTCAATTCTTTGTGCTACCTCTTCATCAATAATCTCTGCGGCTTTAGCAATCAAATGACCTTTAATCGGGTCAATTACATCCATAAGAGGTACTCTTCCCAAAATTCTTTCGAACAATGGTTCTTTCACTTCTTCGCCATCTTTCAAAGCAGTCATTTCAACGCCACGAATTGTATCGCAATCGTGCTCGGAAATGATAACATCCTGAGCAACATCATGCAAACGTCTTGTCAAATAACCTGCATCAGCTGTTTTCAATGCTGTATCGGCAAGACCTTTACGAGCACCGTGGGTAGAGATGAAGTATTCAAGAATTGACAAACCTTCTTTGAAGTTCGAAATAATTGGGTTTTCGATGAGCTCGCCTGTTGAACCCGACAAAGATTTTTTAGGTTTAGCCATCAAACCGCGCATACCTGCAAGCTGACGAATTTGTTCTTTAGAACCTCTTGCTTGAGAGTCAAGCATCATCCAGAATGTGTTGAAACCCTGCTGAGCTTTGGAAAGCTCGGTATAAAGTTTGTCAGCCACTTTATTGGTTGCTGTTGACCATGTATCAATAATTTTATTATAACGTTCGCCATGGCTGATAACACCATTTTGATATGCAAATTCAATTTCATCAATTTTAACCTGAGCAACATTAATAATAGCTGTTTTCTCAAGCGGAACTAAAACGTCAGCAATAGATACTGAAAGTCCGCCTTTTGTTGCATAGGTAAATCCTGTTTCTTTCAAAGCATCAAGGAATTCGGTTGTTTGTGCCAGACCAACTGTTCTGAAGCATAAACCGATAATCTGACGAAGTCTTTTCTTTGTTAAAAGTTCGTTCAAATATCCGATTTTCTCAGGAACTATCTGGTTAAATATCACTCGACCTGTTGTTGTTTCAATCAATTTGCCCTTGATACGAACTTTAATTTTCGCATGAAGATTAACGATTTCGCAATTGTATGCAATGATGACTTCTTCAGCTGAAGAAAATACTTTGCCTTCTCCTTTCACGCCATATTTCACTTTTGTAAGATAGTAAACACCAAGAACCATGTCCTGCGAAGGTACGGCAATAGGGTCACCATTCTGAGTGTGAACGATGTTGTGAGGAGCAAGGATTAAAAGTAGTGCTTCAAGTTGCGATTCAAAACTAAGAGGAACGTGAACAGCCATCTGATCACCGTCAAAGTCAGCGTTGAAAGCCGTACAAACCAAAGGATGGAGCTGAATTGCTTTGCCTTCGATTAGTCTTGGCTGGAATGCCTGAATACCTAATCTGTGGAGAGTAGGAGCACGGTTTAGAAGAACCGGATGACCTTCAATAACTTTTTCAAGAATATCGAAAACTTCATTGGTTTTTCTTTCAACCATTTTCTTGGCACTTTTCACAGTTTTAACATATCCGCGCTCAATAAGTTTACGGATGATGAAAGGCTTGAAAAGTTCAACAGCCATATCTTTAGGAAGACCGCATTCGGAAAGTTTCAATTCAGGACCTACAACGATAACCGAACGACCTGAATAGTCAACGCGTTTACCCAATAAGTTCTGGCGGAAACGACCTGTTTTACCTTTTAAGGTGTCTGCCAAAGATTTTAATGCTCTCTGAGATTCACTTCTAACAGCACGGCGGCTATTGTCAAACAAAGCATCAACAGATTCCTGCAACATTCTTTTTTCATTACGGAGAATCACTTCAGGTGCTTTGATGTCAATTAATCTTTTTAAGCGATTATTTCTGATAATTACTCTTCTGTACAAATCGTTCAAATCGGAGGTTGCGAATCTGCCACCTTCAAGAGGAACAAGCGGACGCAAATCCGGAGGAGTAACAGGAATAACATCTAAAACCATCCAGTCGGGATGATTATTTATTACTTTTGAATCATCAGGAAGGAAAGAAGAAAGCACTCTGAGTCTTTTGAGCAAATCGGCTTTTTTCTGTTGGGAAGTTTCTTCCTTCAGACGAGCTTTTAACTCAATATATGTTGACTCAGGTTCAATTCTTCTTAAAATTTCTTTAATAGCTTCGCCACCGATGGAGGCGATAAATTTATTTGGATCATCGTCATCCATATTTCGTTCTTCGTCGGAAAGGCGGCTCATAACATCGAGATATTGCTCTTCGGTAAGAAGGTCATTTCTCTGCAAACCTTGCCGTCCGGGCTGAACAACAATATAAGATTCGTAATATACTATTCTTTCAATATCCTTTGTTGGAGTGCCGATTAATGCACTTATTTTGCTTGGTAGAGTTCTCAAAAACCAGATATGAACCACAGGAACAGCAAGCATAATATGTCCCATACGTTCACGGCGGACAGATTTCTGGGTTACTTCAACGCCGCATCTGTCGCAAACGATGCCCTTATACCTAATACGTTTGTATTTGCCACAGGCACATTCCCAATCTCTGATTGGACCGAAAATCTTTTCGCAGAACAGACCGTCTTTTTCGGGACGAAATGACCTGTAGTTAATGGTTTCAGGTTTAGTAACTTCTCCATGGGAACGATTCAGAATATCATCGGGTGAGGCTATTCTTATCGCAATTCTCGAAAAGCCTTTCTTTGGAATTGCTTTTGATTGCATGGACATACTCCTAAAATATATTTATAAATTTTTGTTATCGTAAATTAATCTATTTCAATATCAAGGCATAATCCCTGAAGTTCTCTAACCAATACATTGAAGGATTCAGGAATATTCGGATTCGGCATATTCTCGCCTTTAACGATTGATTCATACATTTTGGCTCTACCCTGAACATCATCGGATTTCACGGTAAGCATTTCCTGCAATGTATGTGCGGCACCGTATGCTTCCAAAGCCCAGACTTCCATTTCTCCAAGTCTCTGTCCACCGAATTGTGCTTTACCGCCAAGTGGCTGTTGAGTAATGAGAGAGTATGGACCTATAGACCTTGCATGTATTTTATCTTCAACAAGGTGGGACAGTTTGAGCATATAAATCACACCGACAGTAATCTTCTCAGTGAATTGCTCGCCTGTTCTTCCATCGTATAAAACAGCCTTGCCGTCTCTTGGCAAACCTGCTTTTTCAAGATAAGTACAAACTTCTTCCCATGATGCACCGTCGAAAATCGGGGTGGCAAAATGCAATCCGAGTTTGGAGCCCGCCCAGCCAAGAGCTGTTTCATAAAGCTGACCAAGGTTCATACGAGAAGGTACGCCTAACGGGTTCAAAACGATATCAACGGGTTGACCATCGGGCATAAACGGCATGTCTTCCATAGGTACAATTTTTGAAACGATACCTTTGTTACCGTGACGACCTGCCATTTTATCACCAACCATGAGTTTTCTCTTCTTTGCAACATAAACTTTTGCCATTTGAAGAATACCGGGTTGAAGTTCGTCGCCAGAGGCAATTTTATTTCTTTCGGCTCTGAAGTTAGCAATAATATCATTTTTGATAAAGATGTAATTTTTAATCAATTCTATTAAAATTGACTGTGTTTCTTCATCGTCAACAATTTCTGCAGTGATATCAATAATGTCGGGTCTGAATGTACCGTCTAAATATTTATCTCTGACATCAGCAAAAGAAACCTTTGAACCACTGCGGAAAACAGAATTGCCATTGATTAACTTGATACCGTAAATTACTTTATCGTCAAGCAAAGTAGCCATCCTTTTTACTGCTTCATCTTCAAGGTTTTTGAGTGTGTCTTTTTCTCTCTTGTTCAATAAATCCTGTCTCTTCTTCTCTTCGGATTTACCTTCTTTTTCTGACCCGAGAACTCTTCTTGTAAAGAGTTTGGTATTGATAACAATACCTTTTAATCCCGGAGTAGCTTTCAAGGAAACATCCTTAACATCTCCGGCTTTATCGCCAAAGATTGCTCTAAGAAGTTTTTCTTCGGGTGTTGGGTCGGTTTCTCCTTTTGGAGTAATTTTACCAATAAGAATATCGCCTTCGCCAACTTTAGCACCTGAACGGATAATACCGCTTTCATCAAGGTCTTTTGTAGCTTCTTCGCTAACGTTAGGAATTTCTTTTGTAAATTCTTCTTCGCCACGTTTAGTATCGCGAACCTGAAGTGTAAATTCTTCAATATGAATTGAAGTAAATACATCTTCTGCCACAAGTTTTTCGGAAAGAATAATAGCATCCTCAAAGTTATATCCACGCCAGGGCATGAATGCAACCAGAATGTTTCTTCCCAAAGCCAATTCACCTTTGTCGGTTGAAGCTCCGTCAGCAAGCGGCATATTTTTAACCACTCTCTGACCTGCTCTGACGACGGGTTTTTGATTTATACATGTATCCTGATTGGTTCTGAAGAACTTAACAATCGGATATGTAACTACTTTTTTAAAAGAAAAGTTTGTATGTTTTTCTCTGTCGGTTCTAACGTCGTCGTATTTTACACGGATTCTATCTGAACTGACATATTCAACAACTCCGTCACCTTCAGCCAAAAGTAAAGTTCTGGAATCTTTTGCAATTCTGCTTTCCATACCTGTTCCAACAAGCGGAGCTTCAGGTCGTAGAAGAGGAACTGCCTGACGTTGCATGTTCGAGCCCATCAAGGCACGGTTTGCATCATCATGTTCCAAAAACGGTATCAAAGAAGATGCGGCACTTGTAATCTGGTCAGTAGAAACATCCATATACTCAATCTCGTTTGGATGCAGGACCATAAAGTCACCGGAACTACGTGCTTTAACACGTTCTCCGACAAGCAGACCATCTTTATCAATCGGAGTAGAAGCCGGGGCTATCTTTAGTCCGTCTTCTTTCTCGGCTGTAAGATATATAATTTCTTTTTGTAAAATACCATTTACAACTTTTCTGTATGGAGTTTCGATAAAGCCAAGATGATTTATCCTTGCGTGAATTGCAAGTGACGAAATCAAACCGATGTTCGGACCTTCAGGGGTTTCAATCGGGCAAAGTCTGCCGTAGTGAGTATAGTGAACGTCACGTACTTCGAATCCTGCTCTTTCTCTTGTCAAACCGCCCGGTCCAAGTGCTGAAGTTCTTCTCTTGTGAGTAAGCTCGGCAAGCGGATTGGTTTGATCCATAAACTGAGATAGCTGATTTGTTCCGAAGAATTGATTAATAACCGAAGTTATTGTTCTTGCATTAACTAATTCTGCAGGTGTTAAATTCTCGCCATCGTGAATACTAAGTCTTTCCTTGATTGTTCTTCCCATACGAGCCAAACCAACGTTGAACTGTGACGAAAGTTGTTCGCCGACTGTTCTGACGCGTCTGTTTCCAAGGTGATCAATGTCATCTCCGGATTGTTTGGTGTCGTGGAGTTTAATAAGGTGTTTAATAATCGCGACTAAATCTTCGACTGTAAGAGTCGTAGTTTCGTAATCAATACCTAAATTCAATTTCTGATTAATTCTGAAACGACCGACAATTCCTAAATCATATCTTTTGGGATTGAAAAACAATTTATCGAGCAAAGCTTCTGCGGCTTCAACATCAGGAGGGTCGCTTGAACGCATTTGTCTGTAAATTGCTTCCAAAGCATCTTCACGAGTACGCGAAGTATCTTTTGATAAAGTTTTGGCAATTACGGGTTCGTCGTTAACGTCAGTATATTTGAAGAGTGTTATCGGCAATAAGTCTGTGCTGGTCATTGTAAGCAACAGTTCCTCGGTTATAACCATGTCCCTGTTTGCAATGATTTCACCTGTTGAAAGGTCAACAACATCAGATGCCAATTTTCTTCCAATAATTGTTTCATCAATTTGCTCCGGAGAAAGCTCTTCCTGAAGTTCAAAAAGATTCAACAGCATTTCATCAGAAGAATAACCTAATGCCCTGAGCAAAGTTGTAACAGGGAATTTTTTCTTTCTGTCAATATATGCGAACATAACATCATGGATATCGGTTGTAAATTCAACCCAGGAACCTCTGAAAGGAATAATCCTTGCAGTATAGATTCTTGTCCCGTTAGGATGCATTGTATCATCAAAGAAAACGCCGGGAGATCTGTGAAGCTGAGTCACAATAACTCTTTCGGCACCGTTGATGATAAATGTACCTCTTGGTGTCATGCTTGGAATATTGCCAAGATAAACTTCCTGTTCAATAGATTCGATATAATCTTCAGAATCTTTTTCAGCTTTACTCGAAAGTCTGAGTTTTGCTTTCAGGGGTTTAGCGAAGGTTAGTTCTCTTTCCCTGCATTCATCCTCATTATATTTTGGCTTTTCAATAATATATTCCAGAAATTCGAGCTGAAAAATAGATGATGAATCCTCAATAGGAAAATTATTTACAAATGCCTGCTGTAAGCCTTTGAACAGACGTTCTGATGCAGGAGTGTCTTCCTGCAAAAAATCGGCATAGGCATCCAGCTGGATATTAAGTAAATCGGGGTAGAAACTGGTTGTTGGCGAAACAGAAAAATTCACTCTGTCTCTTAAGTGAATAATCCCGTCATGATTATCTATGGGAATAAGTTCTTTGTTTGTATTGTCCACCGTTACCTCCGCAACTGATAAAAGGAAAAAACAGGACTTTCAGGCATCAAAGCCCGAAAACCCTACTTAAATTTATTTCTGATAAGCAATTGCTTAATACTGAAATCATTGAATTTTATATATTTTTAAGATAAAAAATAGGTCGTGTTATAAACAAAAATTTGGGGAAGTGGATTTTACTCCACTTTAACCCCTTTTACAGTAGTCAACCGTACTATAACGGATGCTTATTTAAGTGTGACCTTAGCTCCCTGAGCTTCAAGTTTTTTCTTAATATCTTCTGCATCATCTTTTGTGCAGCCTTCTTTTACCATTTTAGGAGCACCTTCGACTAAGTCTTTTGCTTCTTTCAAGCCTAAGCCTGTAATTTCGCGGATAACTTTGATAACGTTAAGTTTCTGAGCACCCATGTCGGTTAATTCAACGTCAAATTCTGTTTTTTCTTCTTCTTTAACTTCGGCGGCGGCGGCGGGTGCGGCTCCTGCCATCATCATTGGTGCGGCGGCTGTTACTCCGAATTTTTCTTCTAATGCTTTTTTGAGTTCTGAGGCTTCAACTAATGTTAAACCAGAGATTTTTTCGACTAATTCTTCAACTATTGCTGACATTATATAACTCCTATAATAATTAATTTCAAATAAAATTATGATGCCTGTTTTTTGGCAACTTCTTCAACAAGATAAGCAACATCACGCAGAACTGCATTGATAGCACCGACGATACCTGATATTGGAGCATCGAGACTACCGAGAATTCCGGAGATAAGCTCAGGTTTGGATGGCAATGAGGCAAGCAGTTTGAGCTGTGAGCCATCATAGTACTGCCCTTCGATAACTGCGGCTTTTAATTTCGGAAGTTCAGTTTTTTCACTGATTTCTTTTATAACTTTTGCAGGTGCTACCGGATCATCATAAGCAAATACGACACCGGTTGCTTTTGTAAAAATTACTTCAGGAATCTTGAAATCACCTACTTCAACAAGAGCTCTTTTTATCAGTGTGTTTTTAGCAACCTGATAGTCAATGCCCTTTTTTCTGAGTTCACGGCGGAAACGGATTGAAAAATCAACCTTCATCCCCATGAAATCAACGAGATAAAAGCCCGATGCACGCTTGAATTTTTCAGTCAGAGCGGCAACTGTTTCTCGTTTTTTTTGTATTGTAATCATATCCCTTTTACTATTTATTTTTCTTGTTATGACGGCAACCGCCGGGGCTACTGACCGCGACAGAGAAGCTTGTCGTCAAAAAACCAGAGTACGTAATTTCTTAATTATTCTTTAACCATAAACGACGAATCGCTTACCTGAACACCGGGACCCATTGTTGAACTGAAAAATATGCTCTTCACATACTTTCCTTTAGCGGTCTGAGGTTTTGCCCTGAGAATGCTATTGTAGAATGTGCTGATATTTTCAATCAAAGCCTGAGGAGCAAATGAACATTTACCGACGGAAGCATGAATATTACCTGTTTTGTCAACACGATATTCAATCTTACCGGCTTTAACGTCATTGACAGCCTGTGCTACGTCAAATGTTACTGTTCCGCTTTTGGGATTAGGCATCAAACCTCTTGGACCAAGGATACGTCCAAGCTTACCAACTTCGCCCATAACATCGGGAGTGGCAATTATAACATCAATTTCTGTCCAGCCGCTTTTGATTTTCTCAACGTATTCTTCGAGACCTGCATAATCTGCTCCGGCATCTAAAGCTTCTTTATCTTTAGGAGATTTTGCCATAACGAGAACGCGAACTTTTTTTCCGGTTCCGTGAGGCAAAGAAACTGTACCGCGAACCAACTGGTCTGCTTTTCTTGGGTCAACCCCAAGTTTGATAGCAACTTCAAAGGATTCATCGAATTTTGCTGTTGCATTCTTTTTAATTATGTTAACTGCATCCTGATAAGCGACTACTTCAGTCTGCTTGAAAGTTTTCAGCAGTGCATTAAATCTTTTTCCGTGCTTTTTCATAGCCTTTTCCGAAAATTATTATTGTACAATATTATTCAATTGTTGTGATACCCATACTGCGGGCGGTTCCTTTAATCATACTGATGGCACTTTCTACGGTGTCGCAGTTAAGATCTTCCATTTTGATTTTAGCAATCTCTTCGAGCTGAACACGTTTGACATTTGCCACTTTCGTCTTATGAGGAAGTGCAGAGCCTGATTTCAATCCGGCGGCTTTTAGCAAAAGAACCGGAGTTGGAGGAGATTTAACAATAAATACGAAGGATTTGTCGGAGAAAAAGGTTACCACTGCCGGTAAAATTGTTCCCTTTTGCTTCTGGGTTCTTGCATTGAACTGCTTAACGAACTCCATACCGTTCAAACCTCTTTGACCGAAAGCCGGTCCAACGGGAGGAGCCATAGTGGCTTCGCCTGCGTTCAACTGTAGCTTAAAAGTGCCTAATACTTTCTTTGCCATTGTTCTCTTTACTCTAAAAATTTATATTAAAATTAATGATTTTCCAGTTCCACTTGTCTGAAGTCAAGCTCAACAGGAGTTTTACGTCCCAGAATTCCGACTTCGACTTTCAGTTTCTGCTTCTCAAAGTTGATTTCTTTAACTGTACCCAGAAAGTTTGTGAACGGACCGTCAATAACTTTGACGGGGTCACCAATCTGGAAAGCAGTTTCGATTGTTTCAATACTTTTTCTTTCTTCGACTCTACCGATAATTCTCTCGATTTCATGATGCTGCAGCGGAGCAGGTTCGGTTTTTGTTCCGACAAAGCTCACAACAGAAGGAATATTGGTAATTATATCATGAATCTTTTTGTCAAGAATTGTACGTATAATAATATATCCGGGCAAAAAGTTTTTGATTTTCGTTTTTCTTTTGCCGTTTCTAACCTCAAATACAGTTTCCTGAGGAATAATGATATCCTTAATTCTTTCCTGAAGCTTCAATCTTTTGATTTCAGCCTCGAGAGAAAGTTTAACTCGTTGCTCATGACCCGTGAAGGTCCTTAGGGCATACCACTTAAACTCAGTGTTACTATCAAGTGCGTTAGGTCTGTCTTGCATAATTTCTAAAAGATAATCGCAATTATTTTACTGACCACCCAATCAATCATATAAACCAGAGTAGTCAGAATGAATGTTGTAATAACAACAACCATAGAAGATTCCCTGAGTTGCTCTTTTGTGGGCCAAGCGACTTTTTTCATCTCTTTGACCACTTCGCTTCCGAAGTTTTTGATTTTCGATATCATAATTCATCCGAAAAATAAAAAAGTAAACAGCACGGGTGGAAGGACTTGAACCCTCAGCCTACGGTTTTGGAGACCGCCGCTCTGCCAATTGAGCTACACCCGTATTTCTAAAATCACCCAATCATGAGCAAATCCTTTTTGAGCTGATGACCGGGATTGAACCGGTGACCTCTTCCTTACCAAGGAAGTGCTCTACCAACTGA
>CAZSHX010000016.1:0-68923 GCA_964606895.1 uncultured Hyphomicrobiales bacterium
CATTCTTAGTATTTACATATGGATTGATATCCTTGGTTTTTATCCAATTTTGACTTGGTTGTGACTGTTTGTGAATAATGTAGGATAGATTTATGGCTGTGAAAGAATCTTTCAAAACATCTATTTTGACAACAGCACTTCCATCCAAAGGATTAGGAATCACCGATATTTCAAGTTCCTCAGGATTCTCGGTTTCATCTCCTTTAACACCAACTGCTTTTAATTTAGCATCAAGATAGAAGATTTCTGAAAACTGATTTTCTGTCCGAGGCGAACTGATTGAAATAGTGTAAGTTCCGGCATAATAGGATGTTTCTGAAACCGAAACGTCCCATTCCAATAGTATTTCTTTTTGGGAATTTAAACTTGAAATAAATACTTCCGGTTTTGAAGTAATGGATATTTCCTGTGGAGTCTTAAGGGTAACGGTTATGCTGTCTGCGTTACTTCCTCCGAAATTTTTAATATATGCAGATATTTTGAAGGGACTATTTGCTTTTGGAAGCTCGGGAGTAATGAAAGTACTTTTCATTGAGACATAAGCATTGCTGACAGAACCTGCTGATTTTGTAACAACCGTTTTCAAAGTATCTGAAAAGTGGTTCATGGTTTCTTTTACATTTTCTATTTGTTGGTTGATGGAATCGGCATCAATTTTATTATTATATAGGGATTGGAAAACTGTTGTATTGAGAATTGTCCTGCTTATGGAGGAAATCCATGAATTATTGTAGAAGCTTAGCATATCCTTAACGAACTTTTTATCATTCTGAATCAATGAATCGGATGAAGAAAGCTGATTTCTTAAATTATTATAAGCTACGAACAGAGTATCTTCTTTTTCTTCCAATTTTAGAAGCTTAACTTTCAGATCCGGAATATCATTATTACTGCATGCAGTTTTCAACTCATCGAGAATGACAAAATATTCATTGTTTAATCTGTCATATTCCGATTGGTTATCTAATATAACCTGATTTTTGATGCCTGATTTTTGAAGCTCATTATGGTCAGGCTTGTAGGCAATTGCGTCTCCTGAAAAACAATTTCATCGAATGAAGATGTGCTGTATTCAAAGAATTTATCTGTACTTTCATTTTCCGGTGTGGCAAATCCTCCTATTAAAGAATATCTTGCATTCGGGTAAGTTGAAATACTTTTAGCCCATGAAGCAAATAAGTAGAACTGTTTCTTTATTGAAATTCCCTTAGGAATGTTAAATATGATATCTCCGGCAGGAGGTTCCCCAAATGTAGTCTTAACACATCTCGACTCATAATTGGCGGCACAGGGATCAGTCTGTGATTGTAAGTTAGTAGTTATAGCGAAAATGCCAAGAAACGCTGTAAGGATAAATAATTTTTTCATGAGAATTCGATTTATTATTTATAAAGAGTTATTTTCAAAAAACAGCAAAAAACTAAAAAAAACCTTCCCCTCCGATTTCTATCCAATCAAATATTAATATTGGAATTCCTCTTTTATATGCAAATAAAATTTAATTAAATACAATTAAATATACAAATAGATTTTTATACTTACGCAGTATGTTATCCACGTTAAAAATTCTATTGTATTAGGAATAACGCAACTGTTGACTAAAAGATTGAAATTCTCACTTTTTGATTTCTTCAAGATACGACTTACTGATATATTCAATCTATTGATAATTAAAATTATGGATATTTAGTCGTTAAATTATTTCAGATGCCCTAAACCCGCTTTGAGCCGCACCTTCTATTGTTGCCGGCAATCCGGTGTTTGTCCAATCACCCGCAAGAAGAAGATTGTTGATGGAAGATAAAGAATCGGGTCTGATTTTCTCTGTTTTGGGATTAGCTTTGAAGGTTGCGAACTTATCCTTAAAAACACGATAGTGAAGCACTTCGGGAATTGTCTGGAGTTTTAAAGAACTGGTAATTTCCTTAAGTACCATCTTCACTATTTTCTCGGCAGTCAATTCAACAATGTCATCTGCACCGCTGATAGTCAAAGCATAATGTCCCGGAAATTTTTCTAAAATCCGAATATCTCGTTTTTTTATATGATTCAAATTGAAAAGCCATTGGGTTTTGGTTCCAAGAAATGCGATAAATTTTTCCAGGGTAATTTCTTTGTCAAGCCAAAGATAGACAGAAACAATTGGCGAATATTCAAATTGATTTAAATAATTAAAATTTTCCTTTTCATTTTCATTTTCAGAAATCAGCTTTTTTAATGCATTTGGCTGAATTGCAGAAATGACGTAATCAAAATCGGAAATAATTTCATCTGCTAAAATGATTTTAGTAATTCGATTGTTTGCAATCTCAAACTTTTTAACTGACTTCCCAAAAATTATTTTACCTCCATTACGGGTTAACCAATCAGGAAATGAAGCTAATAATGACGAAAGACCGACATCCGAAAAAAGAAGTCTTGATGATTGCTTATCACTCAAAAAAGCTCTTTTAAGAACTTCGAGCAATAGATTGGCAGAAGCAGAATAAGGAGAAGAATTAAGAATGGCAAGAACCAAGGGTTCCCAGAATTTCTCAATCATTTCATCAGTTTGAAAATTCTTTTTGAGAAGCTCATGAACGGTGAATCCTTCACTTTTGATTAATCCAAATTTCAATTTAGCAAAGAAAAACAAGGTAAGAAGTTTTGATTTCAAAGAAAGCCTTTTCAAACCGAATAGTCCTTTGAGCATTGCAATTTGGGGATTATTTCCCGAAACGTCGAGAACATCGGTAAAGCCATCCTTATAGCAGAACGGCACTCTTAAATTGTCATTCCCGACTAAATGCCCATCAGTTCCAAGGATTTTCAGAAGTTTTATAAAATTCGAATATGCTCCCATCATCGCATGCTGACCGTTATCAATCTGCTCGCCTGTGGTAGAATCCAAAAATGAATAAACTCGCCCTCCCAAGGTATTCCTTGATACAATAAGAGTAACTTTATGACCTTGCTCGGCAAGGCCTACAGCGGCAGAAATGCCGGCTATCCCGCCGCCGATAATTACAACTTTTTTAGGCATTTATCTTATTATTTGGAAAATTTTCCGGATAGGATTCTTATTCCCGTTAATCCCCAGAAAATATATACCTGACGGAAATTCTTTTAAATTTATACGATTGCCTGAAGACATTGTAGTACTATAAATACAAATCCCCAAAGAATTAAATATCTCAATTTTGGATTGACCATCAATATCTGAAGTATTTCCAAAAGCCGTGAATTCGATATAGTCATTTGCCGGATTAGGATAAATCAGAACATCATTTTCAGATATTGCAACAGTTTCATTCACTCTTGCCGTACCAAATCTTGCTTTCCACAAAATTACGGAAGCATCTGCAAAACCTGCTAAAACATAATTCATATCGGGCGAAATGCCAAGATAAGAAGCCTCGTGTAAATAATCATCGTAAACATATTCTATGCTTCCTGTTTCGATATCAATGACTTTTATTTTCCAATCAGCGGTCTGAAAAATAAGATATTGGTCGTCGGAAGAAACGTTGATTACATTGTTTGCGATGTTTGGCTCAGTACCAGCAAATTCTTTGACTAACTTACCCTCAGATATGCTGTATTGCTTAATCCTTTGGTTTGCCCATTGGATAAATATATACTTTTCGTCATTTGAAATAACATACTTGTTCAAACCAAGAATGTCCTGACTTGAAAGCTTGAGCAAAGGTTTACCTCCAAGCTCTGAAACATTAAAATATGTCGTATCATAATTTTCAGACAAGGACATATAGGATATGTATTTCTTATTTTTTGAAAAATACACAGGATATGCATCATTTAAAGTTGTAATTTCTTCCTTAGTATCTGTTTTATATATATGGCAAGCATTAACCGAGTCAACATAATAGAAATAATCGTAAACTGACATGAAACAATCCTGAGTGATGCCATCAACAGAAAGACTTTTGACTAATTTTTTGGAATTCAAATCATATAGCTCAAGTTTGTTTGCTTCAGAATACATTGTAAACATTGAAGTATCCCTCAGTGCATCCAACGTTCCCGGTTTTTGATAATACTCTTTTCCTGTCAGGGCATCAAAAAACGTTGAGCTTGCATAGCTGAAAAAGTTTTTTCCGTTGTTGCAGTAGTAAATATTTGAATTATTTAATGTTGCAAGTTCAACTCTTTTAGTTGTTGTAAAATCAAAAATACCGAGACCTTCAAATATCATGTAAGCAATCAATAACTTACCGTTTTGTTCAATGACATCAAACCGCGAAAGATATTCTGCGGGATAAGATGCCAAAGTATCGTGTAAGATTTCGTGCAAAATCACTGCTCCTTCGTCTGAAGTTAAAAATGAACCAGAAATTAGAAAATGTATATCACTTATAGTACTACCGCTTGCAATACTTTGTTTCTTAGATATATCGTAAATATCATATTTTCCTTCTGATTGCGAATATAATGAAATTAATGAACCTGAAGGATTGAACTGGATTGAAACAATGGAAGCACTAATAACAGGAATTGTCCCAATCTCATTACCGGTCAGGGCATCAAATAAGAATAGTCCTTTATCAGTAGCGATAGCCAGAGTGTCACCAGAATGCGAGAACGCGAGCCCATAAGCTTTTTCGGCTTTTGTTCCAAGAAAATCGTTAGTCAATTTGGCAGTTTTTGTATCATAGGTAAAAACCTTGCCTTGGGCAGATATTCCGGTAATCAGACTGAATTTTTGGTTAATTATGCAGGCTTGAGCAATAATATTACTTATCTGATAATTTTTTGATTCTGAATTAGATGTTAAAGAAATCTGACTGATAGTTATTGATTTACCCGATGGCTGAAAGCACAATGCAACCGATTTGCTGTCGTTGGAAAATTTCAAAGAAAACAATATACTCCCAATGAGAACATCATATACAAGCGGTTGTCCATTTGAAGTCAGGGGATGAATCCTGAAAGCATCATCAATTCTTGTGAATCCTGAAAAATAATTGCCATCCGGTGAGAATTTTAGATTCTCGGTATGCTGGAAAAATCCGTAATTTGCCCAAACACTGTCAGCAGATTTGGATAGTAGATTTGATGAAGCACCTAAAATCAATAATACAAATATCAGTATTGCTCTTTTCATTATTTTTTACCTTTTAAAATCAAAAAATACAAAATTCAAAAATATTTCCTATCAATTTCTTAGAACGATTTTCTTCCAAGAAAATTACTGAATTGTGATTGTATAACCAAGTTCGTGAATATTTGAAAGAAATTACCCTGCTTTTCGTTATAAAACTCTATTGATATAAAAATGAATTAGAGTTTTTACAATTTTTTGGGAGCTGAGATGCAGGTAATTTTAGGTGGCGGCGGAGCTATAGGTAGCGAACTTGCTAAAGAATTGAAGAAATATACTGAACAGGTTCGTATTGTCGGGAGAAATCCACGGAAAGTGAATTCCGATGATGAACTTGTTATTGCAGATCTTCTGAATCCTTCAGAAACAGAAAAAGCAGTCGAAGGTGCTGATATTGCTTATCTGACGGTCGGCTTGAAGTATAGCAAAAAGACATGGATAGCCACATGGCCCCGATTGATGGCGAATGTTATTGAGGCATGTATCAAGCATAAAGTTAAACTTGTCTTTTTTGATAATGTTTACTCGTATGCTAAAGATGAAATTCCGAATATGACCGAAGAATCTGAAATCCATCCTTGCAGTGTTAAGGGAAGAATAAGAGAGCAAATCTCCAGTGATTTGACTGACCATATCAAGAACGGTGAAATTACTGCACTTATTGCCAGAGCTGCAGATTTTTACGGACCTGCCATTTCAAACAGTCTGTTGAACGAAATGGTTTACAATAACCTCCTAAAAGGTAAGAAAGCCAACTGGTTTATAAGTGTGGACAAGTTCCATTCATTTACATTCACGCCGGATGCAGCAAAAGCAACTGCTTTGCTTGGTAATACTGTTTCTGCTTTCGGGCAGATATGGCATTTGCCTACTGACCAAAGAAGAATTAAAGGTAAGGAATTTATTGAGATGTTTGCAAATGAAATGCAAGTCAAGCCAAGGTATTCAGTTATAAACCAAACTCTCTTTAAAATACTTGGGATTTTTGTTCCGATTCTCAATGAAATGTACGAAATGCGTTATCAGTATGACAAGGATTATTTCTTCGATAGCTCCAAATTTACAAAGCAGTTTGGTATCACTGCCACTCCATACGAAGAAGGTATCCGACAAGTAGTAGCAAAGTAAAAGTCAATATCCATATTTAATTGGAATAAAAATAATTACATTTTTAATTTTTTTTTCAGTAAAATGCAATGCAAATATCGCATAAACCATTGATATTATATCAAATAACGATTATTTAGCCATTGCATCTTTTGCATTATTAGGATGCAATTGATGCAATTTGGGTAGTTTTTCATTCTTCTGATTCCCATAGGGAATCAATATTTGCAACAAATCATACCTTCCAAGATTTCTTAACCCCATCGGGGTTAAATATAAAATTGACGGAAATTTTTCGATTTATATGCTATCACTACGTGATAGAAAGGCAAAGGGGTATTTCGCAGTTACAAATATTATTTAGCTACACGAAATCGGTTTTTCCTTTATAACAAAAATTGCATTGCATCTTCAAAATATTTATGCAGAAGATGCAATACAATTATCATCTAACCAATTGATATTATTTCAAATAACGTTATTTTTGCAGTTGCATCTTTGCTTGCAAAAAGATGCAAAGATGCAATTTTTACCGCCCTCCCTCCAAGAATGGAGAGGGTCGGGGTGAGGTTGACCAACTATCATTTTAAAGAACGTTCATAAGATATAAACGAAAATAATAATTATTTATTGCTATGAAATACGAGTAAATATATTAAATCTTCACAAACTTCCCAACTCTATCCCCCAACCTCACAAAATAAACTCCCGACGGCAAACCCGAAACATCAATTCTTTGTCCTCCGCTGGCGGAGGTGTCTGCGGAGCAGACGGAGGTGGAAATAATTTCACCAAAGACATTGAAGATTCTAACCGTATTTGAGAAACCTTCCGAAGGTTCCAAACCTTCGGAAGGTTGAGTTATTTCTATGAAATCGGTGGCGGGATTGGGGGAAAGAGAGATTGCTTCATTTATTTGACCTGACTCATCTTGCACAGATGTTAAAGGTCCTTTCCAGAGCTTGATTGTTCTGTCGGTGCTTCCGCTTGCAATGATGCTTGCATCAGGATTAAAAGCAACACTGTAAACCCCGGAATTATGTCCGCTGAGGGTATTTATTAAACTTCCTGATTTCAAATCCCATAATTTAACAGTCCAGTCCATGCTACTACTAACCATTTTTCTACCGTCTGCACTTACTTTTATTGAATGAACTGATTTTGTATGTCCTATTAGAGTACTTATCAATTCACCCGAATTCAAATCCCAGAATTTAATTTTGGCATCGCTTCCACAGCTTGCTACCTTGCTTTCATCGGGAGTAATAAGCACATCAATAAGTACAGTATTATTACCCAAATAAGTTCTGATTGAATTGCCGGAATTGACATCCCACAAGATTAACAAACTATCCACGCTACAGCTTACCATTTTTGAACCGTCTTTAGTAAATGCAATACCGTTAACTCTATTTTTGTGACCTGAAAATGTTTGAATAATCTTTCCTGAAACGGCATCCCACAATTCAATTTTATTATCTTTGCCGTTGCTTGCTATTCTACTTCCGTCAGGGCTGATTGCCAAAGCAAAATTATAATTATGAACCTGATAAGTGAAATCAAGACTCCCTGAATTTACATCCCAAATTTTGATGGTGCTGTCGCAGTTGTTTGTACTGACAATTTTACTTGCATCAGGATTTAAAACAATTTTTTCGAAATAGCACTGACCGGAAATTGTTCTGAGCAGATTACCTGTTTTTCCATCCCATATTTTGATGGTGCTGTCGGTACTGCAACTTGCAAGGATACTGCCGTCCTTACTGAATACAACACAACTTACCGTTGATTTATGCCCATAGAGAGTATTCAGAACTTCATTCTGAGCAAAAGCGAAATTAGAGAAAGCAAACAGCAAAACAACAAAAAAAGCAGTAATTGAATTTTTCATAAATCTTTTTCCTTATAATTTTATAAATTTTTGAACATTATTTCCAATTTTAACAAAATACACCCCACTCGGCAAACCCGAAACATCAATTCTTAATTGGGAATTGTGAATTGAAAATTGTGAATTATTTAAGACTTCCGAGGACTTCACAACGGTTTCACCAAAGACATTGAAGATTTTAACGGAATTTAGAGAACCTTTCGAAGGTTCCAAACCTTCGGAAGGATTGGTTATTTCCATGAAATCGGTGGCAGGATTGGGAGAAATGAAACTCGATAAATCTGAATTTGTTTCCTGAACATCAGTCAGGAATTCACTAAGTTTTGCTCTGCTTACTATTCCGCCGGAAAAAGAATTAGAAATAACATATACATAGCCTCCGCAAAATGTAATATTGGAACAATCTAATCCTAAAAGTCCTTTGTTCTTTGCTTCCCATGTATTGCCGGAATCGGTAGAAACGAAAATTCCCTTTTCTGTAGCCGCAAAAATGGCATTTCCATAAACCATTAAATCATTTATACAGATTCTATATAGGGCGTTATTCGGTTCTTCCCATGAATCACCGTTATTTGTTGAAGTAAAAAAGCCAAAAGTCCCGCCGGCAAATATTTTATCTCCAAGTCCGGCAAAAGTATTGATAGCCGCCATTTGATTATTGTCTTTTTTGAAGGACCATGATTTGCAGACATCGTCTGAAAAATACAGTCCGGGAGTAGTTCCAATTAGAACTCTTCCATTTTTAATAAAAATATCGTGAACCCAAAAATTACTCAGTTCGAATCCAGTGTTCATAGCCTCCCATGTTGTGCCGATATCAAAAGATATAAAAATACCCTTATCGAAGCCTGTTCCGACCAACATTCTATTACCGTCAATCAGCATTGAAATTATTGCTTTGTCAGTTAATATGTTGTTTGAAGTAGTCCATGTTTCACCGCTGTCATTTGAAGTATAAAGCCCACCGGGAGCATCGGTTTGATTAACGCCGTTTGAACCCAGATAAAGAGTATTGCCAAAGACAGTCATGAATGAAAGATACTTATTTGTAATACCATTGCTTTTTTCAGTCCAGCTATTCCCGAAATCGGTTGAAACAAAAACACCCTCCATGGTTGTTGATGCAAAAATACGGTCGCCCAATACAGTTAAATCCGAAAACAATATATAGTCGCCTTTAGTAAAGCAATTCACCCATTGTGAGTAGGTTATACTGCTTGAAAGACCAAAAGATAAGAACATAAAAAGTACAAGTCGCTTCATAAAAAATCCCTTTTTAAAATAACTTTTTTAAAATTTGTCACTCCCATTTATATATGACACATGAAACGCAAAAACGTTTCACGTTTTTTTCGAAATATTTTTAAAAAGTAAAAATAATTTTTTGGATGTGGTCTGAAATCGCAAAACATCTTGTCATTCCATTACAAAAATATATCCATAATTCCGCATCAGAACTTGATTTACAAGATTGGCGGAATAATAATTCATTGAATAAAGAGATTCCATATATTTATTCATTAATTATTGGATTTTTCCCGAAATTTTCACCTGAATTGAAAAAAATATTTTTTCTTAATTCCAGAAATATTATCCCTCCCCGATATTCTCATTTTTCATTATCTTTGCACTTTGAAAACTAATGACTTTGGGCTAATGATTGTAGAAACAGATGCGGTTGTACTTCAATCGAGAAAATTCGGAGATACGAGCAAGATTGTTACGGTCTATACTCATGAGTATGGCAAACTGAACATCATGGCAAAGGGATGCCGTTCGCCCAAAAGCAAATTTTCGGCTATGCTTGAGCCAATGAGCTGTCTGCAGATAACTTTTTACAAAAAGACATCATCCGATTTGCATCTGCTTTCAAAATCAGAAATTAAAATTCCGTTCAGAAAGATTTTCGATTCTTACGACCATATTATGTCGGGCATGCTGATTATGGAAACAATGATTCAAAGCCAGCACGAAAGCGAAAAAAATGAAGAACTGTTTGAACTTTTGGTCAAATCAATCGAAATACTTAATAAAGTTGAAGATAATCCGTTTTCGGTATTTGTGGTTTTTCAGCTTGAACTTGCCAAAATAATGGGTTTCGATGTAATGATTGACGATGAAATGCTCAATATCGGTTCGGATTATTTCTTTTCTTACGAAAGTGGAACAATTTTTGCCGATAGAATTCCACATAACAAGAACACTTTCCGTTTTAGCGGAAATTTATTAAAAAAGCTTGCAAAGCTTGTTATGGCAGGATTTGAAGGTTGCAGTGAAAATCAGTTTAACGACAGAGAAAAAAGCCTTCTTGCCGCTTTTTTTTCGGGATATTTCAGTTTTCATCTGGACAGGAAATTTTCTTTTAGAACAATGAATATTATGAACTAATAGGTTTTTGATGGTTTTTAATTTATTATTTACACTTCTTCTGGTTTTTCTTAACGGCTTTTTCGTAGCCGCTGAGTTTGCACTTGTTAAAGTACGTATATCTCAGCTTGAACTGCAAACCCGTTCGGGCAATCGTTTGGCAGGCATCACTAAAAATATGGTAAAACATCTTGATGCTTACCTTTCGGCAACCCAGCTCGGCATTACTCTTGCAAGCCTTGGTCTGGGCTGGATAGGCGAGCCTGTTGTGGTTACCATGCTGATTGATTTGAGTCAGTTTTTGGGCTTCAACCTCACATTCCAGTTGGCACACAGCATTGCATTGCCAGTAGCTTTTCTTTTAATAACCATGCTTCATATAATTTTCGGCGAGCTTGCTCCGAAATCGCTTGCCATTCAGCGTTCCGAAAAAGTTGCTCTGGCTGTGGCAATTCCGTTGAGGATGTTTTATTTAGTGTTCAGTCCCTTAATTATACTCCTCAATTATTTTGCAAATCTCACCTTGAAATTTATGGGATTTGGTCCTGTAACCGAATCGGAAGGTTTGCACAGTTCAGATGAACTTCGGTATTTGCTTGAGGAAGGTACCCGTTCGGGTGCAATTGAAAAAACCGAGCACAAACTTTTGGAGAATATTTTTGAATTTTCCGAAACACCCATTAAGCAAATTATGGTGCCGAGAAGAATGATAGTTGGAATTGAAGTTTCTCTCCCGAATTCCGAAGTATTCCGAAAATGTACTGAGGAAGGTTATTCGAGATTGCCCGTCTATAAGAGTTCCATTGATAATATTACAGGTATCATTTATGCAAAAGACCTCATCAAAATATTAAAAAGCACCGAAAAAACTTTTCAGGATATCATCCGACCTCCCTATTTTGTTCAGGAAGATGATATGATTGACAAAATAATGCGAAACATGCAGAAGAATCATGTTCACATAGCAATAGTTTTGGATGAGTTTGGTGGTACGGCAGGTTTGGTTACCATGGAAGATATAATTGAGGAAATAGTCGGGGATATTCAGGATGAATACGACGAAGAAACTCCGATTGTTGAAAAAACAGGAGAATCGGAATTTCTCGTAAAATCATCCGCTTCGATAGATGATGCAAATGAATATCTTCCCATAAAGCTTGAAGAAAGCGAAGAATATGAAACCGTTGGCGGACTGATTACGAGTTTGGTCGGAAGAATTCCCGAACTATATGAAATCATTCAGATTCCGGGATATGACTGCCAAATTATGAAACGTTCAAAAAGGCATATTGAACAAGTTAAATTAATTTTAAAAGAAGAAGATGAGGCATAACTAAAAAAATTCTTAATATTTATGAATATTAAGAATTTTTTTGTTGACTTTTAACTTTTTTTTAGTTAATTTTGCAGAAATCTTAACTGCGAAAGATTCCTAACCATTGCAGTAAAAAAAACACACACACGAAAAAGCTCAGTGCCAACTGAGCTTTTTTTTTCGATTTATTTCAAATTGTCACACACACAGTTGCTAAATTATTATCAAATTCATATATTTGCAAATTAAAATTGTTACGTAAACGTTTACGGATAACAACTAATAATTGAACGATAAACAGCAAAGTAAAATGGAAGATATAAAACCGACAAAAATATGTGAGTATTGCCAGACAGAATTTGTATCATCACGCAAAGATGCAAAATTTTGTACTAATGCCTGCCGGACCAAAGCTTATCGTCAGCGGAACGGAATTCCGGCACCGGACTTTACAAAGCTTTCCAAACCCAGGCATGAATCCATCAAGGAACAGCAATTGCAAATTCTTCAGGATGATTTCCAAACCATATTAATTTCAGAAATCAGCCTTGAGAAAAAATACGAAGAGTTTTTCGAGAGGTACGAGCAGGCAGTAGAAAACTACGAAAGAAGCAACAATCAATGGAGCAGAGACTACCTTAGCAGAAAGCAAAAAGAGTATTTCGACATTAAGCATGACCTTTTTGAAGTGGACGAAAGAAAAAGACATCTCCAAAAACAAATTGAAGACCTTGAGGGAGAGATCGGAAGAGATATTTTACTCGACAATGAACTTATTTTTACGACTGAGAGCATCAGAACAATGAAATTTGCCACTCTTCAATTTCAGGGCAAATGGTTCGAGTTTCTGGGAAATCCACTTGCTAACTTTCACATGATTGCCTATGGTTTGCCAAAAAGCGGAAAAACTGAATTTGCTTTTCAATTTGCGAACTACCTCACTCAGTTCGGAAGTGTTCTATACATTAATTCCGACGAGCAAATCAGTCCACTCATTCAAACCAGAATAAAGGAATTAAACATTTCCGATATTCATTTCAGCAAGGCACGCCAGAAAAAGGAAATAGAATACATAATGCAGAACGGAAGATATGATTTCGTTTTTATTGACAGTTGCAATCAAGCTCAAATATCAATCAGCGATTTGGAATATTTCAGGCATAAGCACCCTAAGATAGCTGTCATTGCCGTATTTCAGATTTCCATTGCCGAGAAAATTGCAGGACTTTACAGTTTTAAAAATTCATGGGACTTGCTTGTTAAAATAGAAAGAGGCAAAGCAAATTCACAGGACAAGACACGTCAATTGGGCGAAATGGAATTTTAATTACCCTGAATGAAAAATTATTACCAAATCGCTTAATTTCTTTACTTTTTTTTCAATATTTATAAGTATTTTTGCAGTTTGTATTAAATATGAATTTCAGTAAGTATATTAATAAATTTAGGTAAACTATGGACACTAAGACTTTGAACCGTGCATTTGCTTTCTTGGCTTTTGCAGTTACTTTAGTTGTATATGCGATGACCGTACAGCCTTCAGTTCCTTTCTGGGATTGCGGCGAGTTCACGGCAGGCTCCATCTGGCAACAGGTACCTCACCCTCCCGGAGCACCTCTTTTCCTGATGGTTGGTAAATTATTCTCCATAATTATTCCTTTCGGTGATCTTGGCTGGCGTGTGAATATGGTCTCAGTTTTCGCCACAGCATTTTCGGTTCTATTCCTTTATTTGATAACTGTAAAAGCGATTGAAAACTTCAGAGGAAAAAAATACGAAACTTTCGGCGAAGCAATTTCGGTTTATGGTTCAGCTTTGGTCGGAGCTTTGGCATTCTGCTTTACAGACACAATCTGGTTTAACGGTGTTGAATCTGAAGTTTATGCCGCATCCACTCTTTTTACTGCCGTTGTGGTTTATTTGATGATGAGATGGAACGAAGAAGCAGACAACCCCGGGCACGAAAGATATTTACTACTGATTGCCTATTTAATCGGCTTGTCAACAGGTGTCCATCTTCTTGCAATTCTTACAGTGTTCTCAATTGTAATGTTAGTCTATTTCAGAAAATACAAAGTCACTCCAAAATCATTTATTATTATGGGTGTGATTGCCTTGGTGATTTTCTTTGTAATATATCAGTTTGTTGTGATGTGGCTTCCGACAATGCTTGCAGGAGATTCCCCATTCAAAAATGCCGCTAAAGAGCGCATTATAGAAAACAGTCCTGTTATGACTATGATTGGTATAGGAATTATCCTGTTAGCCGCTTATGGATTCTGGTATGGAGTTAAAAGACAAAAACCGATACTCAAATTAGTTTCGGGTGCATTTTTACTAATCCTTTTTGGATTTACAACTTATTTCCAGGTATTAATTCGCTCGAATTCAAACTCTCCGATGAACGAAAACGAACCGAAGAATTTCTCGAAACTTATATCATATCTTGGTCGTGAACAGTACGGCGATGCAGGCAACTGGCCCCGCAGAACTGATTTCAACGACGAAGGGAAAATGTATTACTACAATCTTCAGGATGAAAAAGGTAAATATGTTTACGGCGAATGGACTGCTCCTGAATCCAAAAGAGTCGAAAGAAAAGACGGTCAGGCAGTTTCTATGCCAGATTGGACAAATGTAAACATATCCGGTGAACTTGCTTATTTGTGGAAATATCAGATTAAGCATATGTACTTCAGATACTTCTTCTGGAACTATGTCGGAAAGCTGAGCGATATTCAGGACTCGGATGAGGCTTGGTTCGACAAAGGTGAGTCGGAATTGATAAACTATAAATCGGGGTACGGAGACCAGTTCCCTGTCAGGTTCTTTGCAATTCCATTGCTTTTCGGTCTTATTGGTTTATATTTCCAATTCAAGAAGGACCCGAAAACTGCACTTGTGTATTTTACAATGTTTCTGCTAACTGGTGTGCTGGCGGCAATAGCCCAGAATCAGCAGAACCCTCAACCCCGAGAACGTGACTACTTCTATGCCGGCTCGTTTATGGTCTGGTGTATGTGGATAGGTACGGGAACTTATACACTGATAGATTGGTTAGTTAAAAACAAAAAATCTATGGTTGCACCTACTGCTGTTGTAATGGCTTCCATTCTGCTTGTTCCTTTCAATATGGGATTGGGCGGCTGGAATGTTCATACCAGAGCAGGAAACTACATACCATTCGATTATTCATATAATATTTTGCAGAGTTGTGCTCAGGATGCAATTCTCTTCACAAACGGCGATAACGATACTTTCCCGCTTTGGTACTTGCAGGATGTTGAAGGAGTACGCCGCGACGTAAGGGTTGTTAATCTTAGCCTTGGTCAAACTTTATGGTATATTGACCAACTCAAGAACAGAGAACCATGGGGTGCTAAGAAGATTCCATTGAGCTTCCCCGACGAGGTTTTGCATGTTAGCGAAGACAGCGAAAAAGCATTAAGTTACGATTTCGGCGAACCACAGAACATCATTATGCCTGTATCCAGAGATATTTTAAAACAATATACAAACGATACTGCATTAATAAATGACGGAAACATGAGATTTACTTATGTCGGCAAACCTTTCACCGAAAAAGAAGGCAAAAAGATTTATGTATTCCATGTTAATAACAAACTTGTTCTCGATATTTTGAAACAGACAAAATTCGAAAGACCTGTCTATTTCTCGACAACTGTAGGTCCTGATGTATTCTCGGGTTTGGGCAGACACCTCCGCTACGAAGGTATGGCACTCAGAGTTTGTCCTGTTCCAAACAACAGTTTGAAAACAGGACAAATGGAACCGAACATAATGGCGGCTTCACTTCTAAATATTGACAATTCAGATAATTATCATAAAGAACAGCACTACGGCTTTAAATTCAGAAATCTGGATAATAAGAGCTATTACTATTATGATGAAGTCCACAGAAGACTGATGGCAAACTATCGTCAACTATTTACAGGTTTTGCTTCTTATACACTCGAAACAATGAAAGACACAACCAAATGTGTTGCAATCATTGATACGATGAATAAATATCTATCTACCTATAGATTCCCACTGTATCATCAGGAAGAATCTCAGCTTGCTACTTTGTATCATGAAGCAGGGGCTAAAGAACAGGCAAAACAATTTGCTCAGATGACAATTAAATCATGTACCGAAATTTTCAACAAACCTGCACTTCGCCGCGACAGAGTCGAAAAACTCGGTGACGAAATAAAGGGAAGACACGGCACTTACAAAGCCGCAACTGATGCTTATTTGATTCTTGGGAATTATGATGCCGCCAGAACAACCATGAATGAACTTTACGAACTTTGCAAACAAGCGATTCAAGGCATTCAGGGAAATGACGGTTATAAGAATGAATTCCAGCAGGTTCAGAAGAACGTATATGACATTTTAGGAAATATGGCTGGTATTGACGATGCCGAAATTAGGGACATTGAAAAACAGGGCAAGAAAAAGGAAGCTTTGGAAAAAGCCGAATCATTACTGAAGAAATATAATGAGAACAAAGACCCGTTATACAAATCTTTAGGCAGATATATTGAAGAAAATATCAGAAGACTCAAAGGAGAACCACCTCCACAGATGCCCGAAACAGCCGCTAACTAAAAACAATAATTCCCTCCCCTAATCGAATGGGGAGGGAATATTTTTTAATTAATTTATTCTTCTTACTCTTTTAACTTTACAACTTTACAAACTTTCTAACTTCGTCATGATTTCTATAGTCATACCTGCATATAACGAAGAAAAGAGAATAGAACGTTCTCTTCGGTATGCCATTGACTATACTGCAAGCCACCATTTATCTTACGAAATTATTGTCGTTGACGACGGTTCATCGGACAAAACAACCAAAATAGTAAACTCTTTCGCACCGGCAGTTAAGCTTTTGGCTCTTCCTAAAAACATGGGAAAGGGAGCAGCAGTTCGTAACGGAATGCTTGCCGCAACAGGAGATATTCGAATTTTTACCGATGCCGATTTTTCCACTCCGCTTTACGAACTTGTAAAGATTGTCGAAAAAATTAACTCGGGTGCGGATATCTGCATCGGAAGCCGAGCAATAGATCCAAGCATGATAAAAGAACATCAGCCTTTCTACCGTGAAATGATGGGTAAAATTTTCAATAAAATTGTTCAGTTGCTTTTGGTAAAAGGTATTAAAGATACTCAATGTGGTTTCAAAGGATTAACTGCAAAAGCAACAGAAGCAATTTTTTCGCAGGCAAAAATTGACGGTTTCAGCTTCGACGTGGAAATGCTGTTTCTTGCTAAACGTGCCGGATTGACAATCGAGCAGGTTTCTGTCGAATGGTACAACGACGGTGCCAGCCGCGTTAATCCGATCAAGGATTCACTCAATATGCTAATCGAACTTTTTAAAATCAGAAAGATTCACAGCAAGTGAAAAACGATATAATTATATATACCGACGGTGCCTGCCTTGGCAATCCCGGTCCGGGAGGGTGGGCGGCAGTTTTAATCTGGGGTGATAAACGAAAAGAACTTTCAGGCGGATTCAAACTGACAACCAACAACCGAATGGAAATCCTTGCGGCAATCGAAGCCATCAGAGCAATCAAAACCACAAAAAAATATAACATCAAGATCCACAGCGATTCCCGCCTCTTGATTAATGCAGTGAACCAAAACTGGCTTTCCAAATGGGAATCAAAAGGCTGGATGAGAAATAACAAGGATAAAGTAATTAATCCTGATTTATGGAAACAACTGATGATTGAACTTCCAAAACATAATATTGAGTTTATCTGGGTGGAAGGGCATGCAGGAATTCCCGAAAATGAACGATGCGATGTCTTATCCAAACAAGCCGCTCAAATGCCCAATCTACCTACTGACACTGCCTACGAACACGAAACAGAACCTAAGCTTTTATACTAAATTTTTTAAAGGATTCAATTATGAAAAAATATGCTGTAACAATACTGCTGTTGATTTTTGCTGTTGTTTCGGGACTAAATGCGAAATCAACCCAGATTATCAACTTTAATGAACTTATGGCATCTCTTAAAACAGGCGAAAAAGTAAGATTAGTTATTCATTACGGGAATTGCAAACTTTACGAAAACTTCATCGAATCCAAATCGCCTGATGCTATTGGTGGCATGGAAATCACTAATTTTGAGTATTTTGCACCGAATTCCGTAAAAAATGACAAGGGATTTTTAGTTGTTTCGGAATCACAGTTAATCAGTCATCCCCGTTATGGTTTCGTCCTCAATTATATAAAAATCAGGATTGATGATGACGGTAAAGTGAAAATCACCGCTCAGTGCATCAATCCAAAAAATTATGAAGTAAAGATGGATGAAACATTCCAAACCGAAATATCAAAAAAAGCCGCAGAAAACGGCGGCTTTTTTATTTATAAAGATTAGTTCGAAGCAAATTTTCTTGACCTGCTTTATTACCTGAAAATTTAGCAAAAGTTGTCATTATGACACTAAATGAAGTGGAGTGGAAGAATCTATACTTGGAACTAAGAATAGATTCTTCGCTACGCTCAGAATGACAATGCCATAAATACTATATTTTTTGAGAGAACCCTCATTTTCAAAATGCAAATACTAATTCCAATTACTCTTTAATTGGTGTTTCAATAACAATCTGCACAGTACGGCAGTAGCTTCTGCCCTGCGGCAGGTCATTATTGTAAAGCAGAACATCACTACCGACAGGATTCAGTTTTAGTTTATCCTGTGGAATCTGAAGAATTTTCTGAACTTCGACCGAGCGGCGGTAAGCCAAATCGCGATTGTAATCGCTGTCGCCCGTTCTGTCTGCATAACCCGAAATAGTAACGAGTGCATTCGATTTGATTTTCTGCTTAATATCTTCAAGAATTGGTTTCTGATGAGATGTAATCTCGGCTTTGTCGTAATCAAATAAGATGAGTGAATATCTTTCGATAATCGTATCGTTTTTGATTTCTTTTCTCTTCTTCTTGATTGTTAACTGCTGAATCTTCAAATCCAATCCCGAGCTTGTCTTCTGGTCTATTTCGTCGAAAGCTGTTAGAGCAATATTTATTGGAGATTCATATCTTGGAATCGGAGATTCTTCGACTGCCCAGGAAAGTTTATCGGGCAATTCGGTTCCATTGTATTTCCTGATTAGACTTCCATCCTGACTAACAACGATTTCCCAGCCCTTAACACCCATTTCGGCATTCACTTTAGGTTGAAGCTCCACAATCGGCGGATTGGCGGTTAGTTGCAATTCTTTCAATACTATTGGTTTAAGTATTTCGGGATTGTTGGAATTAAGTTCAGCTCTCTGATTTTCAACCAGACCGTCAGGATTATCGGATTTACCCGGGAAATCAGGAAGATTTTGCTTCTTAATTTTAATATTATCAGGGTTAACTCCCCAAACTGAAGTCAAGTATTTTTTGATAGCATCTGCTCTTGCGGCTGAAAGCTTAATATTTCCTTTTTCTTCGTCGAGATTGTTATTGCATCCGTTTATTGTCAGAACCGCATTTGGATTGTCGAGCATTCTTGATGCAACAATATTGAGCATGTCTTCATAAATTTCAAGAGTATTCCACCTTAAAGCTCTTTCTTTGAAATCTTTTGTTTCGGCAGGTTTCAGAAGTCTTACACCTGTTTCCTCAAGGTTATCGCTGTTATTTTTGAAAAATACGTAGGGCAACAGCGGGAAGCTTTCGCTTGTTTCTGTTTCCTCTATGACGATTGTCGGTTTATCCTGCTTTGTGTTGTCGCGATTGATTCCAACGGCATTAATTGACGAAGAAAGAGCAACATCTTTGGGTATTTGCTTTTCGTAAGTTTCTTTTAATATCGTTCTGAAAATAATTGAATCCTTTTTCGAAATCTTATAGTTATCAGGTTTGTATCGTTTGTCAATTCTGACTATTTCATTTTTCAAACCTGCTTTAGCAATAACTGTTGTGTCGCGTTGATAAACCGTATCGCGGTATTCAGGAATTGGAATTGGTGCATAGAACGGCATTTTAATTGATGCTCCGATTTGCAGTGCACCGAGTTTCCATGTAACATTCGAAACATCAGTAAAGGGAATTGAGTATTTTATTTCAGGACTTAAATAAGCTTCCTTGGCAATTGGAAGTTCGTAGCTGAGACCAAAAATACCGAAAAACTGAATTGGATTCTTGTTTGGAATTTCAAGCCCTTTTTTATCATTCCTTATAACTCGGTCATCAATGAAACGAACATTATCGGGAGAAACAATTTTTTCCAACTGGTCAACTTGCTCAGTAAAGAAATAAGAAATATTGAATCCAAATATTGCAGTAAAGTCCCATAAGAATTTGAAATTTATTAATGGCTCAATTCCCATACCATGAAGTTTTGCATCAAGAGTATGGTCAACTATAAGCTGTTTTACCATTTCCTTATTTGTTCCATTTTCAATAACAAGAACATTAGCGGCATTCTCATTTTCTTTGAGCAAAGCACTGAAATCGGAGTACCCGAGTCTTACCTGGAAATTCAAATTTTTAACAATTCTTGTTTCAAACAATGCACCAAATGAGTACCCGTTTCCCGAACCTGTTGTATATCTCGGACAACAGCTCGGAACTCCCGGTAGTTTGTCGAAATCAACGATATGAAGATTTCTGTTGAAATCGCCGTAAACACCCAGCCAGAAAATCGGCTGTGGCTCTTCGGCGGCAGAAAGCACTTGAAAAAAAGCGGCGAATAACAATGCTAACGTTAAAATCTGTTTCCGTATTTTTCTTTTCATAATTAATTCCAATATGTATTTTTTATTTTTTTCAAATCTATCTGATAATAATTAATGGGTATGTCTTTTTGTGTACGGGTGATGTGAATACAACAAAATATGCACCTGAAGAAATCCCTGTTCCGTCGGCAGTAAAGCTGAAACTACCCCCTGTTAAATTTCCTGTCAGATTCTTCTCTGCCTGATAGATACATGAGCCATAAACAGTATATAGTTTAATCTCATATTTGCCAAAAATTTCAGGTTTATCAGTTAATCCTTCAACATTAAAAATTATTTTTTCAAAATTATTTTCACTCTCGATTTTCATGCTTGGCATGTCTGAAAGCTTAATTTGGCTGATTGTTTGCTGGCATACGCCTTCCACGGCAAGACTTCCATTCTTTAGATTCAATAGGATATCGGGGTCAGACCATTCGAAATTATCAAACGTTAGAGACGTAGGTTGTTTTTCACCCAAAAGTACCAAGCCTTCAATTTCGGTCAAAACTGAATCGTATCCTGTTAAAGTAATCAGAGTGTCTTCGATTATTAAAGTTCTGGTTTCGTTAAGCACTGTATTTGATGTCAGCTTTCCTCTGGTGATACTATCGGGATAGAAGAAATTTTTATTGAAAGAAATGGTAGATTTATAACCGAGATTGCTTATGGTTGTATCTTTTGCAGTAAGTTTGACAGTAACCGGAATTCTGAAGTTTTTCGTTCCGATTTTTGATTTGAGTTCAGGCAGTACTAAGTTTGATTCAATAGCCAAAAGACTTCCAAGCCCGACAATCGAAACAGAATAATGCCTGTTGCATGGCTCTGTTGCATCAACAACGATTGAGTCAGAATACGACTTTTCAATTGTCGGTTCAAGTGAAACAGCAATTTCCATTGTTTGATTCGGTGACAGATAGCATGGCGACTGAGGATTAGTGGAAATTGTGAAAGATGTTCCTTCAAGTCCGGCTACTCTGACAGAATTCAGATAGACAGAATCAGGAGCAAGATTAGTTAAAACCATTTTTTTACTTTTTATCTTGCCGATTTTTGATTTTCCGAAATTCATTTGTCCTGGTTGAGATATCTTAATTTGACTTTGTTTAACAGTGAATTCAGCCTTACCCGTACATCCATTAGCATCCTCAACATTCAATATATGTTTTCCGGCAGATGATACTTTTATTGACTGAGTTCTTTCGCCTGTATCCCAGATATATTTCGAATATTGTTTATCGGAAGAAAGAATAGCAGTATCTCCCTGACAAATTACTGTTTGACCAAGTATTTTTGGAGAAGGATTATCAACTTCAATAATGTCAACAATATCCGAAGTCCCCTTGCATCCGGCGGCTCCTGTAACACTCAGAAAATACTGTCCGGCTTTGTTGACGGTTATCTCTGGCGTTGTTTCTCCGGTTGACCAAAGGTAAGTAGCATATCCTGAATCAGCAGAAATCACTACTGACTGCCCTTTGCATAAAACCTTATTACTGAGCGATAAAGCAGGTTTCAAGGTCGAATCAATCGTGATATTAACTGTATCATAGCCAATACAACCCAAAATTTTATTTGTCATTTTAACTATAACTTTGCCCAAACCGTATCCGCCCCAGCGAACAGTTATCGAAGAAGTATCATCTCTTGAGGTTATAACTCCGCCGGTAACAGTCCATTTCGAACTAACATCATTAAAAACTTTTGCAAAATAATCAGTCTCGATATTCTTGCAGACTGAATTCGGACCAGTTATATGCGGTTCAGGGTTCTGGTAAACCACTATCTCAAAACCATCGGAAGGAGTAAGACAACCGTTGGAATCTCCAACCCATACTTTGTAAAAATCAGGGTTTTTGACATAAATACTTTCTGTTGTGTCGCCATTAGACCATTTGTAAGAAGAAAATTTTTGGGAAACAGAGAGCCGAGCACTATCACCCTTACAAAACGCATTTGAACCCGAAAGAACAATTACAGGTTTTTTAACTATATGTTCTTTTATCTCGATTTCAGTATAATCTGAACAACCGCTAGTGTCAGTAACATTTACGGAATAAGTGCCGGGTTTATCAACATTAATGGCAGGCATCATTTCCCCTGTTGACCATTTATAAATTCGATAGTTATCATTACAGCTAAGGGTAATTTTTTCACCCGGGCATTTAATGAATTTATCAGGAGTGATTATCGGTTTGATAAATGGAATAACTGTAATATCCTTTTGGAATACATCCCATGTATCTTTATCATTAACATTTAATTTTGCCCTTACGGTAATGCGATAAGTTCCAGCTTTGGGAAAGGCATAAGAAACTGTTTTCCCGTTTGCGATATCTCCATTGCCAAAATCCCATGACCATGCTTTTACTTCATTTGGACCAATTCCGGTAAATTCAACTTTCAGACCTTCGCAATATGTCTGAGGGGGATTTGAAGTAAAAGAAATAAAATCTTTTCCGGCTCCTAAAGAAAATGAATAACCTCCGTCCCATTGGTATTTGGTTCCATTAGCACAAAAAGCATAATGATTAGCATAATAATAAACGTTAGATTCTATTTTATGAATTTTAAAATCCATATCAACATTAGCAATAGAATAGCCCTTATATTTCGTTATTGGCTTAAACAGTCGTTTAATCGTATCGCCATCAAATATTATTTTATCAATATTAGTAGTTTTGGTCATAATCGTGGTTACATATCTTCTTGAATTATTAACACCAAGCAATAAAGTTTTGAAGATAACCGAACCTGTGAACATTCGGTCAACCGGCAAAAGCTGTAGCATAGTCGGCTCGCCGATTGTGTCGGAAACAACTAATGGAGAAGTGCAATTTTTATTTCTCGAGAAAAGTGTTACTGAAATTGGTTTTCCCGATTTAATAATAACGGGTTCGTATGCAATTGTGTCATAAACCTGAGATTTGTTAATACGTATCGTATTCGTATCAGAAATATTAACAATAGTGCCGTCATCCAAACCAAGAATCCTGATAAGATTTCCATTATCCCTGAATTTATAGGGCAATACAACATATTCTTCACCGAGTAAATCCTTTGGGTAGAGTTGTTCCCAAATCGGATGAAGAAATTCAGTAGGGTCAGAGCAATTATTATCAATTCTTGAAAGATGATTGCCGGCAAAAACAGCAATTTTTTTAGATGAATCAAGGCATTTGACGGTTGTACCTGTTAAATCTCCATCGTCAGCCGCATAATAAACCTGACCTTTATTCAATGTTATGTACATCGGAGCACTAACAATCGGAGGTCCTGCTGAATATTTCACTTGTTGCTGAATTTCAATTTTTGTATTTGTATCGGTCGCGACTACGTAGTAAACACAGTCATTCAACCCTTCGACAGGAGTTGAGCCGATATCGTAAGTAACAACACTGTAATCCCACCCAAGCCCATCAACAGGCAAAATCAATGCATGGTCACCGATATTCGAATCATCAGAAGTAAAGACTGAAACAGCATCATTTGTAACCAGATGAATACCAAAATCGCTTACCATATTTAATCTATCCTTGGGTAAATACCAAAGACTGTTCAAACCTATACTGACAATCGAGTCAGCGGCAATTGTAAAGTTCTGCGACCAACCCTGTAGAGGGAAAGAAATAGTCCCACTCGTAGCTTTGTCGCACGTAACCATTAGTCTACCACTCAAACCGCTTGATGTATAGGCAAACCAAAAATCTTTTCCCTTGGAAATGTTTCTGTACGAAAAAGCACTTCCCATTATTACAAGGAACAAGATAAAACATACGTTTATTTTTTTTACTAAATTCATTTCTGCAATTCTATATTTCTAAACTAAAGTAATGCACAAGAGCATTAATTGTTACTTTCTACTTGATAATAAACAACCTGTCAATCTTTGTTCTTTCGGGAGTTCGTAAAATTATATAATATACACCCGAAGAATATTTGCTCATATCAAATCTGAATGAAAATTCTTTGTTTCCTCCAACAGGAACATTCCATCTTGCTAATTCAAAGTTCTGACCCTGAGCATTTATCAATTCCAAAACGTGAGTTCCTGCTTCTATAACGTTGCCTTCAACAAATACCTCATCGGATGAAGGATTCGGAATAAGAGTGAAAGCAATCGGATTTGCTCTTTTTACTAATCGGTCGGTTCCCTGACGGCAAATAATTGTTTTTAACTTGCCGTGAATTGTATCCGTAACACCGATGTAAGCAGACATATTCCATTTAACGGACGACCACCTGAGCCACGTTGAATCAACATCGCCCAAAGCAGTTGTTCCGATTAATTCACCTATCACAACTTTTTTACCTGTCAGAGTAAAAGTATCGGTTTCAATTTGCAAAGTTCTTAAGCCATTAAGAATTTTATTGCTTAAAATTTTTCCCTTTGTGAAAGACTGCGGGTAATACAGCATAGAATTAAATTGAATTTCGGCTGTTAAAACTAATGCAGTAAGAGTATCAGGGTCTTTTTCAAGTTGTGCCGAAATTGGAATATGATAATTTGAAAGATTTGGCATTACTTCTGCCTCCGGCAAAAATAATGTGATATTTCTCGGAGGAATACCGGTTCCCGTAAGGTAAACCACTACTGTATCAACACATCCTGAATACTGAAGGATGAATTTCAAAGTATCATTATAAATAATTTCTTTCGTCGGCTTGAAAGTCAGAGTGAAATCAATAAATCCACCGGGACCGACAACTTTCCCTGCAGGGAATGGCGAAATATCAAATTCAAGCCCGATATTCTTGCTTTTAACATTTATAATTGTAAATGGTTTTACACCGACATTATTAACTTTCAGAACCAAATTCTTGCTTGAATTGATTATTACATTTTGGAAATCAAGCAAACCCGGATCAGCAAGGAATGGAACTATTCTGTTTCCGGCAAGTTTTGTTTTATAGACTTTCTTTTGTGCATTCATGAAAAATTCTGCTACGAGTTCCGCATTTTTCATACCATTTGTTGTATTCGATGGTGTAAACCGGATTGCCCTTTTGAATATATCACTCGTATCAAGAGCAAAAGGATAAGTCATCGGTGAGACAAAAGTAAACATTGCGGCATCAAGTCCCTGAATATACATTGTATCCAGCCGGACAGCCGCTTGTCCTTTATTAGTATAATAAGCTGTATCTGTTGATTTTTCGCAAGGTGCTAAATGTCCGAAAAATATTGAATCTAAATATGCAACGGTTCCCTCAAGTCCGACTCCCTTCAACTCGACAGTCATTGTGTCCGGACATGGTGTGTCGTAATAGAAGGTTAAAGTGCATGTGGAGGGACCTAAAACCGATGGAGTATATGTTACATCAATATTAGCAGTACTGCCGGGTGTTAAGTCTGCAACCGGCGGAACGGCTACATAATCAGGATGATTACTTATTATTCCGTTAAGATGTCGTCTTAGTTTTCCTTTATTGGTAAGTACAAATGTTTTTTTAACAGGTTTCCCGATTGGAATATTTTGGAAATTGAACGATGGAGGATTAATATCAATCATTAATCCTTCCTGCATTGCAATTAATTTGACTTTAATCAAAGGAGTTGTCGGGTCATCAGTTTTTATTTCAAGGTAAGCAACTTTGGGCCCATCTGAGCCTTTAATACCGACAAATTTCACCCAGATTGTATCAACTTTCCCGGGTGTGAAATTCCAATCCGAAAGATTTTGTGCTATGGGGAAATGTAAACTGTCAGCACCAACTATTTGAGGTTCGGAAAGTACCCTGAATGACCCAGAGCCGCCGTTTCTTACCAAAATAGCAGTATCTTTACTAACTCCGCAATAAGCAAATATTCCAAAATCAACTGAATCCAGCGAAATAAGCACCTGAGATTTGGTTCCTCTGCCGTTGATGAGAACTTTAGCAGAATCCGGACAGGAATTCGGAGACAAAGATACTAATGCACTAACCCAAGTCGAATCAAGCTTTTCTTGAGTCGGTGAAAATTCAACTTTGACTTTGATAGTATCACCTTTTTTTAAAAGATAAGGCATTTTGGGTTTTGTAGAAATCACTTTGAATGGAGGAAGTAAATTGTCAATATCCTGAATATAAACATCACCGCTTCCTTGGTTAATCAATGATACTTCTGTCGTATCGCGTGTCCCTATCGTAACGTCGTTGAATGTGTAACCCGAAACAAATTTTAATCCGCTGATGACTCCTTCGCCCTTAACAATAACCGAGTCAATAAAATCGGCACATTCATTTATTTTTATATAAAGTTTTGTTTGTATTTTGCCTAAAGTCTGAGGAGTGAATACTATTCCGGCTGTTGTAGTATCAGAACTTAAGACAATTTGCTTACCTAATAGCCAACTGATGAAGGAAGATTTATCTTCAAATGTGGGTTGCAGAAAAGCAAGGCTGAAGGTTGACCAGTTTCTGATTGCAAAATTAATTTGTTTACTGTCGCCCATGCAGATTCTGCCAAAATCAACGGTATCAATAGTTTTTACTAAATCTAATTCATAAGAATTAAAACTTATGGTATCAATATCAATTCTGCAGAATATTTTCCATGGATTATGATTCGAACGGAAATCATTGTGGGGAATTAGAAGTGTATCGAACAATGGTCCTCTAATATTTCCACCCTGAAAAGTATATTTTATTGTTACCTGAGAATTGACAGTACCTACTTTTACTTGATTTTTGGGAGATATTAATTCAAGTCCGGGAGTATTGTGTGCAAAAACAGCTTTATCGAAGTCAAGGAAAAGGTCTGCATCTCCGTTATTTTGAATTGTTAAAACTTTTGTTTGTGTATTTCCTTTGCAGTTAAAAACCCTGAAGTCAGCAATTGAATCGCCGCCAATTTCCGGATAAACATCCAGCTTGAAAAAGTTTGCTGCCATTTGCGACAACATATAAAGCGGTTCATACAAATTTGGTGTTGTAGAAGGATTAGTTAAACGCTGGTAAGCAACGAAAAGGTAAATCGAATCGCTTCCCTGCAAATCAACCGGAAGAAATCCATAATTTGTAGCTGTAGGCACAGGATAAGCAGGTAAAGCAGTCCAATTGCCATGCAATGGTTTGTAGAATGAATATATTGAATCGTATTGTGGAACAGCAACATATCTGAGGTTGAATTTTCGTTTCACCAAATAATTTGTGTCAGTGCTAATACCTCTAAAAAAACTACCGCTACCCGTATATGCATTAACATTGTAGGCGAGTTCGGGACTATCGAAACGGATTCTGCCGCCGCCACTACCTGTATTGTTTTTGGCACTAAGTTGATTAGTATATATACCGGTTTTCACACCCAACTCGATGGCTCCGCCTGAACCAGCTCCACCGATAGCAACTCCATTAGAACTTGCTCCGCCGTCAGCACCATTTGCCGAGAAATTTACATTATCAACCTTTTGTGCAAATATTCTGATTGCACCGCCGCCGCCGCCGCCGTTTCCTGAGCATTGATGGGGTGAATGAGGATTTCCGCTTGCTCCGCCTGAGCCACCGGCAAGTGGAATTAATTGTTTATTCCCAACTTGTTTACCTCCATTGTTAGTACCACTGTTTGTCCCGTCACTTCCATAACCTCCGCCTCCGCCATTTCTGTTGTCCTGATGCCCGCTTCCGCCACCATACATCCCAACTGGGTCACAGCTTGGTCCGCTACTACAACCGTAGCCCGATGAACCAAATGGATGTCCCGTTCCGCCCCCTGAAGCTTCGTACCATTCTGCTGTACCTGCGGCAATACCGTTAAGGCTTGCCCCACCGGTTCCGGTTCCGGTTCCAACCGTTTTAAAGACATTGGATACTGCTGAGCCGTTTCTTCCGCCAGGTCCGCCGCCCGTGAATCCATCACCGCCGTTATCACCAACTAGAGGATTAATGATGCTTCCATCGCAAAATCTTCCGCCGCCGCCGCCGCCGCCAGCACCTCCATTTGGAGCACTGCCGTCAACAGAAATGTTTGTTCCGAAGGAACCTTCGAGTTTATCTTTTACCATCAGTACAAAAGGCAGATAGCCTTGATTTCCGGTAGTACTTGGATCACAATCCTTTGTGGAAACTGTGTAGCCTGCACCAGCAAGTCTCATATCTGTGACAATCATAGCTCCGCGTTTAGAACGTTTTCCAAGAGAACCTTCGCCGATTATTCTTTCGGCATTTCCGCTTTTATCTCCAAAAACAAAAGGCTGAACAATGAAAAATGTATCAATATTCGAATGATTTGTACCAACTTTGACTCTGATAGGAATTTTATATGCTGAATTTAATGATAACCAGTTGTCAGAATTTGGATTCACCCATGGAAGAACAAAGAAATGTGTGGAAATCATTTTTCCGTTCCAACTGATGGCAATTGGTCCCATGACAATTTTGTCGGTATCGCCCGGATTGACAAATTCGATATGAACGTAGTCGGTTTGATTGTTTTGGTAAAAATTATCAGGTCCGTATTGCCCATCAAAGTTCTTTGAACCGATGATTTCAACATAGGTAACCATGCCCGGAGCACCAATATCAGGCAGTATATAAGAAATTTGCTGAGATTGTGCATTTATCGAAATCAAACAAAATGTCAATATAAAAGAAAATAATATTTTTTTCATGGCTTTTCCGTCGTTATTCATTAACTATCAATTATATTAAAGTAATAGACTCAGTTTTATTTTCGAGATTCGAAGTTTAAAAAGTTTTTTTTATAAGTCTCTACTCTAAACCTTTCAAATTAAGAAACAAATTCGTATTTTTCAATAAATATTAAGTAATAATTGTAAATATTTGAAAATTATTTGAAAATTTGTATGGTTAACAATGTTTCTACTTCGACAAGTACAAAAGACAAAAGCCTGATTATCCTGATTCTTATTGGTGTTTGCACTTTTGTTCTATGGCAGTTTTCAATCGGCAGAATATTCTTATACCCTTTTGCTTTGCTCGGTACATGGTTCCACGAAATGGGGCACGGACTGACTGCCATTATTCTTGGCGGAAGTTTTATCAGATTGGAAATTAACCCCGACGGTTCAGGACTTGCTGTTCATACTGTCGGCACTTTTCTCGGAAGAGTCAGCAATTCAATTATAGCCGGTGCAGGTCCGGTTGGACCAACTATTGCAGGTTCAATTTTTGTGATGACTTCGGGCAACAAGAATCTTGCAAGAATCATGATGCTTTTGCTTGGTGCCATGCTGATTATTTCCGATATAATCTGGATTCGTACATTCTTCGGTTTTGCTCTCATACTTGCTTTTGGAATTGTTGTTCTTCTGATTGCCATAAAGGGAAATGACAAAGTCCAGAGAATAACTATGCAATTTCTCGGAATTCAGGCATTTCTAAGTCTTTACCTGAGTATCGGCTACCTTTTTTCATCGGGCGGCACGGTTAGCGGAACAACTTTCAGCTCGGACACACAAGTCATATCGCAAAGTTTATTTCTGCCACATTGGTTTTGGGCAGGAGCAATTCTTCTCTTTTCGTTAATAATTATCGTTTTCACTCTTCTGGTGGCTTACAGGAAAAAGTAAGTTCATTCTTTTTTCCAAAATTGTATTGCATCGCAAAAAAATATTTGAAAAAAATGCAATGATATTTTGAGCTAACCTATTGATGTTATTTCAAATGACGAATTCTGAGCCGTTGCATCTTTGGATGCAAAAAGATGCAAAGATGCAAATTTTTATCTCCCTCTCCAAGAATGGAGAGAGTTGGGGTGAGGTTGACTAGCTTTCAATGAACGTTCTCACAATAAATAAACGAAAAAAATAATTATTTATTGCTATAGGAATAGGGTAAGAAATTACTTATCTCGGTTAGGTGTTGCCCCTTGATCTCTTGGATTGATTGAATATTAATTCAGAAAGTTTAAGACCGCAGGATGGAACTCCTGCAGAAACAAAATCATTTACATAGATAACCGAATCTTGCAATTTTTCCAAAATATTTTTCGTATTCGCAGAGTTTTAAAATGTAAGAAAGAAGATCGCAGTCATATTTTACGGATTCACCATTCAGCGTCATTGAATCGAGACCAATGCATAGCTTATTCAATAATTTCTTCTTTTGCCAAAATTCGATGCTCATTCTTGTGTCAGGAGGATCCGCTTTGCTCTGAGTCAATTTCATTAATTTTTTAATCAATATCCCGATATCACTTTTATTTTTGATTACTTTAGAAATGTAATCAACTACTTGTTTAAAACCTGTTCGGTATTTACTTTCGTCACAAGGGATATCTGCACAGGTTTCTAAATTGAAATCAATAAAATATACTTTTATTTTATCACAAATTATAGGCTTACTCAATTCCTTTCCATGAATCCCACAGTTCAGATTGAGACATATTATGAAGATTATTATTCTTACCTTACTAATTTTGTTCATAGCACTTATCCTGGAATTCTCGATTGCGGAGTACCGTCTATAATTGGGTCAAAAAATGATATTTCTTCAATCCTCCATTTTTTGTTATGCTCTTCATCCGCAAAACAGAATAGAATTTTTTTGTTCATTTCAGTTTTACTTACTAAAACTATTTCATGAATATAATATTTAAAAATGAAATTATAATTAAGTTTTGATACTTCATCTCTTGAAACAGAAAACCCCCTTTTTAAAATATGTGTTGATATATTTTCTAACACTATCAATGAAAGATATATTGTAATTCTTCAGATTTTTAATCTGAATCTTGAACAGAGTAGAAGTAAAAGTAGAATCATTAAGAATATATTCCAAGGAATCGGGATTACTCATAATAGAATTAACTATCCTATAATTTCTCTCTGCCTTCATGGCAAGAGATTAATAGCAAAACAAAAGAAAAAAAACAAGACAAGTCTTTTCATTTTTTCCCAACTCCAAATAACTTTTTTGAAATTACACTTGAACAAATTTATCCATCAAAAACCATAATCAATCCCAATCTGTCACCAATTTAGTTGGTTAGCTGAAAGTCGTTCAAAAAAAGAATATACGACAATTTATTCAAAGTATTTTATAGAAAATTATGGACGAATAAAAAATACAAAAGCGAAACACAACATTAGCCTTAACTGAAATATTTTTTTGGCTCTTCATTATAAATAGTGGGTAAAAGAAAAAAAAAGCAGAAATTGCAATTATAAAAGATACGCAAAGGGGACAAAAAGAAATGAACAGCAAAGAGATATTTACATTAGCATTAAACATAGGTGAGCCATGGTATATCAAAGATATACAAATAGAAATACCCAAAGGAACAATCGTAGGAAGAATTGAGATAAAAATAGATTTCAAACAAGGCTATAAATTTAAAGACAAGCAAGGTAAGGAAACAACCGCCCACGATACGGTAGAACGACATTGGAGGCATTTAAACTTTTTTCAGCATGAATGCTACATAACGGCCCGAGTACCGAGAATAAAAACTGAGGGAGACGGGATAGAGAATGTACGAGTACCATGGGCAAGAGAAGGTAGCGGATTTACATTATTATTCGAGGCATTGTCAATGTTACTAATAGAATTTGAGATGCCTGTACGGAAAGCCGCCAAGCTAATGGGTATTTATGACACAAGGCTGTGGCGAATATTCAAATACTGGATATCGAAAGCAGTAAATGCCGTTGAACAAGAGGACATCAGTTCATTAGGAATAGATGAGACATCAACCCGTAAGGGACATAATTACGTAACAATAGCAGTAGATATGGAATCAAATCGGGTTATATATGCCACACCCGGTAAAGATGCCGCTACCATTGATAATTTAAAACAGCATCTGATTGAGAAAGGATGTGAACCGGAAAAAATAAAGCAATCATGTATTGACATGTCACCATCATTTATTGCAGGCATTATGAATAATTTTCCAGATGCAAAAATCACATTTGATAAATTCCATCTCACCAAGCTAATCAATGAAGCAATGGATAATTTACGTAAAGCAGAAAGAAAAGAAATAGCACAGCTTAAAGGTTATAAATATTTATTTTTAAAACAAGATAAGAACTTGAATAAAGCACAAAGGGAACTAAAATATTATTTCTTAACCTCATATCCGAAGTTAGGTGAGGGATACAGATTGAAAGAACTATTTAGTGATTTCTGGAGCTTAAAGAATCCTGAAGAAGCCGCCGGGTACTTGTCGTATTGGTGTGATCTGGTTGAAGATTCTAAGATACTTCCTTTTCTTAAAGTTTCCGCTACCATTAAAAGTCATTGGTCAGGAATTATCAATTACTTCAATTCAAAGTTAAATAATGGTATTCTTGAAGGTATTAACTCCAAGATTCAATTAGCCAAGAAAAGAGCCAGAGGTTATAGAAATATTGATAACTTTATTTGTATGATTTACTTCATTGCCGGTAAACTTAAATTTGATTACCCACTATATTTGACGTAGAAGCATTTTCATTAAGTATTTGTTATTGCCATTTAATTATTTTATTTTTGTATTGTGGTTTCAGAAAAATAATTTCGCAAGAAAAGCAGGTAAATAATGGGAATAGAAGAATCTGAATACAGTATTGACTTTGTAAAATTGGATAGCGGAAATATTCCTTTCAATAATTTTCTGGATTCCCTGTCTAAATTGGAAAGAGCAGAAGTTTTAGCTTTGATTGAAGAATTCCGGAGGTTGAAAAGTAAAGGCGAAAATTTGTCTGCAAATATGTCCGGATTTTTAAAGGATAAAATTTTTGAACTTAGAACAAAACATAAGAATAGGATAACGCGTTCTTTATATTTCTTTACTATTGGTAAACTTATTGTTTTTACTCATGGTTTCATTAAGAAAACCGAGAAAACACCAACAATTGAAATTGAAAAGGCTATCAAATTTAGAAAAAATTATTTAGAGGATAAAAATTATGGAAAATAATAATAATTATCAGATGTACATTGAAAAAGAATTGCAAGATCCCGAATTTGCAGCTCTTTATGCTCTTTCAAAGGAAAAAATTCGTTTGGAAATTTATTTGGAAAAGTTGAAAGAGAGTATTCAAATGGAAAGTGATAAAAGAATTGTCATTAGAAACCTCAATAAAATTACAAAGTTTGTCCGGAATATTGCTTTGTAATAATCTCAAATTGAAAACTCGACCGTAACGAGGAAAATCATCAAAATCCATTCCAAAAAACAATTCTTAGAAAAATATTGTTATTTATTTTTCTTGCATATCATCAAATTAATAAGTAAGTTTGGTTTGTCTTTTTAATGTTAATTGGAAAGAGAAATTATGGAACTGAAATACGAAAAATCATTGAGATTATTTCTTTGGGCAGTTGCCTTGCATTCATTCCTTGTCGGGCTGGGCTTGATTTTTGTAACCAACCACATCAGGGTCTTATTCGGATTTAAACCTTCTCCGGAACATTTCTTCCAGATTCAGGGCGGTGTTTTTCATATCGTTATGGCGATGGGTTATATTTTAGCCGCAGATAGGCGTAAGCGATTCGACGACTTAATCATTTTCACAATTCTTGTAAAACTTTTTGCAACCCTGTTTCTGTTGCTCTATTTCACATTCGGTAGTCAGAACTTGTTAATCCTTTTTTCGGGGATTACCGACTTCTTAATGTGCGTCATAGTCTTCTATTTATATTCAAAGTCAAGAAAAGTCAAATTTCCTTTTGGTGAATGACTATGAAAAAACTTAAATCAATCATTATTACAGGTGCCAGCGGCTTCATAGGTAGTCATTTGATAGAAAAGATGATTGAAGATTGCAGAATATATGCAATAGCCAGACGGTCAATTAAAGAATCCAATATCCCGTATCATCCTAATCTGCATTGGATTCAGTGCGATATTTCAAATTGGGCAACCCTGAAAATTGCTATGGATTATATCCAAAATCTGGGTGGTGCGGATTATGTGATTCATTTGGCGGCCTACTATGATTTTACATACAAGGATAATCCTGCTTATGACTCTGTCAACGTTGACGGCACAAGAAATATCCTTGAATTTGCTTCAAAGGTCGGAATAAAAAGATTTATTTTTGCAAGCTCCATTGCCGCCTGCAATTTCCCGAAGCCGGGGGATATTGTAACCGAAAAGACATCACCCGATGCTGATTACCACTATGCCAGAAGCAAAAAAGCAGGAGAGGAATTAGTAAAACAATATTCCAAAATCTTTCCTTGTTCGGTCATCAGGTTCGCCGCGGTTTTCAGCGATTGGTGCGAGTATGCTCCTCTTTATAAATTTTTATTGAGATGGCTTTCTAAAAGTTTTGATTCAAGAATAGTTGCAGGTAAAGGGGAATCTGCAATCCCATATATTCACATCCGCGACCTTTGTTGTCTTTTTTGTAAGGTTTTGGAAAAGACCGAGCAACTGCCTGACTTCGATATTTACAATGGAAGTCCTAACTTATCAACTTCCCACAAAGCAATTTTTGATATCTCAACTCACTATTTTTTTGGTGAACCCCTGAAACCAATATTTCTTCCTGAGTTTCTGGCTTTGCCGGGATTACTGTTTAAAAAATTCCTGAATCTTTTCAGTGGTTCGAACGATGATATTTTTGAAAAAGTATGGATGATAGATTATATAGATCAGGTGCTTGATGTTGATTCTTCCTATACTCAAAATGTTCTTGGCTGGATGCCGACACCGAGATACCACATTACAAGAAGACTATTATTCTTACTTGAAAAAAATAAAAGTCATCCGGGCGAATGGCATTTGAAAAATGAAGCGGCTTTGAAAAGAATCGCAAAAAGAGCTAACTTCATGATTTACGAAAAAATGCTCGAACAGCAAGATTCAATGCTGACCATTGTTAATAAATATATCTTGGAGGAAGATCCGCAAGGGATTTTCAACCAGTATAAACAGATGGCTCTGATTAATTTTCAAGGCTATACCAATGCAATTTATCATCTGCTCCTTGCGGCAATCAGAAGCAGTGACAGAGGTCTTTTCCTTGAATATATTGATAAACTTGCCATTCGCAGATTTGCGGATGGTTTCCAACCCGAGACATTATGCGGGGCTCTGAAGGTATTTAATGATGTTATAATTAAGAATCTTTCAAATTCCAGAGAATTATCAAAAATCAAACAAGAGATATATGATAATGTTGGACTCACTTTGCAAATTGCTCAGGACGAAATCGAAGATTTATACGATAGCTTAGTTATGAAAATGCCTGATGAGGCTATGCTTAATTCCAATCTTCCCGATTGTCATGAACTTCAGAGGCGAATTCGTCAGCTAAGTGCTTTCTATCAGATGTCGCCAAAAGAATTCAGCTCAACGGATGAGATCTTTTTAATGAACAATATGCGATAATATTTAACCAATTCATTTTTTTTATTATTACTGCTTGTTTTGAAAGATATAATCAAATAAGTTTGCATTTGGTCTTTATTATATTTTTGGAGAAACCATGAAAAAGCACTTACTTTTCATTTTGACATTACTTCTTTTTGTTTTTGCTGAAGAATCTCTTCTTTCTCAAAAACAGCTTTCCCCTGTTGCAGAATCGCTGAAAGCTTCTGTAGAAACTCTGACTTCTGAAGACTTTCAGGGCAGACTGACAGGTGAACCCGGCAATTACAAAGCCGCAGATTTTATTGAAAACTTCTTTAAGTCCAAAGGGCTTCAGCCTTTGAACGGTTCTTACAGAAACGAATTTTCCTATAATGCTGGCGTTAGATTAAATCCCGACAACAACGTTTCTTTCCAAACTTTAATCGAAAAAGTCGGTTTGCCAAAAGAAATGTGGACAAAAGCCGTAAAGAAATGGAATGTAAACGAGGACTGGTTTCCAGTTAAATTCAGCGAAAATGGAACAGTTACCGGAGAACTCGTTTTTGCCGGATTCGGTATAACTGCCAAAGAAATCAACTACGATGATTATGATGGAATTGATGTCAAAGGGAAAGTTGTTATTGTTCTTTCCGATTCAACCGACGGTATTGCCAAGGAAAGCCGATTTGCAAATTACGGCGAACTGAAATATAAAGCAACCAATGCCAAAGACCATGGTGCCGTTGGAATCATTTTCGTGAAAATGCTCAGCGATTCCGCAAATACTTTCTATCCTCTCAAAGGAGAAGCTAACATCGGCAACGGCGGCATTGCCGCAATTCAGGCAAACAGAACCAAAATTGCCACTTTTTTCCCGAGAAATCAGGCTCTCTACACTACTGAGCTTGAGATAATTAAAACTAAAAAGACTAAAAGCTTTGCAATTCCGAACACTAAAGTTACAATAAATGTTAATCTTGGTTTATCTGTTATTCAGGTGCCGAATGTTGTGGGCATTGTTAAAGGAACAGACGCAGTACTTTCAGATGAGTATATCGTATTGGGTGCCCATTTTGACCATCTCGGTTATGGTCCCGAAAAATCAAAATATAAAGGTAAATTCCCTAAGCTTCATCCCGGAGCCGATGACAATGCTTCCGGAGTTTCCGTATTGCTCGAAACAGCAACAAGAATTGCAAAGAATCCATTAAAAAGAACGGTTGTTTTTGTTGCCTTTAATGCCGAAGAAGAAGGCGTTCTCGGTTCGATGAATTTCCTGAAAAGCAATGCCATTCCGGCTTCCAAAATATCAGCAATGGTAAACCTTGATATGGTTGGCAGAATGAAGGACAACAAAGTTTTTGTCTTTGGTGTCGGTACTTCATCAAAATTCACAAATATTGTTGACGAAACCGCAAAGACTGACACAGTAACCGTCGTCAAGGTGGAAGAAGGCTACAGTCCAAGCGACCATTCAAGTTTCTATACCCAAAAAATTCCGGTTCTGTTCCTTTTCACAGGTGTTCACCTTGATTACCACACTCCTGCTGATGAAGCGGATAAGCTGAATTACAGCGGTATGGAAAAGGTTAGCCGATACGTCGAATCAATTATGAAAATATTAGGGAATCAACCCGAAAAACCTGATTTCAAACAGAATGAAAGTCCTTCTGAAGGAAGCACTACTTCGCCATCCGGTACGGGTTACGGTTCTGTTTGGTTTGGTATCGTCCCAAACTTTGAACCCGACCCGAACGGTTTCAAGATTCAGGGAACGTCCCCGGGCAGTCCTGCCGAAAAAGCCGGTTTGCTTAACGGCGACATACTTGTTACAATGGGCGGCAATAAAATTAAAAATATCAAAGACCTGTCCACAGCAATTAAAAGCTACAAACCAGGTGATAAAGTTCCGGTAACTTACCTTCGGGACGGCAAAGAAAAAAAAGTTGAAGTAACAATGGTGAAAAAATAATTTGAATTGAACGAGGTTATTTTTTCTTTTTCATAGACTTTTTCTCGAATTTTTCACCTGCAAGTACTTCAAACGTAAGATGGTTGTCCATTGGAACCAATGGACAACTGTACTTTTTGTTATAAGCACAATATGGGTTGTAAGCTGAATTAAAATCAAGTATATAACTCTTTTTGCCTGCTTTCATAGGAATATCCAGATATCTGCCGGCTTCGTAAGAATTGTAGCCGGTGGTTACATCGGTGAACGGAACAAACAATTCCCTGTCTTTCGTTATAGGTAGCATCATGTAGCCATTAAGTTTGTATTGCTTATCTTTGTAAGTGAAAGTCAGCTTACCCCATTTCAGCATCAGTTTGGTTTTCTCTTTCTTACTTGTCAGCATTTTTACCGTATCGGGTTTTGGGTATTTTGTAAATTTTGCATTAAAGATAAATTCTTTGGAGGGAGCAAAATATTCCAATCCTTTGAAACCAGTTTTTTCTTCATCGGGAATTGGTGAGTCCTTAGCCTTTTTGAATTGTTGGTCTTTTTCCTTGCGTTCACAGTCTATCTTTTTGGCATCAAACCCGACGGAGAATACGGTTCCAAAGCTTGCTAAAGCCAAGATTATAATAATCGGCACAAACATTTTTTTCATTTTAATCTTTCTGTTTTTGTTTTCTGAAATTCCAAAAATGCAATAACGAAAAAGAATGAATTTTAATAGATGATATAAAATTTCAACTTTCTTAAAGTTGAAAATAATAGTTTTAGCGTTAAACTTTAAACTATATAATTTTTCTCTTGCCCCTGTCCGGGGAACAATGCCCAACTAAATCTTCACAAACTTCCCAACTTTATCTCCAACACGAACAAAATAAATTCCCGACGGCAAGCCCGAAACGTCAATCTTATATTTCCTGTCTGTAGGGAAAAGGCATGCCTGTTCCCTACATTTTACACCGAGGGCGGAGAAGATTTGTATTGATTGCAGTGGCAATTCATGAATTGCCCCTACTGAGATTTCAATGAAATCGGCGGTTGGATTGGAGGAAATAATTATATTCAAATTATCTGTTAATGGATTCTGCTCCGAAACATCAGTACTAACTTGATAACTTGTTAATTTCCAGTCATCACCCCAAGTATTAAATATTCTTATTCTGCCTATGCCTAAAGCGAATTCCTCAAAAATATCAGAATCAAGAGACTGCTCTATTTTCGACGAAATTGCCACACAATTTTTATACTCTTTTTTGTTAAGTTTAGTATCGTAATTCTTCTTGTAAATGGTGAAGATGTTGGTTGTTGTGTCTGATGAGTACCGAATATGTTCCCAGGTTGAGCCGGTGTCTGCATCAAACTTATACAAAAGCTGGTCATTGCCATATTGGTTTGAAAAGACATTGATTCCATCTTTCCAAATGAATTCACTATAATAAAAATATTTTCCGGGCTGAAAGGCATTTTCCGTTATTTTGAATTCAAAACAATCTCTCCCTCCAATATTTATCTTGCCGACAATCTCATAAACAATTGTATCGAGCCTACCCGAGCTAAGGTTACAACTAACATAAGTCCAGTTATTCCCGATTTTCAGTGGGTAATAATCAGAGGAATTATCCTGTCCAAAGCACTCTTTCGAACAACTTAAACAGGTTACGAAAAGCAAAATGATGATGAAATTTTTCATTTTTTTCTTTCTGAAATATTCAATAAATCACTAAACTAATTTAATGAATAAAATTACCAAAAGCAACTAAATCTTTACAAACTTCCCAACCTGATCTCCAACACGAACAAAATACAACCCCGGCGGCAAACCCGAAACGTCAATCTTATTTTTCCTGTCTGTAGGGAACAGGCATGCCTGTTCCCTACATTTTACACCGAGGGGCGAGAAGATTTGTATTGATTGCAGGGGCAATTCATGAATTGCCCCTACGCAGATTTCGATAAAATCAGTTGCCGGATTTGGATAACAGGAAAATGATAATTCATGATTGCTTTCATCCGAAACCGAAACAACTGTTTTCCATACTACTTCGATTTTATATCCGAACATTGAGTATGAATTCCCATTATTTGCATTGAATGATAAATACCAATCCTTGTTAACCCATTGCCCGTCTTTAATTATTTCATAAAATATTGCTGTCATGTTTCCATTCGAGTCGTATATCCATCTGTAACGGGTATAATTTACCCATTGTTCATTTTCCCAGTTTTCAGTTAGATATGTCAACCAATTTCCGTTTGAGTTGTAGGTGTAGCTGTAACGGTTTGAATTTACCCATTTCCCACCCAGCCAATTTTCAACCAATTCAGTCAGCTTCTTACTATTTTGGTCGTAGGTGTTGGTTCTTCTCGAAACATTTACCCATTGCCCGTTTTCCCAATTTTCAAATAACCATGTCAAATTATTTCCATTTGCGTCGTAGGTCCAATTGAAACGGCTGTAATCCACCCATATACTATCCTGCCAGTTTTCTGATAACTCGGTAGTTACTTTTCCTTTTGTATCGTAAGTATCGCTGGTTCGACGATAATTAACCCATTTACCTGCATTCCAATTTTCTGATATGGTCGAAAGTCTATTGCCGTTTGCATTGTATGTATTGGTGGAACGATTTGAATTTACCCATTGTCCATTTTCAAATTTTTCAGATAAATTAACAAGCAGATTCCCGCTTGCATCGTAAGTTGAGGTTGTACGATTAGAACTTACCCACTGCCCATTCTGCCGGCTTTCTGATAAATAAGCAAGTCTTTTTCCTTTAGCATTGTAAGTGGAACTTGTTCGGCTGGAATCCACCCACTGCCCATTCTGCCAATTTTGAACCAATCCGGATAGTACTTTCCCATCGGAGTTATAGGTAAAGGCAGAACGATTAGAATTAACCCATTGTCCTGCTGTCAAAGTTTCGGCGATATCAGTTAGCTTATACCCATTCATATCATAGGTATAAGTGTGCCTCTCTTCATTACCATTTTCCTTAAATACTTTTATACTTTCAACAAGATAAATTTCTCCAAGAATTTCCTCGCCCTTCTTACTAAAAGGATTTTGCAAGTTGGCATCAAAATCTTGAAGTTCATTGTTTATTCTTGGAAGCTTATCCAAAGGACTGTTAATCTCAGGAAATGTTTCGTGAGATATCTTTGTATCCGAATATTTATCAAAAGCATCTAAACTGTTAGTAGTAAATATGCTTAGTAATATAATGCAAAGCGTAATTAATGTTTTCAAAAAATCACCTTAAAAATAGAAAAAATAATAATTAACTGTATTTCGAATTACCGTTCCGAGATCGTTGGTATAATTGGATTTAACATTACACAATTATTCCCCTTTCTCGTTTTATTGTTGCTTTTCAAATTTTGCAATAAAATCACTAAATTGTTCTTTAATTATTTCATCAATATTGCTTTGAGTAGCACTTTTCCAATAATATTGGTTCTCAGATTCATTCAAATCATATTTAGCAAAATAGAGCGACCAAAAGTTCATATATTCATGATCCATATTCAAGTTATTGCAAATATCCTTAAGCTCACTGAGTGCTGATAAATATCTATTTGGATTATTAATTGTTACTGAAATAAGATAATAAGCATACTTTCTAATGGTTGAATATTTATCCTTGTAATCAAGCTTCAGGTCAGATAAAACTCTATCAGTTAAATCTTGAAGCTCAAATTGATTAAAAGGGAAAGACATTCCAGCAAGAATATTTAAATGCTTTGACTCATATCCTGCTTCTAACATTTCTAAAGCCCATTCAATCCAACTTTCATCAATATCTTCATTGAATAGTTTATTCATTAGCATTTTGTATGTCAATATTACTGTCTGTTGCATTTTTTACTTCTCATAAATATTTTTTTAATACTTACCTGACTAAAAATACTTCCATAATTCTTAATATCATTGTGTCTTAGATGGATAATCTTCAAATCATTCGATAACTGTACAAAGAAAATGACACGAAAATATCGTGTTTTTCATTTTTGTTCCTTATTACTTTTCTAAACTCACCACAAATTTGTATACGAAAAATCAAATACCTCAGCTTCGATTTTGTTTTTAACACTGCTACGATTGCTAATCACTTTCATGGTTTCTCTTTGTACTTCCAATTTGAAATACCGTTCATCACAACGATTGCAAACCATAGCACTGATATTTTTTATCAGATATAGTTTCCCATTAATATTAAAGACTTCTTCAACTCTCTTTTCGCTGAAATTGTCATTCCCGCAATTATGGCATTTTATTTTCATAACTTCATTTTTTTGTTTTTGGCTTGATTACTCTTTTTGGTTTAATCTCTTTATCTAATCTGCTGTCAGCAAGTAATTGACCTTTTAATATAGCATCAAAAAAAGCATGAGAAAGTTTTGTTTCAATTTTACCGAATTTAGTATGGTAATCAGTCTGACTTCTGCGAATCACTTCGTGGGCTTCCTCGCGACCGTAGGTGTGAGTGATTTCTGTTTTTTTAACGTGCCCGGGCATATCCTTATATGTAAGGAAATAGTGGCGAAGTCTTTCGATAAAAGCAATCGGACAATCCGAAAGGTCTTTGTAATGTCTGAATACTTCATCTTGCTTCATGACGGCAATGATTTTGTCGTCTGCTTCGTTGCCGTCAATCATTCTGAAACCGCCGATAGGAATTGCAGTAACCAATAAATCCCCATGCGGGATATGCTTTTCGGTTAAAACACAAACATCAATGGGGTCGCCATCGCCAACAATATCAGTTCGCCAGTTTCTTTGATTGCAAAGCTCTGCAACTTTGTCGCCGCAGTAAGTTTGGGGAATGAATCCGTAAAGTGCAGGTATAACGTTGGAGAACTTTTGGGGTCGGTCCACTTTTAAATATCCCGATACTTTATCAACTTCGTATTTGATGGTATCGGTTGGGACACATTCTATATAAGTTGTAACAATATCAGGTGATTCATCACCGATAGAAACACCATGCCAGGGATGGGATTTGTATCTTAATCCGACAAGCTTCCAGATTTCATTAATTGAATCCATTTGTTCTCCAAATTATCTAAATAAGGCAATTTTACCAAACTGCTAACTGCTGAAAAATAAATTTACTGAATTGAAATCAAATATCAAACATAAAAAAAAATCCATCCCTGAAACAGAGATGGATTCCTTAGGTCAAAAACTTTTAAATTACGGTGTTGTGCCGATTGTTGGACGATTTTTGTCTCTCATTTCTCTGTACTTTTTAACAAAGGCATTCCATTTTGCCAATTGTGCTTCATCAAGAATTTTACCGACTGCGTCAAGAAATGCATCTTCGCAATCTATCATAAGTTTCCTTACTTCTAATCTAACCGGATTATCCATCAAAGCTTTGCGGGTTCTCTCGTTGATAACTTTCATTCGTTTTGCGGCTTCGTCGCGTGTTATGTCGCCATTTTTCAAAGCTTTCATCACTTCTAAGCGGGCGGTTTCAGCTTTGAGCATAATTTCTTTTTCGGAAATACGGAGGCGAAGCATTAATTTACGGACACAATCTTCGCGGGCAACCATAAGTCTTTTGAGTTTTGTCCACTGCTCAGCAGTTAATTTTAAATCTCTCAACATTTTGGTGATAGGATTCAATGGAGCAACAGCTCCTGTGTTACCGCCTGTACCTGTTCCCGGGTCTGTTGGAGGAGGTGCAAGAGCGGCTGGTGATTCTACTGTTGATTCTGTAAAATCAGTAGGAACGCTCAGGTCCGGTGTGTAAAACACAAAGTTTTCAATTGCAACGTCATTTTGGGAAGTAACCGGAGTGGTGGTATCTCCTTTTTGACATGAAGCCAAGCCAAGCACTACAAAAAGTGCTAAAACTGCGAACAAGGTCTTTGATAAATTCATTTTGTATCCTTTAAAAATTAAAAATTATTTATTTCAAATTTCAGTACAACCATTAGACTACACTAAATACAAAAAGGTTTAAAAGAAAGATTAAAAAACTTTCGTATTTAATACTGTATAGTAATGACAAAGTTATAAAAAAGTTACAATACTTACAAGATATTTTTTAATTATGTTATTTTATTTTGGTTCAATAGGTCTAATTCCTTTAATCGCATACTTTTCTATTAATTTCAATAAAGTCTCATGATTTATCGGTTTTGATAAATAATCATCGCAACCGATTGCGAGTATCTTTTCTTTTTCTTCAGTAAAGGCATAAGCCGTTTGAGCAATTATCGGCAATTCAGGTCTGATATTTTTGATTTGAATAGTAGCTTCAAACCCATTCATAATTGGCATTCTGATATCCATAAGAACTAAATCAATATCCGGAGAATTCTTGACGAGTTCAACCGCTTGTGAACCATTTTCCACTCTTACAAGTAAGAATTTATCGTTTTTTAAAACCTTGCTTAAATAAATGTAACTCGTAAAATCATCTTCAACAATTAAGATTTTCGTTTTATTCATTTTTTGAAGATTATGAAATCTTAACGTGTCATCCTGTTTAACCTGTTGTGGTTGAACATAAGGCAAATCAAAATAAAAGGTTGTGCCTTGGTTAAATTGTGACTCGAACCAAATTTTCCCACCGAGTTTTTCAATAAGACCTTTGCAGATGGCAAGTCCTATACCGGCACCTTCGTACCCACGTGTAATTGACAAGTTGACCTGAGCGAATCGCTCGAAAATCCTTTTATTCATATCTTCGGGTATTCCAATGCCGGTATCTTTAACAAAGAATTCAATAGTACCGTTTTTGAGTTCATAACCAAAATCAATATTTCCTTCTGAAGTAAATTTAATTGCATTGCTGATTAAATTTGTAAAAATTTGATTTATCTTGTCCTCATCTGAATTTATCAAGGAATGTGTATCCTCCATCGGTTTATGATAATTCAGCCCGATGTTCTTAGCAACGACAATAGGAGAGAAAAATGAATACAAATCGGTAATCAGTGAATTAATTGAAAACGGTTTTGTGTTAATGACAATCTGCCCAGTTTCAATCTTGGATATGTCGAGTACATTGTTGACAATTTCGATAAGTCTGTTTCCGCTTTGATGAATAACTTCTGTATATTCCAGAATTTCATCTTTGGAAATATCTTCGTCATGGAGTAATCGGGAAAACCCGATTATACCATTCAAAGGAGTGCGAATTTCGTGGGACATATTTTGGAGAAACGCAGTTTTGAGTTTATCGCTTTCTTCGGCTTTAGCAAGAGCGATGATAAGTTCTTCCTGAGCTTTTACTCGTTCATTGACATCAATTCCAACACCAAGAAGCATTGGACCTTTTGCTGTATCGAGCCGTTTTCCGGTTAAATGATAAGCAAATTCTTTGCCGTCGTGCCTGATGATGTGAACAACTTCCTGAGATTCACCTTCGGTAAATGCTTTTTTAAACGATTCAACAACCTTTTCTTTATCTCTCTCGGCAATGAAATCGAGAGTATTATGTGTTTTCATTTCCTCATTGGTTAAACCCAGTAATTCGGCTTTATTCAGGTTCCACCTAAGCGGAGTAAAATTCGAATCAAACATATAGAAGATTCCGGGAAGGCTTTCGATGAGCATATCAGAAAATAATTTTTCCTGCTTCACCAATTCCTCAGCTTTTTTATGTTCGGTGATATCCTTTGTAATATTCATCAATGCAGGTTTGTTCTCATAATTAATCATAAGAACAGTCATCTCCGCTAGAATTATACTGCCATTCTTGTGTCTTAGAGAAGTTTCGAAATTTGAAAAACCATTAGTCTGAAGTTCAAAAATGCGTTTCCCCATTTTTTCTTCATTTATATCAATTTCAAGATCGGAAGCTTTCATTGTTTTAAGTTCGGATTTTGAGTAGCCCAGCATTAAAGCTGTTGCTTCATTTGTTTCAATAAATTCAGATAATGAACCATCCGGCATCACATAGAAAATTCCAATGCCGTCTCTGTTAGCCTCAAAAAGTCCACGGTATTTTTTTTCGTTTTCAATCAACGCAAGTTCGGTTAGTTTTTGCTCGGTAATATCCTTTACAGAATGAGAAAAAGCAAATATATTTTTGTTCTCATCGAAAATGGGCCATGCTGTAGCAAGATAGTACCTTCCGTGTTCAAATATTTCATTTACTTCCATCTTACCGGTAGTAAACCCTTTGGAACAGGGACAACCTAATATTGGAGAATTTGATTGATGTACTAAATCGTGACATTTACGCCCGATTATTTTCTCCCGCGGTAATCCAATGGAATCACAGCCTGCCTGATTTATTTCAAGAATTATATGGTCAATGGAAATAACAGTGATAAAGTCAGTAATTGAATTAAAAGTTGACTGCCAGCTTCCTGCAAGAACTTTATTAGCTTCCTCAACTTTCTTATATTCGGTAATATCCACCATTGAAGCAATGCATTGCTGACCATCAGCAGATAAGGCACCTTCAATAATTACAAAAATGGAAGAATTATTTTCTGAAGAAATAAGAACTTCGCAAGAAACCTTGCCAATGCCTTCAAATACTTTCTGAAAAAAATTATTGAAATCTGTAAGAGAAACAACTCCCAAATAAAGACTGAATTGGGTGTTTATTAAATTTGAGTATTCTTTGCCAAGCATTTTTGCAAAGTTATTGTTTAGATCCGAGATTTTTCCATCATTTGAAAGTGTGAAATAGCCGGATGGTGCCAAATCATAAATATCAGTAGATTTTTTTGCATTTACTTCAGCTAACTCTTTTGCTTTTATCAACTCTTCATTTTGAAGTTCCAGTTCAATTTGGTGTACTTCGAATTCCTGAATCAGTTTCAGAAAATCAGCCTCAGTTAATCCTATGGTAGTTTTGCGAGGTTTCATTTTAAATAATTCTTCTGCTTTTTGGCGAAGAATCCCTGAGTCAGATTTATTGCTCATATTTTTCATTTCTGATTTCTCTTAAGAATAATTACTTTACATTATTATAATTCCATAACAAATCAATTACTAATCATATATTTATTAGCAAATATATTAATAAATATCGGTAATTAATAACAATTCTTTATCATTAGGGGGTAAGATTTTTTTTCCTAAGTTTATATCATTACGTAAATTGCATTGATAAATAACTTAATATTAAGATGTAATGTCATGTACGGGAGATTAAGAAATATAATTACTAAAAGAATATGCAGGTTGTTTCTTTTATATAATTAACAAACTTATAATAAAACTGCTATTTTAATGTAAAAAAGAAAGTACTTTCCTTTCCAACTTCGCTTTCCACCCAAATTTTGCCGCCATGCTTTTCAATGAATTCTTTGCAAAGCAATAGACCTAAACCTGTACTTGGTTCATTATCAGTTCCGGGACGAGAAACCTTTTCGTCAATCCTGAAAAGTTTTTCAATGATTTCGGGTGACATTCCAATGCCGCTATCTTTAATATAGATTCGATTAAAACCTTCCAAAGGTTCTGAACCTTCTGAAGTTTGAACCACAGCACCGATTTCAATTTCGCCGTTATGAGGAGTAAATTTAACGGCATTAGAGAGCAAATTTCTGATAATTGTATTGAGCATAGGAACATCGGCAGTGATATTGAGTCCGTCCTGTATATTGTTTATAATTGCTATATCTTTCTGCTTTGCAAATTCACCCAAAACTTCAATGTTTTGATTAACAATGAAAAGTAAACTTACCGATTCGGGATTGAAACCGGTAACACCTCTTTGCATTCGCGACCATTCGAGAAGATTTTCAAGCAATTTATATAAATTATTTGCAGATGATTGCATTGATTTTGCCAAGTCCTGCATCTCTCGCATCGTCATATCCTGAATTCTTTCTGCCATCATTTTCGTTAAACCAAGGAATCCGCTGAAAGGACTTTTAAGGTCGTGTGCAATGATTGAAAAGAACCTGTCTTTAGAAGCATTTATCTCTGTTATTATTCTGTTCTTTTCCTCAACTTGTTCGGTTGTTTTCTTTTTATGAAAATACAGGACAGTAATAATGATTAAAATAATAATTACGAAAATCGTAATTGCAGTGTAATAAGTAATCTGCTTTTGCTGTTCAATAATTTTCATCTCTTTAATATCAACTTCACGCTTTGATTCAAGCTGTTCAACTTTACGTGTATTTTCCTCATTGAAAATACTGTCTTTATTGGTCTGCCAGATTTTATAATATTTCAATGCTTCAGCATATTGTTCCAATTTTTCGTAAGCTTGATAGAGTACGAGTGAATAGGATAGAACCAATCTTTTCTCGCCGATTAATTGTGCAATATCCACAGCTTCTTTTGAATAGGCGATACTCGTTTGCAAATTTTCCTTTTTAGAATGACCTATTAATTTGGATTTCTTGTCAATTTTTGCAAAATTCGTATCTTCCGATAAATCATAATATACAGCACCTATATTTCCCAAATTGGCAACAATATTAGTTTTATTTTCCAATTCCTTGTTGATTTTCAATGCTTTAAAATAGTGTTCCAAAGCTTCTGAATATTTTTGTTGTTTATAATAAATATTTCCTAAATTTCCGAGATGAGTACCAATTGCATTTTTGTTCTTTGTATTCTCAGCCAATTTTAGTGCCCTATGGGAATATTCCAAGGCTTTGTCCAACTCACCCATGTCAATATAAACAATACTGATATTTCCGAGGATATTAGAAGTTTTATTTACTTTTCCTGAATTTTCAGCCATTTTCAGTGCTTTAAAATAATGGTCTAAAGCTTTTTTGAATTCACCTTGATTATAATAAATAATTCCGATATTCGATAGATGCTTTCCGACAGCTTCTTTATTCCCTATTTCCTCATCAATTTTTAATGCTTCAAAATAAAATTCCAAAGCTTTAGCAAAATTGCTCTGATTCATATAAATAATACCAATATTACCCAGAACATTTGAAATACCTATTCTGTTTTTTATTTCTTTGTAAAGAGCCAATGCTTGATTGAAATAATTTAAAGCAGTCGAATAGTTAGACATTATACCATTGATGATTCCCATTTGATTAAAGGAATATCCCTCACCCATTTTCCAACTGATAATCTTTGATATATTTTGTGCTTCTGTTGCAATTGCTAAGGCTTTTTGAGGATTGTCAAACTGAAGTTTTGATGCTAAATTCAGTAATTTATTTACCTTATTGGAATCGGTTTTTGAACTTTTAACTAAGGAATAAATCGAATCGAGATTTTCCGAACTTTGCTCCTGAGCGAGTAAATAATGAAAACTAACAATCGAGCTTACTATTAAAATCAGTAATATTTTTTTCATAAAACAACTTACCTTAATTATTCGTTTTCGGTAAAGTAAAAAAGAAAATACTTCCTTTGCCTTCTTCGCTTTCCACCCAAATTTTGCCGTCATGTTTTTCAATAAATTCTTTGCAGAGTACTAATCCTAAGCCTGTACTTGGCTCGCCTGCTGTACCCGGGTGGGAAACTTTCTCATCAATTCTGAAAAGTTTTTTGATTGTTTCTTCGGATATACCAATCCCACTGTCTTTGATATAGATTTGAGTATAACCTTCCGAAGGTTTAATAACAGCACCTATCTCAATTCTCCCGCCGCTTGGAGTAAACTTGATTGCATTGGAAATTAAATTTCTGAATACGGTATTCAGCATACGAATATCAGCATTGACATGAATACTTTCGACAACATTATTCATAAGCAAGATATTCTTTTGTTTTGCAAAGCCACTGTGAAACTCCAGATTTTGTTTAACTATTGAATCAATTAAACAATTTTCAGGTCTGAACTCCGAAATGCCTCTTTGCATTCGTGACCATTCAAGCAGATTTTCAAGCAAAGCAAATAAATTAGTAGCAGAATCCTGTATACTCGAACTGATTTGCTGTAATTCTTCCAGAGTGATATTATTCATATTTTCTGCCATGATTTTGGTTAAACCAAGGAACCCATTAAACGGTGACCTTAAATCATGAGCAATAATCGAAAATAATTTATCCTTAGAAGCATTTAGTTCACCAAGTTCAACATTTTTCATCTGAATTTCTACTTCTGCCTGCTTGCGCTCGGTGATATCAATAAAAACGCCGCACAGACCGGTAACATTGCCGTTTTTATCGTTTATTGGGGCTTTGATAGTATGGACCCATGTCCTTTTTCCATCAACAATATATATTTCTTCGAAGTTTTCAGTCTGTCCGTTTTCTAATATTCTTAGGTCGTCCGCACGATACTTTGATGCAATTTCAGGGGGATATAAGTCAAAATCAGATTTGCCTACAATATCTTCAGGTTGAATCTGAAGATCTCTCGCGAAATTTTCATTAATTGACAGATATTTGGAATTTAAATCTTTAATAAATATTTTTTGCGGGATGTTCTCAACCAATGTTCTGTAGAGCGTTTCGCTCTTTTGAAGGGCTTCATCAACCAGCTTTCGTTCAGTGATGTCCCTGATAATACTTCCTAAACCCATTTTGTTATCATTAAGAGCAAGTTGAAATTTTGTAGTTTCGTAATATCTGTCGTCAATATGTTCTTCACTTACAACCGGCGAATTGGCACCTAAAACAAGATTATCCGTATATTCGCATACTTTGGCACCAGCTTCATCCATCAAATCGTAATCAGTTTTGAACAGCATTTCTTCTCTGCTCTTTCCAAAGAATCTGCAAGTTGCATCGTTAACCATAATATACCGCAGCTTTTCATCTTTTATAAAAATCAAATCAGTATGGGTATTAACAAATAAATTATATCTGGATTCAATTTCCATTAAAGAATTTTCAGCATTCTTACGCTCGGTGATGTCATTTACAATTCCTAAAACTCTTTCAGATTTTCCTTCTTTATCTTTTAAAACAACAGCATTCATGGAAATCCAGTAAATGTTTCCGTCCTTTTTGAGAGACTGCATTTCCAGATTTCGCACTTCACCATTTAATGCTAATAGTGCTATTAATTTCTCCCTATCCTCAATATTGGCATACAAGCAGTCGGCGGATTTCGACATAAGCTCTTCGACGCTGTCGTAACCTGCCATTTCCGAAGTAGCTTTGTTCATTTGAATAAACGTACCGTCCAAATTGGTTTGGAAAATTCCGGAATTGGTATTTTCAACAAGAAGCCGGTATTTTTCTTCGCTTTCTTTTAATGCTTGCTCTGACTGCAATCGTTTGGTGATGTCGGTCGAAAAAACAAGAGCTAATACTACCTTACCGGTGTCATCTTTTATAGGATTGGCTTTTCCCAAAAAATACAAAGTTTTTTCCATTAAAGGAACTTCCACTTCAAATGAATCGCTTTCTCCCGTTTCAAAGACTTTGCTTGTTATCGAAAAACGTCTGTCCGCCTGCTCTTTTGAATAAATATCCCAAAATGTTTTACCGACAAAATAATCAGGCGATTTCCCAAATGTTGAGGCAAAAAGATTATTGGTAAATTGATACTCTCCCTTTTCATCCACACAAAAAATAGTATCACTCGAATTTTCGATAAGCGACCGATATTTCAATTCGCTTTCTTTAAGAGCTTTCTCCACCATCTTTCGTTCAGTGATGTCTATTGTGAATCCTGCCAGCAGATTTTTGCCTCGCTGTTGAATGGGAAATTTTATTGTATGATAGTACCGGTCATTCAAGTCTTCGTCCAGATGAAGTACCTTGCCCTGAGTAACAACTAACCAATCGTCGGCAGTAAATTTTGCGGCATGTTCAGCCGGGAACAATTCCTCCATGGTTTTGCCGACCATCTCGGAACCGGGAATGCCGATCATATCTTTATAGTTCTCGCTTGCCAGAATAACGCGACTCTCGGTGTTAGTAACATCTTTGATAAATGTATGTATTGGTGAGTGTTTCATAAAAGCAGTAAGTAATTCATTGCTTTCTCTAAGAGCGTCTTCAGTTTGCTTTCGAAAAGTAATATCAATAACAAAGACTGAAACTCCTACAATCATGTTGTCGGAATCTTTAATTGGACCATAGCAATTCTCGTAAAAAGTCCGATGTAAAGCTTTATCCCCATATTCCTCTGTCAATACAAAATAATCCCCACCTAATGCTCTATTAAAATTATTCTTTGCTCTTTGTCTGTCTTCGGGGTTAGTGATAACATCAAGAATGTTCATTCCAATTTTGATTTCGGCACCCCAGATATTTTTGATTGTTTCCTTGTGGAATGTTGTGAAAGCAGTATAACAATAATTTTTATCAAGCGAGAAAACTATTATTTCAGGCTGACTTTCGAGTATGGATAAAATAAATGCTGAATCTTTGCTCTGGTATAAGGACTCTTCTGTCTGTTTGGGCATGGAATTATGCTGAGCATATAAAGACTTTAGAACTGTGTTTTCTGCCTTCAGCTCTTGTAGTTCAAGTAAAAGTTCTTCTTTTGATTTGTCAAGAATATTCATATTTTTATCTTCCAAATTACGAATTACTAATTACGAAATTGCAAATTACAATTTAACTTTTGTTCGGCAAAGAGAAAAAAAACGTACTTCCTTTGCCCAATTCACTTTCAACCCATATTTTTCCGTTGTGCCTGTCAATAAATTCCTTACAAAGGAGCAAACCCAAACCGGTGCTGGTTTCTCCGTCAGTCCCGGGTCTTGAAATTTTTTGGTCAATTTTGAATAATCTCCCGATTATATCGGCGTTCATTCCGATGCCGCTGTCTTTTATGTAAATAGCTGATGCGAGATGAACCCCACCTTTAAGGTGGAGTCCATCTGAAGAATAGCCTATTTCAATTTTCCCGCCTCTTGGAGTAAATTTTATTGCGTTTGATATTAAATTTCGCAGAATCGTATTAAGCATATCAATATCGGCAAAGATTTCTGTATCTTCCTCAATATTGGAAATGATTTCAATTTCTTTTTGTTTCGCTCTATCTATTATTATGTTAATATTTTGTTTGACCATAGACGCAAGAAAATAATTTCCGGGATTGAACTCAATTTTGCCTCTTTTCATTCTGGACCATTGGAGGAGATTTTCGAGCAGTTTATATAAATTCCTTGCCGAGGTCTCCATCATAATAGCAGTATCGTGCATTTCTTTCAAAGTGAAATCGTGAATGTTTTCAGCCATCATCTTAGTCAATCCGAGAAAACCCGAAAATGGAGATTTTAAATCATGGGCAATGATTGAGAAAAACTTGTCTTTTTCTGAATTGGTTTGTTCAAGTTGCTCTTTTATGGCAGAAAGTTCTTCGATAAAACCATTTTTTTCAAATAAATCCGATTCAATTATTTCTTTTGATACATGTAACTGCTCAAGTAGTTCTTCCTTTTCTTCTTCAGCTTGTTTACGTTCGGTGATATCCATTGAAATACCGATAACACCAATAATCTCACCTGAATTGTCTATAAATGGAATTTTGCTTGTGTTGAACCATATTACTTCCCCATCGGTTTCCATTGTTTCTTCAAAGTTTAAATTGGCATTACCGGAATTTATAACCGATAAATCATCCTGAAAATATTTATCTGCATCTTCTTTTGGAAAAAGATTATAGAGACTGATACCGGCTAATTCTGATTTGTCTTTCTTAAACATACGAGCTGTATATTTGTTGACATGAATAAAACGATTCTGATTGTCTTTATAGAACACCATACCCGGTATATGGTCTAAAATGGCTTCTAACTGATTAGATAATATTCTATATCTCTCTTCACTTTTAAGTAAAGCATCCTCTGTTTGCTTACGTAGTGTTATATCATCTTTTATTGCCAAAAAATGAGTAATTTCATCATTCGAATTTTTAATAGGTGAAATTGTGGCACTTTCCCAATATAATTGCCCATTTTTCTTTTTATTATGAAATTCACCCTTCCATTCCTTTCCTGAGCTAATTGTATCCCATAAATTTTTATATTCATCCTTCGACTTTTCTGAAGAGCTGAAAATCCTCGGATTTTTTCCGAATATTTCTTCAAGTTTGTACCCTGTTACTTCCGTTATCCTTGGATTGCCATATTCAATATTACCGTCAATATCTGTTATTACTATTGAAGCAGTACTTTGCTCAACAGCCATTAATAGTTTTCTGAGCTCTTCCTCTTTTTGTTTGCTTTCAGTAATATCTTCGTATGTCCCTAATATCCCTATACTGTTCCCTTCCAAGTCAGTCAGGGGGACTTTACTGGTTTTAAGCCATATCTTTTCACCGTTTGGAGTTGTTTGAGGTTCTTCGAAATTAAGTTTAGGTGATTTTGAATCAATAATTGCCCTATCATCATTTCTGTATAGATCTGCCTGTTCTTTCCAAGGCATTTGATAATCGTCTTTTCCAAGCAATTCTTCGGAATTTGATTTTCCGGCATCAGTTGCAAATAGTTTATTACATCCAAGATACTTTAAATCATTATCTTTCCAGAAAACCCTAACAGGGAGCAAATTGATAATCCTGTTTAGCATCATTTGAACTTCAACGATTCTATTTGATGATTTCTTTTTCTCAGTAATATCCTCCAGCATAGCAACCATATAATCAACACTTCTGTCAGATTTCCTTACACAACCGACTGAAAGGCTTGTCCATACTATTGTTTTGTCTTTTCGGACAAAACGTTTCTCCAAAGAATATTGTTCGATTTCACCAATAAGAGCCCTTTCAAATTGTTTTTCATCTTCTGCTAAATCCTCAGGATAAGTCAGTTCAGACCATGTCATATTGAACAGTTCTTCCCTGCTAAAACCCAGAATTGAACAGACAGCATCATTAACTTCAACCCAGCCCTTTTCAGGTGAGGTGATAGCAATTCCATGCAAAGGCATATTAAAGTAACTTCGGAATCGTGCTTCGCTATTGAGCAGGGCTTCCTCAGCCTGCTTTCGCATTAAGGCAACCCCGATGCTCTTGCTGATTCCCTCGAAAAATTGTATCATTTCAAGAGTGAAGCGATCTTTCTTCTTATCATTAAGTTGAAGCAGTCCAACAATTTTTTGATTTGTTTTAATCGGCACAAGAGCCACCGACCAATAATGCTGGTGGATACAGTTGTTACGAGGATGAAATCTGGGGTCTTCTTCGGCTGTGAGTTGCAGTAAAGGTTTTGAATCATTTGTCCAAAAACTTCCTCCGTCTGTAAAAAATGGGAGCGAAAGGTCAGCGTTACCCGAAATGACAAGACCGCAGGTACACTCAAGATTAAGTTTGCCGTTCAAGTCTCTGCATGGTTCTCCGTTTGTTTCGCGGGCAATCAGAGAATTTTCCGTAAGAAGAAAATCTGTAGAAAAACCGGATTGTGCAAAATATGGATAGTCTTCGCCATTAACAAGACGAATCCCTATTGCATCGAATTTGAACTCATCGTTAATTACGTTCAATATTCGATTTATGGCATCAGACAAAGTATTGGTCTCGTTAAGTATAGCCAATAGTTCGACTGAAATATGGCGATACTTTTCCTCTTGCTTATACTTGCTGATGTCATTCTGATAATTGATTTTCAGGAATTCATTTTCAGACTTAAGCTCCTGCAATTCCTGCAAGAGTTCATCTTTAGTTTTTTCTATATTACCCATATCTATATTCAAATCCATATAATTAAATTTAGTTTTTTGGTGAGTTCAAAAAATTAACTGAACTCATCATATCAGCCTCAAATAGATATAAGATATAACACAAGATATATCGGTAATAATAAGAAATTCTTGATAAAATTTCTTTTCTGGATTTGATGAAATGGGATTTATTTTTTAAATTAAATCTTTACAAAGTTCCAAACTTTATCATAAACTCTCACAAAATTCACTCCCGAAGGCTTTTCTTAAAAAGTCAATTCTTAAACTGACTCCTTCGGAGAAGAGTGGGTGAAGCTCTTATATATCAATAAACATAACACAAGAAATAAACGAAAATAATAATTATTTATTGCTATAAAATAGAAGTAATATTTCCGATTCTCGGTTCCGATTTTCACTCAATGCAAAAATGGTCGGGAGATGATCTTGTTTACGATGGTGATATGAAAACATCATGAATACTAATGCATGATACCTCAAAGTCCAAAAAGCTCAAGCTGTATTGGTTGGATATTCGTGGGGAAATCAATGGAAAAAAATTCAGTCATAAGTCCATGACAACTGCCGAGGAAAAAAAAAGTATTTGCTAATTGAATGAAAACTGAGATTACGAGTACCAATAATTAATTCTTCCGAAGGTTTTGTACCTTCGGAAGAATTAATAAATCTAATTTAATTAAGCCAGATACCCATATTCAGAATAACTTCCATTCTGGATTTATCGGACTTTCCATCACGAACGAAAAGTTTGTATTTGTCATCAAGGGAAATGTTTCTGCCTTCAAGACGGATAAACGAGTTGTCACTCGGTTTGAATTCGCAACCCAGCGTAATCTCGGTCCCTTTAACTATCGGAGCATAGACACCGTTGGCATTGTCAATATAAGCAAATCTGAAAGTTCCGCCAAGATGTTTGATGAACTGGTAATGAGCCGTTAGAGACAGACCTTTGAAATTACCCGAAATCATTTCTGCTCCGTTGTTCGGGTCCTGAACCTCTTTCATGGCAATATCAAACTGACCTTTAACCGAAAAATCGGTGAAAGGATTTACCTGAGCTACGAAATTATGCAACTGATGTGTCTTAGCATTGTAAGGAGCACCCGGTTCTTCGTTGCCGATAACACCGGCATAAGAAACGGACAACAATGTACTTGGAGTGAAACTGAAGAACAAACCTAATGTTTTGTTGTTGTTATTATCGTCAAAAATTCCGTTGCCGTTCAAAAGATGAATCTGTGCCGTTACTTTTTCGGTTTCATAAGATGCTTTGATTCCCGCTTGATAAAATGGTTCAAAGTATGTCACAAGAGAATGTGAGGACAGCCAGTTGTCTTTTGGTAAAAGGGATTCCCCTCCAATGTGAGTAAGAAAATAACCGCCATCCACCCAAAAATTTCCGAACAGACGGAAACCGACATTCGCCTGCTGAATAAGAGGCATTTGAGTTCCCATGCTTACCCATGCTGTTTTGTGCAAATCGCCGACATGCAATGTGAAATTTGAACGAATTAAATTGTCAATCTTTACTTTTGCGGTTATTTGGGCAGTATTAATAGAAAATTGACCTTTTTTCGGGTTAACGTAACTGAATGGTCTGTTGAGAGCAAGCGAGTCGCCGCCGTTTGTATTGTCGGTTGCGATATAAGTATCAACATAAGCACCGATTTCAATTTTCGGGTCCTGAGCTTTTGCCGAGACAGACAGTATCATCGCGATGATAACAAAAATTGTAATTTTCCTCATCTTATTCCTTTATATTTTAAAAAACTCACTTCACAATATCATAAATTTGAATTTGTGACATTGCTTGAATTTTAGAATCGGCAATTTTTTCAAAAAAATGAGGAATAATAGTTAAAAATAGTTGTTTTTTGCTATTTTCTTTCTTTTTAAGTGTCACACTTGATTGCCGTTGGCTTCAATCATAGATATTTCTGTTAGAGTTGCCTCCAGCCCGAAGAATTTGTAATAGACTTATTTCCTATTTCAGCAGACCCTCTAATTCGTCCAGATATTCGTTGGCTTTGTTGATAACTGCTTTGACGGCTGTTTCTTTGTTCATGTCAACACCCGCATTTTTCAGTATTTCAATAGGATAGTCGTAACTACCTGAGGAAAGAAATTTCAAATACTTGTCAATTGCAGGTTTGCCCTCTTTTTTGATATTTTCAACCAAAGCAAATGAAGCGGCAAAACCTGTTGCATACTGGTAAACATAGAAATTATATTTGAAAAGGTGTGGAATTCTTGCCCATGACAAACCTTCTTCGTAGTCGGTTTTCATTTCGGGACCCCAGTATTTCTGGTACATTTTGGCAAATTCGGCTGTCAGTTGTTCATCCGTCAGATACTCGCCTTTTTCAGCTTTCTCGTGAATCGCTTTTTCGAATTCGGCAAAATGAGTCTGGCGGAAAAAAGTCATTTGAATATTGGTCAGATATTTTTCAATCAATGCCATTTTTTCTTCCTTCGATACAGCATTTTTAATCAGATAGTCAAGCAATAGCGATTCATTTGCAGTTGAGGCAACTTCAGCTACAAATGTGGCGTAATCGCGATATTGATAGGGCTGGGTTTTCTCGGTGAAAAATGAGTGCATATTGTGACCGAGTTCGTGAACCAGAGTGAAAACATCGTCCAGAGTATTGTTCCAGTTAAGAAGAATAAACGGATGGGGTCCGCATCCCGTACTGTTGGAATATGCCCCCGAACGTTTAGCTTTTGTTTCATAAACATCAATCCAGCGATTTTCAAAACCTATATTCATTGCGTCAATATATTCCTTGCCAAGCGGAGCAAGTGCTTTTTTGCAGAGTTCCACTGCATCATCGTAAGTGTAGGTCTTGTTCACCGAAGGGAAAAGCGAAACATAAGTATCATAAGGATGAAGTTCATCGAGTTTCAGCACTTTTTTCTTGATGGATGCCCAGCGATGCTGAGTTTTCAGGTTGTCATTCGTCACCTTCACCAAATTTTCATAAACAGAGACAGGAATATTATTTTCGTACAAAGCGGCTTCCACGGTTGAAGAGTAATTTCTGATTTTAGCGTTAATCACGCGTTGCTTGACTCTTCCATTGTAAATTGCCTGCATTGTGCCTTTCAGCTGTTTGTACGGAACGTAAGTTCCCATGTAAACATCGTGGCGGTACTGTCTATTCTGCGAATAAAGCCCTGCTCTGTATCTTCCGTGGGAAACCTGAACATCATTGCCTTTTTCGTCTTTGATGATCGGGAATGGGAGTTCTGCATCATTTAAAGTGTTGTAGATATTAGTTGTTGTTGCAAAAACAGGCGACAGAACGGCTAAGAGTTTTTCCTGGTCGGCAGAAAGAGTATTTTTTCTTAATCTGAATGTTATATTGAATTTTTGTTTGTAATCGGCGAGCTTAGGTTCATCCTTGTAATATTTTTCCATTTCCGCATCAGAAATCTGAAGAACTTCGGGAGTGAAAAACGCACAAGCAGATGAATACTCGGCTCCGAGTTTCTGAGTTTTATCGAATAATATCTGATTAGCAGAATTTGTAAGGTCAATATCTTTTCCTAATGAAGCATACATTGAAAGGCGGCCGAATCTCTGGTCCATGCTCAGCATAAAAGTCATAAAATCATTAAGAGATTTTGCCGATTTGGAGATTTTTCCTTTGAATGTTGCAAATTTCTGCAAATCCTTTGAAAAGTCAGAATATTCTTTAGTCCATGCACTTTCGTCAGGAAAAATGTCGGTCAGGTTCCATTTGTATTTGTCCTGAACTTTGTCCCTTGTTAAAAGCTGAGTTTGCGACTGAAGCATAAAAGCCCCCCCAAATAAAAGTAAGAATGAAAATAAAAGTATGTTTCTCATAATATTTCCTTAAAAAATATATAAATGAATGAATATATCGTATAAAAATAGTTTCATGGTCATTTTCCCCAAAAAGCCTGATAAATAAAATTCACTGCCATAATCAGCAAAAAAACGCTGTAAACTCTTTTCACCAAAACAGTTGGCATAGAGATAGTAATTTTAGCACCAAAAACTGCACCGACAAGAATTCCAAGGGCAACAGGCAAAGCATAAGCAAAATTGAACTGTCCTGCATTGTAATATATCAGTACCCCCGGAAGCCCTACAGGCAAAAGCAAAGCACCGAGCGATGTCCCGATTGCTTTTTTGGGATGATATTTCAGAAATGCAATCAGAGCGGGAACGATAATCAATCCTCCGCCGATTCCGAACATACCCGACAATACACCCGCCACAATCCCGACAAACATAAAAAACACAAAAGGATAATTCTTGGTTGATTCTTCTACTGCTTTGATTTGAATAGTTTCCTTTAAAACATATTCTCTCCATAGCTCCAGAGGTTTCAAAAAGTTCCAGCTGACATAAAGCAGGAACAACCCATAGAAAAATTTCAATGCTGCCGTTGGAATCGAAAGTGCAATGAGCGAACCGAATATCACCCCGATTAGTAATCCAGAAGCCACGAAAAGCGAAATTTTCAGATTGATATAACCAGCTTTATAATATGAAATGACGGCAAGAATACCAACAGGAAGAAGCAAGGCGGCAAGTGAAGTTCCGTTTGCCTGAACAAGCGAAAACCCCGATAATAAAATCAAGGCAGGAACAATAACAACGCCCCCGCCGATTCCGAACATTCCCGCTAGAACTCCTGCGGCAACTCCGATTATAAGATTTATCAGAAAAATTGTATTCATTAAAAAATATTCAAATCAATAAAGTTCAAAAATAAGTATAAAAACGGAGAGTTAGAAATGATTTTGCTTGAGATGAGTGAAATCCGATAGAATGAGTATTTGTTTCAAGACCTTTATCAGTTTAAAATTGCATCTTTGAGAATTACATTATTTTCACTATATTGCTTGCCGATGTGTCGTTGTTTGAAAGATTTGCTAAAATGAACGACAAGACAAGATATTGGAAATAATTAATAAAAATTTTGAAATAAATGAATATAATCGGCAAAATAACAGGTATCAAATATAAAGTTATTCTTACTGAGAATTTATCTAATCTTGATATAGATAGCTTTGATATAAATGAAGCCCCTGCCTCATGTATTATTATGGATAATCAACATTCTTTTGCTATTTCCAAATGGGTTTCACCTAAGCGTACACGTTCATATCCATTTGAACGAATATTTAACACATTGCATATTTCAAAAAAGATTACAGTTATTCCAATTGTAAAAGATGAAGGGGCAAAAGGTGACAGAGATTATTTGCAATGGGACACAGTTTCGTTGATGTCACTCTTAGATGTATTCGTAATATTCGCATACTACACCAAAGCCGACAAATCAGACAGATCAGATGATAAAATTAATAACCAACAGTTTGACAATATATATGTCCTCAGTAAAATCAAGGAAATTGAACAATACCACAGTTCTGCTTTGCATTGGAATTTAAACGAACTTAATACAAACTTTCATCAAATTATTGATAGGGTTATATCTTTCTATAATGAAATTGAAATAGAAACTGGTGTAAAACTCCATGACTCAAAAGGTTTGGATAAGTTTCAAAACAAAATCGGAAAAGATGTTTCTTTATTTATGGCATTTTCAAGAGATAAAGCTGAAAAAGCACAGTCAAGAGAATTAGTTACATTTCAGCCAAAAGAAAGTTTGTCAACTCTCTCAAAAGCAAAAATTACAATAACGAACTATTTGGGGGGACAGTATTTTTTCACAGTTGACGAAATTTTACTTTCTAAAGATAAAGTAAGTTTAATCGAGAGTAAGCATAGCAAAAATGCAATTCTTCCAAGCAAAGGCGATATTAAGGACGGGTTGTTGAAAATGATTTTATATAGCAATCTTATTGAGGTTTCAGTAAACGGTGCAATGATGAAAAGCGAGGCAGTATTATGTGTAACTTCATCAAAACTTAAGGGCGGCATAACTTCTGCAAGCAAAAAAAATGAACTTTCTGAGTTTTTCAGTATTAATAATCTGTCTGCAAGCCAAGTTCAACTAATTGAAACTATAATTTCTGAAGCTAAAGAAAATAAATTTATCATTAAAGTGCAGTATTCAAAATGATAAAAAGTCCATTACGATATCCCGGAGGGAAAAGCAGAGCAGTAGATTTAATTTCAACTCTTTTGCCTTCATTTGATGAGTTCAGAGAGCCATTCTTAGGCGGTGGCTCGATATTTATTTATGCAAAACAGAGATTTCCAAATAAGAAATTTTGGGTAAATGACCTCTATTTGGAGCTTTTCAAATTTTGGGAAATGACGCAGAAGGATGTTGATACTTTAATTGACAAAATTTATGAGTGGCGGAACAGATTTCCTGTTGGTAAAGAATTACATAAATTTTTGAACGAAAATTTGGATGGATTTAATGATTTGGAAAGAGCCGCCGCATTCTTTATTTACAATCGGATAACATTTTCTGGTACGAGTTTAAGCGGTGGATTCAGCGAAGGTGCTTTCACAGGACGTTTTACAGAAAGCAGTATCCTGCGGCTTAACGAATTTGCCAAAGTTATTAATGGTTCAACTATCACTAATCTTGATTATGTTGAATTAGTCAAAAAGGACGGCGAAAATGTATTTATTTTTCTTGACCCTCCTTACTTTTCAGCAACAAAATCAGCACTTTACGGGAAAAATGGGAATTTACACAAATCCTTCGACCACGAAAGATTTGCGGATACAATGCGTACTTGCAAGCACAAATGGCTAATCACTTATGATGACAGCATATACATTAGAGAACTTTTTTCTTTTGCCAATATCATTTCATGGGATTTAACTTATGGGATGAGAAATGTCACTGAAAATTCAGACCAAAAAGGGAAAGAACTTTTTATTTCAAATTACTTAGAACAACTACCTGAAAAACAACAGATGGCATTGTTTGAGCCAAAAGTAAAATACGGTTTAAAATAAAGTTAAAAAAACAACTGAATTTAATGCCATTTAAAATGCTTTTTTCAATTAATAAAAGACTAATATTCATTTGCCGTCTAATACAACTTTTAAATCATACGATAATTTCTATTTCGTATTATGCTTTTTCGGAACAATTTGCTTGAGCTTAATTCTCAGATGATAAAATTTATTAAAATTTCAATATTGGTTTTGTGTTTTTTCCCTTTTTCTTTGAGGGCAGAGATTCGCATTGGACAGATATTTTATAATCGTTCCAATGTTTTTGATTCTACCAATACCGACTGGATTTTTGTCTCTCCTTTGCTCAATTCAATACACATCATAACCCAGCCCTATATAATCGAAGACGAAATGCTATTTGCAGAAGGTGACTATCTTGATGACAATTTGCTCGAAGAAACTGAAAGAAATCTTCGTTCCACAGGTCTTTTCACCAATGTTTCGATTGTTCATGATTCTGTAAATGATATAATTACTAATATCGTTATTAACACTCAGGATAAATGGTCAACCAATCCCAGTCTGCTGATTGGTACAGGCGGCAATGCGAGTACTCTCGGCGGAAGAATCGAAGAACTAAATTTTTGGGGAACGGGCACACGGGTTTCTGCTGAAGTTCTGCACCGCACAGAAAACAATACCGGACTTCAGGGAATTGCCGAACTCGGGCAAAGACGCTTACTCCGCACCGAACTTAGTTTAAACGGAAGACTGATGGCAAACAAATACCGAACCGAACAAAGTCTTTCGGCGTGTGTTCCTTTCCGAACTCTTGAAACAAAATGGTCTTACGGAGTTACAGGCAGTAATTCTTTTGGAAAGGATTTTCTGTTCCTTAATGATACCACATCACTTTTACCCTTCCACGGTAGAAAAATTGATGTGTGGTTTTCGAGGGCATGGTATCGCGGCGACAGAGTTTTTGTTACGGGATTGCTCGAGCTCGACGATGTGAACCGCGGGGATAAACTGTTTGAGAGAAGTTATGACAATTCCGGTAAAATTCTTATTGCCTTTTCATCAGTTGCCGAAAATTATATTAAAACTACCAAGTTGAATTCATATTTTACCGAAGATGTTCCAATTGGCGGATGGGGAACTGCAATTCTTGGAAAAACATTTGCAATCGGTTCAAAGGGCGAAAGCCTTTATTATGTTGCCGCACAGGGCGAAAAATCTCACATCACAGGCAATCTGTATCTTTTCGGACAGATGACTGCCGCAAGTGCGTTCATGAGCAGTACAGGCAAATACACCTATCAGGAATTTCTCGGAACAGGATTTTTCAGGATGTCCGAAACTTTGCTTCTTGCCGCAAGAGTCCGCCAGCAAACAGTTTGGAACTGGGACAAGCAACGTCAGCTGATTTTGGATAACTCAGCAGGATTACGTGGCTATTCTCTAAATAAAATTCAGGGAGATAATCGTATTGTCGGGAATTTTGAAGTTCGTGCTTTCCCGGATATTAAAGTTTGGATAATGAACATCGGTGCTGTGGCTTTTTATGATGTCGGAACGGCATGGAGGCAAAAAACAGATTTTGGCAAAACTCAATGGCACAATGCGGCAGGTTTCGGGCTTCGTTTCCACAACATGAAGGATGTCGGTTCAAACGGAATTTTCAGAATTGATTTTGCCTATAATTTTGACGAAAGGAAATTCGGTGAAATTATATTTACAACCGACCAGCTTTTCTCCGCATTTCGCAAGCATGTCTTCAAACTACCGGAGATGTACGGAACAGAATTTGATTATGAATAGAAAGTATCATTCATTTTTTTGTCTAAAAATAGGATTTGAGGATTAAGGAAAAGGCATTCTTGAAAAAATCCTTATAATCCTTTAATTCCAAAAATATTCTATTTAGACATTCAGATTCAATCATATTAATTATTCAAATCATTAGAACCAAGCTTCAGACCATTTTTACTTAAAGGATTTTTACCGTATTTTTGTTTTTTTGAAACTGATGAAATATTATAAATAAGGTAAATAATGAACTATACTGTTATCGGTGCCGCAAAAAGCGGTCTGGCGGCGGCTTTGCTGGCTAAAGAAAAAGGACATAATGTTTTTCTGTCGGAAATCAAATCCGAAGAATCCTACCGGACAGCCGCAGATGAATTAAAAAAACATTCAATTGATTTTGAATTCGGCGGCAATACCGAAAAAGCACTCGCAAATGCAGACTGCATAATCACTTCGCCGGGAGTACTGCCCTCATCCTGGATAATAGAAACAGCCGAAAAAAGAGGAATAAAAATAATCTCCGAACTTGAATTTGCTTCTCAATTCATCTCAAATCCAATGATTGCAATCACCGGAACCAACGGTAAAACAACGACTACAACCTTAACAGCATTCATATTAAACAGAGCCGGCAAAAAATCAGTTACTGCCGGTAACATTGGAACACCTCTTTCCGCATTGGTCGGAAAGCTGGAAAAAGAAACAATTATTGTTTGCGAAGTGAGCAGTTTCCAACTCGACAGAATCGAGAATTTCCGCCCGGATGTGGCTGTGGTACTGAATATCACGCCCGACCACCTTTACTACCACGGAACGATGGAAAACTATGCAGATGCAAAATTTAAAATTTTTATGAATCAAAATGAAAAAGATTTATTAATTTTGAATGCAGACGATAACGAAACTTTAAAGGGAACATCGCAGGCGAGGGGAAAAATTGCCTACTTTTCCATGAAACCCGTGCAGCCGGGGATTTGGAAAGAGGACAGCAAGATGCTTGTGAGAATGCCCGAACAGCAAAACGAGGAGGAAATTATGCTTTTCGAGGAGGTCTATCTTCCCGGTACTCATAATGCATATAACTCAATGGCGGCGGCTTTGGCGGCACGTGCATTCGAGGTACGCAATGAGAATATCCGCGACAGCCTTATGGCTTTTCAGGGTGTGGAACACCGCCTTGAATTTGTCCGTAACGTTGGCGGTATTGATTTTGTTAATGATTCCAAAGCTACTAACGTTAATGCCACATGGTATGCTCTTTCCAGTTACAAACAACCGATTGTATGGATTGCGGGCGGACGCGGCGATTCTAACGACTATTCTTCACTTGACGAATTTGTGAGAACTAATGTTAAATGTATTGTTTCCATTGGCGAAGAATCCGAAAATATCTTTAATCATTTCAGTAGTATGGTCAGGTGCATCAAATCCGACAGTCTTGAGCAAGCCGTTGTTCAGTCCAAAGAACAGGCAGAAGCAGGCGAGATTGTGCTTTTCACACCTGCATGCAAATCTTTCGATATGTTTATGAATTACGAGCACCGCGGCGAAGTGTTCAAAGAAATTGTGATGGGATTGTAAACGAAAAAATCAGAGGGGGAAAATCTGAAAGCCGAACGAGGTCATATAGACTGGTACATATTTTTGGCGGTTGTGGGCTTAATGCTTTTCAGCATTGCTTTCGTATATAGTGCCAGTGCCTCCATTGCCGAATCCCGCTTTGGCTCTGCCGAAAGATTTTTCTGGAGCCACAGCTTCAAAATTCTGATTGCTTTGGTTGCCCTTTTTGCGGCATCAAAGATTGATTACCATATTCTGGAGAAAGTTTCAAAGCCGTTCATCTTTCTCGCTCTTGTGCCGCTCGTTCTGGTTTTCATTATCGGAACGCCGATTAATGGTGCTTACAGGTGGCTGAGTCTCGGTTTTTTCAGCTTTCAGCCTTCGGAACTTGCCAAATTCGCTTTGGTGATTCATTTCTCCACACTCTTAAGCCAGCGGCAGGAGGTCATCAAGGACTTCAAATACGGAATGCTTCCGTTGCTGTCTTGGGTATTGGCTGTGTGCCTTCTGATTGCCTTACAGCCGAATTTTTCCACAGCATTTGTAATTTACGTTATTTCGGTGGCGATGATGTATATCGGCAACGTAAATCTCAAACATCTTCTCGTGGCATTGCTAATCTCGCTTGGAGCGGCAGGTGCTTACGGCATTTCGGCTCCATACAGAATGCAGAGGATTCTGTCCTTTATCGGACTTGCAACAAATCCCGACGAAATAACCGAAGTGAATTTTCAGATTCAGCAGGCAATAATTGCTTTCGGCAACGGAGGGTTCTTCGGCTTGGGACCGGGACAGAGCCGTCAGAGCCATTTGTTTCTGCCTGAATCTTACGGTGACTTCATATTTTCAATTATCGGCGAAGAATACGGTTTTTTCGGAGTAACACTAATTCTGGCTGTCTTTCTACTGATTTTCTGGAGGGGGCTGAAAATCTCAAAACGAGCTCCTGACCTGTTCGGACATTATCTTGCTTTTGGCATAACCTTTACATTTGCCCTCTACACATTAGTAAGTGCAGGAGTAAATTGCGGACTTTTTCCCACGACAGGATTGCCGATGCCTTTTGTCAGCTACGGCGGAACGGCAGTAATAATCTACGGTGCGGCGATGGGAGTGTTGTTGAATATCTCATCACAGTCAGGCATCTTTCCAAAAGCAAATATTCCGAAAGAGGAAGAGATACTGTAATGACTTTTAAAGTATTTGGATTGTAAATCATTTTCAATTAGCTTTGCAATGAAGAAAGTAAGATTTGAAGAAATTTGTTTTGAATAAAATATGGCAAAACTTGAATTGGAATGGGACAAAAATAAGGCATTAAGTAATCTTCAGAAACATATGATTCCAAAAATTGCAATAAACTTACAGGTTAACAGATGTAAGTTCAGAGCAGTTTTTGAGAATAATTTGGAATAATGTTAATTATCCACGGCAATATAAAGTGAGGATAAAGGAATGAAAAATTTGATAATCATTTTATCAATGATAATATTTGTGTCTTCTTGTCAAAAAGGAGCCGAAGGAAACTATATTTTTATTAAAAAAGCTTTAGAATTTCCTGATTCTCTTTCAATTATTTTGCTTGATACGTCTATAATATCAAATTCTTATATCAATAATAATTATGATTATGAAAGCAATCAGAGGATAATTAGTTTTATTAAAAAGTATTTTAAACATGACTTTAAAATCCATAGAGATGAAATTCATATGCTTGTCGGTCTTAAGTTTGAAGATTTGTATGAAATTCATGATGTTATTCTAATAAGTCTTTATGACTCAACAAAGAAATTGCATTTCATTTTTGGGGATGAAAAACACAATAGACATTGGAAATTAGAAGACATTGAAATAATTGACAACCCTCGGGAAAATACTATACAAGATTGAACATAACAGCAATTTTAAAGGAAATAAAATGAAAATTCTAATTTTAATTTTAAGTTTAATGTTTTTCACTCAATATTCAAAAAGTAGTGATTTTGAAAATACATTATATCTACAAAATGATTTGGTTCTAATTGACTCATTAGTAAAAAACCCAGAGTATATTTATATTATACTATCAGATTCTAGTAAATTAGAGATAAATAAACTAAGTTATTATGATAGACAAGGTTTCCCGAAAAAATTCATTAAGTATTTTAAAGATAATGATTTTAAAAAATATTCAATCGATTTATTTCATGTTGTTCCTGAAATAAAAGATTGCAAAATCGAATATTTTATTTCTAAAATAATTATCAAAAGCAAGAAAACGAATAAAAGATGTGAATTCGCATTCAAATATTATCCAGATATTTATTATCCAAAACTTGTATTTATACATTTATTTTTTTCTAATGAACAGTTATGGGATGATTAGAAAATTATACGAGCATCGGCGTTACCGATAATCACCACTGAGCAGAAGAGAGCAGAAACGGCTTTACTACTCGCCACATGGGGATTCCTGCGGCAGAGTTCACCTTTGGGAATATTATCTGCTGGGAGCTTACGGCGGCTTGCGGTTTATAAAGGCAGGCAGACTGCCGATTCGACTTCCTTCCAAACGGGCTGAAGGTAGTGAAAGAGAAACGGGATAAAATTTCGATGAAACCCAATAAAAGTATTTGGATTGTAAATCATTTTCAATTAGCTTTGCAATGAGCAAATTGAGATTCTGTTTAACATATTCAATAAAAAAGAAAGATTAAAAATGTCGCCGGCTATATGAAAAACAAATTTTTAATATTATCATTTATCATTTTTCTGACATCCTGTTCGACTTATTTAGATTACGATAAAAAGAACAATGATATTTCTAAATATCAACTGATTGAAAAAATACTTAAAACCCCGGAAGTCTTATTTGAAATCTGTGAAGAAGATTCCATAATTGACGAGTTTTATATTAAAAATTTCTGCACTAAGGGATCTATTAAGAGGTCTATATCTTGGCTAACAAGGAATTTTCGAGGTAGAAACCTTATTTAAAAGATGGACTTGATAAATTAAATAGGCATCAAATTAGAATACAAAATGCTGAGTCAAAAGATTCGGTTACATTTATTTTTAAAAAAATTAATGACCGGTGGTTATTGCATGATTTTTATAGCGAATTAGTTTATTAATTGATATTTAAAAAATGTATCTTTAACTATAAATATTCACAAAGTATCTGCTGTCAGCTGGAAAAAAGATCATACCTCAAAAATTCTAAAAATGTTATTTTTACCTCATTCCCATAGCAATAAATAATCATTATATTCGTTAATCTTTTGAACACGTTCATTGAAATATAAGAACCTCACCCCAAACCTCTCCGAGGGAGATGGCGATAAGAATTTGCATCTTTGCATCTTTTTTCATCCAATGATGCAATCAGTTAAATCTTGTTATTTGAAATAATATCAATAGGTTTGGCGATAAATAATTGCATCTTTTACATAATTATTTTTGAGGATGCAATGCAATTTGGGAAAAGAAAAAAATCCGATTTCGCGTAGCGAAATAATG
>CAZSHX010000017.1:0-67627 GCA_964606895.1 uncultured Hyphomicrobiales bacterium
GATTAAATTGAAAAGGCTTTATCCGTCAATTTATAACTAACATAACACTAGGTATAACTTCATTTTTAATTTTAAAACTAAGATTTTTGAATACAAAAAGCAAATAAATTTACCAGACCCTGGTTTTTGGGGTCATGCGATTTATTCCAAAAAATTTGATACATTTATTGGATGGCTTGCTGAATACTGTTCAAGTGGTCAATATGACAGAGAATCTGATGTAAAAGATAATGGAAGTCTAACCACAATACTTTATCCAAATCCAACAAACAAATCAATCATCATTAATAATGTTTGTTCTTTACCGATAATAAATTACCAAATCTTCAACATTAACAATCAACTGTTGGTGGAATCTTCTGCTCAAAATATAAGCAATTCAATACAAATTGACTTTTCTTCTTTCCCGACAGGGAATTATTTCTTAAATCTGACTTGCGGCAGTCAAATATATACCTACAAAGTGATTAAGGAGAATTAGGCAATCTTCATTGTCCCGTCAGGGACAAAAGGTCGGTAGAAAATCACCCCCAAAAGATGTTCCGTCCCGGACGGGACGGAAGAATTACGTTAATACTCTTTCTACCGAGCTTATGTACCTAACTAAGAGTTGAGATGTTTAGTTGGTTAGGCGTTTAGTTGTTGAAGAGAAGAAAATCCCCCTACCCCCTTTTTTAAAGGGGGAAATGAACTTTCGTCACTCCCACTTTTAACTTTGCACTTATCATTCCCCCTGCCCCCCTTTTTCAAAGTGGGAAATGAAGATTCTTATCCAATTTTCCATTCATAATTCATAATTTCCCGACATCCCTTTTTCAAAGTGGGAAATGAAGAATATTTAATCCTCTTAATCCCAAAAATCCCTGAAATCCCGGTTCAGACATTTTTCCCACATATCTTTTGGAATATGCGTATTTTATGCAAATATCGTGCAAATATTATGTTCGCATCGTATTTGTTTTAAATATGCATAGTCTTCATGATGAGGGCTGGTTCTATATTTATTTTTGCAGTTAGATTTTTGAGGGTAGTCTCGGAAGAGAAGAAAATCCCCCTAACCCCCTTTTTCAAAATGGGAAAGGCAAATTCCCCTCTTGAGGGGTGCCCGTAGGGCGGGGTGGATTCTTTCTTCTGCCTCGGGAATGACAAGAAAGCAAAAATAATTTGTTCAATTAAACATAAGGAGAATGCCATGACATTCAAAAACAAGCCATGGGAATGCCAAAGAGGCGAAGACGAGAAGCATTTTGAACTTTTCAAAAAGTACCGCGATTTTGGATTCAGACGGACATACAAGAATCTTGCTCACATGACAGGATATTCAGTCAGGACGATTGCCGAGATTGCACGGCAAAACGACTGGGTTTTTCGTGCCCGATTATTTGATAATTTCACTCATGCGGATGTAAGCAACCTCAGAGTGAGCCTTCATGAAGCTAACGTTAAAGAGCTGATTGAGGAAAAAAACAAAGTATCAATTAATTTGATGTGTCTTTACAGAGAAATTTACGGAAATTACATCGAAAACGGATATAAACTTCACGATGACCCGCGTGCTAACAGCATGCTGGCTTATTACACCAAAATTGTGAAGCTGGTAGGTCTGCTCAATAAAACAGTAAACTTCGTACTTGACGACACTCAGGCAGAAGCGGATTTCAATTTCAAGTCAATCAATTACAATTACGAATTTCCAACAGAAGATGAAATTGTTGAGGAATGCAATTTCAATAATCCTGCGACAACAAAATTCATAAAACAACTTGATAGAGAAAATAGAAAACAGGAAAAGTCCGGATTTCTGGAACCGGTTTTTGCCGCTCATGAAGAAAAGCAAAGAATTTATGAAGAAAAGTTAAAACAGAAAAAAGCTTTAGCAAATCACAAAAATTCTGAAGAAAAAACTCAAAACTCGTTCCCAAGCTCCCGCTTGGGAACGAAAGAATTTGAAAGAGGAATTGAAGATGTCCCCAAGCTGGAGCCTGGGAACAAGAAAGAAAACAAACCTGAAAATGAAGAGCCTGAAATTGAAGAGCCTGAAATTGAATCTTTACCCCAAAAAGATGCAAAAGATGCAATCACCCAAAATTCGTTAATTGATAATAATTTCAATGATATACCCGGAAACAGCATTGCATCTTTTTCCGAAAAAAACAAAAAAGATGCAATTTCCGGAAAGAAAAAATATGAGATAGATAAGGGTTCTGAACAATATATAATGACAGATGAGCAATTGGAAAAGATATGGTATATAGATAGGTATGAAGAAACAGATTATGAGGAAGTTGGGGAACATCTTGACTCGTTCTCAAGCTCCAGCTTGGGAACGAGAAAAACGAAATGATTTAAGAATAGAGGATTAAAGCAAAATATTCAAATGTTCCCAAGCAGGAGCTTGGGAACAAGAAGAATAATATGATTAGAAACTTTATTTTTTGATAATAAAATTGGTTTGATAAATTCCGGATGCCCGGTTAGAGATTTTGCAAACATAAAATCCGCTTGCAATTTTATTGCCGGCTTCATCGCGGCAATTCCAAAGGAATTCAAATTGTCCTGCAATGGAATGGTCAATGTGCTTTTGGTAAATCAAATCCCCCGTAATTGAATAGAATTTGAAATCGAGCATCACCGGATTTTCCACGCAGTATTCAATTGCCAAAAAATCATTGAAAGGATTGGGATAAATTCTTTTCAAATACAAATCGCTGTCTATTTTCTGCTTATTTTCAATATCGTCAATTGAGTCGGTAATCAGGATATCTGTGCTGTCGAAGTTCCAGTTATAATGGAACCAAAGTTCTTTGCTGTCGTCAACATAAAAAGCAGATTGTTCATTCTGGAAATATTCTTTGAAAGATTTTACAATTTTCATTTTTGAATTATTTAACAGAATCATGCCGGGTTTGAAAGGAATTTTGTAAATTTTGAATGTCAAATTCATAGCTTTTGGAGCATTGATAAAACTTTTTCCGGTTTTTTTGACTTTCAGATTAATAGAAGCGGCATTAACAATGCTATTAAAACTAACAAGGTCGAACTGTTCCTTTTCGAGAGAATGTGCGGAAAGTCCGTCATCAATGTAAAGAGTAAATTTAGATTTGGGACTAAGTGTATCGGGATAGTATTTAACAATTAAAGTGTCATATTTGTACTGAACGTTATTCTTCATTCTGGGTGCCATGGGGATAATAGAGCCGGACTTAACAAACAAAGGAAGTTTATTCAGCGGAACATCAAATTCATGTTTAGTACCACCTTCAAAAATTTTACCATCAAAATAATCAATCCATCTGCCCGAAGGGAAAAAAATTTCTCTTTTGAAAACTGAATCAACAATCGGAGCAACAAGAAAGTTATCTCCCCACAAGAACTCATCATTGATATCGGAAATTACTTTATTTGACGGCTCATAGTAATTAATCGGTTTCATTAACGGAGTACCGGCGGTTGAATTAATATAGGACAAAGTATAATTGTAAGGCAGGAGCTCATATCTAAGATTAGAAATATCGCGAACAATAGATTTAATGGAATCATCATAGAAAATAGGTTCCGCCGGAATAGGACCGGCAAGATGAACTCTCATAATTGGCGAAAAAGCACCAAGCAGGATCCATCGAGCATAAAGTTCCTGATGGAATACATTATCAAACGGACCATACCCGCCGGCATCACTATGAAGATAGCAAGTACCACTCATAGAAGCACTAAGCATAACCGGAATCATAGCCTTAAGTCCGCCAAAAGTTCGTGCAACATCACCGCATAAGGGGTAAGCCCCAAATCTCTGAATGCCGGCCCAGCCGGCTCTTGTCATAAAGAACGGTCTTTGGTCGGGGAAATCTTTCTTGTAGCCAACATAAAGCATTTCAAGCCACAAGTTTGAATAGATATTATGTATTTGAATTGGAGTTTTACCGTTGGAATATAATGCTGTAGTGTTTTCACAATCCGGCTCGCCACCGTCACACCACCATCCGCCAATATTCTCTTCCGAACGAGTCTTATATTTGCTCCAGAACCAATCTACGGCTTCACGCTTAGTTAAATCGAGCAAAAGGAAACCCGGAGTGTTCTGAAGATCAACCAGTAAAGGCTTACCTGAAGAATCACCCGCATATAGTTTTTTATCTATTGCTTCCTTAAAGTTATTTAGGTTGGCGGCGACGTATGGTTCTGATATCAGAACAGTATTTATTCCTTTATCTTTTAAATTATTAATAAGTCCGATGGGGTCAGGAAAATTATTTTTATTCCATTCGAAACTACTCATTTCATTAACACTGCCGAACCATGACATATCCATAACTACGCCATCAATCGGAAATTCTTCATCAATCATTCTATCCATGATACCATTTAATTCTTTGTCATCATAATAATATGCACGAGATTGGATATATCCTAAAGCCCATCTTGGAGGTAAAGGCTGTTTTCCTGTTAAATCAGTATATTTGTTAAAAATGTCTGAAAAAGAACTACCTGCTATGATATAGGTCGAAAACTTATTTGAAATTGCAGTAAACTCAATTACATCTTTGAAGCGAACATCAATAGTAAGGATGCTATAACCGGAATTATCAAATAAAACTCCATAGTTTCCGGAAGAGATAATAAATGGAACATTCAAATTGAGACAATTAGGATATCCCCATTCATACCCCCATCTATTAGCATTGAACATTGTAACTCCGCCGTTTCTTTTATTAATTGGCAAAGCCCGTTCGCCCTGTCCGTAAATGCTTTCATTTGAATCAATTTTAAAAGACACACCTGAGTAATTGTACGGAGCAAATCTGAAAAAATTATTAATTGTATCTTTCAGGAATAATTTTCCATCCCTGAAATAGCTCAGTTTTAAAGGTGACTTATTTATTTTGATTGTAACACTATCGGTGGCATATTCGAGGTAATCACCCTTATTTAAGAAATTAATTTTTAATTGAAATGGTTTTAAAATAACAGAATACGAAGTGTCGTTATTTGTAATAAAGTCATCATGCATTGCAATTTTGATAATATCTTCAGTGAATGCCTGAATCTCAATTACGCCGTTTTCGCAATTAAGCAATAGAACGTTGTTTGAATAGCTATAACTTTTGACATTTTGAGTATTGTAAGAAATATCTGATTGGGCAATAACTGACAAAGTGGAAAATGTAAACATCATCAAACATAACAAATTAGTCTTCATAATATTCTCTCGAAACAATATAATTGATAAACATATTCTAATAAATATTTCAATGACTTCAGGTCACTACTGAATATTCAGAATGAGAATTTGCCAAAACACTAAAGTCTCCAAATTGTTAGATATGACAAAAACTTAAAATTGAATATTTTCAAGAATTTTTTATAATTCTTACCTTTGAATTCTCATATAGCCGTCACCCATAATTTTATCTTTGATTTTAGGAGCAATCTCGTTTGCCCATTTAGCGGCTAACTGCCAGCATTCATTTGAAGCCGCCGGAATAGTTAAAATGAATTTCTTGCCGGCATCTGAAGCCATAAATTTATTAATTTCGATTATTTCTTTATTTGTGAATGCTTTATGATAGACATCAACCATTTGGTTAATAAGTGTATCGGGATTGACAGACTTTTTTAATGCATCCCAATAGGTCAACGGAGCCGCGGCAATAGCAGTTTGATAGGGCTGAATAATATTCTCAACAACATTTTTTGGCATTTCGTCAGCTTTAACATGATTCATAAACTTCAGAATATTCTCCCTTTTTTCTTTGGTTAAAACTTCGGTAGTATTTTCCTGAGCATTAGCCAAAAAAACAAACGATAACAAAAAAATCATTCCGATTACAGCATTTTTAGTGTACATTTTCAATCTCCATAAATATATTTTCAAATTTCTTTCAATTACTTTCAATAATATAAAGAAATTCTTTTTATTTTCAATATGATTTTCTTATCTTTAACATTTTATATTTATAATGATATATTAATAATAATTAATTTTGAAAAATTGGGTATAATTTATTAAATTTTTAGGAGAAGAACATGAATTTAGAAGCAATTCAACAAGCATTGAGAACTGCCGGAATGGACGGCTGGCTTTTCTACGATTTTCATAATCGTGATGCTATTGCCGCAAGAATATTAAATATGGATACTAAACGTTTTGCATCGCGCCGCTGGTACTATTTTATTCCGGCAAACGGCGAGCCGCAAAAACTTGTTCACAGAATTGAACCATGGAGATGCGACCATCTTCCCGGCAAAAAGCACGTCTATCTCCCGTGGCAGCAACAGCATGAATTGCTCAGAGGAATGCTCGAAGGTTCAAAAAAAGTTGCTATGCAATATTCTCCGAAAAATGCAATTCCTTACGTTTCAATAATTGATGGCGGTACTTGCGAATTGGTAACGAGTTTTGGCGTTGAAATCGTGTCGAGTGCAGATTTGGTTAGTCAGTTCGAATCCCATCTTTCGATGGATGACCTGCAAAGCCATATCGAAGCGAGTAAAGTAATGCAAATGGTGAAAGACGAAGCATTCAAAGAAATTGCAAGACTTGTTAAATCGGGCAACAATCCTACAGAGTATGAAATACACAGATTTATGCTTGATATCATGGCAAAAAATGAGATGCAATGCGATGACGGACCAATTGTGGCAGTTAATGAACACGCCGCAGACCCGCATTTTGAACCCACAATTGAAAACTCCCACAAAATCAAAGAAGGCGATTTGGTACTTATTGATTTATGGGCAAAGAAAAACAAACCCGGAAGCATTTATTATGACATAACATGGATGGGTTTTGTCGGAACCGAAGTTCCTGAAAAAATTGAAAAAATATTTCAGATTGGACGTACAGCCCGTGATACCGCAGTGAATTTTGTAAGAAACAGATTTGCAAAAAATCAGCCGGTTTATGGTTGGGAAGTTGATGATGCCTGCCGCAAAGTGATTATTGATGCAGGATTGGGCGATTATTTCACCCACCGTACCGGTCACAACATCGGCGAAGAAGTTCATGGAAACGGTGTCCACATTGACAATCTTGAAACCAAGGATGAAAGACTTATTATCCCCGGCACATGTTTTTCAATTGAACCAGGTATTTACATTGAGCATGAAAAAATCGGTTTCCGTACCGAAATTGATGTTTTCGTAACCGACGAAGGTAAGGTTGAAGTTTTCGGAGCAATTCAGGAAACAATGATACCAATTTTAAATTTATAAAAAGAAAACTACATTATGGACTTAATAACAATTGCCAAATTTTCTGAGACTTTTGAAGCTAACATCGTTAAGGGCAGACTCGAAGAGGAAGGCATAGAATGCTTACTTCAAAACGAATTAATTGTTAATACTATCTGGATGTCATCCGATGCTGTCGGTGGAATTAAACTCAAAGTAAATCCGAGTGATGTCCAGCGGGCAAAAGAAATCCTGAATCTTGATATGGATTTCGATGAAGCTGAAGAATTCATTCCCAACGGTTCGGAAGAAGGCAATGCTTTTATTTGTCCGGTTTGTGGTTCAAAATCGGTTATAGAGACTGTTCGACCCAAATTACTGCAATTTTTAATCGGGCTGTTATTTGCCGTTTCGGCAAAATCCGAAAGCCAGAAATACAATTGCACAAGCTGTAGACATAAATGGAAAAATTAAGTTTTTCATAAATTTATTTAATTAAAAAAAGGAACAAATATGTTTAATGGACATCCCAAAGGTTTATTTGTAGCGTTCTTCTCGAACATGGGAGAACGATTTGGTTTTTACACGATGTATGCAATTTTTGTGCTTTACATTCAGGCTAAGTTCGGTTTTGACCCCAAAACCACAGGCATTATCTGGAGTGTATTTTTGTTTGGTGTGTATTTTCTGCCTCTTGTCGGCGGTATTGTTGCCGATAGATTTTTAGGCTACAGCAAAACTATTACAATAGGAATCATCACTCTGTTTGTTGGCTACGCATTATTGTTTATCCCGGGTATGGGATTTACAATGATTATTGCCGCATTAGCCACAATCGCAGTAGGTACAGGATTTTTCAAAGGAAATCTTCAGGCTTTGGTCGGCAATATGTACGACGACCCGAAATACGGTAAGATGAGAGATAGTGCATTCAGTATTTTTTATATGGGTATTAACATCGGTGCATTCTTTGCACCTCATGCCGCAAACTGGATGAACAGAATGATTTTAGCCAAACACGGATTTACTTATAACCAGGAAATACCATCCATTGCTCACAAGTTCTTAAACGGAGATGTTACTGTTGCCGACAAATTGCATCAGTTAGCCTTAACCCAATCGTCAGCGGTAACAGATTTGACACTGTTTTGCAATAACTATATATCTGCATTAAGCGAATCCTACAATTATGCTTTTGGTATTGCTGCCTTGAGTATGATAGTTTCAATGTTAATTTTCTTATTCTTCAGATCATATTACAAACATGCCGATGTTACCGCATCTCAGAAAGTCAGACCAACAGATTCGAAAATGGTTATTTCTGAACTAACTCCAAAGCAGACAAAAGAAAGAATCTTGGCTTTGATTTTGGTATTCTTTGTAGTTATTTTCTTCTGGATGTCATTCCATCAGAACGGACTATCAATTACCTGGTTTGCCCGTGACTTTACTGCAAGCATAGTTAGTGCCGAACTGAATATATTTTTCAATTTATACTCTGTTCTTTCTTTGTCAGCCGCTATCATTGGTTTGGTTATGATTTTCAATACATCAAAGAAAGCTACAAAAGGAATTGGCGGGATTTTAACATTTGTCGGTATCGCTGTCACTTACCTTTTATATACAGGTTTTGACCCTACAAACAAAATATTACCTCAGGAATTCCAGCAGTTCAATCCCTTATACATTGTAATATTCACTCCTGTTGTTCTTTCGATATTTGCCGCAATGGCAAAAAGAGGGAAAGAGCCATCAGCTCCGAGAAAAATCGGTATAGGTATGCTGATCACTGCCGGTGCGTTTATCCTTCTGGCTATAGCCTCATCAGGACTTGAAACTCCAAGTGCATTAAAAGGCGGAGTATCCGGTTTCCCTGTCTCTCCGTTGTGGTTGATTATCATGTATTTTGTATTAACGATTGCAGAACTATTTTTAAGTCCAATGGGAATTTCTTTTGTTTCAAAAGTTGCCCCACCGAAATACAAGGGCTTGATGCAGGGCGGCTGGTTTGCGGCAACATCTATAGGAAACTTGCTGGTTGGAGTAATGGGAATATTTTGGGAAGTTGTTTCTCTTCAGGTATTTTGGCTGATATTGTCGGCTTCGTGCCTGATGTCAGCGGCTTTTATTTTCTTTGTTTTAAAGAAACTCGAAAAAGTAACTACGTTTTAGTCAAACTTATTTAATCGCCGTTATAAATCGGTAACGGCGATTTATTTATTATAAATTCAGTATTTTTATTAAAGGTCTCAAAATGAAAGAAACAGTTTTAGAAAAATTATTAAGATATGTTAAAATTGATACTCAATCCAGTGAAGATTCAGAAACATATCCAAGCACGATGAAGCAATTCGATCTTGCAAATTTACTCCTCAAAGAGCTTCACGAATTAGGTATTGCAAATGCCGCTATTGATGAATATTGCTATGTTATGGCAACTATTCCATCAAATATTCCGCAGAATCATCCTGCTTATGGAAAAGTTCCTGCTGTTGGGTTTGTTGCACACGTTGACACATCACCCGAAGTATCGGGCGAAAACGTCAAACCACAGATTATTCAGTATCAGGGCGGTGATATTGTGCTACCGGCAAATACTTCAATTGTTATAAGGGAATCAGAAAATCCCGGTTTGAAAAAATGTATTGGTCACACAATAGTAACAACCGACGGAACAACACTTCTCGGTTCGGATGATAAATCGGGTGTAGCCGCTATTATGACATTGGCTCAAACATTGGTTTCAAATCCTGATATTCTGCATGGCGATATTAAAATCGGTTTCACCCCTGACGAAGAAGTCGGTGCAGGCACTAAATTCTTCGATTTGGAAAAATTCGGTGCTAAATATGCTTATACTGTTGACGGAGATTTGCCCGGTGAACTGAATAAAGAAACATTCAGTGCCCATCAGGCAACAGTTACAGTTATCGGCAGAGATATTCATCCCGGTGCGGCTAAGGATATAATGGTTAATTCAATTCGCGTTATGTCGGAAATTATTTCTCTTATGCCCAAGAACATGGCTCCCGAAACCACTGAAGGTTACGAACCATATCTCCATCCTTATGTTTTCGAAGGAAGTATTGCAAAAACTACTCTCAAAATCTTATTCCGCGATTTCAAAACTGAAAAGCTTGAAGATTTGAAAAAAATCATGGAGAAGATTATTGTTCAGGTTCAGGAAACATTCCCAAGAGCACAGATTACGATGGAGGTTAAAGAACAATATTTCAATATGCACGACGAACTTGCCAAACATCCGATAGTTCTTGATTGTTTGTGGACAGCGGCTGTTAATTCCGGAGTCGAGCCTTTCTGGCATCCTATTCGCGGCGGCACAGACGGTTCAAAATTGACCGAAAAGGGTTTGCCTACTCCGAATATCTATACCGGCGGTCAAAACTTCCACAGCCCTACCGAATGGGTTTCGGTTGACTTTCTGAACAAAGCAGTTGATACTTTAGTTAACCTTGTTCAGGTTTATGTTGAAAAATTTAAATAATGATTATAAATTGAAAACAAACAGGAGATTTTGATGGATCATTCAACAAACGCAACAAACAATTTACCTGAAAATGCGTATCGCGAGCTGAAGCAAGGCGAAATTTACCGACCTGTAATGTCTCCGGAATATAAATTCCCGGAAGTTACAACTTGGTCGGTTGCCTGGGGTTTGGTTATGGCAATTGTATTTTCAGCCGCCGCCGCCTATTCCGGACTAAAAATCGGGCAGGTTATGGAAGCGGCTATTCCGATTTCAATTCTTGCAGTTGGAATTTCTACAGCATTTAAAACCCGCAAATCCTTGGGTCAAAATGTGATTATCCAGTCCATCGGTTCAAGTTCCGGTGTGATTGTAGCCGGTGCAGTTTTCACAATTCCGGCACTTTATATTTTGAAATTGGATGTAAACTTTTTCCAGATTTTCTTTGCCGCACTTTTGGGCGGTTTCCTTGGAATATTATTCCTGATACCATTTAGAAAATATTTCGTAAAAGATATGCACGGGAAGTTCCCATTCCCCGAAGCTACTGCTACTACAGAAATCCTTATTACAGGAGAAAAAGGCGGCAAACAAGCCGGAATACTTGTTGTAACAGGTTTAATCGGCGGTCTTTACGACTTTATGTTTTCATCGCTTCACTTGTTCAAAGAAACTTTTACCTCAACAGTTTTTTCTGCCGGACAGTGGGCGGCTGTAAAAGGTAAGATGCTCTTCCAGATGAATGTAAGTGCAATGATTTTCGGTTTTGGCTACTTAATCGGATTGAGATTTGCAACTATCATCACTGTAGGTTCTTTATTGTCATGGTTCGTATTTGTTCCGCTTATTAATCAAATAGGCTGGATAACTGCCGTAAACGGAGTTAATCCGTTCGATGCAATGTCTGCTCAGGATATTTTCTCGAAATTTGTAAGACCTATCGGTATCGGTGCAATTGCAATGGCAGGTATCATCGGTATCCTTAAATCTTCAAAAGTAATAGGAAGTGCTTTTTCGCTTGCCGTTACCGGAATTTTCGGGAAATCAAAAGTAAAGCCGGGCGACGACCTCAGAACGCAAAAAGATATTAAAATGACTTTTGTAATCATGTTTATTTTATTGACAATAGTTGCAATTTTTGTTTTCTTATTGGTTGGTGTTAATATCAGCTTCATGCAGGCTGTTGTAGCATTATTAACCATAGTAATAATTGCTTTCTTATTCACCACGGTTGCCGCCAATGCAATTGCAATCGTTGGAAGTAATCCTGTGTCCGGTATGACTTTGATGACTTTGATTCTGTCGTCATTCATTCTGGTTCAGGTTGGTCTATCGGGCAGAGAAGGTATTCTTGCCGCTTTGATTATCGGTGGTATAGTTTGCACTGCCCTATCAATGGCAGGTGGATTTATCACAGATTTGAAAGTTGGTTACTGGCTTGGTACAACACCAATTAAACAGGAATCTTGGAAATTTTTAGGCACTTTGGTTTCTGCCGCAACTGTCGGTTTGGTAATTTATATTTTGAGCCAATCCTACGGTTTCGTAAAAACACCTCTAACACCCGACCCATTGGTTGCCCCGCAGGCTAATGCAATGGCGGCAGTAATTCAGCCTTTGATGTCTCCCGGTGCCACAATCAACTGGATGCTTTATTTGGTTGGTGCAGTGATGGCAGTATTGGTTAACTGGCTGGGAATTTCTCCTTTAGCTTTTGCATTAGGTATGTATTTGCCTTTGCCATTGAATACTCCTCTGATTGTCGGCGGTTTAGTCAATTGGTTTGTTAACAAGAGTTCTAAGGACGAAAAAATGGCGAATGCCCGAAATCAAAGAGGAACCCTGATAGCTTCCGGATTTATGGCAGGTGCATCAATCTTTGGAGTTATCGGTGCTTTGCTTCTCTTCTTCAAGATTGGGAATACCAGACTTTCTGACTACATTCAGATTGTTACTCCCGCCTGGAGCGAAAGCTGGGGAGCCGAAGTTCTGGCAATTTTCATGTTTTGTGCTTTAGTGGGTTACTTTATTTGGGAATCACTCAGAGCAAAAATAGAAGATTAAGTATTGAATTGTAATATTATGTCTGAATCACGGATTAAAGGGATTTTGGAATCTCATTGATGGAAGAAAAGAAAATTCTCTGAAATCAATGACATTTTTTAATCAAATAAATCTGCGATTCAGGCATCTATACATCTTTAGATTTATATTCAGACATCAGTTTAATACAACTGAATTTTGAATTTAAGAAATTGACTATAAAAATAATTGAAGCGGCTGAAATTATGATAACTATCGAAAAAGAAAGAGTTATACTTCCAAGAAAGACTTGGGACAGATTAAGAAATGATGAATATTTTGAGGAGTTTATTCAAAACATCCTTGATACAGAAACTTTATTGGATGCAATGGATAATAATAACGAATTTATTAATATAAGAGAATAAGACAGACATCGACAAGAAAACTAAATATAAAGTTCTTGTCAATAAGAGAACAAGAGAATTTCTTAATCATTTATACTACAATTTGAAAGAAATTTAAAATGTTAAAGATAGTAATACTTTTTTCGACTGCTTTTCTTTTATTTATGGGATGCAGGCAGACGATATATATTAATTGGAGAAGTAATCCGACTTACACATATACTAGCATTTCTTGTTCTCATTGGTCTAAATTAACTGAGAGGGATGAAATACTATTGTTTGACAATCATATCTATTCAATAAATTCTGATGTTAGTATGTTGGCATCACGGAATGCCATACTTATTTCTACAGCAGATTATATCAAACATCAATAAAATCTTGACAGCATAGTTAAAATTGTGGGTATGAATTCTGATTCACTATCAATTAGTATTTATATTGTTGAGAAGGAAAATAAATTTAAAAATTTTTGGCTTACTAATGAAAATCAGATTAATGCTTATATTAATATGTTACAAAACTTATTGGGTAAATATGGGAACGTTCCAATCCCCGAACATTACCAAAGATTCATTAAATGATTTTTTTTTGATATATTTAACCTGTTTCCAATAAAATCTGTCAAATTAATTTATTTATCATCTAAACTACAATTTGAAAGAAATAAAAAATGTTAAAGATAGTAATACTTTTTTCGACTGCTTTTCTTTTATTTGTGGGATGCAGGCATGTTGATCGTGATTCTAATATTTATAAAAAGTGTTCGACTGATATTGTGTTTGGTCGGCTTCGTGACTCGAATAATTATGAAGCTGAACAGGATGATTGTGTATTTTTAATGGATAGTTCTTTATATTCAGAAAAATCTGATTCACATGTATTACTTATAAGAAATTCATTGATTATTTCTCATGATGATTATTTAAAACATCAACAAAATCTTGATAGTATTGTAAAAATATCCGGTGAAAAATCAGATTCATTATCAATATTTATTGATATTTGTATTAATGGGAAAATATTACCGATTAGTTTACTTAATAATAATCTTCAAATTAGTGAATATGTAAAAATGTTACGCTCTTTATTAGGTAAATATGGACATGTTCCAATTCCGAAACGATATAGGGGGATAATTAAATGATTTTTGTTTTGTCTGGTTTTGGGTGGTCGAATAACAAAGATGCAATATAAATAAAAAAAATGCTCGTATAATTTAATCAAAATAATACGAGCAAAAAATAAAATTTCAAAATGAATACTGAAAATCTGCTTGTTATTCTAAAAAACTTGTCTTTTAACTTCCAATCTTAATAATTTCAGCTTTAAATTCAATTTTCTTCACTATGCTTCTAATGAAGTTCTCGACTGAATTGCTGTAATTCATTAGTGTTTGGTTAGCATTTTCCTCTGTTAGTCTGGAAGATATGATTCGTATTTTTCCATCTTCAAGCTTTTCGGAAAATACTTCGATACTCAATTTTGAAAGAAAGTCCTTAATTGTGTCGAATTCTTCCTGTGTGTTAACGATACCGTAGGCAATGACGTAGCAATTAGGTCCGGTACAACCTGTTGCTCCTTCAGGAACATCAGGTTTTTTAGAATCAACAGGTTTATTCGCAGTCTCGTTTTCATCTGTTTGTGGGGATTTCTCTGTATTTCTGGTTAACCATGCTTCATATTCATCCTCGGGTGTTCCGCAACGAGTAAGTTTATAAACTTCATTCGCAGTTTTAGGAATCAGTTCGAAATAAATTGAAATCCTTCTGCTCATCGGATGGTTGCATTTTTCGTTTAATGAAGCATCTTTGCTTAATTCTGAACCTGCAATTTCGAATGAATCATTTTGGCAAGGTCTGTTTCTGTCGTAAATTCCATAGCCTTCATAATCATATTTGATTTGTCCTTTGTCTGCAAGTTTTCTGAAAGCATCCGAACGTTTCCTCATGGCATTGTCAATAGTTTTATGAGTGTAGTATGCTCTGAGCTTGGAAAGAATAATATTTCCCTGCTGACCTTCTTCAAAAAGGTTAACCCTTTTGCCTGAAGTATTCAAAGCCGAAGTGCTCCTCATTGACCAGCCCTGCGGGATATGTATATCACCAACAGTTATACTTTCGTCAACAGTATATTTACCCGGCATAAGACGACACTCGTCCGTATAGCCGCGAACACTGATTGCAACTATATCATCTCCACCGCATTTGCTTAAATCATTTGCAATTTTTTCGAGTTTGCTATAAATATTATTTTCGAAAAATTTGTCAATTGAATTTGTTGTTCCGGTACTGAAATAATCATAATCTTTTGGGTCTATGAATGTAGTATCCAATGTTTTCGCATTTCTTCTTCGGTTCAATTCGGATATATTTTCAGAGGTTGAGGGCCACCAGTAACCTGTCACGAAAAACGGTATATGTCCTCCGGCAAGTGTAACCGTTTCCCTTGTTCTCTTGTAAAAATCACAGTCAATCGTATCGCGGATAATAGTATCATTAATAAAAGTCTCAAATTCCAATATTTTGGGACTGCAATTCCCATCGTAACAATCTTTGGTTCTTTGGTCGTAAAGAACTTGATATTTCTTTCCTGCTTCAAGTTTTTCTTCAGCATCTGAAAAGAAATTCTTAGTAGTACCGCCTACTAATTTTAAAGGATGATTAGGAACAACCTCGTACCCATTCGAAATTATCAGGTGTTTTCCGCCTGAAGTATCAATAAGCCTTTCTCTGACCGTAACAACAAGTTTAAGGCAGGGGTCGGGCAATCCGCAACCGTAAATGTCAAGTTTTCCATAGCCGCCTTTAACGTCAGAAGCCCAATAAATAGCTTTCTTATCGGGAGTAATATAAGGAAACATTTCATTCGCAGGAGTATTGATATTCATTTGAGATTCAGGTCCGCACATACTCTTTCTGCTCAAACTGTTGACGTTAATAGGATCAGTCGGCAGAACAACACCATCACTGGATAAGAATGTTTCGCAGACAAAAATATCGAATTTAGTTGCAGACAAAGTATCGTTAACTCTGCTCCAATTTGATGAAAAATAGAATTTGCCGTCGGCTCCCCAATGCGGTGACACTTCATCACCTCTGGTATTAATGGAGTTGAGAGGCTTGGGGTCTCCCCAATTATCACCTTTTCTAATACTATACCATATATTTTTATCTGAAGCATTTGCGAAATCAGGTCTGGGCCTGTTCGAAACAAAGAAAAGAGTTTTTCCGTCGGGCGAAACACATGGCTGACTTTCCCAATAAATGCTGTTAACAGTTGTTATCGGCATTGGATTATCATAGCTCGTTGGGGAAACACCTGTGTTTTTTAACTCCCATAAATCCAAATTATAGCTAACTCCAAAGGATTCACTCGGTTTTAGATTGTCCAGAGAAGATTCAGCGGCTATTATCATTTTATCATCGTAAAAAGCAACAGAACCCCTTGTCCATTTTTCAAACTTTTCGTCGCTTGTAGCAAAACGTTCTGCTTTGCTCCAGCCTTGATTTGGACATTTATTCCTTGAAGTTTTCGGACGAGTGGAATACATTAGCTCACCAGGGTAGAACGTAAGTTTTTTATTCTTAAATTCTTTTTCCCTTGAAGTTGTAAACCAAAGCACATCTTCGTTAGCTCCGTAAACCACATAAGGAGCATATTCATTTGTTGAATCCACAGGATTGTTAATTAATGAATCAAGTAAACCGCCACCGTTAGGACAGCAGGACAAAACCTTAGGGTCAATTTTAATCGGTGGTTTTTCAACAGTTGTGCAACTTTGAAATATTGTAAATATTGCAAAAGTAGTCAGTATTACAATTAAGAAATTTCTTTTTTTATTTATTTTCATAATGTTAAGCTCCAAAATTATTAATGTCCCTTTGGATTATTTATGAATATATATTGGATATAATATTCTGAATTCAATGCTTGAGCGGTTGTTAGAACTGAAACCGCCATAATTGAAGACTTTTCTTAAATATATCATAGCGAGTTCGCAGGGAATACCACTCGAGTTTTTTGAATTGCTATACAGCACATAAACATCACCAATTGCAAGTCCACCTAAGCCATTAGGATAAAAATATGGTTGGGTTGTTGCATCTGAAGTAAAATAATTACCGGGACCAACCCCTGAAACATCGTTTTGCAATTTAATCAAAACAGGATTGATTTTATCAAAATCTTCTTCAAGGAAATTTCTGGCTACCAACTTAATATCTTTGAAAACGTTTAGTGGATTATTCACGAGATAAATCTTAGGTGGTTTTGGACTACCGACTGTTCCTTCTCCGTTTTTGTTATCAACATTTATATAAAAAGAACCCCAGCATGGAGGCTGATTTACTCCGCAATAAGGCTGATAACTTGCATCCCTGAGCTGATAAACAAACCCCGGTCTGTCAACACCGGCAAAAAACATTAATGTATCAACTTTGCAAGTTTGGTAATCCGGAGTAGGTTTAATTGCTGTTGTCTGGTCGTAAGCATCCATGTTCCATGGAATTGATAATTTTCCGGCAGGTGCCGCAAAAGCTTTAACATTGATTACCTGACGGCATTTTCCGTCTGCAGTCGCCAGAACAACAGTAAGATTATAAGCACTATCTTCCCTTGTACCCTGCTTTGTCCTCGTTCCGCCATTTTGAGTAAACATGCTTTCATATTCAGCAACAGTTGGTGCTACGAAAGTCAGGTTTGGACCTGATGGACTGTTAGTATCAACAGTAAAGGAAGTTGTATAAGAAAACCGGACAGCATCATACTGGTCTTTACCTGTGAATGTCGCATTAATATCAACAGAGGAACTACACGCATCCCTGGGATAAGTTACAGTAATCGGCAATCTGGCAATACTATTAAAAAGTAAAGTCTTCGGACAAACTGCATCCGGTGAAAATGGAGCTTCGGCAGACAAATTAATCGGGGCATTGCTGAATGGCTGTCCATTTACCTGCGGACAGGCATCTGTGCATCCATAACCAATCATTATAACCTTGAAATTGCAAACAATTCCGCTTGAAAGCCTTACGGTTACTCGGAATGTATCTCTTCTTTCGCCTGTCTGTGTTGGGCTGAATCTTAATTTGGGCATATAAACATCTCCCTGATTAACAACAGTAGGAAGATTGGGACTGATTAGCTTCCATTCGCCCGCAGTGGTTGCAGGTGATTCAACACCACTTTTAATCCTGACAAATGATTCCACTGTCATAACACATTTTCTCTGATTCTGGAAGAAAAGTTCTTCATAATCATAAGATGTTCCAACGGGTAATTTCTGAGGTGTAGTCGGTTTTATTATTATTGTCGTATCGCCTGTCATCGGACAATCACATTCTTCAGGAACAACATCAGCATTTAGTGCAACATTCCATGTGGAATTTTTTCCATCGCAGGAAATTGTCAGAGGAACCGAAGTTCTGAATACTCCGGCATCTTTGGTTGAAACTGAGAAGACCAGCGATAGGCATTCGCCGCTTTTAAGTGTTGCAGGATTGCCGGAAAGCTGTCCTTTCACATATATTGCTTTTAGAGTGAAAGGAGCATTCGGATTTGGAACTGCAATCGTGTAGTCACTCGGAGGTGTACAGTTCAGTCTGTTGCAAATAATTGTTGTAACAGCATCATAACTTGCTACGCCAAGCGGCTGGTTCTGAACAAGTTTCGTATCGGTTCCATTTGTAAATGTAACAGGGATGGTTGTATCGCCAATATCCGTGCAACATACAATGGGCGGCGGAGTACATTCATAAACAATATTGACTGTTGTGTCGTTGCAAAGTAAAAATTCACCACGAGGAGTTGTGGTTTTGAATTGATTCTTATACTCGCCCAAAGTTTGAACAATAATGCCGGAAACAGGACCTTCGCTTGTAAAGATTGCCTTACCGGTATTATCTGCGTAAACTGTTCCGAGAAGGGATTTGTCGTTAACGCTAATATATTTGTAAATGCTGATTTTGGTTCCGGCGGCAGGAGTTGTTGGTAACCCTGTATTGCAATCCTTGACCATTGCCTGAATGGTTAAGGTTCGTTTCTTGCTTTTAGATGGTTCAACTACTTCCGTACAGCTTAAAATGAAGAACGCCAGAATCAGTGCTATACCCATAACAGAAGTTAGAGTATATCGCAGTTCTAATTTATTTCTTTTTGTTTTCATAATATTTATATCAATTATTTTACAATTTCAAAGATATGTTTTAAAAAGTCAGACCGAACCTTAATAGTGCAGTGTTGCTAAGTCGGTAGAAAAACCTGTCAGCTTCGGGAATGTCAGGACAACATTCAATTCCGGGCAATGGAAGTTTCATTTGTCTGAATCCTGCATCAACCGAAAAGTCAAGTCCGCAGGTTATAGCCCAATCGTACCCAACACCAAGTCCCCAGAATAATCTGTTGAAATTAATCGGGGCACCTGTCTGAAAATCGAAGGCAAGACCAAGGTCGCCATAGAAATACCAAGCATTGCAATTTGTTCCCCATGGGTCGGGCTGTTGGTTGAAATTAATTCTGCCGTGAGCGGCAACCGGAACAAAGATTGCACCGTCAAAGGGCCAAATCCCTGTAAGAAATCCAAGCTGAAACATTCTGTTTTGAGTAAGGTTCCATAAACCTGCAATTTCAAATCCGAAAACGATATTCGAGCCTCCGCGGTCGAAGTTAATTAAACTCGGCGGGTAAGATTTCACTTCCCCATTTGACTGAGTATAGCGGATTGTATCCTGCTTTCCGCGATAGCCTCCCATAATCCTTAATTCCAGTTTATCGAAAAACCAAATGCCGTTTCGGTCGCGGCAACAGCAAACGCAGGGTTCGTCGGCAATCCAGGGAATTGGCGGCTGAAGAGGATCTGCCTTTTCTGTTATTTCGAAAATATTAGAGGCTGGAATCTCGTAGAGGGTTGATGAACCATTCGGACAGAGAGTATTGATGACTATCTTCCCATCAAGTTTGGACAAAGGTCTTTCTTTAAAATAGTCTTTGAAAGCTTTACCTTCCCAATCAATTTTGTTACCTTTGGTCTTTTGTGAAAGAGGCTTAAAAACAGGCTTTAAGTCAGTTTCAATTGACAAAATCTCTTCATCGGTACATTTACCTATAATCTTGGATTTCAAGGCTACATTCCATCTGGGTTTGATCTGTTTATCATCGGACTTTCGCTCCTGTTCCTTACAGCTGGGGCAATCAACAGTCGAACACGCTGAAGCGAACAATAAAAATATTGATGCTACAAAACTGAGCATCAGTAATTTTTGCAGTTTCTGCAATGTTAACGATTTTGTAAAAAGTGGAAAGAATCTAATCATAAAGCACTCGCGATTTATGAAATAAAAATACAAATTTTAGTTTGCTGAATTTCAAGAAAGAATTAACATAAACTTATTAAAAAATAAATTGTCTCGATAGACATGAATTTTTTAATAGCCAACAATGCAATTTAACCAATTTTTTTTAAAAATTTTAATTTTTTCAAAAAAAAATTTCTGAAATCATATATCATCATTATTTTTATAGTTTGATTCCTGCTTTTTTAATCCTAAACTATAATAAAAACGCTCTGTTTCGTTATAGATGTTTTGTAAATGCCGAATATCACATTAATTGAGTAGAAAATGAGACAAAACAAGTATTTCATTCCAACATTAAAAGAAGTACCTGCAGATGCAGTAATTCCTTCCCATAAACTTATGCTCCGTGCCGGCTTAGTTCGACAGCTTGGTGCCGGTATTTTTTCATGGTTGCCTCTCGGTTACAAAGTCCTGAAGAAAATCATGGATATTCTTCGCGAAGAAATGGATGCAATCGGAGGTCAGGAGTTTCTTTTGCCTGCTTTGAACCCGATTGAAATCTGGGAACAGACCAATAGAGTTGAAGCAATGGGAGACGTAATGTTCCATATCAAAAACCGCGATGGCTTAGTTTTGGCTCCTACTCACGAAGAAATAATCACTGTTCATGCCCGCCAGCATGTTCATTCATACAAAGAAATGCCAATGATATGGTATCAGATTCAAAATAAATTCAGGAATGAACCACGCCCCAAATCCGGTGTACTCCGCGGCAGACAGTTTATTATGAAAGATGCCTATTCGCTTGATGCAACTTGGGAAGATCTGGACAAAGCCTACAATAAACATTATGACGCTTACAAAAAAATCTTTGCCCGATGCGGCTTGAACTTTTTCGTTGTCGGAGCTTCAAGCGGTGCAATGGGCGGCAAGCAATCCCAGGAATTTATGGTTGAATCCGATGCAGGTGAAGATGTATGTGCAATCAGTGATTCCGGCTATGCCGCAAACGTTGAAGTTGCGAAATCTGCTCAACCGCCTGTGGGAAGAATTGATTCGAATTTGGAAATTGAAGAATTTGCAACACCAAACGCAAAAACAATTGATGATTTGATTGAACAATATAATTTACCTCACGACAGACTTGCCAAATCAGTTGTTTATATAATTGATTCTGAACCTGTTCTGATTTTGATGAGAGGTAACGATGAACTGAACGAAAGTAAACTTCAGTCAGTTTTCAAGGCTACTAATTTCAGGCCTGCCGAAGCCCAAGAACTTGTTAAATTTACAGGTGCTAACGGTGGTTCTATCGGTCCCGTTAACCTGAAATGCAAAATCAGGGTAGTTGCCGATAATTTGCTTAAAGATGCAAACGGTATGGTCAGCGGAGCCAACAAAGATGGTTTCCATAATAAAAATATTGATTTCCTCAGAGATTGCAAAATAGACGAATACCATGATTTCCGCACTATTCTTGAAGGTGAACTTGACCCTGTCAATGGGAAACCTATCAGAATTGTTAAAGCTATTGAACTTGGTCATATTTTCAAACTCGGAACCCGATACTCTGATGCTCTTGGTGCAAAATTCCTTGATGAAAACGGAACTGAACACCCGATTATCATGGGAAGTTATGGTATTGGCGTTGAAAGAATTATGGCTTGTTTCATTGAGCAGTATCATGATGAATTCGGAATCACATGGAAGGGAGAACTCAGACCTTTTGATGTCCATCTTATCGGGCTTAACTTATTGAAATCTCCTGAAGTCGGCGTTGCATGCGACAAAATCTATGATGAATTAATGTCGAATAACATTGATACACTTTACGACGACCGAAATCAGAATCCCGGAGTAAAATTCAATGATGCAGACTTAATAGGAATTCCTTTCCAGATAATTGCAGGCAAGAAAAACCTCGACAATGGCAATATCGAAATCAAGCATCGTGAGTCGGGTTTGAGAAAAGTTATTCCTCTTGCCGATTTGATTCAGGAAGTCAAGAATTTTTACAAATAGAGCCATTGTTGACTTTGAATTAATAAAAAAAACTAAAAAAAAAGTTGTTCGTCTTAATAACTGATTTACAGAATAATATAATATAAATGAAGCCATTAGCTGATTTACATACTCACACTTCCTTTTCGGACGGAAAACTTTCTGTGGAGGAATTGTTCGTTAAAGCCGAAAAAGTTGGTTTAGCTGCCATCAGCATAACCGACCATGATTCCGTTGATGGTTGCGTTGTTGCCCAGGAAATAAAAGGTGTTCACACTATTGATTTCATTAACGGCATAGAATTCAGCTGTTACGAAAACGGTCGCGAATATCATGTCCTTGGCTATCATCTTGATATCCATAATGAGATATTGCTTACAACACTTGCTGAATTCAAAAAAGCAAGACTTAAAAGAGCACAAAAAATTCTGGAAAAACTAAAAAGCATGTCTCTCACTCTGGATATTGATTTAATTCTTCAGATTGCCGGTGAAGCCCCGATAACCAGACCTCACATTGCAGAAGCCATGATTGACAAGGGATACATCTCTAATTTGAAGGAAGCCTTTGTGCACTATCTGGGCGAAGGAAAACCTGCTTACGAAGCCAAATCAAATTTCACGGTTCAGCGTGCAATCAAGCTTGTTAATGATTGCGGCGGAGTTGCTGTTCTTGCTCATCCCGGAAGAGCCATTCCCTCTGAAGTTTTGTATAAGCTTATAGAACAGGGATTAGACGGAGTGGAAGTTATTCACCCGATGCATGACGAAGCTCTCCAAAAACATTATCATTCGATTGCTTCCCAATACTGGCTTTTGGAAACGGGCGGCTCCGATTTCCATGGAACCCGCGATTACGACGAAGATAATTTTGGCAAATTCGCCTGCCCCTATTCAGTTGTGGACTCAATTCGTTTCCATTCCAGAACAAGATAAAAGAAAAAATTTAAGAAAAAAGTGAAGAAAGATAGCTTTCTTCACTTTTTTTAGTTCGGTCAGTATGGCTTTATCCTTTCTCTAAAAAACTATTAATTTCTGGGTTAGAAATATAGTTTTAGATTTCAGAACCAAATAGTAAATGCCGTAAGATAAATTCTCTCTTGAGATATTGAATTTATATTCTCCCGGAGTATTGATGTTACCTGAAATATTTTGAATTCTTTGTCCTAATGGATTCAATAAATAGAGTTCATGGTTTTCTTCACTTCCCACCAAAATAGAAATTTCGCAAAATTCCCAAAATGGATTCGGATTAACTCCGGTTATTGCAGTTGCCCCCTGGTCAAGAAAAAGTCTATTAACGGGTTCTGTACAAATATTAGCCAGACATAGTCTTCCGATTTCTGATTGAATTGGAAGGTTTGAGCAAACATAATTTGAATTTCTGATTGTCAAATTTGTACAAGAATCATTTCCTAATGTCACGAAAAACTCTAAATCTAAAAGTGAATCAATTGACATATTTCTGATTTTCAAAACACCATTATTTCCCTCTTTAATCACGCTAAGGTTTGGAGTAATAAGATTCATTAAAGTCGAATTGAAAACCAAATCTGCATTAACTTCCAGGTCATTACAAATATCCTTGTTGGTTTTTGTTTCAATGGTGAGTGGAAGTCTGATTGTTTGACCAACATTAGCATTAATCTTGCCTAAAATAAATTTGGTATAATAATCAGGTAACTTAATTGTAATATCAGAAGTTGACTTGCAACCAAAACTATTATAAGTGTCAACAGAATAAATACCGGCATTTTTGACGAAAATACTTCGGGTTTTTTCGCCTGTTGTCCAATTCCAACTAAACCCATCGGGTGCAGTAAGCAAAATACTATCGCAAGGACAAATTAGCGTGCTTTTATCGGCAGAAATCCCTGTTTCAGGAAATGGAACAATATTAACAGACACTGTATCAAAAGCCATACAACCAACTGAGTCTGTAACGGTGAGATAATACAAAGTGTTTGTAGTCGGAAAAGCATCTGGTTGCAAAACATCATAAGCAGAAAGACCCGTTTTAGGACTCCAATCAAATTTCAAAGGTGGTATGTTACCGGTTGCACTTTCACCTATTTTTGTAGATTGCCCTTTGCAAAGATATTTTGCTGGTCCTGCTTCTGCATCAACAACACAGGCAGAAAGGAATGAAATATCGTCAATCCCGAAATCGTTACCATAGAACTTCAAACTGACATCTTTAATAACAATTTCAGCAGAATCAAAATTGTTACTATTCCAGTTAAAAGAAAATTCATTCCATTGACATGCAGTTTTAGGGATGTAAACAGGTGAAAAAGGGATTTCTCTGCCGTTTATAAAAAATGCCAGAATAGCAGGATTCAAAGTATCAATACTCATTAACCACAATTTGAGAGTGTATGTTTGAAACAGTTCAAGATTATTTACTGTTTGCTTCCAAACAATTTTATTTGCAGAATCGCTACCATTAACAATCATGTAATTCCCATCGCCCGTCGTATGGTCTTTGCATGAATCGAATTTGGAATACTCCAGTTTTGCATTTTTGGTAATGGTATAAACTCTTGAAGGCTTCAAATTACCCGGAGAATACTTGTATTCTGAGAAAAAATCAACATTCCCGCTTGAAAAATTACTGTTTCGGATATAATCTTTTGTGTTTTTAGAAAAAAGATTAGAGTTACAACAAATTGCCGATAGTAATAAAAAGAACAATATGTATTTGTTCAATTTCATTATGGTAATAGAATGATTTTCTGCCTAACAATATTTACTCCATCAGAAATATTAACAACATACATTCCCGAGACACAAGATCTTTTTAATTCAGTATTAATGGAATGGAATCCAGCATCGGAGTATGAATTGGCGAGAATTGAAATAGTTCTGCCGAAAATATCTGATACATAGATATCCACTTTGGATGTCAATTGATTTTGCCATTGGATTGTTAAAGCACCATAAGTTGGATTTGGTGAAATGCTGATTATTTTCAAAAAGTCATTTCCTTGACCTTCGATTTCCTGAACGGCAGTTCGTATCCTTTTTGATTTATATAATCCATCTCCATAAGCACCTGCAAACATTATTATACCGTCAGCAGTAGAATCCCATGAAGGGAATCCAACCTGCCTGATTGATGCTGAATCAGGAAATCCGGCATTGAATTTTTCCCAACTCCAACCAAAACTTCCACTTAATAAAACACCGGCTGTATCGCATGCCGCGGCAATATATCTGGGATAAAGAGGATGCTGAACCATACTCAATACAGAAGCACCTTTGGCACCCACGTTTTTCCATGTTTTGCCTGTATCTAAACTTTGAAAGATACCCTTTCCAAGAATTTCCTTAGTCATTTGATTAATTGAATCAGCACCGCAATAAACAACAGCTTTATTCAATAATGATGGCAAAATGCAAAGCACTCTTAATCCTTCCAACCCGGATTCATCTCCAAGCCAAGATTTACCACCATCATAAGAATGGTAAATGTGATGAAGTGAATTATCACCGCCAATAAATATCAAATTATTGTCCAAAGAAGAAATTTTAACATCCCTTGCTTGGATATCAAGTTGTTCATAAGAAAGACATGTTTGAAAATCATCGGATGATAGATCTAAACCTTTGTTGGAATTAACAGATGCAGAAAAATATTTATTAGGGATTCCGGACACAGCGGCAAATGCTAAAATTTGTGGCGTTTTAACACACTTGAGATTATTTTCGTCCCAGGTAGCACCTTTATCAGTTGAAACGGCAATGCTTCCTTCGGTAAGTTTTCTGACACTTGCAAACCATATATCAGAATTTGCTGGGTTCTGAAGAAAATCATATATAGAAAAATCTTTAAGAATTGAGGTCCCAAAAGTCTTACCGGAATCTGTACTTATTTGAAAGCCGTTTTGACCAACGCCATAATGAGGGAAATCTATCGTCGGATCCAATAAATTGGTAGGAATCTGGTCAGAAGAAATTACAATTTTTCCAGGTTCATTTCTTGGAAAAAATAATTTATTAATATATGAACTTGGTCCATCCACCTTTGTCCATATTTGAGCCTGAAGCATTGAATCGCAAAATAATGTTATAAAAATAATTAATATCCAATATCTTTTTCTGACGGTTTTCATCTAAATTCCTAATAATTTTAATTGCAAAATACAAATTTACGAAACTATTGGAAAAAATCAATAAATAGTTTAATTTTGAAATTAAGGAAATTATTACTATATTGAATTTTCCATTTTCAAATTTTTTTTAGTTCTTCGAAAATGAATAAAATAAAAGTATTAATTGCTGAAGATCATACTCTTGTTGCAAAACTAATCTGGCAAATGCTTGACAAAGCCGGAAATATTGAGGTTGTTGGTACTGTTTCGGATGGTTTAGCCGCTATAGAGGCTGTTCAAACCCAAGTAGTTGATGTTGTTTTGATGGATATCGATATGCCCTCTTTGGACGGTATAAAAACAACCTTGGCAATAAGGAGTCAATTCCACAGGATTAAAATATTAATTCTGTCAAATCATATTGAAGCTCATCTAATCCAAAGAGCTTTAAAATCGGGTGCCAATGGTTATCTTTCCAAATTTGCCGAATCTGACGAAGTTGTGGAAGCCATTCAGGCTGTTTATAATGGTGATACGTACTATTGCAAAACTTCGATGAAAGCAATTATGGAACACCTTACCACCACTGACCAAGCACAAAAAATAAGAACTGCCTATTTGGAATTAACCGGACGTGAGAAGGAAATACTTAATCTGATAGCCAATGAATATTCTACCAAAGATATTTCTAACAAATTAGTAATCAGTATCCGCACTGTTGAAACACATAGACGAAACATTATGAAAAAACTCGGTGTGAAAAATACTGCGGGAATGATGAAGCTGTCGTTAGAACATAATCTAATTGAAGAAGAAAATTAGGTGTCCTAATGAGAAAGTCAAAGATAGTCAAACCCGAACCGGTGTTAAAAAAAAATGACATCTTTGTAGCTCGGGAACATAAACCCAGATTTGCTATTGATATTGATAAAACAGCGGACAAAGACTTGTTTTTAAATAAAAATAACAGTCTTGAAAATAACAAAGACATTATTTTTACTCATAAATTTTCCCAAACTAACACTAATACAAACCTTAGTAGTTCCCTCAATATTGATTTTTTTGAGCAACCAATGATTGGATTTGCTGTTCTTGACAAATACAGCAAAATAAAAAATGTAAATAAAAAACTATGTGATATCCTTGGTTATAGTCAAAGCGAATTAATTGGAAAAAAAAGTTTTCATTTTCTTAAAACTTCAAGTTTAAAACGAGATTTACAAGAGTTTAATGAATTTATACTTAATGATAATAAACATCATATCACCGAAAAACCTTTGTTACGTAAAGATGGTAGTGTCGTTTATGTGGAAATTTCAGGAAAAACAATATTTACTTACGATGGAAATAAACAATATTTAGTATCCGTTTGGGATATTTCACAAAGAAAATTTCTTGAAAGTAATTTAATAAATAACGAATTCTGGGCAAATACTCTTATAAATGTTACATCGGATGTTATTACTATTATTGACAACCAAGGTATCATAATTGAATGCAACAATAATTTAATCAAAAGGTTAGGTAAACCAAAAGAAGAAATTGTCGGTAAAATCAATTATGAGTTTTTTCCGACACCAATATCCCAAATAAGACAAAGGTTTGCAGAATATGTGTTTGATAGCGGTCAACCGGTCAGATTCGAAGATTTCAGCTTCAATAAGTATAACGATAACAACATTTATCCGATTTTCGGAGATGATGGAAAAGTAATCAAAGCAATTATTATAAGCCATGATATTACAGATAAAAAGACATCAGAAATCAAAATCAGAGAAAATGAATTCCGTTTAAGAATGCTTCTTGAAGCAACTTCTGATGGAGTTTGGGATTATGACATTCATTCTGAAACAGTTTACTACAGCCCAAATTTCTGGAAAAGGATGGGTTATCCGGAGAATGAAATAATCAATGAACATAAGTTTTTAACTTCGAAAATTCATATCGAAGATATTGAAAAGTACGACAAGGAATTTACAAAACAGTCTTTTGGAACTATTAAACAATTCAGGGTTGAGTTCAGATTATTAAGTAAATCCTGCGAATGGAGATGGATTCTTTCAAGAGGAAAAATATTAGAGTATGATGTAAATCTAAAACCTTCAAGAATAATTGGAACTTACGAAGATATCACCGAAGAGAAGATTGCTAACAAAAAGCTTTTTGAAAGCGAAGAATTATACAGACTTTTAGCGGATAATTCTACTGACTTAATTATGAAATTATCTTCAACTGGACAACTTATCTATGTCAGTCCTGCTTCTTTGCAACTTACCGGTTATCAGTCTCATGAATTAATAGGCAAAAACATAATAGACTATGTTCATTACAATGACAGGATTTCTGCTAAAAGGTTATTCATTAAATCCTCCGACCGATGGGTTGCTACATTCAGATTCAGGCAAAAATGCGGAAAGTATATTTGGATAGAAACTACCAGTCAGATCATTCATGAGAATCACTCGGTACCTGATAAATATATCTGCGTTGCCCGTGATATTACAATTAGAAAAAATACTCAGGATAACTACCTTAAACAAAAAGGTTTTTTTGAAGCAGTTGCTCAAGCGGCAAGTATTTTGATGTCAAAAGGGAATTTCAATCAAAGACTTGATGAAGCAATTAAAACATTGGGAGGGAAATTATCTGTAGGAAAAATTACTATCTATTCGAAAACCAATCAGCATCAGAATGAATACACATCATTTAAAAAAATCAGTCAATGGTTCTCAAGCCACAATATTAATAGACTTCAAAATGAAAATGACGATACGATTGATATTTCATTCGACCTGATGCAAAGAATTTCGAATGGTGAGTCTATTTTATTGAATTACAATGAATTAACAATTGAGGACCAGAAACAGTTTATATCTTTATCAAATAATTCAATTTTATTAAGTGGGATATTAATAAGGGATAAATTTTGGGGATTCATTATTTTTTCTAATTATCAAATAGAATTTGATTGGATTGAAGAACAAAAAACGATATTAAAAATCTTTTCATCTAACATTGGATCAGCCGTTGAACATAAGATTTATGAAGAAAAACTTGCCGAAGAGAAAGAGTTTGCTGAACGTTCTAATCGTACAAAGAGTGAATTTCTTGCTAATATGTCTCATGAAATCAGAACTCCAATGACCTCAATTCTTGGGTTTGGTGAGTTGCTGTTGAAAAGTGCTGAACCAAATACACGCCAACAAAACTACTTGAATATTATTTATACCAGCGGTAAAGTTCTTCTAAGATTAATTAACGATATTCTTGACCTTTCGAGAATTGAAGCGGGAAAAATGGAAATTATTCCCGAAATTGTTGATATTGAAAAAGCATTGATGGAAGTAAGCCATGCCTTTTCTCAAACTTTAAATGATAAGAAGCTTATTTATAATACTCACATTCCTGAAGGAATGCCAAAGAAATTGTTACTTGACAGTATTCGTTTCAGGCAAATACTGTTTAATCTTGTTGGAAATGCCGTAAAATTTACTGAAAAAGGAAGTGTTAAAGTCAGTTTTAATTACAAATACACAGATGAAACAACAATAGTTCTAACGCTTGAAATTGATGATACAGGAATTGGAATTCCAAAAGATGCATTGTCAATTATTTTTGAACCCTTTAGTCAAAATAGCAATTCCAATACCAGACAGTTTGGTGGTACTGGATTGGGACTTGCAATAACCAAAAGGTTTGTTGAAAAAATGAACGGTATTATTTCAGTTGATTCTGTTGTTGGAAAAGGGAGCAAGTTTAAAATCGAATTTTCAAACATTAAAGTATCTCATGATGAATTCGATATCGCCCAAATTGATGAAAATGATTCCGGAAATATTGAATTCAAAGGCTCCAAAGTTCTTGTCATAGATGATTACGAATACAATCGAGAACTTGTCAAAGGATACTTGGATTTATATAATGTTATTGTTTTAGAAGCAGGTTCGGCACAAGAAGGATTTGAAGTAATAACAAATAACAAGCCTGATTTGGTTCTTATGGATATTCGTATGCCAAATCTCAATGGTTATGAAGCTGTAAAATCCCTAAAAAAAATGGGTTTAAAAATTCCGGTAATTGCTTTTACTGCATCAGTTATGAAAGATGCAGAAGAAAAAATTTCAAAAAGATTTGACGGTTATTTACGCAAACCAATCAGACAGAATGAGCTAATTTCAATGCTCAAAAAATTCCTTCCATTTAATCCGGTTATTCCTAAAGACTTTCAGATTGAAGACGATATATTTGCTTTAATGCTCCGGATTGATGAACTTAATAAAACTGAACATCATTCTATACCTCAAAAAATTAAAGATGAGTTGTTAGATTATTACATTCCTTTGTGCAAAGAAGTTCTGGATGTTTTCATTATTGATGATATTGAGAATTTCTCAAATGAAATCAGCGAATTTTCAATTAAAAATAATCTTCCGGTTCTATATGATTATTCAACAATATTGTTCAAAGCTCTTCAAGCTTATCATATAGAGAAAATCAGATTACTTCTCAACAAATTTCCTATTCTGGTTTCAAAGCTTTTTGAATCGGAAATCAAGAATGAACTTTCGGTAAACTGATTCTAATATTCTTCACATAATTGCATTTTCGATATGCTCAATTTTCTTTTCATTTTCAGATAAATCAATTGCAACTATATCAAACCGGCAGTCAACATCATAGATTTTGTTGATGTATAAGTAACCTTCGGCAACTTTTCTGATTTGTTTTGCTTTTTTGGGAGTGACTTGGAATAATGGGTCGCCGTAAAGTTTTGTTGTACAGGATTTTACTTCGACAAAAACAAGAACACCCTTATGTCTTGCTATAATGTCGATCTCACCCACTTTGCCAAATTGAAAGTTCTTTTTTACAATTTCAAGACCTTTGGCTAATAAAAAATCTTCGGCAATTTTTTCGGATACCTTACCTTTTTCACGGGTTGATTGTTCATTAGTTGATTGAAAATAATCCATAATTTTTTCTAACATATATTTGAATTATACTAAATAACTAACCAAAAAGTCGCATCTCAAAATTCAGAAATCTTTCTAACAAATAGTCTCTAATACGTTTATTCTATTTTGAAGAGGTTCTTCGATAACAGAAACGCTTGCATCAAGAATCGTAAATTCTGCTTTTTTGCCTAAAACAATTCCATATTCACTATCGTGAATTCCAAGAAATTCCTTGGGTGAAGTTGTAAAAGCAGTTATTGCTTCATCGGGAGAAAGAATTTCCTCGGGAAACCATGGAATTTCTTCATTAAATGGCACTCTATGGATAAAAGCATCTAACCCAATGAGCGGATTATGAGATTCAATGGGGAAATCGGAACCACCGGCAATTTTGATATTATTACTTAGCAGTGTTTTCCAGAGATATGAGTTTTGGCATCTTTTCCCTATTCTTTTTTTTGCCATCGAATAGTCGCTTATGCAATGAATCGGCTGTACCGAACATAAAATATTGTTATCAGCAATTCTCTTGATATCTTCCGGATTAATCATTTGAGCATGTTCCAATCTGAGAATATCTTCAGTTTTAGCTATTTTTTGATTTCTAAGCATTTGGTATGCTGACACAACCATTTTATTCGCATTGTCACCTATGGCATGAGTTGCAATCTGAAATCCATGTTCTACACCGATTTTAGTTCTTTTGAACAGGGTTTCGCGATCAATCAGAAGTAATCCTCTCGATGATGGACTATCAGTATATGCGTCCAATAAGGATGCACTTCTGGAACCGAGAGCCCCATCTGCATAAAACTTTAGCCCTGTAATATTAAATTTATTCCCATAATATGGTTCGCTTATCGCTTTTGTCCAATCATCCTTTTGTGCTTTAACATAAGCATGAACATGAACATTCAGCTGATTGTCATTATCAAGTTCCTTGAACAAAGGAATAAGTCTCGGGTCTAAATCCATATCATGAATATGAGTTAGTCCGTTCTTCTTCAATTCCTTTGTAGCATTTAGTATCATTTTTTTCAATTGGTCGGTAGAAAATTTCGGCATTTTATTAAATGCGATATCCATTGCATTGTCAAGCAAGATTCCTGTTGGGTTTCCGCTACCGTCCTTTAAAATCATCCCACCTTTGGGATTAGCAGAAGTTCTGCCGATGCCGCATATTTGCATAGCTTTTGAATTAACCCAAGCTGAATGACCATCAACTCTAACGAAATAGCATGGTACATCAGGGAAGTATTTATCAAGAATTTTTGCAGTCGGCAATTCATTTTTCTTCCATTTTTCATGATTCCACCCTCTTCCAAAAACCCAGGTACCCCGGAATGATGGCTTTTTAAAGGCTTTCTCGGCACACTCTTCAGCAGATTTAGCTTTTTCGAAATTTGTAACATTGAGCATGATTCCAAGCCCGGCAATATGACCGTGAGAATCAGCAAACCCCTGATATGCATATGCATTTGGATAAAAAATATTTTCGCCGTCAATACTAACAGAAACACCGTTTTCCAAGGGTTCAATTTTAGTAATTAGTCCGTTGTTTATTTCAAACTTTGCTCTAACCGGTTTCATTAGAATCCCATATCAATCAAATTTTTAATAATATCTTCTGTAAATATATTTTCTGAGCTTCCGTACCATTTATCATTTGGAATTAATAGCAGTGAACCAAAGCTTGAAGGATTTTTGGGGTCAAACGATGAACTGCAGATTGTTGTCTCTTCTTCAGGTCTGAATTCATTGTCAATATCATGATAAACGACAGTAAAACCAATTTCAGTAGTTTTAGTATCAACAGGTGCACTTTCGTATCCAAAGAATGCAAAAGGAATTCTGAACTTCAGAATATAACCATCTTCTTTTAAAGAACTTATCGCTTTGATTTTTTTTACTGCATTTTTCTGAAAACTTTCCAAATCCTCACTGGAGCTAACATCCTTCACAAAGGCAAATTTTTCAAGAAAATTTCCGGGATATACTTTTATGCAGAATATACTTGCACCTTTATCTTTATCACGGAAAATTAATTTATCCCCTGATTTTTTCAAAAACCTCGATTCCGTCTTCAACGGAGTAACATCGAACCATGCTTCAAAATAATCTGCCGAGCAATTGTCACAATTCAATGGAATAAAAAAATCATCCTTAACACGCAGAGTTAAATATAAATACTCGCTGTCGTAAGCAGATTTAATTGTAAATGAAGCATCGTCGCTACCTTTCCAATAATAAGCCCCTTTAGTAACAAAATCAATTTTGTCAACAATTGCTTCTGATGGAAAACCCCTGAAAATCTGCCTGCCGCGGGAATATGAAGGTACGGAAACATAATTGACCTGAAACTTTATATCATTTTTATTTGTAGAAACATACTTTTCTCCCCTTTGCAGTTTATCAAAGTTATCATAAGTTTCATGAGTGAATTTATCTAATTTTTCAGTAGTGAACTGGTCAATCAAATTAATATTGCCGTTATCGAACCTGTAACCTTTGATTTCCCAGTTGAATTGTTTAAACTTCTTTGTAACAAAACAAGTGTTTTGTTTGATAATAATTCCGATTTCAAGTGGCAACTCGAAATATTCGTAAGACATTTGAGAAACCTCTGTCAAATAGCCGTCAATGTCAACAAACATATAAACCTGAACAATTTTTCGATTATCAGCGGCAATTTTAACTGTAAACGCAACATCATAATTTCCATCACCGGAAAAATCTCCGGCATCCCATCCCCATATAGAATAATTGCTTCCTTGAGGAAGTCGTTTTTCCAAATCGGCAATTAATTCGGAATCAAAATAAGGTTCAAGTCTTTTTGAAAATTCAGGAAATTTCATACCTCCCTGGGAATATACAGAAAGAGTAAAAAGAAAAAAAATAATAACCTTATTAACTATATTTATTTTCAATTGATTATTTATTGTCATTTAATGTAATATTAACTAAATTTAACAAGCACTTTATTTATCAATTCTTTATGGTTTTCTTTCAGCCTTGCACCCATTTGGGAAACAACTCTTGCGGCTGAATAAGAAGCTATGTGTCCGGCTTTCTCAGCTGAACCTTCGTAAAGTAAACCGTATAAGAATCCACCTGCAAAGATGTCTCCTGCTCCAGTGGAGTCAATCGGTTTGGCGGGATATGCCGGAATTTTATAAGTTTTTCCTTCGAATCTAATCATTGAACCATTTGCTCCTAACGTCATAACAACATTAGGACATGCTTCAGCTAATTTTGTAAAAGCATCTTCAAGATTTTCACATTTTGTAAAAGCTTTAGCTTCATTTTCATTACAAAAAATTAAATCTGAATTTGCTACAACCTTTTCAACTTCCTCTCTGAAAAATTCAACTACAAAAACATCCGAAAAAGTGAATGATATTTTAGTATTGTTAATTTTTGCAATTTCAATTGCTTTAAACACTGCATCTGCACTTGACTCAGCGGTAAGTTTGTAACCTTCCAGATAAATCCATTCACTTCGTTTTATTAAATCTTCATTTATGTGTTCCCTGATAAATAATGCTGATGCACCGAGATGAGTATTCATAGTTCGTTCTGAATCGGGAGTTATCAAAACCAGACAAGTTCCAGTCGGCTCTTCAGTAAGAAATTCAGTCGAAAGTTCAATTCCAAGCTCTTTGAATTCGTCTGCATAATGCTTGCCGAAGTCATCATTTCCCAACGTTGTTTGGTAAGCAGATTTTCCGCCAAACTGAGCAAATGCAATTATGGTATTTGCCGCAGAGCCGCCGCTGGACTTATTGAATTTGAGATTTCCGACAGAGCTGATCATTTCAGCCTGACTTTCAGCACTTACAAGCCTCATTTCACCTTTATTCAATCCAAACTTAACTAAATGTTCATCATCTACTTCATATTGCAAATCAAGTAAACCGTTTCCTAAACCACAAAGTTTAATATCTTTCATTTTCTAATTCTTTTCATTTATTATTTTTAAAGTTTAATCTTCCAAAGCAAGTTGAATAATTTTTTCGCATAAATCAGGGAATTCAATTCCTACTTCCTTTGCTGCCATCGGAACAAGACTTGTTGCGGTAAAACCGGGTATTGTGTTGATTTCCATCAAGAAAGGCTGACCGTCTTCATTAAGTCTGAAATCCGATCTTGCAAATCCCGAACAACCCAAAGAAACAAATGATGATACGGCAAGACTTTGTGCAAAATCGGCAATATCCTCTGTAATTTCTGCTGGGCAAACATATTCGGTATGTCCCTTAGAATATTTATGTTTATAATCGTAAAATCCATCTTGCGGTACTATTTCAATAACAGGTAAAGCCTCTTCACCAATAACACCGACAGTGATTTCTCTTCCTTCAATAAATTGTTCAACAAGAACAAGTCTGGAATATTCTGAAGCTAACTTTATTCCATGAAAAATCCCGTCAAGATTTCCGTCTTCGACTATAGTAACTCCAATTGAGGAGCCTTGGTTATTTGGTTTAATGACCAAATGGTCGCCTAATTCTGAACGAATTTCCTTGAAAAAATCATAATTATCATAATCCGGCTGACGGACATTCACCCAAGGCGGTGTTGGAATTCCGGAAGCCATGAAAAGCATTTTCGAAGCGTTCTTATCCATCCCGATTGCACTTGCTTTTACTCCGCTTCCCGTATATGGAACTCCGCGAATTTCAAGCAAAGACTGAATTCTGCCGTCTTCACCATATTTACCATGAAGAACAATAAATGCAACATCAACAGTATCAAAAATATCGGAATTGATACAGTCAATAATCTTTTTGGGGTTATATTGCTTTAATTCATCAAAGGAAGGGTAAGTTGAAGGATTAGCAATCACACCTTCAGAAAGATGAATATCAACCCCGAAAGCAGGGTCAACTGGTATAACATTATGTCCTTTGCTTCTCAAAGCTTCAATAACTGCTCTACCACCATTTATGGATACATTTCTCTCGCTGGATATTCCACCGAATAATACTGCTATGTTCATTTTTTTAAACCTGATTTATTATAATACAAAAAAATTTTCTAATATTAACTTTAAAGAAATTGCTTTATTGCTTTATTAAAAGTACAATAATTTTAATTTTTCATTCTGAGCCTATCGAAGAATCTATTCCAACTACCACTTTTAGATTCTTCCACTTCACTTCGTTTCGTGTCAGAATGACAAATTTCACTACTGAGGAAAAACTAACTGAAACGTTTTTTCTTTTATTCATTCACTTTATTCTTCAAAAACTCATCATACATCCTTCTTAACGATTTTACATCCTCCCAAGTTTCACGTTTCCAGTTCGGATTTCTCAAAAGAGCTGCAGGATGATAGGTAACAAGCATTTTTATACCGTGATAATTCAGTATTTTGCCACGTGTTTCGCCCATTTTATGTTTCGTTTTCAAAAGAGTATCAACCGCAGTCAATCCGAGTGCAAGAATAAAAGCGGGTTTAATCAGTTCAATCTGCTTTTTCAGATACGGCTCGCACTCATCAACTTCAGAAGAAACCGGAGTTCTGTTCTGAGGCGGTCGGCATTTTAAAATATTGCAAATAAAAACTTCATCTCTGGTCAAATTGATTGCTTCAAGAATTTTAGTTAACAGCATACCGGCACGACCGACAAACGGTAGTCCCTGAGCATCTTCGTCAGCACCGGGAGCTTCACCGATAACCATTATATCTGCATTCGGATTACCACTTCCAAAAACAAAATTATGTCTTGTTTCGCCAAGAAGACAATTTTTGCAATTCTCAATTTTCTCTTTTAGTTCTTGAATTGTCATTGCCGATTTCCAATCCGGTAAAGGCTCAAATAAATCCATTTCATCATCAATCACAATATTTTTCTTTTCTTTTGGATGTACTTCTGCAATGACGTTTAATGATTCATCTTTCTTCAAAGAATCAAAAAAAATGACATCACCAAACTGCTCTTGCTGTTTCATGTAGCTTTCGATTTTGTCGTATATATTTTTTTCCAGCATATTTTCCTTGAGTTCTACTTGACTGTAAGAATGCAAAATTACAAAAATAATAAAATGGAATTTTACAAAAATTTAAAAAATATCAAAAGAATATTGTAAAAATGTGAATATTTTGACTTCTTTTTAACTTTTTATGCCTTTCGGCTTTCAAAATTTTAAAAAAATTTATAAATTGTATTTCTATATATACCTATTTAATAATAAGTTAAATTAGGAAAAATAGTTTGAATCATTATAATAACTTTCAGATGAAAGGTTTCTGCTTATAAAAGTTGGAAATTTATCATCCAAATTAGTTATTAATGAATAAAATTTTGAAAAATATTTACAAAATAAAACAGGATTCTGATATGTCAGTAATTTTACGTAGAAAACTAATGATGCTCATTGTTTTTGCTGTGCTATTTTCGGCAAACAATGCTTTTTCTCAATTATACACTTCGGTAACAGGCACAACATTTTGTGCAGGTTCCGAGATAAGTGTCAGCTGGGCAGTAGATTACGCCTTCAATGTTAACAATGTCTTCACTGTGCAGTTATCAAGTTCCACCGGAAGTTTTGCAAATCCGGTTGTACTTGGTACTTACCCGGGCAGAGTAAGTTCAACAGTAAACGTTGCCACTCCTACCAACACAGGATACGGAACCTCGTACAGAATACGAACAATAGCTTCTGATCCCCAAGTTACAGGAACCAGCAATGGTAGTAATCTTACGATTAACCCTTTACCAACTCCTTCAATTAGCGGTAATTTCAGTATCTGTGACGATAACAGGACTCAAACCTACACAACACCATCAGTCAGCGGTGTAACTTACCAATGGACTATAACCGGCGGTTCAATAAACGGTTCCTCAACAAGTAATTCTGTTTCAGTTACCTGGAGTGGAAACAGCGGAACATTGACAATTAGCGAAACATTCACGGCTACGGGTTGCACAGCGTCATCTTCCCAGAATACTATAGTAAATTCTTTGCCCAATCCTTCAATCAGCGGAAATACAACCGTTTGTGCAAGCAGTACTCAAACTTACACTGCACCGACTGTATCCGGAGTTAATTACCAATGGTCAGCTACAGGAGGGTCAATTTCCGGTTCATCAACCAACCCATCGGTTTCTGTAACTTGGGGTAGTGGAACAACAGGGTCAATCAGAATAACTGAAACTATCTCAGCTACCGGTTGCACAGCATCGTCAACTCAGAATATTAATATAAATCCATTACCAAATCCAACGATAAGCGGCACTTTTTCACCATGCTACAATTCTACATCCAGTTACTCCACATCTTTAGTATCAGGAAATACTTATCAATGGGTTGTAACAGGTGGTACCATTAATGGCAGTTCCTCATCAAATTCTGTTTTAATAACTTGGAATTCTACTTCAGGTTCATTAAGTCTGACTGAAACTATAACGGCTACCGGCTGTAATAAAACAGTTAACCAAAGCATTACAATCAATCCGCTTCCTACCCCTTCAATCAGCGGTACCTTTACTTTTTGCGACGACAATAGAACACAGACCTATTCTACTCCTTCTGTTTCAGGGGTTGCATATCAATGGTCAGTAAGCGGCGGAACAATTAACGGAAGTTCATCTACAAATACTGTTTCAATTTCGTGGTCGGCTAATTCCGGAACTGTTTCAATTTTGGAAACAATTTCTGCAACCGGATGTACGGCTTCAACTTCTCGCAATATTAATGTTAATCCTATTCCTAATCCAAGTATCTCAGGAACATTCAGTGTCTGTGCCACGAGCGTACAAACATATTCTACTCCTTCTCAAAGTGGTAATACATATCAATGGTCTTCCGCAGGAGGAACTATTTCCGGTTCATCAACCTCAAATACTGTGTCAGTAACATGGAGTTCTGCCAGTACAGGAAGTATTAGAGTCGTTGAAACGATACCATCAACCGGATGTGCAACAACAAGAACTCAAAATATTACAATAAATCCATTGCCGACTCCATCAATTAGCGGTATTTTCGTTTTTTGTTCGGATCAGGCAATACAGAATTATACCACAACCCCCGTTACAGGAGTTACTTATAATTGGACGGTTACCGGCGGTACAATTGTTGGATCGTCAAGCAACAATACTGTTAGAATTTTATGGCAGGCCGCTTCTGGCTCGGTTAGATTAACTGAAACAGTAAATGCGACATTATGTGCAGCATCATCCTCACAAAATATTACAATGAATTATGTCCCCAATCCCCAGATTAGCGGGACATTTGTTGTGTGTGCTGATAACAGGACTCAAACTTATGTAGCTAACTATAATTCTAATTACACCTACAACTGGACAGTGGACGGTGGAACTATTAACAGCAATTTGGGTAGTACAATCAATATTACAATAATAGGTTCATCCTGTGCTATAAATCTTCAGGAAACCGATATTTTTACTGGCTGTACTTCGTTTACTTCGGCAAATGTTATTGTTAACCCTTTACCGACTCCTGATATAAGCGGCAACACCACCGTCTGTGCCACCTCAACTCAAACATATTCCACACCTTCAGTTAGTGGAGTTACTTATCAATGGTCTGTCACCGGAGGCACGATAAACGGTTCAACAACTAATAATCAGGTAAACATTACTTGGAGCAATAGTCTGAACGGTACTGTAACAGTTCGTGAAGTCATTACTGCAACAGGTTGCGAAAAAACAGTTTCCAAAAATATTATTATAAATGCATTACCACCTGCTGAAATATCAGGGAATTTCTCAATTTGTACCGACAATAGATCTCAGGTGTATAATGCTGTTCAAACTGAAGGTGATACCTATCAATGGTCTGTCACCGGAGGTTCAATTGTTGGCTCTTCAACAACCTACCAGTTGACTGTAAATTGGACTGCAAATACCGGGTCTGTAAATTTAACTGAAGTTGTAACTGAAACAGGCTGTTCAAAAACTACGTCACATCAGATAGTTGTAAATCCATTACCAAATCCAAATATTAGTGGAAACTTTGAAGTTTGCAGAAATAGAACTGAATATTATCAGGCAAATGAGAATTCCGATTATTCTTACAACTGGTCAGTAAACGGCGGTTCGATAGTAGGCTCTTCAAATGGTAGCTCTGTTCTGATTACATGGGGTTCGGCAAGTGGTTCAATAAACTTGGTAGAAACCATTAATTCAACCGGATGTACGGCTTCAACTACGCAATCCGTTATAATTAGCGACGGAACTGCACCGGATTTCACTGGAGCTCTGAGTGTTTGCGAATATACAACACATAATTATTCAACACCATCTAACCCAGGTAGAACTTATCAATGGTCAGTTGAACAAGGAACCATTAACGGTTCTTCGACAGCTAATTCGGTTTCCGTTTCTTGGAATAACGTTGATGGTTCGGTTAAACTTACCGAAACCAACACAAATACAGGTTGCACCAACTTTATTTCCAAAAATATATCTGTCAATCCTTTACCTACACTACACATTGAAGGCAATTTTTCATTATGTGCAGATAGTCAGACTCAAGACTATTCAGTACCAGAAGATGCATCAAAAACTTTTGTTTGGTCAATTACCGGAGGAACAATAAACGGTTCTTCAACGAATAATCAGGTTAATGTAACATGGACTCAGGACGGAGGATACTTATATTTAACAGAGACAGTTAGTAATACCGGATGCTCCGGAATAGACAGCCAGAAAGTTTATATAAATTCATTACCAACACCTGAAATTGATGGTAGTTTTGTGGTCTGTGCAAATAGTACAGAAAATTATTCAACTCCAAATGTTAAGGATGTTACTTATCAATGGTCTGTTATGGGTGGTTCAATAAATGGCTCTTCGACTAATGAAAATGTATCCGTATCATGGACAACCGAGCAAGGTTCTATTACTTTAGTTCAGGTGATTGAAGCTACAGGTTGCTCTGCCTCAGTTACAACAAGCGTACTTGTTAATCCACTACCGTCATTTGAAATTAGCGGTGATTTGAGTGTATGTGCAAAGAGTATTCAGACATATACAACTCCTGAAATTTCTGACATCAAATACTTTTGGGAGGTTGTTGGTGGCACCATAATCGGAGACTCCACTCAAAACACTGTAACTGTTAATTGGGGAAGTGGTACTAACGGAAAAATAAAATTAACTGAATCTGTCATTTCAACAGGTTGTACATCATATTTATCCTATGACGTGACAATTAATCCTCTTCCAACCCCAGCAATTTCAGGATTAGATTCTGTATGTTTAAAAAGTATTCAGGATTATTCCACCGGTCCAACTCCCGGAGTTACTTATAATTGGGTAGCCCACGGTGGAACAATACTTGGTTCTCAAACCTTACCCAATATTTCTGTAAGATGGACTGATACTACTGCCAGATTAATTCTTACCGAAACTATTCTCGCTACCGGATGTGTTGATTCTATTGTTCAAATCATTAGTATTAATTTACTTCCAACTCCCGTAATCGCTGGCAATTTCAAGACTTGTGCTTTAGCCAATGAGAATTATTCGGTTGCAGAAAAATCAGGCAATCAATATGTTTGGACGGTCACTCATGGAACAATTACAGGTTCAAACAGACAGAGCAAAATTAATGTAAACTGGACAAGTGACAGTGCTGGGACTTTATCTGTTATCCAAACTGTTACAGCAACAGGGTGTGTTGACTCGGCTTTTCAAAATGTCCGGATTAATCCTTTACCGACTCCGACCATAACAGGAACTAATCTTAATTGTGTGAGTAATGCTATAAGCATCCCCTATACGACCCCAACAATACCCGGAAGAACAAACAGATGGTCAGTTATGGGTGGTACAATTGACGGAAGTTCAGTTGGGAATCAAGCTTTTGTATTTTGGTTAAATGCCGGAAATAACTCAATCACCGTAACACAAACAGTTGATTCAACCGGTTGCTCGCAATCCTTCACTTATTATGTTACGGTTAAGGATGTGCCAAAACCTTTCATTAAAGGAAAGCTCGAAACTTGTGTTAATACCACTGAAACTTATAGTGCTACTTATAATCCGACTGTTGCTTATGCATGGACTGCTAACGGAGGTAATATCATTGGAAAAACAGACAGTACCGTTGTCGTTGTTAATTGGGTTGCTCAGGACCAAGGTACTTTGAAACTACAAATAACTGATAACACTACCGGTTGCAAGAACTATGTTTCGCAGGACGTTACACTCAACAGACTACCCAAAGTCAATCTTTCGGGTGTATTTAAAGCATGTAGTGAAAAAGAGTACATATATTCACTTGTTGACACAATGAATGCAAATGTTTCATGGACCGTTGAAGACGGAACCATTATCGGCTATAAATCTGTAACCTCTCTGATTATTAAATGGGACAGAGTATCTTATGGAAAAGTTACTGCCAAAGTAACAAACAAAAAAACAGGTTGCGTAAATTCTCAAACTTTTATTGTCAACTTGTTCACTTCTCCAAAAGCACTATTTTCCGGTCCGACTTCAATCTGTCAGGGTACAAAGGCAGTTTATACAGCCGATACAACTGCAGGAGTAACATACGCGTGGGATGTTTACGGCAGTCAGCAGGTGAAGCATTTATCGCAGGGAAAAATCGAAGTTACATGGACTGACGCTGTTACCGGTAAAGTTTCACTTACAGCTATTAGCGGTTCAACCTGCACGACTGTTTTATCTCAGGATGTAAAAGTATTTCCTGCTCCTCAGCCAATTATAATAGGCGATTCAGCAATATGCCAAAATGTTAAAACAACATATACGACTAACGACCAGTCCGGTTTGAACTTTAAATGGACAGTAACGAATGGTTCAATTGTTGGTGCCGATAATTCAAAAACAGTAGATGTTATCTGGACTAATAAAGGTCAGGGTACTGTTAGTTTATCTCAAACTTTTGCCGAAACCGCATGTTTAACAAAAATTTCAAAACAGGTTGAAGTTTATGAAAAACCTGCAAAACCTGTTATTTCTCAAAGTGTTAACATCCTAAATTCTTCTTCCTCAACCGGAAATCAATGGTTTGAAAACGGAACTAAAATAAATGGTTCAACTGCTCAGAGTTTCAGCCCGAATCATTCAGGCGAATTCAGCGTTCAGGTCATCAATGCAAATGGTTGTGTATCTGATATGTCCGATACATTCAAATTCCAATATACAGGCGTTGAAGATGCTATAAACTCAGCAAGCGGTCTTGAGATTTCGGGTTCTCCGAACCCTGCTATTGACAAGGTCATTATTACTTACAGAAATGAAGCAGATGGCATTTTAAGGATTGAGTTGCATAATGTTCTCGGAATTGCTGTTAAGACTCTTGAATTAGGTCTTCAGCCCCAAGGACAGCACACTGAACAGATTAATGTTAATGATTTGAGTAACGGAACTTATTTCATTAGTTTGAAAAATGCAACTGGTTCGGTAACAATTCCGATTGTAATAATCAAATAGTTGGAATACTTTAATATTTATATGGGCTCTAACCTTTCGGGGATTGAGCCCTTATTTTTTGAAACTATGTGAACCACGGATTGAATGGATTTGAGGATGAAGAGGATTTTTAAGAGTTCATTTCTTAAATCAACCCAAATTAATTCTTTTGGGAATGGGGGACAGGGGGGGGCTTATCTTAAACTCTTCAAAACTAAACGACTAAGCGTCTAAACATCTACGCTTTTTTTACTAATTTATTAACCAAATCCATATTGAACGAAGATTTCAATCCTTCTTCAATTTCATGATGTTTTCCGATAAGATTCATCAGGAGCGATTTATCCCAGTAAAGATATCTGCAGTTAGTAAAGCAAACAACTTGTGCCGTTGTAACATTTCCGGTGATAAAACTCATTTCGCCTATGAAGTTTCCATCCCTGATGTATGCCACAATTTCATTATTCATTCTAATCTCGGCAATACCGCTGAAAATCACGATAAGTCTGCTAATTACAGCACCTTCTTCAACGAGAACCGTACCGGGTTCGGATTCAGTCCATTTTGCAGATTTAATTAGTTTATTAAATTCTACTTTAGATAATTTTGGAAAAGAGAGGTTGTATATTTTTTCTTCTTCTTCGGTGAGTTTCAAATTCATTCTGTCTTTAATCAATATAGCAAGCTGAAATGCGTTGACCAGAATCCAGACAATACACCAGATAATTGGACTCCATTGTGGTTTCGATTCGAAATAGTAATAATTATAAACAATCTCGGAACAGGCTCCAAGAATCATTACAACTCTAAGCCAAAGCATATTCTTTATCATAAAGCCAATGATATAAATTACATTGGCAAGATGATTAAAGAATTGATAAAAAACATCCATAAATTTTCCTATTCAAAGATGTAGCGATAGCCTTGCTTAACCAATCCTCCGAAATCGGAAGCATCATAGTTCTTCCAATCGTCGCCGTAGTGCATAAGATATATTTTTTTCTTCACTTCTGAATTCAGGGTTTTTAATTCCTGCACCGATGCATGAACCGGATTTGGAAAGAAAGAAGCATCATGAAAAATTATTTCAGATTTATCAGAATATTTTTTTATCAACTTCGTATCAAATTTGGTATCGCCGGAAATCATCAATCGGTTATCAATGAACAAACCATAGGTAGTAAAAGCCTGTTGCTGTGTTTTGGCATTTTCAGGAATATGATTAGTGCCGAATATTTCCAGGTGAATCCCTTCAAAATCTATTTCAAGCGTAGTTCTTGGGCTGTTTGAAACCACTTTGGGCCTGATAGGTTCGAAATAATCTTCGAATACTAATTTCTCTCCGCTCGAACTTGTTTCGTTCCATTCCATCCCGCCACGTAAAGAAAGATTCCATAGAATTTCCTGATATTCTTCCGAGATAATCATCTTTAATTTGTTTTTGTCAGACAAGCGGTTAGTCACATATCTATGGAAGAGGGCAAGGTATTCGATACCTCCTATATGATCGGCATGACTATGCGTAATAAAGACATTTTCAATATCACTGACATCCAAACCGGCAACACTTTTTAAAGCTATCGGACCGGTCATTCCCAAATCCACCATCAAATGAGTATCACCCTTGACAATGATGAAATTGTTATTGAAAAGATCTTTGCCAAAGGCAGTTCCTGTGCCGATGAACATTATTTCGAGTTTTCCCTCATTTTTGAGGCTCAATGGTTTTTTGCATTTGATAATTTTCATTCTTTTATCTCGTTATGTGTAACGCACTTTGCTAAACAAATAATATGCCAAATAGTTGTCAAAATTATTTAAAAATACTTTATTTGAAATTTCAGATTCAGATATTAATTCGAATTTTTTCCAAAAATTCATGATTTCAGAGAACAAATAATTTAATCATAAACTAATTCTTACAAAGATTCCAAATCATACTTATATTGAATGACTTGCAAAAATATTAAAATAACATTTTTTTTTTGATATTCAAAGGAAAAAGCTTGTATTTAATAAGAAAATTCATAATTTCGTAGCTTAGAAAAGAATATTCTTAATTTTTTGTTGGAGCTTTTTAACTTGAAATCATATATTAAATACTTATTTTTAGTCTTTCTTTTGTTGTCGTGTTCGAAAAATGGCAATAAATCTGATGCTTACGGAAATTTTGAAGCCGTAGAAACTATTATTTCATCCGAATCTGCAGGTAAGTTGATTCTTTTCGAAATTGAAGAAGGCTCCAAGCTTACAGCCGGTAAAGTTGTCGGGATTATTGATACCGTTCAGCTTTGGCTCAGTTTAAAACAGCTTGAAGCTCAAAAATCTTCAATCGGAACTAAATTCCCTTCTATTTCAGCTCAGTTGAATGTGCTTAAACAACAAAAAGAAGTTGCTTTAAAGGACAAAGAACGAATTGAGAAAATGTTTGCCGGAAAAGCCGCTACTCAAAAACAAGTGGACGACATCAACGGTGCAATCTCGGTTATTGACAAACAACTTCTGCAGATTGAAACCCAAAATAGTCCTGTTTTTAATGAAATCAAGTCAATTGATGTTCAGATAGAAAAAGCCAAAGATTTATTGAAAAGGTCAGTAATCATCAATCCAATGAATGGTATTGTTCTGAATAAATTTGCTGAACGTTTTGAAATTGTAAATGCAGGCAAACCCCTTTATAAAATTGCCGATCTGGAAGGTATTATTCTTCGTGTCTATGTTAGCGGTGCTCAGCTTTCCAAAGTAAAAATCGGACAAACGGTTAAGGTTCTTGCCGATAAAAATGAAAAAGAGATTATGAATTTCTCAGGCGAAGTTACCTGGATTTCTTCACAGGCAGAATTCACTCCCAAGATTATCCAGACCAAAGACGAAAGAGTAAATATGGTTTATGCCGTTAAGGTTTTGGTCAAGAACAACGGAACACTAAAAATCGGTATGCCGGGTGAAGTTATCTTTTGAAAAAGAATAACTTATTGAAATATTTTCTCCAAATTTCAGACGACCTGTAGTGACACCATATCTCATTTATTTGCATTTTGAGAATGTAACACAAATAGGATATTACTTTTATGCAACCGAGAGACCATCATTATTACTTTGCTCATGCATACTTCAGACATCTGGTGTTCGACAAACCGGAGTATGTTTATTCAACCCTGAAAAACAAAAAGCTTAAAGACCAGCTTATCAACATGTGGTATCAGGTAACCGAATTGATAAAACCTGAAAAGAACAAAATCAAGAAATTACTTCCAGTAGGATTAACTCACTCATTCTATCAGAATAACGGAAAAACAATTTTGATTGTCGAAATGCCAAAACCTGAATTTATGACTGAGGTTTACTACATCGGAGTGATATTTTCGGATGACTTCAAGCAAATTCGCTATTTTACTCTTGAGTATAGTTTCAACTTCGCTTATGAAACGAATACTTTCAAAAAAGCAACTGCGATTCTCTGCGAATGGACTGAAACATCACACCGAAATTACGCTTATGAAATATTTCCGCCAACAAAAGAAAAATTCATTGAAGTTGTTAATCAGTATATTTCAATTGATACTACAAAAAATTCAAATATCAATTAACCGGTAGTTACAAATCTCCGCTGATTGGTCTGATGATTATTTCTTCAATAACGGCATTATTTCCGATTGATGACTCAATTGCGTTGATAATAATTTTAGCAATATTTTCGGGAGACATCATTCTTTCGGAATACTTTTCGATTGCTTCTTTGCTCCAAATATCAGTGTGAGTTGCACCGGGCAGAACGTCAATGACTTTTATTCCGTCATTTCTTACTTCATCTCTCAGGCATCGGCTCATCAACAGCATACCTGCTTTACTTGCGGAGTATGCAGTACTGTTTGTATAAGATTTGATTGCCGCTACGGAAGAAAGATTGATAATCATACCTGATTTTCTTTGAATCATAGCAGGTAGTACAGCCTGACACATAAAATATGCACCCTTAAGATTAACATTCAAGGTTAAATCAAATTCCTCTTCGGATAAGACCAACAACCTTTTAAAAATGGCTAACCCTGCATTATTCACCAATATGTCAATATGCCCGAATTTTTCTTCGATAATTTTGTAAGCATTTTTAATATTGGAAACTTTTGCTATATCGAAAGGAAGAAACAGAATGTGTTCAAGTTTTTCAGAAGAAATTTCCTTTTTCAAATCAATAAATGATTTTTCTGCCGATGCTGAAAGAATCAGGTTAGCTCCTGAATTTATCAATCCTACGGCAATAGCTTTGCCGATACCACTGCTTGCACCTGTTATCCAGATATTCTTACCGATTAAAGCTTTATTTTCCATATTACAAATTATTAATGATGAAAATCAATTCTGTTAAAATAAACAAAGGTAGCAAAATAATCAATGAAAATTTAAACATATAAGCAAAAAAGTGAGGCATCTTGATATTGTTACTTTCAGCAATAGCTTTTACCATAAAGTTAGGTCCATTGCCGATATAGGTCATCGAACCAAAGAAAACAGCTCCAACGCATATAGCTTTCATCAGAACCTCGGGTATGCCTGCAACAGTTGATGTATTCATAAGCAAAGCTCCATTGCTTCGAACTAATCCCTCAGCAAGAGAATAGAAAGTTACAGCCGATGGAGTATTGTCAAGGAAACTGCTCAGTCCTCCTGTAAAATAGTAAAATGAGGCGGGGGAGACCACACCCAAAGTATTTGCATTGGTTTCAAGATAGATGATACAAGGAACCATTGTGATGAATATGCCTAAAAACAAAAAGGCAACTTCCTCGATTGGTTCCCAGGAAAAGCTGTTTTCAACTCTGGTGAGATGTGTTGTGAATTTCAATGACAGCACTCCCATGAAAATGATTGCAATTTCCCTGATAAAAGATAAATAATGATTATATTTCAAGGTTTCAATGAAATTTGAATTAATCAAAGCTACTGCCAAAATCACTCCGCTAAGCCAGATAAAATTCATTTTTCCATGAATTTTAATTTTTTTGACATTTGTTCTTTCAATTCTCTTCACTTCGGGAGATTCTTTTTTCCAATAATATGAATCAACAAAATAATAAATCAAACAAAGCATACCGTTAACAAATGCCCATTCTGGAAACAGTTTCAAAAACCAAAAGAAATCGGCTCCACGTAAATACATCATAAAAAGCGGCGGATCGCCCAACGGAGTCAGCAAGCCTCCGCAATTTGCAACAATCGCAATAAAAAACAAAATAGTATGAACTTTGAATTTTCTTGCTTTGTTTGTATGAATCAGAACTCTGATGAGTAGCATTGCCGCACCGGTTGTTCCCATAAATGATGCAAGAACAGCTCCGATAATTAAAATCAAAGTGTTGATTTTCGGTTTGGCTTCAATATCCCCGTCAACGAATATTCCTCCTGTGATTACAAATAATGCTCCAAGGAGAATGATGAATGGAATATAATCAAAAATCATTGTATGGTAAAGCTCATGAGAAAAATTGTTAAAAGCCAGCCAAAGAACTGTGGGTATTCCTAATATCAAAGAAACCCAAAGTTTGTTTTTGTTTTTACTCCAAAAGTGCTCTCCAAAAATCGGGAGAACAGCTATTGAACCCAACATAAGAACAAATGGTACCATCAAATAAACAGGTACTGTGTGTGTCATGCTAAAAGCCTTATTAAATAAATTAACGACTACTATAACGGAAATTCAAAAATATGAACTTTCTATTAATAATTCTAAATAATAAATGCAATGTTTTAACTTTGATAATTAAAATTCAAATTGCTAACTTTGTAGTTTTGTAATTCCATAATTTGAAAAATAGAAATTAATGTCAGAATCAGCTTATATTACGGGAATTTCTAAGTTTTTACCAAATGAACCCGTTGAAAATAATAATATTGAAAACTTTATCGGGATGGTTGGCGGAAAACCGTCGAGGGCTAAGAACATTGTACTTAGGCATAATAAAATCAAACAAAGATATTATGCCCTTGACCAAAGAGGAATTTCCACCCACTCCAACTCTGAGTTGGCGGCTAACGCTGTCAAAGCTTTATTCCGGGACATGAGTGAGATGAACGGCATTGATTTGCTTGCTACGGCAACGACAACTCCAGACCAGATGATTCCCTCGCATGCTTCTATGGTTCACGGTGAACTGAAATGCAAAGAAATGGAAATTGCTTCCTTTGCCGGTTCATGCTGTACTGGAATGCAGGCATTGAAATTTGCATGGACTTCAATTCTTGCGGGTGAAGCTGAAAGGGCTGTCGCAGTAGCATCCGAAAAGCCATCATCGTGGATGCTCTCCAAGCATTTTGAATACGAAAGCGAACACCTTTCCAAGCTCGTTGAAAATCCTATGATTGCTTTTGAAAAGGATTTTCTCCGTTTCATGGTTTCGGATGGTGCCGGTGCATTTTTAATCGAGAATCAGCCCACGTCACCCATTTCACTGAAAATTGACTGGATTAGCATTTCCTCTTTTGCAAATAAATTTGATACTTGTATGTATTCAGGTGCCGAAAAAAACGGACATGGTTCCTTAAAAAGCTGGACTGATTTCGAACCTTCAGATTGGGTCAGCCGTTCAGTTTTTTCAATTAAGCAGGATGTAAGGCTGTTGAATGACAATATTGTTCCGACGGCGATTAGTCATCTTGTCAAGGTACTTGATTCCAAAGGGTTTGATATTTCAGAAATAGATTATTTCCTACCCCACATGTCCTCTGAATATTTCCGAACAATCATTGAGAGTGAACTGATTAAAAATAATTTGCTCGTTCCAAAAGAAAAATGGTTCACAAATTTAACCGAGGTAGGAAACATCGGCTCTGCTTCAATATATGTTATTCTCGAAGAACTTTTCCATTTAGGGAATTTGAAAAAAGGACAGAAAATACTGGCACTCGTTCCCGAAAGTGCAAGATTCACTTATGCTTTCATGCTGTTGACTGTAGTTTAGATTTTATGGTTTAAGTGTTCGGGTTTGGCAACAAACAGCACATCCTCTTGGGATTACTGTCAGAATAATTGAACTGCCCTTTATTCTCGACAGATTCAATTGCCTTCTCGTTATTGTTTAAATGATTAGGAACGAGCAAGTCTTTCGCAGGATTATAGTTCAGACTGATATCCTTAAAAATCAAATATTATTACCTCATTACTATAGCAATATATATATTTTTCATTTATTTCCTTTGTAATCGTTCAGTGATATAAAAAAAACTTCACTCCTAATAGAGAAATATTGAATTGCATGTAATATATCATAAATTGCTTCTTTTTAAGTCCAAGTAAGCAATATAATAAATATCATTATTTAAAATATTATCAATGGTTTAGCTGAATATTGCACCATTTTAATAAAATGATGTAATTTGAAAATTAATCCAATACTTTCAACTTTTTATATCATTGTTGTCTTAATTCCTTTCATTTCTTTGTAGTTAAATTTGCTTTTTATATTTTGCATTTTTAAAAAATGGAAAATCATTGATAACACCAAAGAAATCTTTAGGGCAGAACTTCCTGACCGATAAAAACATCAGCTCGAAAATCGTTGATTCACTCGGAATTTGCGATGGCGACCTTGTTCTCGAAATTGGTCCGGGCATGGGAGCCCTTACAGGACTTCTTTTTGAAAAAAATTGCAAATTGATTGCAGTTGATGCAGATTTGCGGGCTATCGAATTATTAAGAAAAACTTATTTACGTCCGAATTTCGAATTGATTCATTCAGACATCAGGGAAATCAATCTGCCTGAACTGATGAAAATCAATAATTCCAATAAAATCAAGATAATAGGGAATATACCTTACAACATTTCAAGCGATATTTCTTTCTGGCTGATGGAAAATTCTGAGTTGATTGAATCTGCAATTATTATGTTTCAAAAAGAAGTGGCTCAAAGGTTTGCCGCAAAACTTCGTACCAAGGATTACGGAATTCTGACTGTTGCTTTGAATTTGGTCGGTTCGGGAAAAATTCTCTTTGATGTTTCTCCTAATTGTTTTTACCCCAAACCCGAAGTAACATCGTCAATATTCAAGTTTGCTTTTAATGACGGGAAAAACGAAAATTTTACTGAAATTAAAGAAATTGTCCGTGCGGCGTTCAATCAGCGAAGAAAAACTTTAAGAAATGCCTTGAAGAATCTTCTCGAAATCAAAACCGGGAAAAAGATTGATGAAGTTGCAATTGAATTGAAAAACAGGGGAATGGATGTTCTGTCGAAAAGAGCAGAAGAGCTTACTGCTGATGATTTTACAAAACTGAATGAACTTTTGAAAAGTATTATTTCATCTAAAACTGCTTAAGAAAATGAACAGTGAAAATAAAAATCGGGATACAGAAAAAATAAAAAAAGCAAAATTAGAACCGCTTTTGAAGTTTGATTTAAGAGAAATCCTTTCGTTGACTGATGTTTATACAATCATCATTTTATTGATTTACACTGTTCTGGCTGTCATATTCTATACCGAGATTAAAAATTCCACAAACTGGATATTGATAAATCTTTTCATCATTGCCGGAATCATTTCTATTGCTACTGTGGATGTTAAGCTGAATGCAGGCAGAATTTTCAAGCTTTTCCGAAAACTTACTCTGGCTCCGCTTGTTTTCTTTATTTACACTCAGGCACAGATTTACATCAGGGCAATAAATCCGCATGATTATGATGCTATTCTTATTGCATGGGATAAATTTATTTTTGGCGTGAATCCGACTCAATGGTTGAAAAATATTTCCTTTCCTGCATTGACTGAATATCTGCAATTTACCTACATGACTTATTTCTTTTTGCCGATGTTCCATGGTGTAGAGCTTCATCTGAAAGGCAAGGATTTGGAGTTTGATGAATTTTCGAGAATGGTAGGCTTTGCATTTTTTATGTCATATTTATGTTATTTCGTTTTGCCGGCTGTCGGACCAAGATTCACACTTCATGATTTTTCGCAAATGTCAACCGATTTGCCCGGGCTGTGGCTGACTGAGTTTTTCAGAGGCTCAGTGAACAGCGGGGGAGGGATTCCATCGGGAATAAATATTAATCCGGTTTTGTTTGTCAATCGGGATTGTATGCCAAGCGGTCACACATGGATAACTTTGGTGAATATCTATCTTGGATTCAAGTTTCGTTCCAAATTAAGATGGGTATTTCTTGTTTTTGGCGGTAGTTTGATTTTTGGAACAATTTATCTGAGATACCATTACGTGGTGGATGTTTTAGCCGCGATTCTGCTTGCTGTAGCAACTTTCAAACTTGAAAAAATATTTCGAAGATTTCTTGTCAGAATGGGTTTTAGTACTCATTAACTTATTCGTTGGAAAAAGTTTTTTTATATATGTAACTAATTGATTATTTTTGCATTGCAGCAGATGAAGTTTAATATTTTTATAGATAGCAATGAAAAAGTATAAATATTTTTTGATTTTTCTTTTTATTTTATTTCGATTTCCGGTTTTTTCATTTCCATTAATTCAATTAACTGAATACAGTCTAATTGATTATCCGGATATTAATGCTAAATATTTTGATTTCGATAATACCGGGAAATTGAATATATCCCCAAAAGCTTCAGATTACAGCATAAATGATAATGGCACAACAGCATTGATCAAAGGGATAAATTGCTTTCCACAGAGTCCGTTAACTTCAATTTCTGCTGTTATTTCTTTTGACCTTGGACTTGATTCAGCATCGGGGAAATTTGAAATCGGCAGAACGTTTGCCGAAAATCTTGCAAATCTACTTCCAAACAATCAATCTGAATTTGCCGTAACAAGTTTTGATGCATTCAGTTATCTCGAGCAAGAGTTTACAACCGATAAATCAAAACTTCTCAATGTTTTGGCAAATTTGAAATATAGCGAAGGTTCCCAATGGGATCCGGGTTTTCTGGACGATTTAACCGGTGCCATTGCTATTGCCTCACAGGGTAAAACTAATAAGAATATAGTATTTATAACCGATGGAAGCGGAACGATAGATGCAGATACAATAATTAGTCATGCCAAAAAGCTTGGAATAAAGATATTCATTGTCTGCCTAACCGATTTGTTCAACGAAGATTTAAAAAGAACTGCGACAGGAACAGGCGGGCAGTTGTTAGTTCTTAAAGATTTGAAATTTACTAATAGTCTTGCCGCATCGGTTCTGGCTTTAATGATGAACTACAAACCCTGTGAAGTGATTTGGACAGCAAATCCTGACTGCAAAGAAGTTCATAATATTCAATTATCAAATATTCAAAACAAAGACACAACCGAACTAAGTGTTCAAATTCCTGAAAGTTATCAACCGATAATTGTTAGTAATCCTGCTTTTCTTAGATTTAGTGCAGTTTTGCCGGGTTTGAACAAAACACTTGATTTATCCATTACAGCAAAAAACGGAGCGGTAACAATAACAGAATTGAGTATCAACAACCCTGTTTTCACGATTGAACAGGGAGGAATAATTCAGCCGATAACACTTCAAAAAGGTGAAGTTAGAAATCTGAAAGTAAAGTTTACACCACTGGACTCAGCACTTGAATTTGGAAGTTTAAACATTAAAACTGATGCCTGCTCCGGAAAAAATATTTTAATAACAGGCGGCTTCCCAAATGCTCAGCCTAAAACGGCTACTTTGAAAATTCTTGAACCTTTGCCGCATCAGGTTTTTATTATTGGTGATACTGCAAGTGTAATTTGGACAGGTCTGTTGCCTGCGGATGTTGTTCAGGTTGAATATTCAGTGAATAATGGAGCAAGTTGGGACACACTTGCAAAAAATGTAAGCGGGTTGAGATATAACTGGTTTGTACCTGATAAACCGAGCGATTCATGTCTTATCAGAGTAATTCAACTCTGGCCCAATAATATTGGACGAACACTTGATTTGCATCATAAAAACGGAGTGAATTGTGCAAATTTCAATTCTGATGGAAGTTTAATCGTTACGGCTTGTAAAGATTCACTTGCCAGCATCTGGAATTCAAACAATGGTGCAAAATTATTTGATTTAAAAGGACATACAAAAGCAGTTCTTTGGGCAAATTTTGATAGAATTGAGAAATATGCTGTTACTTCAAGTGAAGATAAAACTGCAATTATATGGGATATTGTGAAAGGGGATTCTGTTCGAACATTGTCGGCTCATACTAATTTTGTCCGTTCTGCTAATTTCAGTCCCGACGGAAAAAATATCGTAACTTCAGGCACAGAAGGTTCTTGCTTTGTTTGGGATGTTGCAACGGGAACCATTAAAGATACCGTTAGTTTTAATGCAGGTTCGTTATGGTTTGCTACTTACAGCCCCGATGGAAAGTATATCGCAACAGCCAATAATATCGGACTTTGCAATATCTGGAATACAACAACTAAAAAATTTGATAGAACTTTTGATACAAAGACAAACGGAGTTGTACCTTACGTAGCTTTTAGTCCCGACGGTTCAAAGCTTGCCGCCGCCACATGGATAGGCAAAGCTGTTGTCTGGAATTTTAAAACAGGAGATACACTTTTTACAGTTGAGCATTACGATAGTCTTCATAATATCGTACCGCTGACTTCTGCAAATTTCAACTACACAGGAGAGCTTTTATTAACATCAAGCATCAATGAAGCAAGAATGTGGAATGCCAATAACGGAGCATTCATTCCTCCTCCTTATGCGGAGCATAGGAGCAGTGTTCAGACTGCAGTTTTTAATTTTGACGGAACACGTGTTTTAACTGCCAGCTGGGATAGTACAGCAAAAATATGGAATCTGCTCGAAAGAGCACTTCAAACAGGAATTATGGACAGTGTGTTTTCGATTGCAAAGTCGGATATTAAAAGCGAAGATATTGAATTTCCATCCGTACCCGTGAGTTCAATTAAAGATTCTACCATTTCGAATTTTATAATTAATACTTCCGGTTTTCCTATCAAAGTCAGCAGTATAAAGATCTCGGGACCAAATGCAAAAGATTTTCTAATCATCAAAGGCTTTGCATCTTATAAACTCGACACGAATAAAGCCTCAAGTATTACAATCAGATTCAATCCAAAAGATATAGGCTTGCGGACAGCCTTGATTGAGATTGTTTATTCAGGGAATAAAATTACCAAAGTTTTAACAGGCATCGGATTCGACCCGGGATTGCAGGTGGTTACTCCAACTATTGATTTCAAAAATGTCGAGGTAGGGGATATCCGCGATACTGTTATTTCTGTTGCATTCAGAAACAGAAGCGACAACCCCATCAGGATTTTAAGAATTCGAAATGTCGGTCCTGATAATATTCATTTCAGTATTCTCTCAGGGACAGATACCGGAATGATTAATCCGGGTGAAACCAGACAAATGGCATTCAGGTACATACCGGAATTGGCCGGAAGGAAAAATGACCTGATTTATATTGAACATAATGCTAAAGGCTCTCCAAGCAGAATTAATTTATTTGGCGAAGGTGTGCTTCCAAGGATTGATTCAATTACGTTTTCATTGAAAAGTATTGAAGGCTCTCCGGGAGAAATTGTTGAACTGCCGATTTATGTTAAAAATATCAGTTCAAATGGAATCAGTTCGGCGATTACAGGATTCAACTCTTCCCTGACTTTCAATTCGACATTACTCGAGCCGATTGAAGAGAACTATCCCGGAACAATTACCGGTTCAACAAGAAGTATTACTTTGAGTCTGCCATCAGCAGTTGTTTCTGCAGATTCAATCATAAAAAAGATAAAGTTCAGAGTCGGACTGGGCAATGATACACTTTCCGGTTTGAAACTTGAGAACATCGTTCCTCAGGGCAAGGGTAGAATTGTCATTGCAGATGAGCCTTCGGTCTTTACTCTTCGTGGTTATTGCAAAGAAGGAGGAAACAGACTATTTGAATCAGAAAATAGGCTACAGTTTGCCTTATTGGTTCCAAATCCTACAAAAGGCTCAGCTAAAGCTGAATTTGAAGTAATCGAAAACGGACTTCACAAACTAACATTGGTTGATATTAGCGGCAGAACCGTGCTTGTTATTTTTGAAAGAAATCTAACTCCAAATACCTATAGTATTGATATAATCACAGACAATATTCCTACCGGCAGATATTTTTGCTTTCTGGAAACGCCAACTAAGAAAATATTCAGACAGTTAGAAATTTCGAAATAGATGTAGTGGCGAACGGCGTCCGCCCTTTCTTTTTTTAATAATTCTCCGAATGGGCATCGACTATTCGCCCCTACAACAAAACGTAATTCGTAATTTGAAATTCGTAATTGATTTTTCCGCTCGCCCCTGCAAACTTCCAAAACGTGATTTTGTTTTCTAATATATTTTCATTAAGTTGCAGATGTAAGTTCGCAATATTTAATCTCAATGGAATTTTAGTTTATGAATCAGTTAGATCACGGCGACTACGAGATATAGTAATTAATTTATTATAGGAATGAGATTGTTATGCCAAAAATAAATGTAAAAGGCACAGAGATAACTGTAGTCGCTAAAAACGACATAGATTTCATTTGCCTTACGGATATGACATACGGATTTAAAGAAGGCATTGGATTAATTGGTAAGTGGATTACTAATAAAAATACACTTGAGTATCTTGCGATTTGGGAAAAAGTAAATAATCTCAATTTCAATTACCCCGAATTCGGGGTAATTGAACATGAAGCCGGAGTAAACAGATTTATTATGTCGTTAGGTCAATGGCTCGAAAGAACAAAAGCAATTGGATTGATAGTTAAATCCGGCAGATATGGAGGCACTTATGCCCATAAAGACATTGCATGTAAATTATTTCCTGAAAATATTCCGCTTACTATTGTTTTAAATTGTTTTTTGTATTAAGTTGTAGATGTAGATTATGGAAATTAGAAAACAAACAGAAATTTTTGTTTAATAAAAATTTAAAAGGAATATAAAATTGGAATATAAAAATATTGAAGAAAACGAAAACACCCGATTTGTTTTTGAGAGTTTGATTAACTATGCTACTGAATATAATAAACTGCCAAGTATTAAACCTATTTTTAAAACAAATGATTTTGCTTTATATAACAATGACTGCTTGGAAGTAATTCAAAGATTTCCTGACAATTATATTGATATGATATTTGCCGACCCTCCGTACATGCTATCTAATAATGGGATTACTTGTCAAAACGGAAAAATGGTCTCTGTTAATAAAGGAAAATGGGATAAAAGTAATGGATTTGAAAATGATTTAATTTTTCATGAAGAATGGATCAATCAATGTCGTAGAATATTAAAACCAGAAGGTACTATTTGGATAAGTGGAACTTATCACAGTATATATCAATGTGGCTATTTATTACAGAAACTAAATTTTCACATTCTTAATGATATTACATGGTTTAAACCCAACGCTTCCCCGAATTTAAGCTGTAGATTTTTCACAGCAAGCCATGAGACAATATTATGGGCAAGAAAAGATAAAAATGCAAAACATATTTTTAACTATAATGCTATGAAAAACGGTAAATTTCCTGAGGACAGCCTAAAAAAAAATGATACCCAAATGCGATCTGTTTGGTCTATTCCTCCTACAAAAGGAGAAGAGAAAATGTTTGGAAAACATCCCACCCAAAAACCTCTTGCATTATTAAAAAGAATTGTTTTAGCTTCGACAAATGATAACGCAATAATATTAGATCCATTCAATGGAAGTGGAACAACAGGAATTGCATCGAACATGATTGGCAACCGCAGATATATCGGGATTGAAGTTGATGAAAAATATATAGATTTGACAATTAAAAGATATAATCATTTAGATAGTAACATTAGGATGGCAATATGATAACGAGAATGACTGCTATAAGAAATCTTGAAATGTATTTGAATCAGGATTTATCGGTTTTAGCTCATTCTTTTGGAATAACAACTTTTAGAGACGGAAAGCAGAATAAAGGTTGGAAGGGATTAACTTTAGAAAGACTTGCTGGTTTAATTAATAATAATATTCAAGCTCCGAATGGTTTAGGATTCGAATTGAAATCTGTTGCTTTTTGTTTCGTTAAAGGGGAACTACAACCCAAAGAAACGATGGCAATTACAATGTTAAACCCCATAAATTTAATTAATACTCCTTTTTTAAAAAGTCATTGTTGGGATAAACTTAAATCGTTAGTTTTTTGTGCAGTTTTATGGCAAGGACATCACAATATAAAATCTGAACTATTAAAAATAAAATCTTTTGACTTTATCGAATCTGATACCTTAATAAAGGAAATTGAAGAAGATTATGAATTTATTAGAAATAAATTAATCACCTACGGGTACACATCCTTAACAGGCAAAGATGGTAAATGGATTCAAGCAAGAACAAAAGGAGCTGGGCATGGATCAACATCCAGAGCTTTTTATGCAATGAAAGCTCTGATAAAAGAAATATTTAGAGATTAATATTTACAACATTTTTTTCCTCTTCCGTTCTTTGATTTACAATTTTTATTGATTCCTTGCTTTATAGAGGTTTCGTAAGAGTTTATAGAGGTCTTATTGTGCTTTGATGAGGTCTCGTAATTGTTTATGAAGGTTTTTTGATTATCTTTATGGAGGTTTCATTAGTGTTTGTGGAGGTTTTGAATTGCTTTGTGAGGGTTTTGAAATGTTTCAAGAGCCGTACAAACCTTTTCAAAAGTCATACAAACTAAGTTTTATATAGATTTTTCATATTTTTTGTCGTATTTACATTAAGGAGGTTTTATTTATGATTACAGCACAAAGAAATTACAACATGACGGATGCGGAACTGTTTTCAGGGACAGAAGATATTATTATCATGTTCGTTCAGCAACAGGCGGCACGGAAAGTGCGGACAGCGTAACGGTTTATATAGATGTTTCGGGGTAGGGGATTATGAGTTATGAATTTTAAGTGTTATTTTTAAATGGAGAACATATGAAAAAGATGTTATTATTACTTTCATTTATACTTGTTCAAAACAGTTTCTCACAAACAGTCTTAAATGATATATTTAAAGTAACCGAAAAAAAAGGGGTTTATTCTTACGATATGGCTGATTCCTTAAAAATTGATTATGTTAAACTTTCGGATGAGTATAAAAGTTTATGGGACGATACAGCGAATGAGAAGAATAACAATATGTTTGGTAACAAGTTAGAAATTAATCAAGTATTTCAATCAAAAGCAGAAAAAGAAGAGAAAATCTCAAGTGAATGGAATCTTCTTTTGCAGAGTTTAGGTAAATATTTATTTAAAAATGATTTTAACTTTGATGAACCTACTTCAATTTATGTAAAGTTTTATTTTGATGAGAATGGGAATATTGATTTTTTATTTTATAATGCTAAGGACATAAAATTGAAAAATAATTCTATTTTTGTTGATTTGCTTAATGAATTCCTCAAGCATTATCAATTTGATATAAGAGTTGGTAGAAAGTATTCTCAATGCGGTAGTATTATTTTGAAATAATTTTGAATTGTGAATTATAAGAGTTTTAAGATAAAAGGACACTCTGAAAAGCGAAACTTTCGGGGTGTTTTATTATAAATGAATTATTTCACCCTGCCCGAAGAGAAAACCGATGGCTCATGGAAATCAGAATTGAAACATCAGAGATATGTGATGTGAGATTTTATTGATTGCCATATAGTCATTCGAGATTGTATAGTCAATATGAGTTGTAAATGGTAACCCGTCGAGCTGAGGTCTGATTGAAATGCCGCCGCCCCAAATTGTCATAGGAAATAATGAGAATACACCTTGTTCATCTCCTGCAATAGCTATGCCGCCGCGGAATGCTATTATTTCGTGAGGAACAGCTTCAATTCCGAGAGTAAATGTCGGATTGAGTTCATGCTGTGTCAGATTTCCATCGAAGCTTATAAGTATGTATCTGGTTGCGGGTTGATTTTCTGTTTCAAGTTCACCGGTTAGGGTGGAGCGGGATTGGGTTGTTTTTTCGTTTAATGGAAATTCCATAGCCAATCCGCTTGTAATGATATAAGGTAATATATCTTCATGATTACTTTCTGTGTTCCACGACATCATTCCGGCTACGTTCCTGACGGCGAGTCCGAAGGAAAATAAATCCATTACGTTAAACTTAGTACCAAAGTCAACTGAATACCCTTTTGCTTCAGTCCCTGAGCCAGATAAAGTATTTGACAAATATTTTACCCCAACGCCAACTGAAGCAAAATCAATTGTGTAGGCGGCACCAATATTCAAAGCATATTGCCAGTCTGAATAATTGCCAAGCGGATTGCCCTTTACATCACGGGCTGTGAATGAACCTGAGGAAAAATTATTGAATCCCAAACCAACGCCCAGCTTGCCAAATGATTGACCGTAAGCTATTGCACTGTGGGACCTTCCGAATTGAAGAAAACTTAAGGAAGTAGCAATCATTGGTTTATTCGAATTGAATCCTAAACCCGCAGGATTATAAAAAAGCCCGAAAGGCTCATTAACAACTGCTGTATAAGCTCCTGCAAGTGCAAGAGAACGAGCTCCGACATTACGTAATAAATAAGATTCTGACAAACCGGCATTCGCTGTTTGTGAAAATGCCTTACCGATTGGGAACAGACATAGGAATGCTGAGGCACTAACTAATAGGAGAGTTGAAAACTGACGATAATTATTCAATTTTTGAAATTGAATGATTTTAGCCAATTTTGAAAGCTCTTTGTTCATGAACTTTCTTATGTGATTCATTCTTACCTCGAAATTATAAACTTTTCCCTTAATCGGAAGTTTTTTCCAACTACGACACAAAGATATACTCCGTTGGGAATTCTGGATACGTTAAGTGTATGGCGGTCAACAGAAGAATTTTGTGAGGTGTAAAGTGGCTCGAGAACAATTTTGCCTAACAAATTGTAGGCTGAAATCTGTATTTTCTGGTCTCTTTCTGCAAGCTCGAGCTCAATCTGAATTTCGTCACCTCTGGCATTGTAAATGATTTTCGTAATCCTGTTTTCTCTGTTACCCGTCGTATCTTCAGCCAGTTTCCTTCGGGAAGTTTTTTCTTTGAAAACTTCCTTACTTGTGGATTTATCAATTAGTGTGCCATGATTGATTATGGGATAATTGAAAAGCAAATCGAAAATACTACCAGGATTTTCGGGTAATTTAAGTGAAATGTAATCATTGTAAATGCTTTGAGAAAAGATTTGAGGAGTGGTATAAGAAAAAGTAATGACTAAAGCTAAAACAATTAGTGTCAGGATGTTATTTCGTAAGCTTTTACTCATCATTACTACTGCATTTAAATTAGGAATACAAAAAAATTTCAATGAAAGTTGTAATGACTAAATGAATTGAAAATTATTTTCAAATAAATTGAAATTATAGGAGGTTTCAATCTTTGCCTTTGTTGAACTTTTCGGCTAATCTGGAAAGTGATTTTTTATCTGATTCAAGATCTGAAATTTTTCTTTTTGTTTCCAGACTGCTTTTTTCGATTCCAAGTTTTTTAGCAACCTCACTTAATTTTTTTTGGTCGGTAGGAATCTCATTGTTTTTAATTGATTCAATGTTCTTCGTTTTAAGCTTCATTTGCTCGTCATGAAGATGCATAGCAAGTTCGAGTCTGGGATTAGATGATTTTTCTGTTTGGTGTTGAATATTGGAAGAAGTATCATCTATATTTAATGAATTATCCGGTTTGACATTTTCGAATTCATTTGCTTTGTTTGCAATAATTTCAAGAGCCATTTTCTGCAAATCCTGAACTTTTTCAGCTTTATCTTCCTGAGCTTGTTTGTTTGCAATCATCTGTTTTGTTGGTTTTTTCAGATTGGGCTCAGAAATATTTGAACCATCAGCAACTTTCTCAGTCTTTTGATATATTTTAGCGGCATGTGCACTTCCGCTCATAGATGTTTGTGCATTTTTCAATTTTTCGCTGAACTTACGAGTTGTCTCTTTCTGAATCTTTTTCAGCTGAGCCTTTCTCCATCTTAAATAAATGCTGAAAAGCATGATAATGAACAATAATGAGGCAAAAGCCACATAAAAAGCAGTTTTTGAAAGCCAGGAAGGCATTGCAGTAGGTGGATTTTTTTCAACATCACCAAGAATTTTTCTGGTGATAGTGTCCTGTTTCTTATTTGTTGGCTTATTAGCAGAGTCACTGCCACGATTAATTTTAATTGAATCAAGTTGTGCAATTTGTGAAGAGTCAATAAATTCAGGGTCGTTCATTTTGTCGAGAAATGAAATTGATTGCTTTTTCTCGTTTTTTGTTTCTGGTGCAGATGGAACATTCATTGTTGTGAATATTGCAAGTCCTGATTTTTGTGAAAAATCTTTTCTGTATTTTTCTGCAAGTTGTTTGTTGTTTTTGATTGAATAAATTTGGGAAAGAGCGGCGTAAAAATCAGGTATATTTGCATTGAATTTTTCTGCAATCAGCAAATTATCAAGTGCTTCGTCAATTCTTCCTTCTTTCAAATAAATAAAACCAAGAAATCCTGCAGATGTTGAATTACCGCTTTTCAAAGATTTAGTGAAGTATTTTTTTGCAGAACTCATCAAATCATTTTCAAAAGATAATAATCCGCTTCTGTAGTCATCTTCTCCTGTCGAGAGCTTTGCCCAGTCGAAAACTTCGATCATCAATGATTGTGAGAACGGGAGGAAATTTGCATTGTAACCTCTTTTTTCCTTGAGAATTATTGAAATTTGAGCGAAATTTTTGAAATTTTGAATATATACATCCTGAATAATCCCTTGTCCGTGAATTTCACGGGCAGATTCAACAGCATTGCCTTTTTCAATTTTAATTGTAATTTTGGATTTGTCTGCTGATAAGTCCGAGGAAAAAGAGGTTGGTTTTTCGGAGCAAAAAATCATGACTCTATTTAGCGGATTAATTTCCACCTTAAGTATCTTTACTTCAGAATGCAACAACTGAAAATTTGTTGCAAAAACAAAGGAGTAAACAATTACCAAACAAAATAAAAAGACATTATTTCTCATGAAATCTTACATTTACAAAGATTATAAAAAGTAAATTTATTAAAAATCAGGAAATAAAAAAAAGAATATTTGAATTGAAGTCAGATTTTGAAATAATTTTGTCAAACATAATCAAATTCTTTAAGCTTGACCCTTAAATCTCCGACCACCTGAGTATGAATCTGGCAGACTCTGCTTTCGGAAACGCTGATAAGCTGACCAATTTCTTTAAAAGTCATACTTTCATAGTAATACAAGGACATTACCAGTCGTTTTCTCTCGGTTAATTTCTGAAGAAATTCTGTAATGAAGCTCAATCTTTCTTCATTCTCCATTCGAACGAGTGTATTATCATCGTCAGGGTCAGGGATTTCGTCAAGAAAATCTTTATCGTCTTCATCTGCACTTGCCTGAGAATACTCAGACATTGCAAAGCTGGCTTTTGCGGCGGCGGCGGCAGTAAGATATGAATTATATTCATCATGGGAGACATTCAGCTTTTGTCTGATTTCTTCTGTTGATACCTCACGCCCTTCTGAACTTCTGAGTTCATCACCTGCCTGAATGAATTCGTGGGCTTTTTTCCTTGCGGTTCTTGACAGCCAGTCAAGGCGACGCAATTCGTCCTGAATTGTGCCTTTTATTCTTGGAATAGCATAGGATTCGAACTTCACACCACGGTTAACTTCAAATCTTTCAATTGCTTCATTTAAGCCAAGAATACCAATATTTACAAAATCATCATCGTTGAGAATTGAATTTGAAGGTAAGTTCATTGATTGCAGAACGTACTTAACAAGCCAGATATAATGCAAGATTAACTTGTTTTTAGTCAAGCTTGAATTATCGCTGGTAAAACTATACCACAATGAGAAAATATCAACTTCGGTGTTATTCATTTCCATAATTTAATCAAAATTCACTAATTATTAGCTACTTATCTGTTTTTTAACTCAAATTTGTGGCTTCGCTCATGTTTTCGGGATTTCGCGATTCGTTATTTTGTCTGTAACGTTTCATTTCATCTTCAATTCTTTCCTGATCTGCCATTCTCTGGTCAGAATCTACCCGACGCTTTTCTTCGACAGCTTTTTTTCGTTCAATTTCTTCCTTTTTTCTATTGTCAGCCATAACAAGAATGATAATCAGCAGAACAATCCCGCTACCAAGGTAAATAGAGGAAAAGACAATAAATCCATTGGATATGGAATTTATTAAACTTTGAGTATTCGCAAAAAACTGAATGAAGAAAGCCAGAATTCCAATAATGGCACTGGCATTAAAAAGCAATTTAAAAGGAAAGTTTATTGTATCTTGAATTCTGGATTTATCAGCTTTGATTTTCTTTTTGTCTTTTTCAATCTTATCTTTAAGCTGTTTTTCCTGTTCCTTTTGCTTGCTTTTAATTTCTTTGTCGTCAGTTCCCTGCTTATCTATTTTTTCCTTTGCCAAAATTCCTCAATGCAATTATTTATAAAATATAAAAATAAGAAAAAAAAATATTAAATTCAATCATTTGTTTAAAGCTCCGAATTGACCTTTAGTTTCATATAGATTTTATCTGTTATGTCATAGAGAGCTTTGGTAACATCAGAATTAGGAAATTTTTCCAAAAAGAGTTCCTGCCTGATAATAGAAAGTCGAACAAGCCTATCGTAAGGCACAAACCCCAAAACATCAAGTTTTAGGCTCAAAAATTTGTTTGTAGCTAAATTCAGCCGGGAAGAAACAAAATTTGCATCTTCCATATCTATAACATTATTAACCAGTAACGAGATTTTGTTGAGATCATTATAGGGCATCAGCAGTTTGATAAGTCCATAAGCATCAAGCAATGAAGTAGGTTCATCTGTTACAACAACGAGGATTAAATCTGAAATTGCACAGCACTGCATAACTTCGTATGAACCACCTGATGAAGTGTCAATGACAATAACATCAATATCGTTTTCCTGAATTAATTCGTTAAAAGTATTGATGATAACAGGAGTGTTGAAGATTCTACGCTCGCCAAGAGCAGGAGCATCAGCCAGGAGAAACAAATTATCCTGCACTGAGCTTAAAGCATCAGTTACATCCATATCCCCGCTATAAATATCTGTCAATCTAATTGGAGGTTCTACACCAAAAAGTAAATGCTGGTTAGGGAAATTCAAATCTGCATCCCAAATCAGTACAGCACCATTATCCCTGGCAAAAGAATGAGCAAGGTTAGCCACAAGAAAACTTTTCCCAACTCCGCCCTTACCACTGCAAACAGTAATCACGAAAGGTCTTTTTCTTCCGTTTTGGGGTGATATGTTATTTGCCTGCTCCATGAAAATTAAAAAATATCCTTAAATAAATATTTTCCAAATATTTCTTTTGATGCAGGTTCAATGTCGTCAGGTACTTGCTGTCCGGTTGTTAAATATGAAAGAGGTATTGGTTTTTCATCCAGAAATTCAAAAAATTCTCCCAGGCTGTTAGCTTCATCAGCTTTTGTCAATAATATTGAAGAAAAGCCTAAGGCTGAAAATTCTTTTGTAGCCAGAAGATAATATGATTTTGTCATGTTGCTTCCAAGCACAAGAAAAGTGTGGTCAACATTTCCTGATTCCAGATATTCATTAATTTCGTTCAACTCATCGGGATGTTTTGGATTTCTGCCCGTAGTATCAATGAAAATGAAATCCTTGTCATTCTCCTGTGTGAGAATTTTGATTAGTTCATCAGGAGAATATACCGCTCTGAAAGGAATACTGGCAATGGATGCATAAGTTTGAAGTTGTTCAGCACCGCCAACCTTTTGCGTATCGGTGGAAATAATCATTACATTGCCATTCATAACCAATTTTGCAATAATTGCAAGTTTAATCAACGAGGTGGTCTTGCCTGCTCCCGTCGGACCAACGAAAGAAAAAATCTGACGTTTGGATTTTTTTGAAATTCCTGAGCTGAACGACAGCTTTTCAAAAATCAATTCCTTGGATTTTGCTAAAATTTCAGGATATGTTCCATTTTGATTTAAAGATGAGATTCTGCCAATTAAATTGAGTGAGTATTCTTCCGAAAAATCAAGCTTTCTAAGATTCCTGTACAGAGTACCGAATTTTTCACCCAAAACTCCGCTGTATTTGTACTTGACACTATCTGAAATATCAAACATCAGTTCTTTGAGTTTGTAAATTTCATTGTATATCTGGCTTGTCGCCTGAACGAACTGGCTGGTTTGGAATTCATCTCGATGAGAAGGTTCCTCAGAAAAATCTCTTGTTGAGTTTTGTACCATGGGACTTTGTTCCTTTTTTACGGGTGCGGAATCCAGTGCGGCAATTATTTCAATAAGGTCCTGACTTGCATCAGAAGGATTTTTAACATTGCGGGTAGAAAGAATAACGGCATCGTCTCCAAGTTCTTTGAAGATTCGCAATTTCCCTTCCTGCATTGTTTCGGCGATAAACTTTTTTATCCTCATTTTGAAGATTTCTCACATTAATCAAATGATGTAATTTCACAACATCTAAATTAATAAAAAAACTCAAAAATTCACAATATATATTGTATTTTTTGTGATTTGATATGTTTTATTTGATGTTTTCTTCAATTTTTGTTTGAATTCCGGCAATTGTGCCCGAAAATGCTCACTGTCTCATCCTCGAATTTTTTCCTCACGACAGGATTTCCCTCCCGGCGTTCTTCAACATGCTGTATCAATATTTATTCAAACTAAGAGGCCAGGAGACAACTCCTGACCGAAGACGAAAACCTGCATTAAGATTCTTGATGTTTTTTTATTATTTCTCTGTTTGTTGCTCCTTTTTCTTTTCTTCCATTCCCAATTCCCAATTTCTCTACGTAGTTCTTGGTATTTTTATTCAA
>CAZSHX010000018.1:0-64135 GCA_964606895.1 uncultured Hyphomicrobiales bacterium
TATTGAAAATTACAAATATACAAATTTTACTCATATTATGACCGTGTGTAGTATAATTATCAGAAAGACACTTTAGAACACTACAAAGTTACAAAAAAAATTACAATTTCCGACAGAGCTAAAAAAATATTATGTCGGCATTTAATGATTTTTGCGTAATCATTTCTTGATTTCATGAACCTTTGCTATTTTTGTAAAAAAGAAAGTAATGTTTTCAATTTTTGTAAGGAAAAAAATATGATAGAGAAAATCAGAGAATTGCTCGGCGACAAAGCGGACTACCTGCTGAATTTTAATCAGCCGAAAGTTAAAAAGGAAAGCTTGACTCTTCCTTCTGCCGATTATGTGGACAATGTTTTCATGCAAAGCGACAGAAACAATAAGGTTTTGAATAACCTTAGCCGAATGTACAATCATGGAAGGCTTGGCGGAACAGGCTTTTTGTCAATCCTGCCGGTTGATCAGGGGATTGAACATTCAGCCGGAGCAAGTTTTGCAAAAAATCCGGTTTATTTCGACCCTGAAAATATCGTAAAGCTGGCAATCGAAGGCGGATGCAACGCCGTGGCTTCAACTTTCGGTGTTTTGGGATTGGTTTCGAGAAAATATGCCCACAAAATTCCATTCCTTGTCAAGATTAATCATAATGAACTGATGACCTATCCGAATAAATTCGAGCAGGTACTTTTCGGTACGGTTGACCAGGCTTACAATATGGGAGCCGCCGCAATTGGAGCAACGATTTACTTCGGTTCGGAAGATGCTACCCGCCAGATTGTTGAAATTGCAGAGTGTTTTGCTTATGCTCATGAACTTGGTTTGGCTACTGTTCTTTGGTGCTATCTCCGCAACAATGAATTCAAAAAAGATAAAGACTATCATGTTTCCGCCGATTTAACGGGACAGGCAAATCATCTGGGTGTTACAATTCAGGCGGACATTATCAAGCAAAAACTTCCCGAAAACAATGGCGGATATACGGCTTTGAACATGGGAAGTTCGAGCTATGGAAAAATTGACAATAGAATTTATTCAGAAATGACAAGCGACCATCCGATTGATTTGTGCCGCTATCAGGTGGCGAACTGTTATATGGGCAAAATCGGTCTTATTAACAGCGGCGGAGCCTCCGGAAGCAATGATTTCAGCGAAGCAGTGGTTACGGCAGTGATTAACAAACGAGCAGGCGGAATGGGCTTGATTTCCGGCAGAAAAGCATTCCAAAGACCAATGGCAGATGGAGTTAAACTGTTGAATTCCATTCAGGATGTTTACCTTTGCAAAGAAGTTGATATAGCCTAAGCTGAGACAATTGAAAACAATTGTTGTTATCTTAAAAAGTTTGATCGAAGTTTTTTAATTTAGTGCAAAAGGGAATTCATTAATCAAAAAAAATTGATGAATTCCCTTTTTTTTCGAATAGAATTGCGAATAACTAAACTCCCCGATTAAGAATCCTTCCCAATAATCCCCAAAATGGCGAGAAGTTTGAATTAGATGATATACATAAAAACTGCAGTTTTTGTATGAATTTAAGCCCAAAGATTAAATGGAAGAGATAAACAATATAACAAAAGATCTGACATAATCGGAAACGTAAGTGGGCAGAGCTCTTCGGCCTCTACAGACACTGCGGCATTATCATAAGGCGATTCTATAGCATGATAGTTTATGAAATTCCACTTTGGAAAAATCAACTATTTAATCAATTAATTTTTAAATTAAATAAATTATCCGTAATTTTGTATTCTTTGCGGACGTGGCGGAATTGGCAGACGCGCTAGACTTAGGATCTAGTGAGGAGACTCGTGGGAGTTCGACTCTCCCCGCCCGCACATAACATACAGAAAGCTTTATTCGTTCAGGAATGAAGCTTTCAGTTTTTTTTATTCAGATAAAGATAAATTCTTTTAAATATTTCACCTGAAAGGTATCACTTTGGAAAAGAAAATCACTCAGCTCGAGGGTTGCGAAAAGCAAATAGAAATAACTCTGACTAAAAGCGAAATCCAGCCATTTATCGAGAAAGCTTATGCAGAAGCCGCTCCGAAAGTTGATTTGAAAGGCTTCAGAAAAGGGAAAGTTCCCCGTCATGTTGTCAAACAGTTTTTCGGAAAACAACTCGAATTCGATGCCAAACAAGATGCATCGAACGATTATTTCCAGAAAATTGTCAAAGAAGAAAATATTAGAATCGTTAGCCAGCCCGGATTGACCGATATGAAAGAAGATGAAAACGGAGCAACTTTTACTGTCGTTTTTGAATCTTTCCCCGAATTTGAACTCGGCGAATACCGAGGATTGAATATTGACGAACCTATCCACAGAGTAACCGACGAAGAAATTGAACATGAACTTTTGCATCTCAGCATCAATGCCGGCGAGATTAACGAAGCCGAAGAAGTTAAAAACGATATGTTCATCGTTAAATATAACTACCGAAAAGTTGATGATGCAACTAATTTACCACTTATTGGTGAAACGGAAAAAGATGCTCAGTTATTCCTGCACAATCACGACATTTATCCTGCTCTTCGCGATAGATTTATTAATTTAAAAGTTGGCGACAGCTTCAACTATCTTCCAGCCCCGAATGATAAATTCCCGGTCAACGAGATGGTTATGGTTACAATAACTGAAATTAAAGAAGTTGTTCCAAAAGAATTGAATGATGAATTTGCAAAAGAATATTCAGGCGGTAAATTCGAATCAATTGATGACTTGAAGACAGAAATCACATTCCAGCTTCAGGAACAGTGGGACACACGTACACGCGAAGCTATGGAGTCGCAGATACTTGACAAGCTTGTCGGAATGCACGAATTTGTCAGTCCGCCGTCACTTGTAAATTCTGTTGCTTTGGAAATGGCTGAAGACATGGTTAAACGCTATGCTCAGTATGCCAAAGGTTTGACTCTGAAACCCGAACAGTTCTTCCACGAGATGGTTCCTCAGGCACAGCAGAGAGTGAAATGGGAAATTATCAAATCTAAAATAATTGAAAAAGAAGATATTAAACTCGAAGATTATGATATTGATCAGTTTGTTGAAACGGAAGCCGGAAAATACGGCATCGAAAAAGAAGCAGTGCGAATTGCTTTCGAAAGAAACGAACAAATCAGCGATGGATTGCTGAACAAAAAAGTTCTCGATTTAATTCTGGACTTTGCTATTACATCCGAAACTGAATTCCCGACCGGACATCAGCACAACCACAATGACTTTGACGATGGACATGACGACCATGATCATGAACACGAACATCATCACGATGTTGATGAACCCGATGAACAACCCGATGGATTCAACGATTATACTGAAGTTGACGAAAATAAATAGATTTCATTAAAAAAGCCGGTTCAAACCGGCTTTTTTGTTATTGTGGAACATTTGAGTATCTATCAAAAGAATCTGTTTGAATTTCCAAAATTATTACTAAATTTGCATTGTATTCTATTGTTATTTTTTGACGATATAATAATTTTTGATAATAAACTAAGTATGAAAAACATTCAACAATAACAAGAAGTCTTTGGTATGAAAAAATCAATCATATTATTAGCAGTCCTATCATTTTTACTTGAAATGTCTTGTGTCTTTTCCCAAGATAGTGTTAAGGGCGGGTATAAGAAATGTATCGGTTACAAATATAGCATTAAATTTGGGGAGATTGAAATAAATTCGAAGCAAATAGTTGTTATTTATAAATATGATGACAATGGAAAACTGATTGAGGAAGTTAAGTACAAAACTGACGGTTCAGTCAGTGAGAAGAGTTCCTTAAAATACGACGATAAAGGAAATAAAATTGAATTAGTGAAGTATAAGGCAAATGGTTCTATAAATTGGTATGCAAAATTCAAATATGACAATAAATCAAATATATCCGAGCAGGTTGGATATAAAGCAAACGGGTCAACAGATTGGAGTTACATTTATCAATACGATGATAAAGGATATTTGTTCAAAGAAATCAGGAATGAAGCAGACGGCACGGTTGATTGGAAAAATATTTACAAATACGATGATAAAGGAAATAAAATTGAGTTGGTGAGTTATAAAGCAAATGGTTCAATGGTTTGGAAGGTTACGTTCAAATATAATGATAAAGGAAAAATGATTGAAGAAACGAATTACAGGACAAATAACTTAGTTGATTGGAAAAAGACTTATCAATACGATGATTTTGGGAATACCATTGAAAAGGTGTTACTCAATAGATTGAATGAACCCGAATCAAAAACCGAATATATTTACTCGAAATAAATTGAACCATATCAAAATGAAAATATCAGTCATTCTTTTTGTAATCATGTCATTTGTACTTGAAGTATCTTGTTTGTATTCGCAGGATAGCGTTAAGGGTGGGTATAAGAAATGTATTGAATATAATTACCGCTACAAATTTGGTAAGCTGGATAAGAAATACAAATTTAAAAGTGATATTTCACAATATGATGAAAAGGGAAAAAAGATTATGGTTGTCGGTTTTTATCCAAATGGTACATTCGGGACGAAGTATTCATTCAAATACGATTCCAATGGGAATAAGACAGAGGAAGTTGAATATGATAGACATGACGCTGTTAAATGCAAATATATTTTCAACTACAATGGAAATGGCAAATTGATTGAAAGAGAAGTATATGAGGGCGATAGTACAATAGTCACTAAAACTTTAAATTATTATGATGTTGAAGGGAATAGAATTCGGTGTGTTACTAATGGTGCTGAATGGTTTTCTTTACTTGAATACGATTCAAATAGAAAAATAATTTCCGATGTAACTTATAGCCAAGAAATGGGAGTTGAATGGATATCTAAGTTTAAATACGATTCTATTGGAAATAAGATTCAAGAACTTGAGTATGACTCAAAAAACGAATTTGTTTCAGGAACTGTCTACAAATATAATGAGAAAGGACAAGAAATTGAGATTCAGAGTATCAACATGGATGGATCAATTAATTATAAATTTACTATTAACTATGACGAGAATGGTAATCAGATTGGTGGAGGAATGTATCTGAGAGATGGTTCATTTCAATTAACCTCGATTATTAAGTATGATGTTAAAGGGAATATGATTGAATTCGTGGGGTATGCTCACAACGAATTTTCGTATAAATATACATCAAAATATGACGATATGGGTAACATGATTGAGCAAATATGGTATAAAAATTTAAATGAACCCGAATCAAAAACCGAATATATTTACTCGAAATAAATTGAACCGTATTTCCGTTGTCACGGGTATGAAAATTCAATAAATAAGAATATAATTTTTAAAGATATATAAATAATAAGAAAGAGGTCAAAATGAATTATGAAGATCCTGTTTATACAGAGTACAAAAAAGAAATAGTCGGAAAGTATCTGGAAACAAAAAGCTGGGAAGAAGTATTCATATCGGTAGTCTATGGCGACATAGATGTTAGTATGGAGGCTTTTGTTGACTATGTTGAGGAGGTTTTCAATACAAAAATCCAAAATGCCGAGCAATTGGTTGAACTAACCGGCTTGAAGGAAGAACCGATTGATGCAATTGAGGAAATCATAACAATCTGGCGGGAAAAAAGATATCTGAGGGCGCTTGAAAACGTTCTGGCTACCGGAGGCAAATATCAGGACCTATTGAAAATTGAACCTTCGGAATATGGCTTGCCGAAAACATGGACTGGCTTTTTCGAAGAGCCTCACAACAAAAATTTAGCTATTAAGTGGGCAATATATGACCATTTTGATTTGATGGACGAACCCGGCAACCCTGCTCTTACTCAGATTGCCGAAAAATTGGATGTCCCGTACTCTTTTATAATGGAAGTACTTGATGAATTCGATATTTTTGAAGATTAGAGAGAGAGTTGAAAGAAGACATTTTTTCAAAAATAAAAGGTGAAATTTATGGAGAACGTAAATCGTTGGGAATACAAAACCGTAAAAATTTCTGCCGGTAAAGGTTTCTTTGGCGGAAAATTTAATGAAATGGAACTCAATAACTCTTTGAACGAGAATGGAGAGCAAGGCTGGGAACTTGTTTCAACCTTCGTAACAAATCAGGCTGAGGGTTCGTCTCGCGATATTGTTGTCATATTCAAACGTCCCAAGAGATTTTAAGGTGAGAACAACGGGCAGGATTAGAAGAAATATTTGGTTTTGAAAAATTTAGATAAAAATGAGAAAGATTAGATGGCGGTAATTGTTGACAGCATTGAGTTAGATGAAAATAACGATGAGTTCAATCATGCGGCAGATTTGGTTGAAAATACGAATAAATTAATTTATCTGACGGGAAAAGCCGGTTCGGGTAAAACTACGTTTTTAAAATACATTAAGCAGACAACTTCCAAGAAGACAGTTATTCTGGCTCCTACGGGTGTAGCCGCTTTGAATGCAGGCGGGCAGACCATTCATTCGTTTTTCAAAATTCCTCCCAGTGTCTTTGTGCCGGATGATATTCGCCTCAGAACAAAAGCCGTACCGAATGAATTTGACCAACGAATAATTTTTGAAAATTTCAAGTACAAAAAAGGACATAAGAACCTGATTCTGGGCATGGAGCTTTTGATTATTGATGAAATTTCGATGGTCAGATGCGATTTGCTCGATGTTGTTGACAGATTATTGAGGGTTTTCAGGGAAAGGGAATCCGAACCATTCGGCGGTGTGCAGGTCGTTCTCATCGGTGATGCGTTTCAGCTTCCACCGATTGCACAAGCTGACCAATGGCAAATTCTTAAAGAATTCTACGAAACTCCTTTTTTCTTCAGTTCTTTGGTTTTGAAAGAGAAACCTCTTTATTATATTGAACTAAAGAAAATTTACAGGCAAAATGAACTCGAATTCATAGATTTACTCAATAAAATACGCATTAACCGAATTTCTCAGGCTGATTTGGATTTGCTGAACAGCCGGTTTATTCCTTCAATCTTCAAAAACGACAATCTGAATTATATCACTATTGCAACTCACAACCGAATCGTTGACGATACCAACAACAGAAAACTTGAAGAATTATCAACCGAGCTGAATATATTTGATGCCGAAACCACCGGAACATTTCCCGACATGATGCTTCCCACCGAAAAAGCATTGAGCCTTAAAGAAGGTGCCCAGATAATGTTCATAAAGAACGATTCAGAAAAAAAATACTTCAACGGCAAAATCGCAAAGATTAAAAAGCTTGAAAAAACCAAAATTACAGTTGAAATGCCGGATGGGAAAGATATTGAAGTAAAGAAATTTACATGGGATAATATTAAATATACATGGAATGCAAAAGAAAGAAAAATTGAGGAAGAAGTAATCGGTGATTTCACTCAGTTTCCGATTAAACTTGCGTGGGCAATTACTGTGCATAAAAGTCAGGGTCTGACTTTCGAGAATGTGATTGCAGATTTGAGCGGAGCATTTTCTCCCGGACAGGTCTATGTTGCACTAAGCCGATGTACGAGTATTGAAGGATTGGTTCTGAAATCGAAAATTTCAAGAAGTGTTATTAGAACTGATGCTTCGGTGATTAAATTTGCCGAGAATGAAACACTTTTTGATTAATATTCTTTATTCTCAACAACTGATTGCAGTTCTTCCAGATAATCATGCTGTAAATCTTCATGAAGTGTATTTATGGCTTTGTGGATTTTCTGAATTTGTCTTTGGTACAGATTTTCAAGTGCTGTACTGTCGTGATTAAGAACATTGGAGTTTTTCAGGCATTTGAGGAAATAAATAAGCAACTCAGCTTCGGTTTCTTTGGAGCCTGAATATTTGATGTATTTATTGGTTAGCCTAAGTACTTTTCGAACTGATTTGGTGGCAAAATACAGATGAAAAATTTTCATATTTTCGAAATGAATGTCAATCTCCTCTTTGATGCTTTTTATATAATTCTGCTCGTCATCGGATTCAAACAGAAGGTAACCGAGAAGTTCCTTATTCTCTTTTTTGTATTTTGCCAAACGCATGCACAATTCCAAAAGTTTAGGAGGTTTTAGCGTGTTAAGTTCTTTTCTTATTTCGTTTAGTGGTGCGGCTTTCATCTTTTCTTTATTTCTTTTTTAATGGTTGTAGCAAATATTCAAGTCCATTCAGCTTTATTTCATGAATGGATTGGAGCAACATCCCCAAAGTTCCTTCAGGAAAGCCTTTTCGGCTAAACCATTCCAGATATGAAACGGGTAGATTGCACAATACAGTGCCTTTGTATTTTCCGAATGGCATCTGCATTGTTACTAACTGCATCAAAACTTGTGATTCAGGACTCATCTTTTTTCCGTTTCTTTTGTTATTTCTGAAATTAATTTATACTTGAATCATAATCATAAATTCAAATTTATGCCTAATGAAAAATACTTTTCATGCTCTTGTGAAAATTGCCCAAAACTTGAAAAGCCATTGTAATACTCGAAAACCAGCGATTGAACAATACTTCTGGTTTCGGGATGCCGGGAAGGTGCAAAATCCCAACCTGCCTGCCAGCAGTTTGATGCAGACCAATGATTACTTTCCCAGGATTTGAAATCTACAGCCACAAAGAAATTCTGTTTTAGAAGTTCAAAATTATATCTCCAATTTAGTTGAATGGTCAATCTCCCTTCGTGCATTGATGGATCTTTGCGTAAATCATATTGCAGTCCGTAAGCAACAATCATATTATCCATTAAATTCAGAAAATGAAGCAATCGCATGACCTCGAGGCTATAATTTGTTGGATTTGATGTGTTGTCCAACAAAAAATCATCACCCAAATGGGAACTCTGGTGGAAGAAATACAACTCGAACAGATTGTTGTTTTTCCAGGGGGCTCTGTATGCAAAGCTCACTCCGCCAAAAAAATCAACTGCATAAAGATTAAATGACTTTGTAAAGAATCCGAATCTGGATTTCATCAGTCCTTTGACATTAACTGAAAGAATATCAGGGGATGCTTTGTCCGCACCGTCAAATATTCTGAAAATCGGTGCATACGAGCCGCATGACATATCCATATAATATCTGTTTGAAAAAATACCGGTCTGACTTTTCAAAAACCTTGTCGAGAATGATGTCTGTTCCGGGTCGGCAGAAAGGACAGGTGGTTTACCTGTTTCTCCGTCATATATCGAAGCCCGAAGCTCAACTCCTGATTCGTTATACGAATCCTCGGCATAGCTTTGGAAATTTGCAAAATAAAACGTCAAACAAAAAATTACAACAAAAAGAAATTTTCGCATTTTCTATCTCTGATGAAACTGAAGATTGAATTTAAGAGAAATTTTCAAGAAAAAAAAATGATTTTTCGTTTCTCTATTATTTTTTTTAAATATCGGACACAATTTGCTCGGATTATTCGTTTATTTAAATAGTTGTAAACATAATTTTTGTTTTTGGAGACATTATGGGTATTGAAAATATACAAAACCGGTCTCAATCAGTTTTGGGACAAAATCAAGTAGAAGCAGTTTCTCAGCTTATGTTTTCTGTTCTGAAACAATCTTACGGACCAAACAGCATTCCCGATCAGCTGATACAAATGCTTAAAGCAAATACGGCAAATCAGCAAAGCTCTCAAAGCCAGCTTGCAAGCGGGCATATTGATATCAGGGTTTAGTCCCCCAAAAAAAAGTACATTTCTATTCCCATTTTTTATTTATTTTGCCAAGTGTTGGTTGGCAGGATTTTTAATTTTCATAACAATCAATTGAAGCAAACTGTAACATTTTCAGTCAATATGAGTAATGCAATCGGTTGATTTGGAATTTACCGAAAAAATATAAAATAAATTCGGATTAAACCTTTTATTTTTTAGTGAAGTCTAAAGACTGTAGATGGATTAAAAATAACAAATTGGTAATACAAAAGTGAGTAGTTTAGCATTGATACTTGAAAATGATTTGGATATAATTCAGGAGTATGCCGAAGGCAACCGCGAAATGGCGGCAACGGCTTTCGTCCGGAAGTATCAGAAATTTGTTTACACTACATCACTGCGTTATTTGAAATCGTATGATGATGCCGAAGATGCCGCTCAGGAGGTGTTCATTAAAGCCATAGACAATATGCACCGCTTCCGCGGCGACAGTTCGATGAAAACATGGCTTTACCGCATTACTTCCAATGTGTGTACCACTATGACCAGGAAAAAAAGATTCTTCTCAATCTTCACAAAAGAGCAGGAAGAAGCTTACTTTAATATCCCATCTTCGGATATTTCACCTGTTCAAAGTGTCGAGAATCAGGAATTCGAGAAAAAACTTCATGTTATACTCTCAAAACTTCCCGACAAGCAACGCGAAACTTTTGCTCTGCGGTATTTTGACAATCTGACTTACGAAGAAATTTCGTCTATGCTCGGCACAACCGTCGGCGGTTTGAAAGCTAATTATTATCAGGCTACAAAGAAAATTGCCGAAATCATGAACAAGAAAAATATATTATCAGGAGATAATGATGGAGAATAAATTCGATATACCGCTTACTTACAAACAGCTTCAGGAGATGCTTCCCGATTTTGTTTTCGGAAGAACTTCAAAAGAAGATTCTGAATTGTTTACAGCTTCTGTTAGAGATTATCCCGATTTGCTTCTGGAAATTGAGAGCGTGAGAGAAGTTTTTCAAAAAGCTAAAATGACTGACTTTGACAAAGAAGTTGATTACAGAACTAAAAATCTTTCTGTTAAGGTTAACCGCAGACTCCAAAAGAATCTGCCGAATAAATCCTTCATAACTTCTGTCCGATTTCTTGCACCTGTTCTTGGATTATTAATTGTTGCAGTTCTGATTTTTCCGAATAAACTTGGGTTCAATCGTCCCCAAAAAGCAGATATTCAGAAAATTGCATTTATTGACAACAAACAGCAGATTATTGAGCAAAATAGTTCTTCTGAAATTGCCAAGGCGACGGAAATTGTACCGAAACAGAACGTTCCATCAAAAAGATTTGCTGAAAGCCCTTCAAAGAAAAGCCCGAAGCAATATGCACTTGACGATTTAACAAAACTGAAAAATATTGATATTTCTTTGCTTGACGAAGCAATGTTTGATGAACTTTTATCTAATGATACTGATTATAGAGACTTACAACTGAATTTACAAAAAGATAGCTATCAGGAACTTTTGAAGGTTGTGGACGATATGGACGATACGGAAATTCAAAATTTAATAGAGGAGATTAAAAATGCAGACGTATAAAATGAGAATAGTAATTGCCATTATTCTGATGGCAGGGTTTGGCGGAGTTTGTTTGGCACAGCCTCCGGGAGGACCAATGGGCGGAGCGAAGGCGAAGGAGAAAATTCAGCAGTTGAAAAAAATTAAACTGCTCGACATTCTGAGCCTTGACGAAAGTACATCGGAAAAGTTTCTGGCTAAATATTCAGTTATTGAAAAAAAGATTGAAGAAAAACGCATGGCTATGAACAAAATGGCTGATGAACTTACCGAGAGTTTGAAAAAAGGGGAAAGCAAAGATGTGATTAGCCAAAAGACACAGGCTTTGGTTAAAATGCAGGAAGAATTCGCAAGGGAAGCAATGGAAAGCCAGATGTCAATGAAAAGCATTCTGAACGATGTTGAATTTGCAAAGTTTGTTGTTTTCGAGCTGAAGTTCAGGGAAGAATTTATTAAAATAATGTTCGACCGCCTGAAGAACAAACAAGGCAAAATGCAAAGACAGCAATTAGACGATTAAAAAATTCTTAACAGAGGGAAAAATGGTAAAGGCAGTTCGCACAAAACGGACTGCCTTTTTTAAGTAAAATTGCCGTATGGACTCCACCTCGAATGTGGAGTCCATCTTTTTCAACTAATGGAAATTGCAACCTATTCGATACCTGCTAAAATCACCACATAATTTTTCCCATATTTTTTAGCACATTTGGGGCAGGTTGTGTACCACAAGTAAATTTTACCTGTTTTAAAACTTTTTGACTTTGTTGTTTCTTTGAAGTCTTTCATCCATTTTTCAGTATCCTTGAAAGGTCCCTCGTAAACCTTGCTGTAATACTTGCCGCTTAATTCAGTATTAATTGCGTCAGGAATATGGTTATCAACTGCAAGGTAAACATCCATGTTCCACTTTGAAGAATGTTCAGAAAGACATAGCCACTCGGGTACTTCAGCTTTGGCATTTCTGACTTTTTTATCAAATTTCTTCATAACAGAACCGAAGTTCAAGGGCATGTAGAACAATGTACACACCTTGTCTTTAATGAATTTCTTATGTTCCCACACAATTACTTTATCATCCCAAAGAATCGGGTCGAACTTAGGACAACAGGTTGATTCTGAATTATCATGATTTGACATTTAATACCTCTTGTTTAACTGAAACATTAATATTACTATTTGATTTGACATAAAAGTCAAAAATTACTTCCCATCTTTGACACAACGAACTGAAAACCCGTATGTCTTGCTAGAAAAGCTCCTGCCGACGGCAGCACTACTATATGACAAGTACCTGATCAGTGCGTATGTAGCAGCAACCTCCGTCGAAGACCACCAATAACAAAGGTCACCCATGCTGCTAAATGAACCTTGAGTGAGGCGAACCCCCCCAGGAAGTGCAGAAAAGCCGCTTGAGTTTGTTGCTCCATCGTTTGGATAGTACCATAGACCATCTCCGCCTTCTTTTGTACCCGTGTTTTTAAGATTGCCTCCTTCATCTGTTCCTCTCCAATCTTCTTTATCTGCTTCAGCTTGCGTCATTCCCAAACACTTATCTAATTCTTTCCATTCGCCATCGCTTGCTACATGCCAGCCTACAGGTGCCAAGCCTCGAGGGTCATTTACCGCATACCAGTTATATAGCTTTCCGTATATTGCACCAATCGCTGAGTCATAATTGTAATAACACCATGCCCCAGATGTTAGAAGATACCAATGCGTGGCATGTTGTTCATCAGGAATAGAATCTCCATTACGGTAATGGTCAACATTAAGGTTTTTGAGCATCCAAACCTGAGAGCCGATTGTTAAGGGTTGCCATTGGTCAATGTAAAAGATGAGGCTGTCAATACTGCTTAGTTTATATGGTTTTGGATAAGAGAAGATGTAAACATTTAAGATGTCTCTTTGAATATCATCTTTATCGAATTTGATACTTCCGATGATTTCAGTCGGGTAATATGCAATAAGCGAATCATCGTAATGAATTCTCATTATACAATTATTTTGTTTATCAATAACTCCCAAGCTGTCAATCTCGCTGAGATTATATTGCTTCGTGGTTCCATCATTCAGATAGAATTTAACCAGCGGATCCGCCGAATACAGGGAAGCAAAGCAAAAGAAAATTGCCGAAAGGATTGCAGATACCAACATTTTGTAATTCATGTTAACCCAAAAAGATTAAATAAATTTTTTCAAAATACAACTTACGAAAATAAACTAACATCTCAAAAAAAGCCATCCTTTTTGGATAGACAATTTTGTCTGAATCGCGGATTGAATGGATTAAAGGATTGCACGGATTTTTAAGAATTTCTTTTCCTAAATCCTCCTAATCCCCAAATCCGTTTAATCCGCGATTCAGAAAAAATAGAGAATTAACAAAATCCATTTCTGACCATTAATCTGCGAATCAGAATTTCTACTCTACCCTAATAAGCTCAAGTTCGCAGACGAGATTAGAATTTGCAGGGACGGAACGGATTGCTCGGTTGCCGAAACCAAGTTCAGGAGGAATAATCAGTTTCCGTTTGCCGCCGGGTTTCATGGTCAGCAATCCTTCCTCGAGTCCTTTGATGACTTCTTCGTTGCCGATTGTAAATGTTAGCGGCTGGTCGTATTTGTAGGTATCCTCAATCAGATAACCTTCTTCGGTGGATATTTTGAATTGAACGGTAACTTTTTGGTTAAGTTTTGGAGATTTGCCCGTTCCTTCTTTGAGTTCGTAGTATTTCAAGCCAGAAGGCATGGTAACCAGTTCAGCAACTTTTGCTGTCTGCTTTTTACCCGTTTCCTTAGAAGAAGAACAACCGGTTGCAAACAAAATAAGCATGAAAGCTGTAATGAAAAGTGTAGATTTCATAAGTGTCCCGCTTTATGGTTTTGATTTATGATATTTTAACACTGCCTTGATAAATTCAATAAATAAAGGCGTTCCTGTAACGGCTCTGGATTTAAGTTCAGGATGGAACTGAACACCAACAAACCAAGGATGGTTTTTGAGCTCGATAATCTCAACCAAAGTTTCATCGGGAGAAAGTCCGCTAAGAGTCATACCATTTTGCTCAAGAATATCACGGAATTCGTTATTCAATTCGAAACGGTGGCGATGACGTTCGGAAATTTCAGTTGTCTGATATGCCTTGTAAGCCAGAGTTCCTTTTTTGATAACGCAGGGATAAGCACCCAGTCGCATCGTTCCGCCTTTATTGGTGATGGATTTCTGATGTTCCATCATATCAATAACATTATTTTTTGTTTTTTCAAATTCGGATGAATTTGCTCCTTCAAGATTGCAGACATTACGCGAGTATTCGACTACTGCACACTGCATTCCCAGGCAAATACCGAAAAATGGAATATTGTTTTCACGAATATATTTTATAGCAAAAATTTTGCCATCGATTCCTCTGGAACCAAATCCGGGACCAACAAGAATTCCATCAAGATGACCAATTTTTTCCTGTGCGTTTTCTTCTGTAATTTCTTCTGCATTGATAAGCTCAACTTTAACCTGAGTGTTATTCACCGAGCCTGCATGGATGAAAGATTCAAGAATGGATTTGTATGAGTCTCTGTATTTTGTATATTTCCCAACCAAACCGACAGTCACAGTATTTTTTGGAGATTTGATTTTATGAACAAAATTTTTCCAGTCTTCAATATTAAGTTCCCTCAATGGAAGATTTAGCTTTTTCAATACGATGTCATCAAAACCTGCTTTATGGAATGCTAATGGAGCTTCATAAATTGTATGTTCAACATCAAGAGCTTCAATTACAGAATTTTCTTCTACGTTGCAAAATAATGCAATTTTTGTTCTTTCATCTTTCGAAAGCTTGTATTCAGTTCTGCAAATCAGGACATCAGGTCTGATTCCATATTCCATTAATGCTTTGACAGAGTGCTGTGTTGGTTTTGTTTTCAGCTCTCCCGAAGATTTTATATAAGGGACGTAGGTAAGATGAATATTGAGAGCATTTCCTTGTCCGCGTTCCAACACAAACTGACGGCTTGCTTCAAGGAAAGGAAGTGATTCGATGTCGCCGACAGTACCACCGATTTCAATAATCACAAAATCGAATTTTCCGTCGAAGACAGAAACTCTTCTTTTTATTTCGTCAGTGATATGAGGAATAACCTGAACCGTTTTGCCAAGGTAATGCCCTTTTCTTTCTTTTTGAATGACTTCAAAATAAACCTGACCGGTGGAGGTACTGTTCTGTTTTGATAGAGAAGATGCTATAAATCTTTCGTAATGTCCCAAATCCAAATCAGTTTCAGCACCGTCATCGGTAACATAAACTTCGCCATGCTGGAACGGATTCATAGTTCCGGGGTCAACATTAATATAAGGATCCAGTTTCATAATAGTCACTGTATAGCCTCTCTGTTTGAGCAGAAGACCAAGCGAAGCGGCGGCAATACCTTTACCCAAAGACGACAGAACGCCCCCTGTGAGAAAGATATATTTTGTTTGTGATGAAGGAACGGTGTCAGATTTCATATAAGTTATTTCAAATTGTACAAATGCAAAAACTCAAAGATAGACAAATCTGCAAAAAAGAGCAAAAATTATGAAGAAATTTTGAAAAAAACAGTGTTAAAATGTGCATTATTGAACAATAAAACACGGTTGTTATTCGTGTAAACACTAAAATCTTTTAATTTTTATTAAAAGAATTTTTTTTTGTGAAGAATTATATTTAAGTTTGACTAATAATATAATTAGATTTGATTAATTTGATTTTGAAATGAGACATATATGTGTTTATACGAAGCACCATGCGAAGTATCTTTAAAAATTCTTGACATAAATCCTACTTGCGAAGCAAGACACAGGCTGATTTCCATGGGAATTCAATCAGATGATATTCTTGTGAAATTGAATAATCCAAGCTTTGGTCCTGTTTTGGTTCAAAATATATCCAATGGAGCTTCAAAGCTTGCAATAGGTAGAAACCTTGCCGAGAAAATCAATGTCGAACACAAAATATAAAAATATTGTTTTAGTCGGACAGCCGAATGCTGGGAAAAGTACACTTTTCAATGTGCTCTCGGATATAAAAATTTCCACATCAAATTTTGCCGGAACCACCGTTAGATTAAACGAAACGGAAATAAATATAAATGGTGAATTCTATCGTCTGATTGACCTTCCGGGTACCTATTCTCTCAATCCTTCGGATGCCGCTGAAGAAGTCACTTTAAGTTATCTGTTGGATGAACCTATTGATTTAATCATCAACGTTGTTGATGCCACTCTTCTTGCCAGAAGCCTTGAACTAACAGTCGAGCTTTTGGAGTTAGGCATGCCGATGATTATTGCTTTGAATATGCAGGACGAAGCTGAAAAACACGGAGTAAAAATTGATTCGGCTAAACTTGAAGAGATTTTAAATGTACCTGTTGCTTCAACAATTGCTCTGCTTGGAAAAGGTGTTAAAGCATTGGTTGACAAAAGTTACAATGTTCTGTCATCAAAAACCCGAGTCAGTAAAGTTCTCGAATACACGCATCACTTCGAACATTCACTAAAAGAGCTTTCCGAACAAATTGAACCTCTCGCTTCTGGTTATGCAGGCAGTCCAAGATTTTATGCAATTAAAGCAATTGAAAATCCATTGTACGTCCCGAAAAGTATCATGACACATATTTCTGCTTTACGCGACAGAATTGACCGGGAAAATATTCTTCTGCACAAAAAAGATAGTTTTGAAACTGTATCCTACGAACGCCATCATCTTGCGATGCAGTTATCTCATGATATTTCAGTTCTGCAACCAAGAAAGCAAAGACCTTTTCTTGAGAAATTGGACAGCTATTTGCTTCATCCATTTTTTGGGCAAATTTTTGGATTTTTGTTCCTGTTTATATATTTCTTTGCGATTTTCGCTATTGGCAATATTCTCAGTAAATTACTTGATTATCCGGTTGCGATGATTCCCGGTCTTTATGAAGGTTTGAGATTAACACAGCCGTTTCTTTGGCATACTGTTGACGGAGTGGCTCAAGGACTAATTGGAGGAATTGGAATTGTTTTGCCCTATTTTCTGCCCTTACTGTTTCTGACAGCAGTTTTTGAGGAAACCGGCTATCTTGCACGTATAGCTTTTCTTCTCGATGGTTTATTTCATAAAATCGGGTTACATGGCAAGTCGGTAGTGCCGTTCATTATGGGGTTCGGTTGTGCTGTTCCAGCACTGTACGCCACAAGAATAATGGAGAATAAGCGTGACAGAGTTATAACCGCATTGCTCCTGAACTTCATTCCCTGCTCCGCAAGAATATCTGTGATTTTTGCTATTTCTGCGGCTTTCACCGGACCGATAGGAGCTATTGTCATATTTTTATTTGTTGGACTAATTATCGCAATTAATGGCAGATTGCTGACAATTTTCATATCTAAGCCAATGGGTTTGATACTTGAAATACCAAACTTAAAAGTACCTTCAATGAAAGTTTCCGGCAAGAAAACAATTATTAAGCTCAAAGAATTTGTAAAGGTTGCGATGCCTTTTTTAATCATTGGTAGTATTGTTCTGGGTTGGCTGGATTATTTTCATGTAACAACATATATCAATTATATCCTATCGCCATTTGTCCGCGGTGTTTTGGATTTGCCCGAACAGCTTAGCTCTACTCTTTTATTCGGATTTCTGAGAAAAGAGCTTGTAATTGTTATGGCAACGCAATCCATGGGTGTTTCAAGTATTGCGGCACTTCCAATTACTTTTGCTCAGGCGATGACATTTATCATCTTTGTTGTGTTCTATATCCCTTGTGTTTCAACTCTTGCAGTTCTATGGAGAGAGTTTGGAACCAAGATTGCAGTCTATTCAATCCTATTTACAATAATAGTGGCAACAATTTCAGGATATTTATTTAAGCTTATACTAAATGTTTAGGTTATGTTAAATAAATTTTTTAATTTTGAATGTTGATAAATATCAATTTTTTGAAGATAATATTATAACAAAGAAATTTATTAATTAATTGTAGAGAAAAAATATGTTAAGTCAAGCGGTACAGGACTATGTTAAAACAATATATAAGTTACAGGAAGAAGGACCGGTTTCCACTACTGAAATAGCAAAAGAACTGGATGTTTCGGGTGCTTCAGTAACAGGAATGTTAAAACGCCTTTCCACAATGGGTTTGGTTGATTATAATTCTTATAAAGGAGTTATGCTGACTCAAGCCGGCAACAAAATAGCTTTGGAAATTATCAGATTCCATCGCTTACTCGAACTCTATCTCAAGGAAATGCTTGGTTTCCCGCTCGAAAAAGTACACGAAGAAGCATGCCGTCTTGAACACTTCATTTCAGCCGAATTTGTTGAAAAAATTACCGGACTTCTCGGCGACCCGAAATTTGACCCCCATGGTCATCCAATTCCGTCCAAAGATGGCAAAATGGATGAATATCACGATATGCCTATCACTGATATTGAGATTAACAAAGAATTTGTTATCAGTCGTCTTTCGGACAGTGAGCCCAAGCTACTTGGTTACCTTGAACAGATGAATCTGGTTCCAAATACTAAAATCTGTGTTTTGGACAGAGCTCCTTTCAGCGGTCCGATAACCCTCACGGTAAACGGTGTAGAAAAATTAATCGGCAATGAAGTTGCCGGAAAAATATTCTGTAGAATCTAATTGGTATCAAATATTTTTATACGCTGAAGAGACTATTCTTTTCAGCGTATTTTTTTTGTGTAATTATTAATACTAAAAAAAAACTACTTTCGTTTACTTTCTTTTAAGATTGTAAATTTAACTCAAAGGAAAGAATATGATAAAAGAAGCTGTTCTTAATGCTTTAAATGAGCAAGTATGCAAGGAAATGTACTCCTCGAATCTTTATCTTTCGATGGCAGGTTACTATCATTCAGTTAATCTAAATGGATTTGCCAACTGGATGAGAGTTCAGGCACAGGAAGAAACTTTTCATGCCATGAAACTTTTCGATTATATAATCAACCGCGGAGGCAAAGCTGTGATGTCTGCCATGGATGCTCCTCCTGCAACTTGGGGAAGCCCACTGATAGCGTTCGAAGCCGTTTTGGAACACGAACAAAAAGTTACCGACAGCATAAATTATGTTTATGATGTTGCTTTCAACAACAAAGACCATGCTACCGCAACCCTTTTGCAATGGTTCATCACTGAGCAAGTAGAAGAAGAAGCTAATGTTGGCGATATTCTCGAAAGGCTGAAAATGGTCGGCGATTTTCAGGGCGGTTTGCTTATGCTTGATGCAGAACTAAAATCAAGAGTATTCACTCCGCCACCTGTTGCGGCTACTTGATTCATCACAAACTGTTTGAAATTCAAAAACCCTCTTTCCCATAATTTTTCGATTAGAGGGTTTTTCATATCGATTTTGTAAAGCATTTTATCGATAGTCGTACACATACATCGCAACTTTGGAATACTATTTAATCAACTTTTTAGTGATGATTCCGCTGAATTTTCTATGCATATTTCTTCTGGGATCTTTCCAATTCTTTATGAAATAAGCGATAATGAGTGAAAATTCTTCTTAATAAATCGTCAAAAAAAATCCCCCAATGTTTTCACACATTAGGGGATTTTTAATTTATGTAAAGCTATTCAGATTCTATTATTTAGCTAAAGAAACGCTTCTTCTTTCGCGGATAACGGTTACTTTGATTTGTCCGGGATATTCCATTTCGTGTTCAATACGTTTTGCAATATCGGATGCCATAACGTCAGCAGTCACATCATCTACTCTTTCGGGCTCTACAATAACCCTGATTTCACGTCCTGCCTGAATTGCAAATGTTTTTGCAACACCTTCGAAGCTTTGAGCAAGATTCTCAAGTTTTTCAAGACGTTTAACATAGTTTTCAAGCGATTCTCTTCTTGCACCCGGGCGTGCACCGCTGATGCTATCGGATGCCTGAACAAGAACTGCGTATGGCGATTCCATCTCGATGTCTTCGTGATGGGCACCAATAGCATTGCAGATGACTGCATTTTCCTTGTATTTTTTGGCAAGTTCAAATCCAATCAAAGCGTGAGGTCCTTCGGTGTTCTGGTCAACACATTTTCCGATGTCGTGAAGCAAACCTGCACGTTTGGCAAGAATTGGGTCTAAATCAAGTTCCACAGCCATCAAGCCGCACAGATAAGAAACTTCAATCGAGTGGTTCAGCAAATTCTGTCCGTAGCTCGAACGGTATCTCATCTTGCCGACGTGACGAGTAAGCTCTGGATGAACATTATGAATGCCAAGCTCGATAATGGCAGTTTCACCAATTTTAATAATTTCTTCTTCGAGTTCCTTGCGGGTTTTTTCGACCACTTCCTCGATGCGTGCGGGATGGATTCTGCCATCTAGCATTAACTTTTCGAGTGATTTTTTAGCAACTTCGCGACGGAACGGGTCAAAGCCTGAAATAACGACAGCCTCGGGAGTATCGTCAATAATCAGGTCAATACCTGTGGCGGATTCAAAAGCACGAATATTTCTGCCTTCACGACCGATAATTCTGCCTTTCATTTCGTCACTGTCCAGATTGACAACCGATACGGTGCTCTCTACACTATGGTCGGAAGCACTTCTTTGAATTGCTTCAATAATTATATTTCTGGCTTCCTTCATAGCACTTTGCTTGGCTTCGTCTTTGATCTGCTTGGCAATAGTTGCGGCATCGGATTTGGCTTCATTGATGAAGGAATCCATAAGTTGTTTCTTAGCATCGTCACGGGTCAGACCTGCCACCTGCTCAAGTTTTTTCAACTGTTCGTCAACAAGTTTCTGTACATCCTGAAATTTCAGTTTCAGAGAATCTTCTTTACGTTTCAGGTCTTCGTCGAAACCCTGAAGTTGCTTTTCTTTTTTCCCGATAAGGTCAATTTTACTGTCTATGGCTTCTTCGCGTGATTTAATAATTTTTTCGGCGGACTGCATTTTATTTCTTTTTTGCTGAGCATCATTTTCAAATTCTTGCTTTCTTTTGTGCCATTCTTCTTTCACTTCAAGCAGTTTCTCTTTTTTCAGATTATTTGCTTCCTTCTCTGCTTCAATTAAAAGTTTTTTTGAACCTGACTCTGCTTCAGATATTTTCTGAGCCGAAATTTTATTACCAGCGAAATAAGATATTGCGAAGCCAACGACTAATCCTACTAAACTTAGTATGATAATCATCAATTCATTCATGTTTCATTCCTCATATTCATTGCAATAAAAAAAGTATGTTAAAATCTCATATTCTATTAATTTAAATAAAAAAAAACCGCATCATAATAACTTTGAAAATAACGGACGAGCAGGATAAGAACCCAACCCGACACAGTGGGTAATATCCTGACTATATTTTGCTTCCACTGAACCCCCCGCAAAGGAGATTTTCGCCAAAGGCGAATGAGGCCTGTAATTTATAGCCAGAGGCTAATTCCCTTAAATTTTCACTAACGGTTCTTTCGCTCGAAAATAACAACGATTATTATAATGCGGCTACATTAAAAATACATTCAAAGAACGAGTTCTATATCAAAATTTGTAAAAAATCATCTATATTCAATCATAACAAAATCAAAGTTTTGTCAATCAGCAATGCATCCATTAATCAATTCAGCCATTTTACCAAGCTCGTTTTCAACATACAGTTCATTCGCTTCCTTTTGTGCTCTGTCCCTTATTCCTCTTTCTGCCAGATTCAAAGCCGTTAAAACTGTTTGAGTGGTTGCTGATTCCTCTCCGTGCCTTGAACCTATCTCTCTAAGCTGACTATTAACTTCACCCGCAACGTGCTGAATAAGTTTTTCATTATCACCACGAAGCGAATATTCTTTTCCACCAATTATGACTTTTATAGATTTAGCCATTTCAATTTTTCGTTGTCTTACACATTAAAATTTACTTTTGTGTTTTCTCTAAGGTTTAAAAATACATTAATAATTAAATTTTTGCAACATATTTTTTTTTTATTTATTATGTCTTTAATTTTCAATATATTACTCATGGGTTACGATAATAACACAATCAAAAAATACAATAAATTTTCACCCATGTTAATTTATTTTTTCGTTTCTTAAAAATTTAATCATTCATAATGTTGTTAAGTTTTGCAATTTGAGCCTGAACAAAGCTATTAAGTTTTTCCTTGTCCTGACGCTTTTCATTTTCCAAAGCTACCAACATCCTCTCTTTTTCGACAAAAGTCTGAAGATTTTCGTCTTTCTGCTTGATGGATTCTTCGAACAAATCAAGAGTAGAGGAAAGCTTTTCAACCTTACTCTGGACCGAATTATTTTCCTTTATTAAAGAAAATACTTTGTTGTCCTGTTCCATTTTTTCCTGATTTGCCTTAAATATCTGATGATTAATAGTATTAAGCTGAACTTTAAGTTCCTGAATTTCTTTCTGATTCTGATGGAATTCAGATTCAAACTGCAACAGTTCAGTTATTCTTTCATCTTTTTTATATATTTGCTGGTGCATTAAGGAAATAGAATTTTCAAGCTCAGAATTAAGTTTTCTGGCTTCTTCAATTTTTGTTTGATTGTCCGATAGCTCAGCACGTAAGTCCTTCATTTCTTTGAGAAGTTCAAGCTTCACTTCCTCGAACAGAATTAAATCTTCTTCGGTAGGAACATTTTTTGGAGTTTCCCTCGATAGTTGCTCCAACTGAATTTTCAGATTCAGATTTTCATTGCTTAAGCTATCAAATGTATTTCTAAGTCCTGTAAGTTCTTTAGCAATATCTGCAATTTCCTGTTCACGGGTACGAATTTCTTCTTGCAAAAGCTCAAATTTTTCGTTCTCTTGATAATTTTCTTCAAAAATCGAAAGTGTTTGACTTTGTTTTTTTTGATTTTCTGTGAGACTTCTATTCAGCACTTTAAATTCTTCAATCTGCTGTTTCTGAATCAAAATCTGGTCTTTCAGATTTTGAATAAGAATCGAACTTTCGTGATTTTTGTCTTCCATAACCGCAAGCTTTGACTGAAGTTCTGCTATTTGGTTTCTGTTCTGTTCGAGTTCGCTGTTGATGCTTTCTGAAAGTAAAACCTTAGATTTAGACTTGTCAGAATCCTGCTGAACTTTATCAAATTCTGCTTTAATCCCTTCAATTTCCTGAATTAATACAAGTTTCTCGCGTTCAAGGTTAGTAAACTGAGTGTCGAAATCAGCTTTCTGGTTGAGCAGATTATCCCGAAGGACAATATTGATTTTTTCAGATTCAAGAAGTTCGTTATTTAACTTTTCGATAAATTTCTTAAGGTCAGTTACCTGCTGTTCATTATCTTCGAAGTTGAGTGATTCCTGAATGTGATTTTCCTTGATTCCTGTAATTTCAGCATTAACCTTCTGATTTTCTTCTCTTAATAATCTGTTTTCCTCTTTCATCAGCTCGATATCTTTCAAATTGCTGATGTTCATTTCTTTCAATTCATTTTCGAATTCGGCAAGTTTCAGATTTAGGTCAATATTGTTTTTTTGAGAATTATTCAGGTCTTCGGAGACGCGTTTTATCTCATCATCCTTTTTCTCAAGTTCAAAATTCAATTCCTTGATTTTACTGTCTAAAGCCCCCGATTGGGTAACGAGCACCGCATAATCATCGGACATACCTTCTGTAAGGCTGATTTGCTCGTTCAGATTTTTGTTTTTATTCTGAAAATCGAAAATTCTGTTTTCGAGTTCAGCAATTTGATTTTTGTGAGTCAGAATTTCTTCAACGTAAGCATTCAGCTGATGATTTCTTCTGGCAAGTTCCTGTTGGGCAAAGATAAAGTTCTTTTGAACCTCTTCAAGCTCAGCAATTTTCTCATTTAACTGATTTTTGTCAGATAGTAATTCGGCTATGAGTTCATCTTTTTCTTCTAACTTTACAGTAAAGTCTTCATTGTCTGCAACTTGAGAAATCAATCTTCTATAGTTGATTTCATGCTTGTTGATTTCTTCTTTTAAGTTCGAATTTTCTCTGCCGAGAGTTTCAATTGTAGTTTTATAGCTCTGCATAAGAGCCATTTTGGCTTCATACTCATCGAAAATCTCATTGAACTCAACATTCTGAGCCTCAAGTTCCTGGATGCGGTTTTTCAGAGCAATAAAATTTGGGTCAATGTCGGGATTAAAATTAGTAAATTCATCAAATTCACTACGGATTCGATAATAATCCGATTTGACCGATTTGAATCTATCTATGAGTAAATGCAGAGAATTACTCAGATTCTGAACGGCAGACTGTACTCCTTCAGAAGGCTGAAGTGGAAGTATTGAGGACATAAGATTCAGTTCATTCATAAATTTCAATCATTTAATGAAAACATCTCATAAAACGTATTAAGTTACGAAAGCAAAAATAATAAAAAATTAATAATTTTCTAATATTTGTTTAATAATTGATGGAAGATTGAAAAAATTTCTTTAGTTTATTTTCATAATTATTTACCTCCTTGAAAATAAAGTTATTAAATTCAGTATTTCTTACAATTCTTTGATGTTTCTATTGGTTATTATCTAATAAAATACTAAATTGCTAAGATAATTTTTGATTTACTAAAAAGATTCAAGAATCAGGAATGTAACCATGAGAAAAATTGTTTGTTACTTTTTAATTATTGTTGTTTCTGCCCTTCCTAACCTTTTGGCACAAAAGGAGTCTTACAATTGGTATTTCGGCAGTTATGCCGGAATAACATTCAATACTAAATCCGGTTCACCCGTTGCTATGCAGGATGGCAGACTTAATACAGTAGAAGGCTGTGCGACTGTTTCCGACAGAGACGGGAATCTGTTATTTTATACTGACGGAGATACGGTCTGGAACAGAAAGCATCAAGCGATGCCAAACGGTGCAGACCTTACTGGAAATGGTTTATCAACTCAATCTGCTATAATTGTACCATTCCTTTCTTACAGCAAATTATATTATATTTTTACGACTGATTTCACTTGTGTAGATTCTACTGTTAATGATTCATCCTGTTCGTATGGATTTCGATATTCAATAGTTGATATGAATCTCGATGGTGGATATGGAGATGTAACAGATAAAAATATTTTGCTTCATGAGTATTCCACAGAAAAGCTAACAGCCGTAAAACATGCGAACAATAAGGATATTTGGGTTATGGTTCATGACTGGGGTTCAAATAGTTTTCTTGCATATTTAATAACCAAAAACGGCATTCAGTCCCAGCCCGTTATCAGCAAAGCCGGTCTCTCGCATGCCCGAAGCAGAATAGTTGATAATTACGACCATAACGGAGCTGGATGCATGAAATTCTCTGTTGATACAAAGAAATTAGCTGTGGCAATTTATGGACTGAATACAATAGAAATATTCGATTTTGATAATTCAACAGGCAGAGTGACAAATCCGGTAACTTTAAAGGATACAACCAAAAATGATTTGAATGGACCTTACGGAGTTGAATTTTCACCCAATAGAACAAAATTATATGTCACTACCCGAGATTATTATGCAAATTTATTACAATTCGATTTAACTTCGGGAGTAACCGATTCAATATTAAAAAGCAGAAAATTAGTATCCAATAGAGCAGGCTCCTACGGACAACTTCAACTTGGTCCTGATAATAAGATTTATTGTTCCGGATATGACTATCCATACTTATGTGTTATTAACAAGCCTGATTTATTGTCGCCTGATTGTGATTTTGTAAAAGAAGGAGTGATTTTAGGCAGTTCGAATAAAAACCGTTCAACACACGGACTGCCGCAAACAATTCAATGTTATACTCAGAATGCCGACGTAGTTATAAGGAGCAACTCACCCGTTTGCATTGGTGATACTTTATTTTTATTTGCAAATTATGTTTCAGGGGCAACCTATTCATGGACGGGACCGAGTGGTTTTACTTCTAAAGTCCAGAACCCGATTATCCCGATAATGTCACAAAATCAGGCAGGAACTTACAAAGTAATTTCCATAAACGGAACAGATACAAGCATTGCTGAAGTATTAGTCTTAGTCTATATTTCTCCGAAACCTCTAATTTCAGGAAATCTCGATTTTTGCGAAGGTAGTTCTACCGAACTTATTGCTCCGGCTGGTTTTTCAACTTATGAATGGTCAACCGGAGAAACAACCGAGAAAATAATTGTTGATATTCAGGGGAAATATATCCTTATGGTTACAAATAAAAACGGATGCAAAGGAACCGATACGGTAGAAGTTAAAATGTTTCCGAAAATTGCGGTTAAAATCGAGGGAGAAACAACGATTTGCGAAGGAGATACAACAATTCTGAAGGCAAACTCCAGAACTTTGAAATATATCTGGGAAAAAATTTATGATGAGAGCTTTAATTTCAGAAGGGAATATCCCGAATGGTCAACAAAAGTTACAAATAAAGAATGGCAGAATCCAATCAAAATAGACACTGCAATGGATATGAAGATTAAATTTCTTGGTGTTTTTGGCAGACAAACAATAACCTTGAATATGCCAAAATTGAAATCGCACGATTCAGTGGAAGTTAGTTATGATTTATATATTCTGGGCACATGGGACGGAAATACCTACATAAACGGAATTGATAAATATGAACTTACTGAAAAGAATGCTTTTCCTCCTTATAAATATGTTACCACATTTACTAATATGCCGGATAATTATCAATGCTATCCCGATACATTTTCTTTGTTGAATACATCGAATTATAAACCCAAGAAAGGAATTTCAAATACCTTCAATATCAGCCTTCCTGATTATTATCTGGATGCGGCAGTTTACAAAATGACTCAGAAATTTGCACATAAGTATCCCGACCTCAATATTAATTTTACAGGGAATTTGGTTGATGAATCGCCAACTTTGCAAAATGAATGTTGGGCTGTTGATAATGTCACAATTAAAATTTATTCTATGACTCCTGCCGATTCGGGATTATCCTACAAATGGTCAACCGGAGATACGACAGTGTCAATTGCCGTAACAAAATCGGGTAAGTATTCGGTTGCCATCGAAAATGAATATGGCTATCGCGACAGTGCCTCGGTTAATGTTCAGGTTATTCCATCTTTTAATTCTGCAATCAACGGCAATGTTCCAATTTGTGAGGGCGACAGCACTCAACTGACTGCCGAGCCTTCAGGTCCTGCTTATAAATATATTTGGTCAACCGGTGAAAAAACCAAATCAATTTGGGTTAAGAAAGCCGGGGACTACAGCGTTACAGTTTCCATTAACAATAAATGTTTCGATAGCAGTAGGATAAATGTTCCGGTTATTCCATCCTTTAAAGCTACAATCAACGGAAGATATTCTATTTGTAAAGACGACAGTACTCAACTGACTGCCGAGCCATCAGGTCCTGCTATTACATATATTTGGTCCACAGGAGAAGAAACCAAAACAATTTGGGTTAAAAAATCCGGGGACTATAGCGTTACTGTTTCGATCAACAATAGATGTTTCGATAGTAGTACAGTTAGAGTTGGTGATTTCCCTAATCCTTCAGTAAAAATAACAGGCGATTCGGTTATTTGCAACGGTAAAGCCGTTCAAATTCAGACAGATAAGGATTTTACTTCTTACCATTGGTCAACCGGTGAAACCACAAAAACAATATTCCTGACGAAAACCGGGAGCTACAGCCTTACGGTTGTTGACGGAAATGGCTGTTCAGGTTATGCCCAAAAGGAAATCAAGGAATACAATGAAAGCTTAACCGGACTGAAAGATATTGATTTCGGAAGTATTCTTATAAATACTACGGCAAAAGACAACATTATTCTGAAAAACAATTCGGATGCTGAAATTTATGTGAAATCAATCAGAGCAAAAAACTTTCCTAATATTTTCAATATTACTTCAACTCCGTCCGTTCCGGCATTCCTTCCAATTAACGAAAACATAGACATAGCAATAGATTACAAACCAACTGTATTTAAAGATTATTTGGACTGCCTGCTCGTTGAAACAGATTCACCCTGCTCGTTTACATACATTTCATCTTTGAAAGGCAGTTCCAAATCGGCTGAAACAATTGTCTTTCTGCCCGATACGATTGCATCAGTCGGGCAAAAGGATTTCTGCATTCCGCTGACTTTGATTAAGGGAGTTGATTTCGTTGAACCGCCAAATCTGACTTTTTCTGCAAAAATATCTTTTGATGCTTCAATGATGAAGGTGGATACACCACAGGACGGACAAAGAATTTCGGATTTGAACTATTTTACTTTTTCCGGAGGTAATATTGTTTTTACAAACGGTAGAGCAACATTAGGCGAAATTTGCGGAGAAGTCATGCTCCCGAATGAGAATACCACACCACTGACAATCGAAGAATTCAGATGGAGCGAACCGAAAATCCAAACGCGGCAAAAGAATGGCAGTTTGACTGTCAAGGACTTATGCCAGAAAAACATTTCAAGAATCAGATTAATTCAAAAAGTCGAGATTTTGCTTTCGCCAAATCCTGTTGGGGATTTTCTTGAAATCTCTGTAGGGGCACAGGGCACCGTGCCCGAAATTTATATCTTCAATGTCTTTGGTGAAGAAATTTTGAAAAATTCAAATTCGAATAATTCACAATTAAGAATTGACGTTTCGGGTTTGCCGTCGGGTATGTATTTTTTGAGGGTCGGGGATAAAGTTGGGAAGTTTATAAAAATATAAATGGAAAAGTCATGAAATTATTGATTCTTATTCTAATCTTTGTGATTATTAATATTACAAATGCACAATGGGAAGCCTGCAATGAAGGCCTGTATGGAGGAGATATCCGAGCTATGATTAGTAACGGGGATCATCTATTTGTTGCCTCATGGGCAAGAGGAGTTTTTCAATCATCGGATAGTGGAAAAAGTTGGGCAGATAAAAATCAAGGACTAAATGATGCCCGTATTACGAGTCTGGCAATCAAAGGAAATATTATTTTTGCCGGTTCTTGGGGTAAGGGTGTTTCTCAATCTTTTTTAGATGTGGACAATTGGAGTTATATGAATAATGGATTAAGCTCCGCAAGTGGATATATATTTTGTTTAACCATTAGTGATAATAATTTTTTCATTGGAACTATGGATGGCATTTATTTATACTCCGACAAAAATTCAAGATGGGTAAAATTTGGATTAGCATCTTCTGTTTTTTCAATTAGTATTTCTGAAAGTAATATATATGCCGCTACAGACAAGGGAGTCTTTTTTACAACAAATAATGGAATTAGTTGGATCCAAAAAAATAGTGGATTGATTACTTCAACAATAAATTCTATAAAAATAAGTGGAAATAATATTTTTATTGGAACTGAAAAAGGTGTTTATTTGTCAAACAATAATGGAGATAATTGGAAGAATATAGGGTTATACGATACACTCATCAATACTATTGCTGTTTTTGATAGCAATATTTATTTAGGGACAAAATTTGGAGTATTTCTATCAACAAACAATGGACTACAATGGTTAAATATTGGTTTGATTGATAATAAGGTTAATTCAATTTTGGTAAATGGTAATAATATGTTTGTTGGCACTAATTCAGGAGTATCCAAATCAACAAACAATGGGAATAGTTGGAATTCGATTAATACCAATATCTATACTTCTTATATCTATTCATTAGTGAATATTGGAAGCTACATTTTTGCTGGAACTTATGGGGGTGGAGTTTTTATTAGTTCTGATAATGGAGATCATTGGTTTCAGAAAAATACTGATTTAACAAATACCTATGTCTATTCTCTTGCAGTAAATGGAGATAAAGTGTTTGCTGGAACTGAAGGAGGTATATTTCTAACCACAGACTTTGGGAACAGTTGGATTTCAAAAAATGAAGGCTTGACAAACCATTATATTCAAACTATTACAATTGATGGGAACAATATCTATGCTGGTACTTGGTCTGGAATTTTCTTGTCAACAAACGATGGAGATAGTTGGATAGATAAAAATAATATGATTAGTGATAAAGTTGTGACATCTATAGCCATAACTGGAAAAAATTGTTATATTGGAACCATTGGACTTGGAGTATTATTCTCGTCAATTGATAGTATTAACTGGTCTGAAAAAAACAATGGATTAACAGGTAAGTCTGTTCAATCATTAGCTTTAATGGGAAATATACTATTTGCCGGCACTTGGACCGGCGCTTATGTATCCTCAGATTCAGGAAGGAATTGGAAACAGTGTGATCTCATTAAAACTATTGTTTCAAATATTTGTATCAATGGGAATGCAATATTTGCCACAACCGGAGCTGGAGTATATTTATCTTTAGATACTGGAAAGAGTTGGAAACAAAAAAATTTGGGGCTTATAAGTCCAGATGTTTGGTCAATTGATGTAAGTAATTCTAATGCTTTTATTGGGACATACTATGGACATATATATCGGTCTAAGTTAGAGGAATTATTAGAAGTTGAGGATGACATCCGAACTAATAATAATATATTTCTGACTCCCAATCCTGCAGAAGATTTCATCGAAATCTCAGTAGGGTCACAGAGTACTGTGCCCGAAATTTATATCTTCAATGTCTTTGGTGAAGAAATCCTAAAATCTTCTGATTTAAATCATTCACAATTCACAATTGTCAATTCTCAATTAAGAATTGACGTATCGAGCTTGCCGTCGGGAGTTTATTTTGTGAGGATAGGGGAAAAAGTTGGGAAGTTTTTGAAGATTTAAAAAATATTTCAAAATTAAAAACGTATAGGTTTTTTTATAGAGTAAATTATGGATACTGAAGAAAAAATAAAATATTGGATTGATTTAGCTGAATATGATTTTGAAACAGCTGAGGCTATGTTCATTACCAAACGATATTTATATGTTGGATTTATGTGTCATCAGATAATTGAAAAACTATTAAAAGCTTATTTTGTAAAAAGCCAACAACAAACTCCCCCATATACTCACAATTTGAGATTCCTCGCTGAATCTTCAGGATTATCAGATTATTTTGATGAGGAAACTCTTTTGTTTATTATTGGTTTACAACCCTTAAATATAGAAGATCGTTATCCTACATACAAAGAAGGTTTACTAAACATTTTGACAGAAGAAAAATGTAAAAGTATAATTAAAAAAACAAAGGAATTTTCCGGATGGATAAATCTGAAGTTATAAATAAATTAGTTGATTATCGAACTGAACTAATAAAGCACATTAATCTAAAAAAAATGATTCTTTTTGGTTCGTATTCTCAAAATCGTCAAAGAATTGATAGCGATATTGACGTTGCTTTAGTAGTTGATAAAATTCCGGATGATTATTTTAATTATCTGACATTAGTTTGGAAATTAGGTGGAGATACTGATTCAAGAATTGAGCCGATTGTTTTTGAAGAGAATCAACCTGATTATAGCGGCTTTTTTGAAACAATAATAAGTACCGGAATTGAGATTAATTGAATCATTTATCCATTATTAATATTTCTTATATGACTTTTCAGCTTTGTCGTCGTGAGATTATTTTGTGAGAGAAGGGGATAAAGTTGTGAAGTTTGTAAAGATTTAAAAGCCGAATTATGAAATATTTTAATAATCTTTTCGAAACAAAAAAAATGCAGTTTATTATTAAGTGCGTATATGTATGTTCATTTTTTTTATTATTCTCCTGTGCTTCCAATTTGAAAATGTTCGACGGCTCTAAATATCACAATATCAAAAACGATGATTTATATAAAATTGATAGTTTGAAAATTATTCAAGTCATAGATAACAGAGTTAAGAAAGATTCAATTATTGGAGAATCAGATTACAGCAAAACCCCTTTGATTATTGATAGAAATTTGACGCAATATTTAAAATCAGCATTTAATTCTCTTTTGTGTAAAAATCCTGATGAAACTGCATTCGTACCGGTAACAGTGACAGTAAATGAATTTTATTCCGGTAGAAAAAGTAGTTTTGTGGCTGAATGTGCCTATTTTAATTCTTCATTCTTATTTGAATATCCATTTGGCGGCAATATAAAGAAAATCAGCATTATTGATTCAAATGTGCATTGCAATAAACCTGATTTTGACCAGCAAGGGGTATTTATCAGAAATGGAATTCGGCAAGCGGCAAGATTTTTCAGATATTATTATTTAATTAATAAAAGAGATACCAATAAAATCAAAGATTCTTTATCCGATTCAATGAAAATCAGTAAAAACATTGATACTTTTAATATTAAGAACTACCGCAAAATTTTCAGAAAATCCGGTATTATGTTTAATTATTATAATGGGTTAAATATTCATAACGGGTATTTACTAACAATGTTTTCAATGGTTAAGGGACAAGGCCGCCAATCAGAATATGGCTTTGGATTAGGATATCAATATGCGGATATTATTAAATCTAAAACCGTTGGTAGTTTTATGGGAATGGAACTGCCTTGGTGGTATCGTTACGATTTGCCTAAGATATCGGATGGATTATTTTTTTTAAATCTGTCATTAGCAATATCAGTTGGAACTGAAAAAACAAATAAGATTTACCAAGGAGTATATTTCGGAGGAAGACTACAGGAATCAATCGGATATAAGTGGTCTGATTATTCTACATTAAGTTTTGGACTTTATCAAAGTGGACATTTTAAAACAAGGCTATTCAAAACTGATTTCGGTATTTTCTTGTCGTTGGATTTTACAAGTAAATATGAATTAAACCTATAATTGAACTTTGTTGCTTTGACGTTTCGGGTTTGCCGAGTGGGGTGTATTTGGTGAGAGTTGGGGATAAAGTTATGAAGTTTGTGAAGATTTAGGCGGGACGAGGTGTAAAAAATGAAGTTGAATATCGAAAATCGAACAAGGAATTTCGAATTACGAAGTGAAGAAAAGATATTTCTTTCAACTAACAACCTCAACTTTTCATCTGGTTTGCGAGTTGTTTGAGTTGGAAAAAAATGAATTGTTTGTATCAATAAAAAAAGAGGCTAACTGCCCCTTTTTTTATTGAATTTACTATATGATTAAGCTATCGAAACAGCTTCGTTATATTCTTCCATAATCGTTCCAACCAATTCTTTAACTGATACGATTTTATCCACCTTGTAAGCATTAGCTCCTGCAAAGGAATATCCGTCCTTAAGTTTACCTTTTTTTGCATTCACAAGTGCAAGGGCAATACAGTAAGGAACTGTCTGGTAATCACATGTTTTAAGACATTTCCATGGACAGCTGAATGGTTTTTTCTCGCCGGCTAAGACATCATCCAGATACTTGTTCCTGATTGCTCTGCCTGGTAAACCGACAGGACTTTCGATGATAACTATATCTTCTTCTTTGCAGTTGACATAGTTCTCTTTGAATTTGATGGAAGTATCGCACTCGTGAGTTGCAACAAACCTGGTTGCCATCTGAACGCCTTTTGCTCCCATTTTCAAATATTTGTCAATATCTGCACCTGTGAAGATTCCGCCTGCGGCAATAACGGGGATTTCTTTATTGAATTGCACTTCAAAATGTTTAATCTCGGCTATTACTTCGGGCAGAATTTTTTCCAGTCTGAAATCAGGGTTATTAATCTGTTCAAGTTTAAAACCAAGATGCCCGCCGGCTAAAGGACCTTCGACGACAACGGCATCAGGTACACGATTGTAGTTTCTTGCCCAGTATTCAAAGATTATTTTTGCCGCCCTTGCCGAAGAAACAATTGGAACAAAATGTAATCTATCCAAAGGTAATTTTCCGAAATTCTTCAGGGGCATACCTGCACCAACAAAGAACAGTTCAATACCCTCATCAATTGCTATTAGCATAAGCTCGTCGAAATCTGTAAGAGCCATCATAATGTTAACGCCAATAATGCCGTTAGTCAATGCCCTTGCTTTTCTAATTTCTTTACGTAGTGCGCGGTCGTTAGCCGCCATGATATTTGATATAAAATCAGGTTCGTGCAACCCGATACCAACAGTAGCTATAACTCCGATTCCGCCTTCATTTGCTACTGCAGAAGCTAAACCCGACAAGGAAACTCCGACTCCCATTCCTCCCTGAATGATTGGAATTATTGCCTCAAGGTTACCTATCTTTAGTGTAGGCATTTTCTGAGAATTCATAATTTATTCGATCCTATGATAATTTCATCCAACTATTTAAATTTTGCATTTCGCATAAACTTAAAAATAGTGATAATTTATGAAAAATACATTAAGTCATTATAATTCATTTTTTTTAGTTGTCCAATCCAAGTAATTTTTAGGACTACTAATTGTTTCAATATTGAATTTGAATTCTCTATTTCATCAAAAGTACTTTACAAACAGCACGTTCCCCTTTACAATCGGCGACAATCCAATATGTTCCATTTGCAAGAGAAGTAACATCGAAATTGAAAATTCTTGAATCTGAGACCAAAGTACCGTTTGAAATACTATGAATAGTAATTCCATTGTTTGATATTAATTTGATAATCGGTTCGCAAATATCGGTGGATGTTAGCCTGAAATCCAAATTATTTTTTTCAATATTATCCAATACATTGATTTTCAGATTTCCTTTTGTTTCCTCAAATCCTTCGAATACACTGGTTGAAGTATCAATAGTTAATTTCATATCCTGAGAAGTTACGATGCCGCAATCTCCGGAAACAATGCATTTGTAAATACCCTGATGAGATTCGCTAACTCCGTTGATGGTAAAAGTTGAATCAACTTCATTCATAATTTTACTCCCATCTTTAAACCAATCAAAAGTTAAGTTCTCGCCTCTGGCAACAACAAAAAGTTTAATGTTTTTATCAATTTTAACTTTTGAATCTCCCGATTGAGATAATATCTTTGTTGCCGGTTTGACGGTCAAATTTAGTTCCTGACTAGTAATTGAAGGATTGCACGCACCGACTAAAGTTACTTTCACTTTTCCAGATTTGTTGAAAATTGAAGTGTTCAGTGTTAGAACAGTATCAGATTGGTTTTGAAACTGAACATCATCAAGGAACCATGACAATTTCAATCCGTCACCGTCGGCAGAGAGATGAAACTTGATTGTATCGCCTTCGCATACAGAACCATTTTCAGGCGAGGAAGTAAAACTTTTGATTGCCGGTGATGCAAGCAAAGAAATTGGAATAGGGTTTGTGCTTGTCAAACCCGAATTAGTTGTGACTCTTACGAAATAATCATCTCCGCGGAGCATACCATTTTCAACCTTCCAATTCATTGCATTGCCGACAATATCCGAACCGATAGTTTTCCATACCGAATCAGAATTTCTTCCTAATTCGACAGAATATTTTTCACCATTGGAGAATCCCTGAGATTCCCAACGAACTGAAATCATTTGTCCCGGACAATACCGTTCTTTGCCTGAAGGAGATGATAAAGTCAATTGAGCATAAACTTGTTTTGCAATAAATCCATTATATCCGTCAGGATTACAACTGCTTTGAATTTGGTTGTTAGTCACTGGAAATGTTACCGACTTGGTATAGCCGCCAAAAATAACATCGCCTCTTTCATCAACGGCAATAGTGTTCGAGCAATCATCCTGGTCGCCGCCAATTAGAGTTGAATGAAGAATCTCACTGCCGGTAGTATTGAATTTTGTAATGAAAGCATCACTTTTACCCATATTTTTAATCAGATTTTCTCCGACAACAGGAAATTTAGATGATGTTGTCGAACCTGTCATATAGGTTGCCGCTGAGTTTTTATCCCAGACCATATCCTGAAGAACATCATTCCCGGTGCTACCAAAAAATGTAGAAAAAATCAAATTTTGCCTTAACCCTGATCCGGTTTGAGGTTTAACTTTATCCATTTGTGCATAAAAGCAATCCCAACCGCCTGCATTAGTTTTACTGACAGCATTGTTAGTTATTGGGAATTTTGGTGTACCGAGCTCTTTAAAAGTGCTTCCTGCAATGTACATTGTATAATATTGTTCATCAACACTGATTGCAACTCCCCTATCGTCCCCTGAACCGCCAAAGTAAGTAGAGTTGTCAATTGCTGCACCTTCACCCTTCAATTTGATTATAAATGCATCATATCCTCCATACAAAGAAGTGCAGTAAGGTCTGTCCCAAGGCTGAGACGGAGTTCCTTTATTTGAAAAGGGTAAAACGGGCATATCGTCAGAATTTGTTTCACCGGTAAGATAAACAACACTTTCAAAATCAACATACATACCATAAGCTCTGTCATTGTTTTTACCTCCAATTAAAGTTGAAAATTTGAGAGAGCTTCCGGTCGGGCTTAATTTGGTCACGAAAATATCATCCAGACCTTTTAAAGCCTTCTGAAATGACCCCGAAGTAGTCGGAAAATCATTAGAGTTAGTATAACCACATATATAAGCAAAATTATCTTTTTGAACAATTATATCCATACCATATTCACTTTTTCCACCACCCAAATAAGTTGAATATACAAGTTGTTTTCCATCCTTGGATAATTTGGTAACTATAACATCGGTTTCCTTAAACAATACTGGCTGCATAGCATTTTTAACAGGATAGTCATCTGATGAAGACCAACCGGTTATGTAAACATTTTCGTCTGTATCAACAGTAACAGCTTTTCCGATATCGGTCGAACCGCCACCAAGAAAAGTTGAAAAATCAAGTATTTGTTTTGAACCTTTAATCGTATATCTGCTTACAAAAATATCCTCCTGAAAAACTAACTGATTACTATAAGCTCCCGGAGTAGTGATAAAATCCATTGACTTAGTCCATCCTGTCGCAACAAAAGAACCTGCTTTTATATTGGCAATATTTGTAACCTCTTCTTCAAGCGAACCACCCCAACAAGTAATAAGAACGAGTGGGTCAATTATCAATGGTTTTGAATTATCATAATTACCTACATTGAAACCAACACGTTTATCCTGAATATGAAAACTGCATGGGATTTGAGTTTTAGTCCCAAAATTATCCTGGTAGGCATAAATTCTGCCGTGTGTTTGTTCGCCGAGTGTAGTTGAAATCACCAGGCTACCCGACTTATCTATTTTGAATATATCGGTTCCTTCGAAATTAATTTTGATAATATTAGGGTCAATGCCGGGATGAACAATCAAATCGTATCTCGGCTGATTATTTTCCAATCCGACAATTACATCTACCCCATTATAGATGTTGTTAAGTTTGACTCTATTATATGTTTTCACGTCAGAAACCCACTTATCGGGATCATTCCCGATAAAATAGTTAACATATCCATCATTCTGCTCCAAGGCATCATAATTGAAAAAGTAGTTGGAATTCTCGAACTTCATTTTAATGACATGCCCTTTGATTATTGTTGACCTATCGGAAATTTCAGATTTTTCAAAATAATCATAAACGATACCGTCGGTCATAATCAATAGTTTCAGACCGTTCAAAGTTGTTGCGAATTTGATGTCTTTTCCCCATTGTCCTTTATTCTCAATCAGACAATTTCCATAACTGCTCCTGATTGATGATGCTCCGGCATAAGCAAAAAAAGGTATAATCAAAAAGACCAAAAATAAAGCTAATTTTCTCATCATATAACCACTATTTAATAAATAAAAATCACGTTAATATATTTACATAATATTCCAAACAGAAATCAAGAAATCAATTCAGATTCACTATTATGAATAATAGCAAAAATAACATAAAAACCATTGATAAAAATAGCATTTAATATGATTTTTATGTCCTTATTTGAACTACAAAAGTCTTTTTAATTTTGCTTTAGTCTTGTATATCATCATTTGATAATGACAAACTTTTCGGTAGAAAATTTAGTTTTGCTTTTTACCTGGAAGTAATACAGACCAGAATTAAAATTTTCTGTATTTATTTTGATGAAATCATGAGAGTTGGTTTCAGTATGATATACAATTTGACCAAAGACATTAACAATTGATATGAATATTCTCGAATCCTGAAAGCACTGAAGATTTACTGAGATTTCATTTACGGCAGGATTAGGATTAATTGTAACTTGTCCGGCAATAGAATTTTTTTCATCCTCTTTGCCTAAAACCAAATTCTCAAGGTTTAGGCGAAATATTCCATTTGATGCAGTTCCGGCAAAAAGATAACCACCGTTAACAGCAAGAGATGTTATATTTTTGTTTTTCAAACCATTATTAAATGGCATCCATTTTTGCTCTTGCTCGGAATAAAAATATACTCCTTCTTCCGTTCCTGCAAAAACAGTATCTTTCCATGAAACAATTGCATTGATGAAAAAATTGCTGAATCCCTGGGAGAAAATCTGCCAATTTTTTCCATAGTCCGGAGAAAAATACATATTATGAATGTCTCCGGTGAAAAGGATTTGAGATGTTGAAATATAAATCTTGTTATTATGAATTAACAATGCCTTGTAAGGTAAATCTTCTCCAAAAAGAACTTTCCATGAATTACCCTTATCAGTGGTTAAAAATAAACTGTCCCCTGCTACAAAAATATTGTCACCGTCAATACCTAAAAATCGGGTACTACCGACTGTGTTTGAATCATTTACTTTTGACCATGATTTCCCAAAATCAGAAGATAATGCCAATGCACCGCAACCGGCGACATAAATAATGTTATTGTTAAAAACGATGTTTGGATTCTGGCAAATCATATTGTCTATTACCCAACTTTTTCCATTGTTCTCGGAAATGAAAAGACCATCATAATTCCCCGCAATTATTCTATTATTAACTAAAATAAGGGAATTGCAAAACTGGAAATCGTTTGTCATTATTTCCCATTTTTGACCGTTATTAGTTGAGAAGAAAATATCATTTTGAGTACTGCTTCCGTAAATTGTATCGTTTTTAACCGAAAGACAAGTGATATTATTTTGATACAAACCATTATCGGCTTTATTCCATGTTATTCCGACATCACTGGAAATACTTATACCCAACTGAGGATTGATTGCAAAAATATAATTTCTGAATTTCTTAAGAGAGAATATCTGGTTAAATTGCAATCCGTTATTGCTTTGCTGCCATGTGTTCCCATTGTCTGATGTTATATAAATCCCTTCTTTGTAGGTGCCAACAATAATTGTACTATCAGTAACTATAATGTTTTCTATAAAGTTATCACTTCGATTTAACGGTATTTTCTTTTCGTTCCAGTCAGTCCCTTTATTGGTTGAGATAAAAATAGATTTTTTGTTAGCCACAAATATTTGGTTATTAAATAAATTTAAACAACCATGTCTCGGATTATTTCCCGACCAGATTTTATTCCATTTACTTGAACTGTCCAAACGCGAATACAAACCATCATTTTGAAAAATGAAATTTTGGTTGTCATTTTTGTAAAAGTCCAGAATTGTTGTACCTGAAGGACTAATTCTCTGCATGGTTTTTGTTGAATCGAAAAGCAAATACAATCCGTTTGAAGTACCAGCGTAAATTTTATTTTCATATCTATAAAGACCTAATATTTCCGGGAGTCCTTCGAAGGTAGATTTTGAAAATGTTTTTCCAGAGTCATGAGAATAATACCATGAATCATCCTTATCTGCTATTCCTATAATTACACTGTCAATCATAGCTATTTCGCTGAAAGAAATATCAGTTTTGCAATAAAGTGTCCAGTATTTTGCGGAATCGGTAGAATAATAAATACCGTTATCCTTAGTTGAAATATATAGATTGGAACTATCGTCTGCCATGCTGAAAATAGTTGCCCCACTCAGACCATTATTCACTTCTTCCCATTGAGAAAAGGAAATTGCAAAAGCACAAAAAAACAATATCAAAAAGAACAAATATTTTTTCAAAATTATATCCATGTAAAAAAGTAAAAGTTAGATTCAACACCAAAAATACTTAAATATTTCGTAAAATACAAGAATATATTTATTAACATCAATTGGGAGAACGAATCAGGGATATTAAGTGATTATGTTAATGAGAATTCGAAATTTTGAAATTGTGGAATTGTTAAATTTTTACTACGGGTACTTCAAGCACAATTAATATCCATTTATTTGATATTTAATATCTCTATCACAATTCAACAATTATCATCTCAGCTAAGCAGAAAGAAGAGATGGATTTTCTTCTCTTCAACTCCTCACCGCCTCAACTTTTTCTCATCCCTTTTGGGTGATTATCACACCTGCAATTGTCATCAATCCGCCAAGAATAAAAGGCAGGGTAAGATTTTGATGAAGAAAAATAATCGCTAAGATAGTTGTAAGCACAGGTTGAATATTATTGAAAACAGCCACTTTGCCCGCGTCTATTTTTTTCAATGCGTAGTACCACAAAATGTATGCAATTCCCGATGTGAATATGCCAAGATATAAAATTTGAATCCATTGAACACCTGTAAAATCAAGATAATTGTAGGGTGCTTTTACATAGAAGAATATAGGGATGAAAAGTATAAAACCAATAACCATCGCAATCAAATTAGTATAAATCGCACCGTATTTATTCACAAATCTTTTTCCCAGTATGGTATATAAAGCCCACGAAGCACTTGCCCCAAGTGCAAGATTAATGCCGAGGAAATTATTAGAGGAAAAGTCAAATCCGCGTTCAAACAAGACAAAGGAAGTCCCCGCGAACGCTACTGCAATTCCGAGAATCTTCAAAAAGGTTGCTCTTTCTTTCAGAAAGAAAAATGAGATTATCAGAACAAAAGCAGGAGACATAGCATAAGCAAGAGCCACATTTGGTGCTGAGGTGTATTTCAGACTTGTGAAAAAGAGAAATTGATTCAGCGGGACATTTAAAACCCCAAGCATGAAAATGGGGAAGATGTCCTTTTTATCAATTTTTTTCAAGGCAATTTTTCTTATCGGGACTAAAGCCAGAAAGAACAAAGAGGCGATGAAGGCTCTGATGAGCAGTAGAGTAGGAGGCTGAATCTCTCCGATAATGCTTTTGCTAACCACATGAGTGGTTGAAGCAATAAGCTGTTGGATAAATAAAATAATGAGCATTCTGATAAAATTAAAATCAAAAGGGGGATTAACGTTTCAGGTCGGTTCTATTGCAATCGAGGAATAGATTTTGAGGAGAAACAGTATTATTTTTCGGGAATTTGCTAAAACTTTCATTTAAAAATATGTTATATCATAATTTGTCATTATATTTGAAATTCGGCAAATATTGATAATCTTATTTTATTTTATATAAGGAAATTGACATGAATAATACTAATTTTATGAGAAATTCGGCTTCATTGCTGATTGTTTTCTTTTTGGGCGGTATTGCACTAATTGCTCAGGAGCAGGGATTTATTCAAAGTGCGTATGATGCAATTCAAAAAGGCAATTATCAGGTGGCGGCAGATAACTATACAAAAGCAATCGAAAAACAGCCACGCTTTGCTCCTGCTTACTATGGAAGGGGTCTTGCTTACTCATATCTGAAAATGCTTGATGAATCTGTTCTTGATTTTGCAAAAGCAACGGAACTCGACCCAAAATACCATCAGGCATATTATGCCAAAGGCTTGAGCAATGCAAAGCTCGGAAAAAATGAATCTGCTGTGGAAGATTATACTAAAGCTCTTGCCATTGACCCCAAAAATTCTATATATTTTTATGCACGCGGCAATGCGAACAGCATAATCGGTAAATACGATGCCGCTTTGAATGATTATACCAAAGCAATTGAATTCGACCCGCAGAACGGTTTTGCCTACTACGGCAGAGGTGTTGTTCATAAATACGAAAAACGCGGCGATGCCGCTATCAAGGATTTTGACAAATACCTTGAACTCAACAGCAACAAAGACGGTATGGCTAAAGAAGTTCAAAGACTTATCAACGAGATTCAACAAGAAGGTAAAGAATAAAGTATAAAATATATCGCAGATAGGAAAATGAAACAATTAAAATTGATTTTTATTATTGCTCTGTTAATTATGCCTAATGTTAACAAGGCTCAGGATTTAACGGAGATTTCGAGGGTTACCGGCAACATTCAGATGGATGATCAGCTATATAACAAAGATAATGTTATCAAGACAAAAGATGTTCCCGAGAAATTCAGGAGTAACAACTACCTTTATTTCGCTTATAATCTCGGCGGATTTTCTGCTGGACTGAGATATGAAGCTTACATGAACGAAATTCTCGGATTCGAAGGCTATCGGGGAAATGGCATTGCACACCGTTTTGTTACATACACTTCCGATATGTTCGAAGCAACCCTTGGTAATTTCTACGAGCAATTTGGAAGTGGTATGCTTCTCAGAACTTATGAAGAACGTCAGCTTGGATGGGACAATGCGTTGGACGGTGCAAGATTCAGATTCCACCCGACAAAAGGAATTGAAATTAAAGGTCTGGTTGGTAAAGTTCGCGATTTTTGGTCTTATGGAACAGGTATAGTTCGCGGAGCCGATGCAAGCGTCAGCATCTTCGAGCTTATGCCGAATTTCAGCAAAAGCGGTTACAGTCTGATTGCTGGCGGAAGTATTGTCAGCAAGTATGAACCCGACCAAAGTGCAACCTTGAAATTTCCTCAAAATGTTGCCGCCTATTCCGGCAGGCTTGCTTTCAGCGGTGAATCGTTTTCTGTTGATGGTGAATATGCCCACAAAATCAATGATCCGATGTCTGTAAACAACAACAGCTACAACCCTGGAAACGGAATAGTTCTAAATGCTTCATACTTCCCCGAAAGAATGGGAATCGGCATCAATTTTCATCGCTTCGACAATATGGATTTCAGAAGCGACAGAGGTCAGGTTGGAAAAGAAACGGTTATTAACTTTCTTCCGACTTTAACCAAACAACATACTTACGCACTTGCGAATATCTATCCCTACGGAACTCAGCAAAACGGTGAAATTGGTATTCAGGGAGAATTTACATATACTTTCGGTAAAGAATCGGTTTTTGGAGGTGAATATCCGCTAAGACTTGTTCTGAATTATTCAAGGGTTCATGCCCTTGATACAGTTAAAAAAGATGAATATACCTACACCTCTCCATTTCCGGGAGTAGGTAAAAATCTGCTCTATCAGGATGCGAATATTGAACTTATTAAAAGATTCAGTCCGAAATTCGAATCGAGCATTTCTTACATCTTTCTAACAGCAAATCGTGAAGTAATTGAAAATCACCCCGGAAGATTCGGAAGAGTTTATGCTCAGATTCAGGCTATTGAATTCCTTTACAGATTTACTAAAAAAACTTCCGGCAGACTCGAATTCCAAAATCTTTTGGCTACTCAGGACAAACCGATAACGCTTGAAGACAAAGACGACCAGACAAACGGTAACTGGGCAATGGTTCTTGCTGAACTGACTTTTGCCCCGTCATGGTATATTTCTCTTTACGACCAATACAACTATGGTAATGATAATACAGATTTGAGAGTTCACTATCCGAATGCCGCCCTTGCTTATGTGCACAACAGTTTGCGTATGAGTGTCGGATTTGGCAGACAGCGAAGCGGATTGCTCTGTGTGGGCGGAATCTGCCGTCAGGTGCCTTCAGCAAACGGATTTACTTTATCCATCTCTTCATCATTTTAATTGGAGGAAACAACAGCAATGATAGATTTAAAAAAAATGATATATTTGATAGCCTTTGTGATATGTTCATGGTTTTTCTTTTCATGCGACGAGATAAATCCGCCCTACACTAAGACTAATACAATAGATACAACCGCAAAGGACAACGATACAATTCGCAGAATTCTGCTTGAAGATTATACAGGATTCAAATGTGTTCACTGCCCGACTGCCGCAGATTTAGCAAAGAAATTAGATACGATTTACAGCGGCAGACTTGTGCTTATGGCTGTTCATGCAGGTTTCTTTGCCGATACCGACAAAGTACATACTTATAATTTCAAAACTCCCGAAGGTACTGAACTTGATAAATTCTTTGGCAACAGCGACCAGGGAAATCCTAACGGATTAATTAGCAGATTTGGCTACCCAAACAGTACAGTTCTTAAATCCGGAAAATGGGAATCTACAATCCAGAGCCTTTTATCCACAAAGCCAAAGATGTCTCTGAAGCTGACTGCGAGCTACAATCAAATAACAAGAACAATTTCTGCAAAAGCGGATATAAAATATCTTCAGCCCGGAAAAACAAATGACAATCTTTGTGTTTACATACTCGAAGACAGTATCGTAAAATATCAGGCAGATGTTCGCTATACTCCTCCTGACCGTTGGGATTACGTGCATCAGCATGTTCTTCGCGGCTCATTCACCGGTACCTGGGGCGAACAGCTCAGCAAAAAGGACATTGCAACAGGTACAACCTTCACTAAGCAATATCAGTATCAGATTCCGGCAGGAAAAGACTGGCGGACAAATAAACTCAAGGTAATAGCCTTTATTCATGACTTCCAGAACACTTATGAAGTCTGGCAGGTGAATTCTGCTGAAGTTGTTCAGGAATAAGGCAATCAGTTGAAAGTTTAAAGTCCAAAGTTGAATGTTGAAAAGTAACCTTGTACTATACTGGTGTATGTTGCAAATTTGAGAAATTGTGAATTGAAGCGAAAGAAATCCCCCTAATCTCATTTTTCAAATGGGGAAAAGGCATGAATGCGGTATTGAAAAGTAATAAATGTTAAATAAAATAAATGGATTGAAAAAATGGAAGATAAACAATTATTCGAATCAGTTGATGAAATAATCAACAAAGACATTCGCCCTTTTATTGAAGCAGACGGCGGAAGAATCAAACTGAAAAATGTTGATGACGGGGTTGTCTTCGTCGAGCTTTCCGGAGCTTGTGCAGGATGTCCGGGTGCCGCTATGACGCTTAAGGGCGGAGTGGAGAGAATCCTCCAGTCAAAGATTCCCGAAGTAAAAACCGTCAAACTGTCTTATTAAAATATATAATATAAATACTGCACAATTGTTTAAGCATCAGTTAAGCTTTCTCATTGTGCAGTGTTTCGTTTTAATACAAACCCTAATTCTGATTTAAATAATGAAAACATTAAATGATGTTTTGGCAAGTTACCGAAACGATGAGGCAACAAATGACCATTTTTGGAAACGATTCTTAGAGTTATCCTACTCTGTTGATTTTATTTCTAATCATCGGGACTATACCGAAAAATATAAACTCGGATTTGGCGACAGAGCTTTTCATTATATGTGGTACCTCATAATCAATCATCTGAGCCGAACTAAAGAAATAGTTGATTGCCTGGAAATAGGAATTTACAAAGGGCAAATTCTTTCATTATGGGGATTGATTGCTAAAGAAATTGGATTGCAAATTAATCTTACCGGTATTTCTCCACTTGAAGGCAATTTCAGGAAGACTAATTACTTTATTTTTAATCTGATGAAGTTAAATCCGAAATTCAGAAAAACCATTAAGCAGGGAAATCATTATGAGTATGATGATTATTATAATATCATCAAAAAATTATTTGAACATTTCGAACTTGATTTCGATAAACTGAATTTGCTGAAAGGGTTTTCCAACGACCCGAAAATTCTCGACAAATTATCTGATAAAAAGTATGACATTATTTATATTGATGGTGACCACAGCTACGAAGGAGTTATAGCTGATTTGAAAAACTATGTTCCAAAGTTAAAACCTGATGGCTTTTTGGTCATGGACGATGCTTCATTTTTCCTTCCGGGAACTCTCTTCTGGAAAGGTCACGAGGAAGTTTCCAAAGCCGCTGAAATCATTCCTGAACTTGGAATGAAGAACATTTTAAATATCGGACACAACCGTGTTTTCGTCAGGATTTAACCATTTCAAATATTATGAAGAAAATCTCTGACTAATGGAAATCACTAACTATCTGTTCAAATAGTTTTGCAGGGATTTACCAAGTGTTGTTCCCATTGACCTGTAGCAGGGAATTAGCCGGAAAGAGGAATTATAATCAGTAATTTTAGAAGATACCCCAATTGTATAACTTCTGGAATTACTCATGTTACTTCCGCTATGTGAGGTATAAGTCCTTGAGCCGTCTGTCGTGTAGTTCGAGCCGGTGATTTCCTGAAGTTCAATTTTTGCCAGTACTTTCTCAGGATGCTGAATTTCAGTAAAAATAACATCAACAATCATTTTCGGTTTTTCGCTCGATTCCTCTGTCATAGCCCCGGGATTTGTGTAGATGAACTTCATAGTCATGGCATATTTTGCATCCAAATTGGCTGTATCTGCCGAAAGCGAGACTTTATAGATGAAATTGCTAAGCTCCTGCTCAAAAGCAGGATGAAATTTTTCATTTCGGTCACTGAACCATTTTCTTCTCCAAAGTTCACCTCTACCCGAGTCTTTCATGTTAATTTCTTTGACCATACTATCCAGATAGATGTTTTCCTTTTGGTCTGCGGCTACTTCCATTCCGCTGTAGTCATAAACTAATTTAAGTTTATACTGGTTGTCCAAAAAGTTAAGATTTCCTTCCTTCAGCGGCAAATACGTACTGCATGAATCAAGGCTGAAAAGAATTACCATAAAAGCCATCGGCAGGAAAATAAATTGCTTATTCATTTTTTCAATCCCAAAAAATATATATTCCATTCAAATTAATTTTTCTATTTATACAGAAACAACAAAATTAAAAAATAAAATGTTCACAATCAAAAGATATATTTCAAGAATTTGGTTTTCTGAGTCTTTGTACGCTCAAAATACAAAAAAGGGGCGGTTAGCCCCTTTTTTTTTGCTTTATTTGATTATTTTACCTCCCGGCAGTAACGAAAACTCCTGCCCGAATAACAATTTCGTTTACAAGTAAATCTTCAAAATTGTACCACCGTAGCCAACTGCAATAAGGAAATTTGAGCCGGGCGGGTGAACAATGCAATTAAAACGGCGATTTGTACCTGTACTTATGTACGACCATGTTTGACCTGCATTTGTCGTTTTTATTACGGTACCCCAAGCACCGCAAGCATACAATTCCTGGTTTGAAATTGAAATAATATGGTACAAATCTGTGCTATCATTAGCAAAACTTAATTGACTCCATGATCCCCCCGCATTATTCGAAGTTACGATTACACCCCTATCACCTACAGCATAAATATTGACTTTATCGAAGCTAGACATTGACATAACTCTACCGATACCACCGGGTTTTTTGGGCATTGCATAGTTAAAATTAAAAGAATTTCCGGCATCTGTTGTTTTATAAATTTTGCATGTTGCTTCTGATAATCCTAAATTATAAGTAGAAACAAGAGCGATGCTTGAATCAATATATAAATAAGAAGAAATCGGGCTTATGTTTATTTTATTTGAGCAAAACCAACTTATACCTGCATTAGTGGTATAATACATATAATTAAACTGAGTTGGATCAATACCACCAACAGCAACCCAACTACTTTCAGAAAAACAATATATATCATTAAAACCCCAAGTTGGAGAAGAAGAATCCCATGCAAAAGAAGTAGTATCCCAGGAAATACCACCATTGAATGACTTCATCAATACATCAACACCACCACATACGACTGTATCTAAAGTCACCATTTTAACACATTTAAACCAATTATTTAGCCCTGTATTGATGACATTCCAGCTATTCCCTCCGTCAGAGGTTTTAAGCAATAAACCTTTCGAACCTACTATATACCCTGTTGTGGAATTAAAGAAAGAAACGCCGTAAAGATTAAACGAATCAAGTGTTTGAATTATTTTCACACCTTTTTGTACAATAGCTGGCGTAGGATTTTCTTTACAACTGAAGTCAAGAAAAAGACTTGACATGATTATTAAAATCAACAAAAATCGTTTCATTAGGATACTCCTAAAATTAATAAATAAAATTTACCAAGAAAAAAATTTCAAACAAATAAGAATTAAACGGCAGTGGGATTTATCCGACTGCAATGTATCTTACTCGACATGGTAAAAATCAATACCCTTCTAAAAGCCTTTTTGTAAAAATGTGAGTACGAAATTATTTGACGGTATTTCAAATTTCTTATTTTTTCAGAGTCTATTGTCTAAATCTTGTTCCTTGCGATGAATTATTTCACCATAATTTCATTTTGTTCTTTTTCCGTTTGTAAAATTACAAAGAAATAATAACAAATCCTACACAAAATAAAAAAAATTTTAATGGTATTCAATAAAAAAGGGGACATTCTACTGTCCCCTTTGAATAGAAAATATTCGGTAATATCCTTATTTGATTAAGCCCATTCCTGTTTCGAAGGCGGCTTTGTTCAATGGAATCAATTTGTGGTAACGTTCGGGCAGAACGCTTTCCAATGCTTTCCATACGGTTTCTACCTTGATAACATTGGTAACTTTAACAAAAGCACCAAGCATTATCATATTTAATACCTTTGTATTCTTCATTTTTACGGCTTCCTCGCTAACGGGCAGACCGTAAATTGTGATGTCGGAACGAGTGGGAGGTTTGATAATGTTCGTACTATCGTAAAACATAATCCCGCCCGGTTTGATAGCTTCTTCGAATTTATCCACCGAAGGCTGGTTGAGAGCAACCACTGAATCGAAAGTGGAAATAATGGGAGAGCTGATAAGTTCGTCAGAAATGATTAGAATGCAGTTTGCAGTTCCACCGCGCATTTCCGGTCCGTAAGACGGCATCCAGGTAACTTCTTTATCCTCGATTATGCCTGCGTAGCCCAAAAGCATTCCCATTGTTAGAACGCCCTGACCACCAAATCCTGAAAATATTGCTTCTTGTGTCATATTACTTTACCTCCGGAACTTTAATGTCACCAAGTGGATAGAAAGGAATCATTTTTTCGTCAACGAATTTGTTGGACTCAACTGGAGTCATCTTCCAGTTTGACGGGCAGTTCGAAACAACTTCGACCATGCAGAATCCAAGTCCTTTTTTCTGATATTCAATTGCTGTTTTAATTGCTTTTTTGGTTTTGCGGACATTGCCGGCTGTCTGTACAGCCTGACGGGTGATGTAGGCAACACCGGGCAATTGTTTCAGCAAATTGGCAATAACCAGCGGATAGCCCTGAGTTTTAACGTCCCTGCCGAATGGAGAAGTGGTGGAAACCATTCCTTCAAGTGTGGTTGGTGCCATCTGACCGCTTGTCATTCCGTAAATACCGTTATTAATGAAAATAACAAGTATGTTTTCGCCTCTGTTGGCGGCATGGATTGTTTCGGCAGTTCCGATGGCGGCAAGGTCGCCGTCTCCCTGATAGGAGAAAACTAATTTATGGGGCATAACTCTTTTGATACCTGTTGCCACAGCACAAGCTCTGCCGTGTGCGGCTTGCTGCATGTCAACATTCAGATAGTGGTAAGCAAAAACCGAACATCCTACCGGAGCAACTCCGATGATGTCGCTTTCGATTCCCATTTCTTCAACAACTTCCATCAAAATCTTATGGACGGTACTGTGTCCGCAACCCGGGCAATAGTGGAAATCCACATCAAGCAGGGTTCCTGGCATTTTGTAAACAAGATTTTCCTGAGTACAGATGTTTTCTTCTATGTCAAAAATTTGTTCGCTCATTTGTTACCTCCGTCAAAAAAGATTTTTTCAAAGTTCAACAGAATTTCTTCGGGCGAAGGAATGATGCCACCCATTCTACCGTAGAATTCTACTCTTGTTTTACCTTCAACAGACAGTTTAACATCTTCTACCATCTGACCTGCATTCATTTCAACATCAAGAATACCTTTAAGCTTCGGAGCCAAATCCTGAAATACCTGAGTCGGGAAAGGATACAGAGTTATTGGTCTGACCAATCCGATTTTGTAGCCTTTATGTCTGCCGAGTTCCATTGCTTTCATGCAGATTCTCGCACCCAAGCCGTAACCGGTGAATACATAATCAGCATCGTCGCAGTTAATAGCCTGATAGCGTACTTCATGCTGTTGCAAAAGTTTGTATTGAGCCTGAAGATGAAGATTAATGCCTTCCATCTTTTCGGGCTTAATGAAAAGTGAAGTTATATAAGTTCTGTCTTTGTCTTTTCTTCTGCCGACTGTAGCCCAATCGGGTTCGAAAGTACTTCTTTCCATCTGCGGGAAAAGTTCAACTTTTTCCATCATTTGTCCGATAGCACCGTCAGTAAGCAACATAACAGGAATGCGGTATTTTTCTGTAAGTTCAAAACCAAGTTTGACGAAATCAACCATTTCCTGAACGCTGTTCGGGGCAAGCACGATCAGATGATAATCGCCGTGACCGCCGCCTTTGACGGATTGAAAATAATCGCCCTGAGAAGGCTGAATGGTTCCAAGGCCCGGACCGCCGCGGTTTACGTTAGCAATAACGCAAGGCAGTTGGGCACTTGCGATGTAGGAAATACCTTCCTGCATAAGACTTATGCCGGGGCTTGAAGAAGTGGTCATAACCCTTTTTCCGCACCCTGCGGCACCATAAATCATATTTATTGCGGATACTTCGCTCTCTGCCTGTAATATTACCATCCCTGTACGTTTTGTAGCTTCGCGTGCCAAATATTCAAGCACTTCGGACTGAGGGGTGATCGGGTAGCCGAAATATGCATCACACCCGGCACGAATCATAGCCTCAGCAAGCGCTTCATTGCCTTTCATTAATTTCTTTTCACCCATTTTATCTCCTTATGAATAATTAGTGAACAGAAGGTTTTTCGGTGGACTGTTCGTTGGTTCAGTCCGACTCAAAATCAGTGTTCAGCTTGAAATCTAAAAATTATTTAATTACCTTACGATAAACAGTTATGACGGCATCGGGACACACAAGGGCACAATTAACGCAACCTGTGCAGTTGTGGTTTATTGTTACTGCATATCTGTAGCCTTTTTGATTGATTTTTGCGGATAGACCCAATGTCGTCTCCGGACAAGCAATAATGCATAGTTCGCAACCCTTGCATTTTTCAATATCAATTACGACATCACCTTTGACTTTTGCCATTACTGACCTCTGAATGTGAATGAAATCTGTAAACTTTTTTCTTTTTGTTTCAAAAACAAACAATAAAATTACGAAATATTCAGCTTTTTTCAAAAATAAATCATCTGAAATAGAAGTAATAATGGGATTAGCAAGCTAATGATATTTTTAGGATTAGCTAAATCGAGCTTTGTCGCATTTTTGAAGTTCAGTTATTTCTGAATAGACTGGAATAATCCACAAAAACGGCACAAGAAAAGATTTGTAATCGTTGATAAATTAGTAATAGAACTAAATATTTTTTGTATATTTAACTGTTATTTTTATTCAATTGGGAAATTGTTTTCGCGTTTTTCGAAATACACTAAACTATTCGATATTTTTAAACTTTACATGAAATATGGTGGTTGAAATGAATAAGACAAAAATTTTCACATTCTTACTGTTCATAATATTTTTGAACATCTTTTCTGTTGCCCATTCGCAGCTCGATTTCAGCATTGGAGCTACGGGAGGTTATCTCAATGGAATGCATAATGCCCAATATCGCTATTCATGCTTATTACCTAAAAATATTGGTGAAAGTCATATTAATATTGATAACCCGAAAGTCAATTCCGGATTTGGAGGAATTTCTGCTGAGCTATCCTTTCTGAAAGGTATTTTACCTGTTTCGATTATTGGCAGAGCGGTCTATGAAGATTTATCTTTTTATCAATCAAAAAAGGGAGCATCATTTCCAGCTACGGCTAATGATGGTTATGGGCATGAAATTGTTGTCCTTGGAACTACTGCTTATGGTTTCAAAGTTGATTACAAACTTATTACAACCAATTTTTTAATTGATTTAAAACTTTTCAATACAGGGATTTCACTATTCGTCGGTCCTTCTTTTTCATTTGTGGTTTCAGACAACCTAAGAGAAACATACAATATTGTTGAACCCATTAACATTCAATTATTCAGAAATCCGGAGTTAGAAAAGCAAGGGTATAGATATGAAAGTAACAATAGAACATTTGTTTATATTGATAAACCAATTCCAAACAAAAATTCTGCAAATTTCGGTTTGACGGGTGGCATTCAATGGGAATACAAAATATGGAATTTGATAATTGCACCTTATTTAGCATACAACTTGGGTTTAACGGATGTAGTTTCTCAGGGGAATCCGGCATGTTCAACATTGTATAACGGCGACCAAATCAAATGGAAAATTGACAAGCTGTATTTAGGTTTGGACTTAAGATATGCATTTTAATAATGCACCTGCGGGCTACTATTTGGAAATGAAGTTTATTTCATGAATTATTTAAAAAATAATCAGCAAATCGCTTATATTGTTATACTTGATGTCGCATTTTTATAAAAAGTTTATGAACTCTTTTGGCAGAATATTCAGAATCAGTATCCATGGCGAATCGCATGGAGAAGTTATTGGTGTGGTCATTGACGGCTGTCCTGCAGGAATTTCGTTGTCTGCAAAGGATTTTAGTGAAGATTTGAATCGAAGGAAACCGGTTGTTACCGGTACAACCCCCCGTAGGGAAGACGATATTCCTGAACTTCTGTCCGGTGTTAATAACGGATTTACGACCGGTACACCGGTTTTGATAAATTTCAGAAATGAGAATATCAAAAGCGGAGATTACGAAGACTTCAAAAATATACCAAGACCGGGAAGTGCAGATTTTACAGCGAATAATAAATTCAAGGGTTTCAATGACTTACGCGGAGGTGGTGCTTTTTCGGGACGAATGACTTTGGCACTCGTAGCCGCCGGAGTGATTGCAAAAAAAATAATTTCCCCTATTAGTATCATTGCCGAATTAATTTCAGTTCGTGGTTCTAATGATATTACTAATGAAGTTGAGAAAGCAAAATCACTGAATGATAGTTTGGGCGGGATTATTGAATGCACAGCCGAAAATGTTCCAATAGGATTGGGTGAACCATTTTTTGATTCTGCAGAATCGCTTATTAGTCATATCCTGTTTTCAATACCGGGAGTGAAATCCGTTGAATTCGGTGCCGGAGTTCATTCTGCCGAAATGACCGGTTCGGAGTTTAACGATTTGTATCTCAGTACCGACGGAAAAACGGCAACAAATAATTCCGGAGGTATTAACGGTGGCATTACGAATGGAAATAACTTATCCCTGAAAGTAACGTTCAGACCCGCTTCAAGCATTTCCAAATCCCAAAAAACTCTGGATTTTCTGACAGGTGAAGAAGTAGAACTTACGATTAAAGGCAGGCATGATGTCTGCTATGCCCAACGGACATCCGTAATAGTCGAATCTGCCGTTGCAATAGCTTTAGCGGATATGATGATGACATCTAAAGCAATTTAAATCAACTGCTTACAAGTTTAAACAGCTTGTCGGAAAGTCTGACTTTTCGTTCGATTGATATTGTGAATGGCTGACCTTTGGTGACTTTATCGGCAAGTACACCTGAAACCTGCAACTCATGTACCGTAGTTTGGAGAATGCCTGTTGTTGTGCCTGTAATCAGGATTTCATCACCAACCGAAAGGGTATCGGATTCCAATAAAAATTCACCGACTTTAATTTTATGATAATAATTCGTGACTTTGCCAATCTGAACTTTCTTCTGAGTAGCCTTGGAGCCATAGACATTACTCCATTCGCCCATTGTTCTGCCCAGATAATAGCCGTCCCAGAAACCGCGGTTAAACACGGTTGACAATCGTTCTTTCCAATTTTCGAATTTATCCCGTGAATACTCGCCGAGGTAGTAAGCATCAATCGCTTCCCGATAGCATTTTGTAACTGTGTAAACATAGTCAACACTTCTGCCTCTGCCTTCAATTTTCAAAACGGAAACGCCTGCTGTAATAATTTGGTCTAAAAAATCAATCGTGCATAAATCTTTGGCGGACATGATGTACTCACTGCCAATTTCATATTCATTATTCCCCGATTTGTCGGTAACGATGTAATCCCTTCGGCAATTCTGAATACAGGCACCACGGTTTGCGGAAACATTGTTGGAATGCAGACTCAAATAGCATTTGCCCGAAATAGACATGCAGAGAGCACCGTGCCCGAATACTTCAAGCCTGACTAAATTGCCTGAAGGTCCGGTTATATTTCGTTTTTCAATTTCTTTGCTGATTTCGGCGACTTGCTCCAAAGTAAGTTCACGAGCCATAACCATAACATCGGCATAGGAAGAATAAAATTCGACCGTATCAATATTTGTGATATTGCATTGGGTGGATATATGAACCACTATACCTGATTTTTTTGCAAAGTTCATAACTGCATGGTCAGATGCGATAACAGCATCAATGCTGCGTGTTTTAGCGGCTGATATAATTTCTTTCATCAAAGCCGTATCTTCGTCATAAACAATCGTGTTTAATGTGAGATAGCATTTGATTTTGTGATGTTTGCAGATTTTGGAAATTTTAGCCAGGTCATCCAAAGTAAAATTGGCAGATGATTTATTACGCATATTCAGTTGAGAAGCCCCGAAATAAATCGAATCGGCTCCGCCCTGAATTGCACCCATAAGAGATTCGTAGGAACCCACGGGAGCCATAAGTTCCATTTTATTTTTTACCATTTTTTTGTTCTTTGAAAACTTGTTTTTGAATATCAATAGATTCCTGATGAATAACATCAAAAATCTTTTCGATAAAGGATTCATTAATGTTAGTCTCTGAAAGCATTTGCCTGCGGTACTCCGAGGAAATCTCCCAAAAATCCGCCTGTTCGATATCTAACTGATTCTTCAATTTCAATTTGCCGATTTCATAAGAAATTTTCATTCTGTCATCAAGAATCCGAATCATTTTTTCATCTAAATTCGCTAATTTTTTTCTGAATTGGTCCAGTTTAGCTAATTGAATATTATTAAAATTATTTGCTGACATTATTACCTTAGTTTACTTTTAAATATTGGAAATAGAATTATTTAAGCAATTTTTTATCTGCATAAATAATACAGTTTAAGCCTGACTTTGGCTTTACCGGAAATATCTTTGATTACGATTTGTTTTGTGTTGTTATTCCCTGCTAATCTTGAATTGACTAAAACATTTTCGGCACCGCATTCAACAAAGTTATCCATGAATTTTTTCAAAAATGAAGTCTCCTTCAGGATTTCATAAACTTCACCGAAAATTTTATAGTAACCTCTGAGATTATCTTTAACAACATCGAGCAAACTCATTAAAATGTTTTTATCAAGTATTCTGATTCGAAGATTTTCTTCGTTACCATTGAAATCGTAATTGGTTTTAATTATTTGTTTTTGTTTTGAAATTGTCATTGGAAATATAAGAATACTATCGTGGAGAGTGCCATTCACTTCAAGATAGAATTCACCGTCTTTCAGCATCCCTGTCCAACCGCAGTCCGAACCTTCCAGAATTTCATACTCCAAAGTCAGATACTTTTTCTGATTTGGATTCTCGCATTTGTAGGAAGTACAAGATTGAAGTAAAATTATTAATCCTAAAAATAAGAGCGAAAATAATTTTTGTCTCATGATTATTCTCCCCTATATTTTTTTCTGTGGTTACAAATCTTCATAGCTAAAAGGATTGCTTCAAGAGTGCTTTTGGGGTCGGCAATTCCTTTTCCCGCAATCGGGAATGCAGTGCCGTGGTCGGGCGAGGTTCGGACGATGGGCAACCCTGCCGTGAAATTAACTCCGCCGCCTTTGGCGAGCAATTTTAGTGGAATCAGTCCCTGGTCGTGATACATGGCGAGAATACCATCAAATTTTTTATATTCTCCAAATCCGAAAAAACCATCTGATGGGAAAGGTCCTACGGCATTAATTCTTAAAGCCCTGCATTTTTTAATTGCAGGTATTATGATTTCATTTTCTTCTGTTCCAATCTTCCCGCTTTCTCCTGCATGAGGATTCAAACCAAGAACAGCAATTGAAGGTTTTGGAATGTTAAAATCCTGTTTTAAAGATTTATTGAATATTCTGATAGTTTCAATCAATTGATTATCACTCAGCAATTCGGGAACTTTTCTTAATGGTTCGTGAATGGTAGCAAGGGCAACCCTCACTTTCCCCGAAGTAAGAATCATTAAGGGTTGATTAACTCCAAAGAATGAGGCAATCATCTCAGTATGTCCGGGGAAGTTGAATCCTGCTGATTGAATCGCATTTTTGGAAATTGGAAGAGTTAAAATTGCATTCGATTTGCCATTTTTCAAAAAATCTAGGGCTAAATTGATTGATTCACCCGCCAAGGCACCCGATTGCTTGGAATCAATTCCAAACTGAACTTTGGAATAATTCCTGCAATCAATCAGCCCGATATTGAAATCACCAAATTTCAGAATATTTGATTTAATCTCAAAAGATATTTTAAGCTTTTTAAGATATTCTTGAAGTGTTTTGGGATTGATGATTAGCTGGAAATGAGGGAATGAACCGCTTTGTTTCTTATGCAAAATAGCAAGAGCCTTGAAAAAGGCTTCCGGACCAATTCCGTTGCAATCTCCCGATGTTACGGCTATATTCATAGTGTTTATTAAGCCCTGCTCTTTTTTCTGAAGCTTCTGAAAGCATTAAAAAGTAAACCTACCATCGTCAAATTGACCATAAGGGCTGAACCCCCTGAACTCAGAAAGGGCAAAGGTATTCCCATAACAGGAGTTAAACCTATTGCCATTCCGATGTTAATCGCCGTATGGTAAAAAATTACGGAGGCAACACCAAAGGCTATAACGCTGAAGAACATACTGTCGGTTTCGAGTGCTATCCTGACAGCCCGAAGAATGAACATAGCAAGAAGAACGACAACTCCAGCTCCGCCGATGAAGCCAAATTCTTCGGTAGGTACTGAAAATATGAAGTCAGTCCATTGTTCCGGAATATATCGCAGTTGAGTTTGAGTCCCCTGCAAAAAACCTTTTCCGGCAAGACCGCCGCTTCCGACAGCTAAAATTGACTGAATAACATTGTATCCCTTACCCTTGGGATTCTTGCCCGGGTTCATGAATGTTTCAATTCTATCCCTCTGATAAGGTTCCAGTCTGTTCATCAGTATATTTCCCGAATAGCCTATTCCGCCTACCATTGCAATCATGGTTACAGTTAGTACAATCTTTCTTCGGAAAAAAATAGAAATCACACTGAAGATACCCATTGAAATCACATAATACATTGTTCCGAAAAGTGATGTAACCAATACAAAAGGAAGGCTGACAATAGAAAATAATATGAAAACATCGAAACCCGTCCAAAGCAAAATACCAAGAACCATAGCCAATAACACGGTTATTGTTCCATGGTCGGGCTGAAGGAAAATCAGGAATGAAGGAATAGCCACAAACAGTCCGATGGTTGATAAATCCCTGATTGTCCTGATGTCAGAACCTTTTAAGGATAAATGCCTTGCTATGACGAGTAAAACTCCTAATTTGGCAAATTCAGCAGGTTGTATGGCGAAGAAACCCAATGGAAGCCAGCCTTTTGTGCCGTTGACCTCCCGCCCGAATATCAATACCAAAATAAGCAGGAATAAGGTTATCCCATAGATTATATATGCATTTGCAAATATCCACCGCTCAGGAACAAACATTAACACGAACATACCGACAACACCAATGCCCGCATACAACAGCTGACGCGAGAAAAAAGAACTCATTCCGGCATCGTAAGTTGCACTGTAAATTGAGATTAGTCCAACAGCAAGTAAGAGAACCGTTATTAAAAAAGTCTGCCAGTCGAAGAATTCTCCTGCCTGCCTGCTTAATGTAAAATCATAATCCTGTTCAGCCATTTTTATCCTTATGCAGTAACCCTGCGGAAAGCTTCGTTATATTTATCAAGTGTTTTCGCAATGATTTCATCAGGTAGTGCAGGTGGCGGAGGCATTTTATTCCATGTGATTGATTCAAGATAGTCACGAAGAACCTGCTTGTCAAAGTTAATTTGTTCTTTTCCAGGAGCATAATTTTCCTTGAGCCAAAATCTTGATGAATCGGGAGTGAGTGCTTCGTCAATAAGAATAATTTCATCATTTTCGTTCAAGCCGAATTCGAATTTTGTATCTGCAAGGATTAATCCTCTTTCTTCAAGATAATTTGCCGCAAAAGAATATAAAGCAATAGATATTTCTGCCAATTTATCTGATTTTTCTTTACCGATAATCAATCCTGCTTCTTCGGGGCTGATATTCTCATCATGCCCGACATCGGCTTTGGTTGAGGGAGTGAATATTGGTTTGGGAAGCTTTGAGAATTCGACTAATCCTTCGGGAAGCGGAATTCCGCATATCGTTTGGCTTTTCTTGTATTCTTTCCAGCCCGAACCTGCAACATAACCGCGGACAATACATTCAATCGGGAAAACCTTGCATTTAGTTACGAGCATTGAACGGTCTTCGAGTTCTTCACGATATTGTTTGCATACTTCGGGATATTCATCCACCTTGTTTGTAATGAAATGGTTTTTAACAATATGAGTTGTGTTCTTGAACCAGAAAGCCGAAATTTTCGATAAAAGTTTGCCTTTGTCGGGTATTGGACTATCCATAACGACATCAAAAGCTGAGATTCTGTCTGTTGCAACAATCAGCAAAAATTTGCCTAAATCATATACATCTCTGACTTTACCTCTCTGCATTAATTTAATATCGCTGAAGTCTGTTCTATAAACTGTTGACATAAATATCTCCTAAATATAATTTTTTAAATTGAACTCAATAAATAACCGATATATGAAAATATCGAAAACTGGTACTGGTAAGCAGAAATCATAATTATCAATAATGTACCTACAACTCCAAGTCCTATGGAATAAACCTTAACAGGCAGTATATCGAAAACAACTGTAGTTGAACGCAGGATTCTCATAAGCACCCAAACCCAGAGTAAAATCAATCCAAGAACAACGAGCCAAATAAAAATTGGTGACATTACGAGAAGTCTGATTAATACAATTGAAAACGGCAATAGAATAATCAGAGGAATACCCGACCAGATTGTTATCATCATCGTATCGGTATAAAAGATTTTTCCTCTGACGAAAAATGAGAATAGCTTAATAATAAATGCCAGCAGGAAAATAAACCCAAAGAAAAGTACTGAAATTACAATTACCAAAACTTCGGGCATCCAGATTAATTTGAACATCAGTTCTCTGAAATAGCTCAATGGTACGAGCAAACTAAGGAAAAGCTGTGCAGTTTCACTTGCCCGATAATAGAACAAAATGGAAGATGTGTAAACTCCCAAAGTTATCGAAATTACAAGCCCAAGCAAAACAGTTTGTACTGATGAAATTATTCTTTGGTCGCGGATGTCAGCATAAAAATTATATGGTCTGAGGGCGGCTCTGAATACATATTCTCTGAATCTTTTGAATCTGTTCGTAAGAAAGATTATTATCAGGAGCAAAACCAAGCCGATAACGATGAAAGTAACAGGTGTTCTTTCGGAATAGCTTCCTGCGTTCAGCAATGGTTCTTTCTCGCCGTTGAAGAGTGCCTGCAATGTCTGGAAAGATAGTCTCTGCTGTCTGCCTCTGTCCAGAAGCCCGACCGTACACAGATTTGCATTGTCATTGTTTACAATCATCAGGGGATTATTCAGTTCATAATCGTTGAACGCAGTTATTATGCTTCCTGCAAATTGCTTTTCTTTGATGATGTGATATAGATTCAGAATATAATATGCCTGCGATTCCAGTGACAGCGGGTCGGAATACCCGTTATGATTTGTCGGTTGAATCGGGATTCCGTAGTTGACAAAAACAGGAAGGTTTTTAGCCAATCCTTTCATCCTGTAAAGCTCATTTTTAATCTCATCACTGCTGTTGAATTTCTTGTTGTCGCTAATTCCAACGAAGTCAAACCCATCTGTATTAATGATTTTCGAGCCGAAAAGCACAATCTTGTAAATCAATTTTGAAGATGCCGCTTTGAACAAATCCACTATTGCTTTTGAAAAATCAATTGATGCCTTCGAGCCTTCAATGACTCCGTCAGAAACACCCCATGCCAGAACTGCGGGATTGTTTTCAAATGCTACATAATAGCGGTCGGCAAAATTTTTCATTCGAACCGTTATTTCGTCCAATGATAAAAGTGAATTGGGGACATCATAGACAGGCAATTCGACCATTGCATACAATCCGTACTTTTCGCAAAGATGAAGAAAATAGGGATGAGGCGAATTGTATTTTACTCTGACAACGTTCGCACCTAATGTTTTAAGCCAGATTATATCCTGTTCCATTCTGGAGGCACTCAAAGTCTGACCTGTTTTCCAGTAATCCTCGATATAATCAACACCTTTGAATTCAAATGGCTTTCCGTTGATAATCAATTGCGGAGTTCCGTTGATAGTTCTTGTAACAATGCTCTGAAATCCTGAATTAATAGTATAGTCATCAATCGTTTGACCATTTTTGGTAATTTTAACTGTAATTTCATAGAGATTAGGAAACTCAACTGACCAAATCATCGGAGTATTAATAGTCATATTAAATTCAATCGGAATTGTTCTTTCAGGTTCAATCTCAATTATCTGCGGAGTATTCTGAGCAACTATCTGCCCGTTTTGTTTGTTTTTAATTGAAATTTCCACACCAACAGTTGTTTTGCTTAGTCCCAATGCACTCAAAGAATCCTGAATGGCGGTGTGGGCAACATAATTGGTTATCGAAGCTGAAGAAATTTTAACTTTAGTTTTGATATTCACCGACGAATAATCGGGTTTCAGCTGAAATTTGTACTTAACATCGCTAACCCAAATCTTTGATGTGCCAACAAGAAGCAGGTCACGTATAACACCGGTGTAATTCTTCTTTGCGAAAATATACTGGTCTTTGATTTTCCGTGCGGCATCAACGGCTGATGTAACAATGAGTTTGATTGTATTTGTTTCATTAAACATCAGACGGTTTGGAATTGAAACATTGAACGGAGTTAATCCTCCGAGATACTTGCCGACAAACTGGTCGTTGATATAAACCTCCACCTGATCGTCAATTCCCAGAAAATAAAGTTGCCAAGAATATTTCTGATTCAGATTTTTGTCAATTTTGATAGTCCTTCGGTAAAAGACTTTTTTTGCGGTAATCTCAGAATTTGGCAGATTCGTATAAAACCACTCGCTTTCGTCAAGCGAATATTCCCATTTTCCGCTCAGATTGACTACAAAGCGGGAAACTGACGGCATGATGTCAAATAGTTTTTCCTTCTCAAATGGCTTGTAGTCCTGAGCTTCCGAGAAAATCGGGAGCAAAAACATAGCTATCGTCAGATATAAAAATTTGGTACTTTTATTCAACATATTTTCCTCAATTGTAACAGAATTACTTCTCGGCAGAAATTCCACCGTTTTTTGTTTTTAACGAATTACAAAACTTGGATTTTTTATCGTCTTTTCAAAATTATTTTATTATATATGTAAAAATTATTCATTTGCTTTTTTCAAAAAAAGTATTTTGCATTGAAAAGATTATTCAATAAGTTTGAATTGTCAGATTAATTAACAAATTGAGAAACGTTATGAGAACCTTTATATTTGCTTTTTTGCTTGTGCTGGCATTATCTTCATTTTCAATGGGAAAAGATGCTCCGGGAGCCCGAGAAAACCTTGGTTCCGCAATTAATTCACAGTACGATGAAATAGCTCCCGTTATTAGTCCCGACGGGAAAACTCTGTATTTCTGCCGCGACAGCCATCCCAAAAATATGGGAAAAAAACATCTTCAGGATATTTGGGTGTCCTATCTGCAGTCGGATGGAACTTGGTCCGAAGCAAAAAATATAGGCAAACCCCTGAATACTGACGATGAAAATTTTGTCAATTCTGTGTCGCCCGATGGGAATGTGCTCCTTCTGGGAAATACCTACAAAAAGAAAGGCGACGGTTTTTCTTTGTCATTCCGTCATGGCGACAAATGGAGCAATCCCGAAAAAATTCCAATCAAAAACTATTATAACAATAGCAAATTTGCTTCTGCCTATCTTTCGAACAACGAAAAAGTTCTTCTGATGGGACTTGAACGCAATGATTCCAAAGGCGATGTTGATTTGTATGTCAGTTTTCTTGGTGATGACGATATTTGGACAGAGCCGATGAATCTTGGTCCGACAATCAATACAACAAAATATGACGATGCACCTTTTCTTGCCGCCGATGGTCTTACGATGTTTTTTGCCAGCAAAGGACATGGCGGACTTGGGGGTTCTGATATTTTTATGTCAAGAAGATTGGATAAATCCTGGAAAAAATGGACAAAACCCGAAAACATCGGCAAACCTTTCAATACCGATGGTGACGACATTTCTTTTTTCATTCCTGCAGACGGCGAATACGGCTATTTTTCTTCGACCGAAGGCTCGATGGGAAAACAGGATATTTTCAGAGCCACTCTGCCTGACAAGTTCAAACCCAAACCCGTCATTATGATTGATGGAAAAGTTATAAATGCAAAAACAAAAGAACCGATTGATGCAACTGTCCACTACGAAACTCTGCCCGACGGCGAAGAGGTAGGCGTGGCAAGAACAAATCCCGAAACAGGTGAATACAAAATCGTGCTTCCCACAGGTTATAAATATGGCTATCGTGCCGAGGCAAAGGGTTTTATCTCAATCAATAAAAATATTGATGCCACCAAAAGCAAGGCTTATTCCGAAGTTCAGCAGGATTTGCAGTTGGTGCCGATTGAAGAAGGACAGAATGCCGTTATGAACAATTTGTTTTTTGATTTCAATAAAACAAAACTGAATTCCGATTCCTATCCTGAGCTCAATCGTTTGGTGAAGCTTATGAACCAGTACCCGAAAATGAAGATTGAAGTAGCGGGATATACCGATAATGTCGGCGGTGATGAATACAACCTCAAACTTTCAGAAAACAGAGCAAAGAGTGTTGCCGAATTCATTATTTCCAAGGGTATCAGCAAAAACAGAATCACTTCTAAAGGTTACGGCAAAAGCGACCCCGTTGCTGACAATAGCACCGAGGACGGCAGGCATCTTAACCGCCGTGTGGAATTGATTATAGTAAGCAAGTAAAGAACTTAAAAAATTTCGGCTCTGCTCAGGGAACTGAGAAAAGGACCTTGAGCGGAGCCGAAATGTCCTTTGTCTCTTGGTCCTAATTCCCTGATTATTAGTTTTGGTTTTTTGGAATGTAATTGCAAATGTAAGTTCACAGCAACCATTAATAAAATTATGCTTAATTTTTGAGATAAGGAATATGAGAAGAAAAATTTTGAATACATCATTCTGAGCGGAGCGAAGAATCCAGTCCAACTAACCAATTGCCATAGTTTAGTTTAGCCTAACAATTTTAATTTTCAAAAGCTTGCAAAATTGCTTTTATTTGTTTAATTTAGGGTTTCAACAATATTCAAAGTAGGGTTAAATTAGGAATGGTTGAACACAAAAAGGATATTTCAAAGTATAAAGGGATTTTACTCGCTATATCTATCCCTATACTTATTGCTTTTATACTATTTATTTGGTGGTTTCCAGAATGTTATATCCAATGGCATTATAATTCCTTGAAAGCAAAGGAACAATTAGATTCAATCAAAGATATGCGTACTGTATTTATTAATGTCGGTGCTGGTATTCTGGCTATTGCAGGTATTTATTTGACTTGGAGAAGAACAAAAGCACTCGATGAACAAAACAAAACGAGTCTTGATAATTTAACAGAACTTAGAAATAGGAACAAACAAGATGAAATCAAGGATAACAACAATTTAACCCTTCAGCAATTCTCAAAAGCTTCAGAACTCCTCAGTCAATCAGGTAACGAAAATATTGCCGCCCGTCTATCAGGTATATATTTATTTGAAAAAATAATGAATTCAAGCGAAGAATATCATTGGCAAATCATCGAACTTCTTACTGCTTATGTAAGAGAGAAAAGAGGAAGATATAACGAAAAATATTATATCAAAGAAATTAAAAGTGACGAATTTGATGAGATTGATTATGAACCTAATAAAGAATTCATTACCAGAGAATTTAAAACAGAATATTTACGATTTGGCGATGAAAAAGAAACTGAAAAAAATGAATTTGCTGAACTTTATAGGAGCATACCAATTGAAGAAGATATTCAGGCAATCCTGACTATTATAGGGCGAAGGAATAGAAAACTTGAAGACAGTGAGAGTTTAAAAAGGTTTATTAATTTAAGCTCTACGAATTTATATAAAGCAGATTTATCCGAAGGACACTTTGAAAAATTTATGTTTAAGGAATCAATTCTAGTGTTATGATTCATTATAAACCTTACTATATAATTTATAAGGATCATAAG
>CAZSHX010000019.1:0-6667 GCA_964606895.1 uncultured Hyphomicrobiales bacterium
TACCTGTGCCGCCTGTTGCACTTACACTTGCTGAGCCGGTGCTTCCGTAACATGTCGCATGTGTTGGTGTTACACTGCTGATTACGATTGCTGTCGGCTGGGTGATTGTTACACTTGCTGTCATCGGACCGCAGTTGTTTCCGTCACTTACACTTACTGTATATGTGCCTGCTGTTAAGCCTGTTCTCGGATTACTGCCCGAACCTGTGCCTGACCATGTGTATGTTAATGTACCTGTGCCGCCTGTTGCACTTACACTTGCTGAGCCGGTGCTTCCGTAACATGTCGCATGTGTTGGTGTTACACTGCTGATTACGATTGCTGTCGGCTGAGTAATAGTTACCGCCGTTATTCCTTGACATTGGTTTGCATCGGTTACGGTAACCGTATATGTTCCAGCAGATAAAGTTGATCTATCTTCTGTTGTTATACCACCTGACCAGTTATAGCTATAAGGTGTAGAACCACCGGAAACTGTCAGATTTATAGCACCTGTATTAACACCATTACATGTTAGATCAGTTTTTGTTGTACTTAATACTACTGAAGGCGGAGCAATCAAAGTAGCCGTTTTAACTAATTTACAACCATTCCCATCTGTTATGGTTACAGCATAATTTCCATCAAACAGATTTTCTATATTTTGAGTAGTTTGTCCGCCAGGACTCCATAAATATGTGTAATCGGTTGTACCCCCGGATACAGACAAATCAATTTTTCCGTTTGAATTACCAAAACATAATGGGTTAGTTGTTGACAAAGATGCGGTTAATACAAAAGGTTGGGTAATTGTTACACTTCCTGTGAGAGTACAGGAATATGTATCAGTTGCAGTTACTGTATATGTACCCGGAATTAAACCGGTTGCTGTTTGTGTAGTTTGCTGAGGGTCTGTACTCCATTTATAAGCATAAGGGGTACCTCCGTTATTTAAATTTATTGTTCCAGTTCCATTGCCTAATCCATTACAACTTACATCTGTTTTAGTTGTGTTAGTAAATGTAAAAGGAAAATGAGTATGAACAGCTTTAGGAACTGCATTTGTTCCATATACCGTATCGCTACTTGTCCTATTACCATAATAGGTTTTCATTGACCAATAATAATCAGTATTATTTGACAACCCATCAATCATAAGTGATGTCGTCGTATCAACTTCTGCGGGTTCATACATATCAACTAATGAACTAAATCCGTTATCTGTTGATACTCTTAGGTAAAATCCGTCTTTTCCATCAATAGGTTTCACCCAGGTTGCTGTAAACCAAGTAGGTCCAACTCCTGTACATGGATCAACATATAGATTTGTTGGAGGTTCAGGTACTGTTTTTACATTTCTTGGATTTGTAAAATCTGTAGGTGCGTTGTATTCTAATGCTGAATTATATTCATATACTATTACTTTATATGTTTTTCCTGCTGTCAGACCAGTTGCACTTGTTTTCCAGTTCGGATTGGCAAGATTTGCAATGACGGTTCCCATGTTAGCACCTGAACCGATGGTGTTTCCAGCTATATAAGTTGAACCAGTCGTTGGTGTTGTTGGCGATACGGCAGTTGCCGCATCATATCGCACAACCAATCTGCCGTCACCGTTTCCTTTGGTAACACCGATCTTCATGCTCGTCTTGGTTACACTGCTGAAGATGATGTTGTATGCCGGCGACGGTGGTACTGAATACAACTCGCTCTGATACAGACATACCGTAGCCAATATGGCTAAGTAGAAAAAAAGTCTTTTCATTAAAATCTCCTAAAAAATAAATGATATTTCGATTACAATTCTTTTAAAACTAAGAAAAATAGTCATCTTAATTTTCATTAAAATACTATTTATAAAAAATCTACCTTTCACAAATCAACAATTAATTAATCTGTAAAAGATAATTCTTTTAAAAAATCTATTTAAATAAAAGGCGGGATACGTATATCCCGCCTTTTTATTTCATTATTTCACTACAAGGAAGATCATGATGGCGGTTTCGCCTCCTCCTGATACCTGCAAGAGATACGTTCCGGATGATAAATTAAACGGTATTTCTATCGGATGTTTACCTTCTGAGAACACTTGATTGCTGAATGCTGTTAGAACATTCTGACCGATATCGTTTACAATACTTATTGTGTAAGCACTTTCGAACGGTACGTCGAGATCGAATTTTATCAAATCGGTTGACGGATTCGGTGAGAAATTGCTCATTGTAAATGCACTTGTCTCTTTGTTTATATATCCGTCCGCTTGCGGGTCTTTCGCAAATGGAGTCTGGATTTGTTTGTAATTAGTTTCTCCTACTCCATAGCGACACCACAATGGCTGACAATCATCAATTATATTGAGAGAATTTGGAGTTGTTGGACTGCCTGTATAAGTCAGCACTTTAACATGATAAACCGTTCTCGCTGTTAAATTCTGGATAAAACATGACGTTGAATCACGATGATAAAATACTATCTTAGTATTTGAACCAATGTTCGGTGCCAAAGTAAATCTTTGATTAAAGGTATATGTTGAATTATCTACAGGCCAAGCCGCGAAATTCCCAGCAGGTGAGGCATTTTGCATCTTCATTATTACCATACTACTATAAGCAGGATCATTCTTTGTCCATGCAAAGTTCACATAAGTCGGTCTTAGTGTTGTATATCTTAATGATGTATTAAGTTGAGGATCTCCAACACCCGCAACACTACAAGGAGTGCTGATCACATGAGAAGAAGTTACAACGAAATTGCATAAGCCTGCATCGGTTACTGTAATTGAATATGTACCAGCTGGTTTTGCAGTTAAATTCATACTCGCAGTTGTGCCTGTGATAGTTGCACCGGAACCATTTGGTCCGGCCCAAGTATAATTATATGGAATATTACCGCCTGAAACTGTCATTAGTAATCTACCGTCAGAATATCCCCAACAGCTTGCATCTGTTGTAGTCGTATTTACCGTCAGAGCTGATAACGAACTGCTTGTTATAGTAAATGACATAGTTAAAGGTCCGCAACTGTTTGCATCGGATACTGTAACAGTATAAGTAGTTCCGGCAGTACCTGCTCCGGCTAATCCTGTTCTCAGATTTGTTCCTGTACCGGTTCCAGACCAAGAGTAGCTGTATGGTGTTGTCCCACCAGTTACAGTAACAGAAATCTTACCGTCTGTTCCGTCGAAACAAGTATTATCAGTCTTACTTGATCCACTGATAGTCAATACAGATGGCTCAGTAATATTTACCGTTGTTGTGAAATCACCGCAGAAATTATCACTGACTGTGACTGTATATGTGCCGACAGTTAAGCCGGTTGCCGTTTGGGTTGTCTGAACAGGAGATGTACTCCATTCGTAGGTTAATGGAACTGTGCCACCGGTTGCTGAAACGCTTGCTGAGCCATTATTATAACCATTACATGTTACATTTGTGGTACTAGTTCCGGTTATGACAATCTGAGGAGGTTCTGTTATTGTTACCGTAGTTATCGCAGATGGACAACCATTAGCATCACTTACGGTTACTGTCCAAGTTCCTGCAAGTAAGGATTTTGGATTGCCGGTGCCAGCACCATCTGACCATGAATATGTGTAAGACGGTGTACCACCTGTTACTGTTATATCTGCTGTTCCGCTGGAACCGTAGCATGTTGCATTAGTTGTGCTTGTTCCGGTAATAGTGATCACACCCGGTTCAGTAATAACCACTGTTGCAGTTACAGGTCCGCAACTGTGTGCATCATTAACGCTGACACTGTAAGTGCCTGCAAAAAGATTTGACCTGTCTTCAGTTGTTACCTGATCGCTCCATATATAAGTGTAAGGTGATGTTCCACCGCTTACTGTTACGTTGATTGAACCATTGCTGTATCCGTTACAAGTGACATTGGTATGTGCCGTACCTACCGTTAATAAAGCAGGTTCGCCAATAACAACACTTCCCGTAACAGGTCCGCAACTGTTTGCATCACTTACATTAACTGTGTAAGTACCTGCCGCTAATCCGGTCGCTGTTTGGGTTGTCTGAACAGGTGATGTACTCCATGAATAAGTTAATGTTCCAGTTCCACCACTCGCGTTCACTGTAGCTGTTCCATTACTGCTTCCGAAACACGATGCGTCGGTTCCGGTTGTTCCGGATATTACAATTGCACCCGGTTGGGTGATTGTTATTGAAGTTGTGAAATCGCCACAGAAATTATCACTAACAGTAACTGTATATGAGCCGGCAGTTAAACCTGTTGCTGTTTGAGTTGTCTGAACAGGAGATGTACTCCATTCATAAGTTAAAGGTACAGTACCTCCAATTGCGGTTACACTTGCCGAACCATCGTTACCACCGTTACATGTTACATTTGTGGTACTTGTTCCGGTGATAGAAATTTCAGCAGGTTGAGTAATTGTTACTGTCGTTATTGCCGCTGAGCAACTATATGCATCACTTACACTTACTGTATAGGTACCTGCAAGTAATGATCTCGGATTTCCTGAACCTTCGTCAGACCATGCATAGCTGTATGGAGGTGTTCCTCCGGTTGCAGTTATGCTGGCTGTGCCGCTTGCTCCATAGCATGTTGCATTGGTCGTACTCGTTCCGGTTATTGAAATTGTTGTTGGCTCGGTTATAACAACCGTAGCTGTTACCGGTCCGCATGTGTTAGCATCATTGACGCTGACCGTATAAGAACCAGCAATCAAACCTGTTCTTGTTGAACTTGTGTTTTGTCCATCAGACCATGCATAAGTCAATGGGGCTGTGCCGCCTCCGGCAGTTACATTTATTGCTCCCGTGCTTCCACCGTTACAAACTACATCAGTTTGGGTTGTGCTTAATGTTATAGCACTCGGCTGAGTGATTATTACACTTGCAGTTACAGGTCCGCAACTGTTTGCATCATTGACAGTTACAGTGTATGTACCTGCGGCTAATGTTTTTGGATTTCCGGTGCCACCGCTTGACCATGCATAAGTTAATGTTCCTGTCCCACCGCTTGCATTGACTGTTGCAGAACCGTTCCCGCCATTACACGTTACATTCGTTGGTACTACACTGCTTATTACAATTTGATCAGGCTGTGTGATGATAACACTCGCAGTTATCGGTCCGCAACTGTTTGCATCATTGACGGTTACGGTGTATGTGCCTGCATATAATGATGTTCTTGTACTTGTGGATGGACCATCTGCCCATGCATAAGTCAAAGTACCTGTACCACCGGTTGCAATTATATTTATTTCACCTGTATTCACTCCATAACAAGTTAAATCTGTTTTTGTTGGAGTCGTAATGACAATTTGATCAGGTTGGGTTATCGTTACACTTGCCGTAACAGGTCCGCAACCCTTGTCGTCATTAACTGTGACGGTATAAATACCCGCTGTTAGGTTGCTGATTGTATTACTTCCACTTTCGCCATTTGACCAAACATATGTGTATCCCGAGATTCCCATTGGGGAATTTCCGCCTCTTGCCGCTTTTTGCGGTTCTGAGCCTCCTGTTACTGTAACAGTGGCTGAGCCGTCACTGCCTCCATAGCAGGAAACAGCTGTTCCGGTTGGATTGGTTATAGTAAGCACATCCGGCTGATTTATAGTTATGCTTGTTGTTGCATATTGATTAGAACATGTCCCATAGGAAACCGTTACATTATAGGTACCGGCAGTTAAGCCTGTCAGATTATAACCTGTAGGTCCGCTTGGCGACCAAGTATATGTATACATATCCGGAGTAAACGGTTCTTCTTCGGGATAATATTCTCCTCCGGAAGCACTGATGAGGATTGCTCCGTTCGAGTAGCCATAGCAAGTAACATCTGTCGTACCGGTTACGCTTACGCTTACGGCACTTGGTTCAATAATTGTCACACTTGTTATAATGTATGCACTGCAAGCATCCGTAACTGTAACATTGTATATACCGGCAGTTAAGTCTTTAGGATTATTATCCGTTGGACCGCTGGGCGACCATGCATATTCATACGGTGGTGTGCCATCCTGAGGTTCTATAAGAGCTGAACCGTCCGTTCCGCCGGGACAATTTACATTTTCCCAACCAACATTTTCAAAGCTTAAAGATATGGGTTCTGTAATAATTATAGGATTTGCAAATGATGCAGTTCCGCATGAATTTGCATCATTTACGGTAACCTGGTAGCTACCTGCAGGTAAATTTGCTCTTGGGTTGGTAGTACCACCATCTGACCATATATAAGTATAGGATCCGGATCCTCCGGTAACATCAAATGAAATACTGCCTGTACTCGCTCCGTTGCATACGACATCTGTTGAACTCTCATTGCTGATGGCTAAAACATCAGGTTGAGTGATTGTTACTGTCGTTATTGCCGCAGGACAGCTGTTAGCATCACTTACACTTACTGTATATGTGCCGGCAAGTAATGATTTTGGATTGCCTGTGCCTTGACCATCTGACCAAGCATAGCTGTAAGGTGTAGTTCCGCCTGTTACACTAACGTCAACAGTACCGCTGGAACCATTGCAAAGTGCATCGGTTATGGTTGTGCCGGTTATTGCAATTGTACTTGGCTCAGCAATCGTAACTGTTGCCGTTACAGGACCGCAACTGTTAGCATCACTTACGCTAACTGCGTAGGTTCCGGCTATTCCCGTTTTACTCGAATTTGTTCCGCCACCTGTCCATAAATATGTTAATGGGGCTGTGCCGCC
>CAZSHX010000019.1:6767-61776 GCA_964606895.1 uncultured Hyphomicrobiales bacterium
ACCTGTACTATTGATTACAATTGCACTTGGCTCTGTTATCGTGACACTCGCTGTTACCGGTCCGCATCCGTTTGCATCACTTACACTTACTGTGTAGCTACCCGCTATTCCGGTTGTACTCGAATTTGTTCCGCCACCTGTCCATAAATATGTTAATGGGGCTGTGCCGCCGCTTGCACTTACACTTACTGTACCTGTGCCGCCAAAGCATCTTACATCTGTTTTACCTGTACTATTGATTACAATTGCACTTGGCTCTGTTATCGTGACACTCGCTGTTTTACTGCATGTGTTGTCATCTGTTACCGTTACTGTATATGTACCTGCTGTGAAGCTTGCTGTTGAATTTGTTCCGCCGCTGTTCGACCATAAATATGTATATGGTGAAGTTCCGCCGCTTGCTAAGACTCCGGCAGTTCCGTTTCCACCGTTACACAATGGATCTGTATTCGATGGTGTTAACGTTAGTAAGTCCGGTTCTGCGATTGTTACACTTGTTATGGCCGAGGTGCAAGTGTTTGCATCGGTAACTGTAACAGTATAAGTACCGGCTCCTAAGCCAGATAAATCTTCTGTGGTTGCATTATTTGACCATAAATAAGTGTATGGTGCTGTACCGCCGGAAACAGTTAAATCAATTTCCCCTGTACTGCTACCGTTGCAAAGCACATCTGTTTTGGTTGTGCCGTCAATTTGCAAAGTTGAATTAGGCTGGGTTATTAGGAAACTTGATACTTTTGTACAACTATTAGCATCTGTGACGGTTACTGTATAATTAGCCGCAACTAATCCGGATAAATCCTGAGTGGTTGCACCACCGGGACTCCATAAATAAGTATAAGGCGAAGTTCCACCGTTTACAGTCAAATCTATCGCTCCTGTTGAATTTCCTCTACATAATACGTGAGTCCGTGTTGCATTTGTAAATATTTGAGAAGAAACTGTAATCACAACCGGAATTCTTGGCTGGCTTTCAAGTCCGGTTGTATTATGAATAGTTGAAACGTAAACTGTCGTGCCGGATTGTAGAGCTCCGGTAGTATAAGATGTACCGGGACCGCTTAACAAATTGCCTGAGGTTAGAGCATCATAAAATTTAAACTGATGTTGACCTGCGGCACCTCCAATAACGGCAGGGCCTGTTGGAGTTAAAGTTGATGTTGAATTATAACAAATAGTCCTGTCAGAAAGTCCTGTAGGTTGCGAAGGACGAGTGGTTATAGCAGTGGGGCTACCCCAGGTAACATAACCGCTATATCTGATTCCATAAAATGACCTAATTTTCCAATAATAATCAGTATTGGGAGACAAGTCCTCGATTAAAAGTTCATTAGCTATGTCGGACATTGGATCGGGACCTGCTTCAATCGGATTGTAACCGGAAACCAAAGAAGAGAATCCGGAATTAGTAGCAATTAATAATTCATATCCATCTATATTTCCCGAAGGTATATCCCATTCGGTAAGAAAGTTAGTATCATAAATATTTGCTAAACTTACATTTAGATTAGCAGGGTCGCCGGGAATCGTAACCGTAGTACGGGGATTATTAGAACGAGTAGTTAACAAATATTCGGGTGAACCGGGAGTGTTGTACTCAAATACTCTAACGGTATATGTTGTTCCACCGGCTAAACCGGAGACGTCAACGGTTCTGCTTGAACCATTATAAACGACATAGCCATCTGCATTACCTCCAGTGTTGAATTCAGTTCCGGAAGTACCATAAATAGAATTAGCTGTGTAAGACGTACCTCCAATTGGTTCATCCAAAGTTGTACCAGAAGCCGTCGGATAAACGACAATTATTCTGTTAGTTCCATTGCCTCGCGTACACGTGATACGCATGGTTGCCGAAGTAACCAACGAAAAAGCAATATTATAGGCTTGTGTCGTTGGAGTGGAAGCCGATAGGTCCACTTGCGACAAGCACAATAATAATACAATGAGTGAAAAAAGTATTTTTTTCATCAAAAATCTCCAAAAAATTGGGTAAATATATTTAAAATTAAATTATATACAATCAAATAACAAATAAAAATTATTCGGTTTTTCGCAAAACCGAATCAGAACATCCGAAAATTAGACAAATTAGTTCGTTTTTCCAAACAAACTACGAAAATTAACTAAAAATTCATAAGTAATTCACAATGGAAATATGATATAAACATATCTCAATCCCTTATTTCGACATATTTTCCAAAAACTTGATACTTTAGTGAAAAAAAAATATTTTTTTTTGATTTCTATGAAAAATTGTTAAATATTAACATAGATAAAAAACATCCGTAAAAGAATCATTTAACAAATATACTATGTCATAAAAAAAATAATTTTTCTTATTATCCACTTTCAGTAAATTGTAAAAAAATAATATTTAAAAACAAAATATTCATGAAAGTATAAGCAAACATTATGCCAAACAATAGTATTCTAAAGACAGAAAACATTTATAAATCTTATGCAAATAAGGCGAATAAAAGAACTGATGTGTTGAAAGGTATCAGCCTTAATTTCACAAAAGGTGATTATTATGCCTTGATGGGACCTTCGGGAGCCGGGAAAAGCACTTTGCTTAATTTGCTCGGTTGCCTTGATAATGCTGACTCAGGGGAAATAGTCTATTCCGATGGGACAAATGAGATTGACTATTTGAAAATGACAAAAACGGAAAAAGCAACCTTCAGGAACCAAAAAATCGGTTTTGTGTTTCAATTTCATCATCTCCTGCCTGAGTTTACTGCATTGGAAAATGTGATGATGCCTGCTTTGATTGCAGGATTAAAGTATAAAGCGGCAAAAAAGAAAGCCGAGGAACTTCTCAGGATTGTTGATGTTGATATTCGAAGCGACCACAAACCGATGGAACTTTCAGGAGGCGAACAGCAGAGAATAGCGATTGCAAGAGCCATCATTAATAGTCCTGACATTATTCTTGCCGACGAACCGACAGGAAATCTGGATTATGAAAATTCAAAAAAGGTTTTGGAATTGCTTTTGGAATTGAAAAATAATTTGAAGCTCACGTTGATAATTGCAACTCACAGCAATGAGATTGCAAGTTCATCGGACAGAATAATAAATCTGAGAGACGGAAAACTTTTCGAATCAAATAATGGCTAATATTGTCATTTTTGCTTGGCACCGGAAAAAAGCAAGCGAATCCTTTTGATTTCATTCAGGCTAAATACTTTGAAAATATAGAGTAGAATGAAAAATGAAATTAAACCAAAAGTGTTGACGATGAATCTATTGGTTAAAGATAAATTCTGATTAATGAAAATGATAGCAGAATACAGAGAAAGAGTTATTATCCATATTTTAATTAATCTAAACCATTCATATTGAATTGGATAGACACGCATTGAAAAGACATATATGACAACAGCACTTATAAAATATGATAGAAAAGTCGCCCAAGCCGCACCCCAATAACCGAAAATTGGAATTGCAATAAAGTTTATGGCTATATTAGCGATAGCACCTATTCCGACGGCATAAGGAAGATATTTTGTTTTTTTCTCGATATGAAATCCGGCGGCAAAATTATTAAACATTCCATTAAAATAATATCCTCCAAGAATGAGAGGAATAATCCCCATGCCTGACCAATAAACAGGATTGATAAATCTACCACCAACAAAAGGCATTCGAACGATAAATTCCATATATAATGAAGTACCAAGGAAAAATACTCCGCAAATAACGGTGAAGTAACTTAATATCCGTGCAAACAAAACTTTTGCATCTTCATCTTTGTAATGACTCAGATAAAAGGGTTTCCATGCATATTCAAAAACGGCAACCAATAGCATCATTGGAATACCAAGCCGATAGTTCACGCTATACATTCCAACCTCCTGAGAAGTTGTCAATGCTTTAAGAATTGGACGGTCTGCTACTTGCAGAACCATTCCCGACAGCATTGCCGGAACTGTCGGAAGACCGAATTTCAACATGCTTTTATACAGCAATTTATCAAATTTGAAAATGTAGTTTCTGAAAATCTCGGGGAAGAACAGAAAAACTCCGATAATATTCGCAATAACCTGAGCGGCAAGAGCACCCTTTGCCCCAAATTTAAAAATAACAATAAACAAAACGTTTAGTGCAACTGAAATCAGGATTAGAACAAATCTGATGGTTGAAAATTTTCTTGCATTTCTTCTCATCCTTAGCAATGAATAGGGAATAGTCATCAAAGAATCAAGAAAAGGTATTGAGACGGCGAGAATTATCAGCATACTTCCTGCAGAGTTATCTGTTATTGAAAATGAGATTGGCTTTGAAAAAATTATTATCAAACCGCTAATCCAAAAGCCCAGTACGGCAATTCCGGTATAAGAATGAGAAAATACTTTCCTGTTGTTTTCATCATCACCTTCTTTGTAAAATCTGAAGTATGCAGAATCCATTCCGAAAGAATACAAGATATTCAAAAAAGCAATAATGGAAAAGAGATAAGTTATATCCCCCACTTCCTTTACCGATAAATAATTAGTATATAAGGGAGTAAGTAAAAAAGTTACGAATCTTCCAACGATAGTGAAAACTCCGTAAATCATTGTATCCGATGCTAAAGACTTTATTCTGCTCTTCATTTTTATAAATTATCTTTTCAAAGTTACAAAAATAAGAAAGCCTTTGTAACTATAATTATATTTAATTCCATATTTTTGTATTTTGAAAAATAATTGGAATTATAATGAAATTTATTGACTTAGCTAAAATATACGTAAAAGCCGGTGACGGCGGCAAAGGTGTAATTACTTTCCACAGAGAAAAGTTTGTACCCAAAGGCGGACCCGATGGTGGCAATGGCGGCAGGGGCGGCGATATTATTTTTGTTGCAGACCCTCATATCAATACTCTGCTCGACTTCAGATACGAACAAAAGCATATTGCCAAAAATGGCAATGCCGGTGCTAAGAATAAATGTACCGGAAGAAGTGCTGAAAATTTGAGAATAAAAGTACCTTGCGGAACATTAATCAAAGATGCTAAAACAGATGAAGTGCTTGCAGATATGACAATTGCTGGGAGTGAATTAGTTTTTCTTGAAGGAGGAAAAGGCGGGCGAGGAAATTACGAGTTTGCAACTGCAACCAATCAAACCCCAAGATATTGCGAACCGGGTATTCCCGGAAAGGAAATGTTCCTGACACTTGAACTGAAATTGATTGCCGAGGTAGGCATTGTTGGTTTACCAAATGTTGGCAAATCAACTCTGATTTCCGTTATATCATCAGCAAAACCCAAAATTGCCGATTATCCATTTACAACTTTGATTCCAAATTTGGGCATTGTTAAAATTGCCGAAGGAAAGAGTTATACTGTTGCGGATATTCCCGGTTTGATTGAAGGAGCCAGCGAAGGAAAAGGACTTGGGATTCAGTTTCTAAGACATGTCGAAAGAACAAAAGTTCTATTATTCCTGATTGATTCGATGAGTGAGCATCCAGCAGAGGATTATAAAATTCTCAGCAAAGAACTGAAAAAATTCAATCCCGAAATGCAATTAAAGAAAAGAATAATTGCTTTCAGCCGGGTTGATGCATTAACCGAGGAAGATTTGAAAAGAATCAAAAAAGTCAAATTTACAGGTTACAAAGAAAAACCCCTGTTCATATCTTCGATAACCGGCGAAAATATGGATATAATTAAAAGAGATATGTGGGATTTGATAGTTAGTTCATAGGAAGATTATGACATTTTCAGTAAAATTTGAAAGACATTAGAATGAAATATGCTCGGAAATTATCCTCAGGTGCTAATAATACAGTAATTGTAATCAGTGAAACCGAAGTTGGTAAATTGTTTGTAGGCGACACACGATCTGATATCGGTTCAGAATCAGAAAAAATGCAATTTGCAAATGTCATCAATGGTTTAGTTGTAAAATTTATTCGGTTGGATTACAATGAAATCATACAGGCTGAAATGTTGGTAATGGAACGAATTCATCCAATGGACTTCAGAGCTTATGAAGTTGAAATTCGTGAGCTTTGGATTGATGTATTTCAAGATGAACTTCGTGAATTGCACCAAGCCGGATTTGTTCATAGGGACTTAAAAAGACCTTCAAATATCGGAGGTTTGTCTTTTGATAATATACTACTAACTCAAACCGGATTAAGATTGATTGATGTTGGAATTTCAGCATTACGCAAACAAGTTGGCGATAAAATATTCAAAAAATATGTGAAATTGAAAACGAAGAGATGTCAGATTTCAGAGAATATTTTTTAAACAGATAAGCAACCCAATATCCTCAGTTAATGAATCCTGCAACCTGAATAATGCAACGGCTAACAGCCGGTGGTATCTCATCGGCTGATCCCATCCAAAACATCAATAACCGATTGAACTCTACCAAAAGGAGCAGATATTTGTACACCTTTAATAAATGGTAAAATTTCAGCTAATGTCTCTTTGGCAATGTTTATGCCCTCTTCCCTACTACTGTCTTTTGAACCTTCAACAAGTCTCAAACGATAAATAACATCATCAGGCACCGAACAACCCGGAACTTCATTATTCATGAATTCTGCATTACGAAGTGAAGTCAGTGGCCATATTCCGGCAATTACGGGAATTTTGATATGCTGTATTCTTTTAATGAAATTTTTGAAAACCTCAACATCAAAAACAGGCTGAGTTACAATATATTCTGCTCCGGCTTCAACTTTCCAGTCGAGTCTCCTAAGTTCTTCGTCAAGATTAATAGCACCGGGATTGGCTCCTACACCGATGAAAAAACCTGTTGGTTTGCCGATTGGATTTGCGGCAATATCCATCCCGTTATTCAAACGATTCAAAATATTCACCAAACCGATAGCATCAACATCAAAAACTCCTGTTGCATCAGGATAATTTCCAAGTTTCGGTGGATCACCGGTAATAGCAAGAACATTTTTTATTCCTAATGCAAAGGCACCAAGCAAACCGGATTGAATACCAATAACATTCCTGTCACGGCAAACATAATGAAGGACGGCTTCAATTCCCACATCCCTTTGGATTTGCAGAGCAAGTGCCAAAGCTGACATCCTTGCAGAAGCTCTTGGCCCGTCCGGAATATTTATTACATCTATACCATAATAGTACATTTCTCTTGCTTTTTCGATTTCTTTGTGTGCAGAAACTCCATGCGGAGCAACAATTTCAACAAATTTTACAAAATGACCGTCGAGTAGTCTTTTTGATAATCTGGATTTTTTTTCAAGAGGTACTACTTCAACTTCAGGAAATTTTTCAAGCGATTTAATCTCAACCTTTTTTCTGTTAAACTGAGGAGAAAGAGCATTAATAGCGTTTCTCATCGCTTTTATGTGCTCCGGTCCTGTTCCACAGCATCCGCCGACGATATTCGCTCCGGCAAGAACAAAATTCTTTGTATATTCTCCGAAATACTCAGGTGAAGCAAGATAAATATTTCTGCCGTCAATATTTCTTGGTTTACCTGCATTTGGCATAAGTGAAATCGGAATTTCAGTAAGCTTCCTAACATCTTCAATCCATGAAAGCATGACCTGTGGTCCGACAGTACAATTAACACCAATAACATTTGCACCGATAGTTCCCAAATCTTTAATCAATGCTTCCGGGTCAGCACCTGTGAGAGTAGTTCCGTCTTCATCAATAGTAATCTGAGCAATTAAAGGCAAATCGGCAGAAAGCTCTCTTGAGGCGGCAACTGCCTGACGAAGTTCATCTGGATAGATAAAAGTTTCAAAAATCAGTAAATCAACACCACCGTCAATCAGTGGTTTTATCTGCTCCTTGAAATACATTTTTGCTTCTTCTTTTGAAGTTGGACCCAAAGGTTCAATTTGAATTCCTAAAGGACCGACAGAACCGGCAACAAATAAGTCGTCTCCGGCAACCTGTCTTGCTAATTGAGCCCCTGAATAGTTAATCTCATACAATTTGTCGGAAAGCTGGAAGTGTTTCAATTTGACAGGATTTGCACCAAAAGTATTGGTTTCGATAATATCTGCACCCGCATGTTTATAATCTTCATGCACTTGCTTAATTAATTCAGGATTAGAAAGATTTAGTTCATCGTAGCATTTATTAATAAAAACACCACGTTTATATATTTCTGTTCCCATTCCTCCATCAAAAAGGAGAACTTTTTGGGATAATTTTTCAAGAAAATTCTGTTTCATTTCATTTTTATTGTTGTGAAAAAGAATAAGACTTGATTATGATTTATTTTATTTTAATGGTTCGACCATGAAGTTAGTTCCTGATTGATTAGCGGCAAAAAAAAAATCGTAATACAATTGGTCTCAAATTATCTTATTTTTGTAATTTTTTAATTAGAGTTGTTTGAATTGAGAAAATCATTTTTCATAATATTTGTATTTGCTTTATTCCTTGGCACAAATTTGTATAGTGCCGAAAAATATCTTCTTTACAAAGCCAAATCCGGAGACGGCGTTACAATTGTTCTCAATAAGTTTTTTCTTCCGGTTTCTCAGGATTATATTTCCAAATTCAAAGAACTAAACGGAAATAAATTCGACAAGGAAGGCGGTTTGTTCAAAGAACAAGCATATAAACTTCCCATACGAATATTTGCTTATGATGGAAAAAGCTTAGAAAGTTCTTTGAAAAATATCGTTCCCGAAAATATCAATAAAATTGAAATTTATAATAAAAAAGTTTTTTCAGGAAATCTTAAACATTCGACTTTTAAAAAAGATAAGAAAATCTGGGTACCTTACTATCTTGGCAAATTTGAGTTCACAGAAACAAACAGTATAAAACTTGAACCTCCTACCGAAACAAAGAAGGATATAAAAAAGGAATCCAAAAAAAAATCAGTTGTTTTGGAGAAAACAACCCAAAAAGAGAAATCCGAAAAAAATAAATTGAAATTATCGAAATTTGATCTGAACATCGGAAAGAACACCTACCCTATCTTTGGTAAAAAATATGCAAAAGTGAAAATCAAGGATACCAAACTCAAAGGCAGAGTATATTATATTGACCCCGGTCATGGAGGTCCTGACCCGGGAGCAATCGGCAAACGAAACGGTCACGAACTGCATGAAGACGAGTATGCCTATGATGTTTCCTTGAGATTAGCCAGATGTTTGGTCGAACATGGTGCAAAAGTTTATGTGATGATTGTTGATGATAATGACGGTATCCGTAACGAAGAATACCTGAAACCGAGTTACGATGAACACTATCTGGGCGGAGACAGTATTTCTCCAAATCAAAAAGAACGATTGAGCAAAAGAGCTGAGCTCATAAATAAGCTTTACAAGCAAAATAAAAATTCCAAAAGTCAGAACTCAATTACTATTCACCTCGATTCCAGAGTTACAAAACAAAGGATTGATATTTTCTTTTATTATAAAGAAGGTTCTGATGCAGGAAAAACACTTGCCGAAACCCTGTTTTCAACTATTAAAGAAAAGTATCAGCAAGTTCAGCCCGGCAGAGGTTACAGTGGTAGTATCTCAACCCGGAGTCTGTTTTTACTCAGAGAACTACTTCCAACTGCAACGTATATTGAACTCGGCAATATTCAAAACAAAAACGACCAATATCGGTTTATTCAAGCAGAAAATCGTCAAACAATTGCAAAATGGTTATGCGATGGTTTGATAAAATCAGCAAAAGTTAAATAATTTCACAGCAAATCATTCTTTTTCTTATTTCTTTCCGAAATTTTTAATAATTTTGTACTTTACGTAAGTGTATTATTGCTAAAAATATAACTAAATTCATTAACTTTTTAACAGGTTAAATTATGATTATCTTTGTTTTAAACTGCGGTAGCTCGTCATTGAAATTTCAAATTATTGAAACAGACCTTGATATGATTCAAAACGAGAACGACAAGATGCTTGCCAAAGGTTTGGTAGAACGTGTCGGGAGCCAGTCGCTTATTACTTTTCAAGTTGAAGGTAAAAGACCATTCAAATCAGCGGAACCTCTAAGAGACCACAGAGCCGCTTTAAATTATGTTATCAAATGGATTACTTCTCCTGATACCGAAATTCCCGGAATCAGAGATTTAAGCGACATTCATGCCATTGGTCACAGATGTGTTCATGGTGCCGAAAGATTTAAAAAATGCGTCAGAATTGACAAAGATGTGATTGCAGGAATCGAAGATTGTATTCCGCTAGCTCCACTTCACAATCCTGCTAACTTAAAAGGTATTTATGCCGCAAAAGACATTTTTGGTCCTTCAATCCCTCAGGTTGCAATCTTCGACACTTCTTTCCATTCAACAATGCCTGAATCGGCATATATGTATGCTGTTCCATATCAGCTTTACAGAAGATTCAAAGTCAGGAAATACGGATTTCACGGTACATCCCACAGATACATCGCTTACAGATACAGAAAGATTAATGATATTGAACGTGAAGATGTCAATATCATAACTCTTCACCTTGGTAACGGATGCTCTGCATGTGCTATCAAAGAAGGAAAATCAATTGACACTTCAATGGGATTAACCCCTCTCGATGGGTTAATCATGGGTACAAGATGCGGAGATATGGACCCGACTGTCATTGAATTCCTTGCACATAACGAAGGAACATCACTTGACGAAGTTTTTTCAGTATTGAATAAACGTTCGGGTTTACTTGGTATTTCCGGATTAACAAACGACATGAGAGACCTGCTCGAAGAGGAAAAAGAGCATAATGACAGAAGAGCAACCCTTGCAATTGATATGTTCTGCCAGAGAATAAAAAAATATATCGGAGCATATATTGCCGAAATGAACGGTGCAGAAGCGATTTGTTTTGCAGGCGGTATTGGCGAAAATTCTGCAGAAATCAGAAAAAGATGTTGCTTAGGTCTTGATTATTTCGGAATCAAAATTGACGACAAACTTAATCAGATGGCTTATGGCGGAAAAGAGATGAGAATAAGCACTGAGGACAGCAAAATTGCAGTTTATGTCATCCCGACAAATGAGGAACTTGTTCTGGCACGCGACACATGCCGCGTTGTTCTGGATGCACCGAGAGTTTGGTAATTAGAATAAAATGAATATAATAATAAAATATTAGAGATTGAATTATGAGTAAATTTACAGAAAACATGAGAGAAAAAGCCGCAAAGCTTTGCCTGCCTGTTGCATTTCCGGATGCGGAAGACACAAGGACAATTCTTACTGCAGTTACACTAAAAAATGATAAAATTGCTATTCCAGTTTTAGTTGGAAATGAAGAAAAAATTAATTCTATTGCAAAAGAAAATAATATTGACCTCTCAGGGATTGAAATAGTTAACCCCGAAAAGTCTTCTTTGATTGGAAAATTTGCCGATATGCTTTTCGAAAGAAGAAAAAATAAAGGCATGACATTAGAGCAGGCAATTGATACGGTTAAAATTCCAATCTATTTTGCAGGCTTCATGCTTGAAACAAATATTGTTAAAGTTGTTGTCGGCGGCAATGTTTCCTCTACCGGTGACATTATCCGTGCATCAATTTTCACGGTTGGAGTTGCCGAAGGTATATCTATTGTAAGCAGTTATTTCATCATGGTTTTGCCCGACAGAATGCTTTGCTTTGCTGATTGTGCTGTCAATCCTGACCCGACAGATGCTCAGCTTGCTGATATCGCCATAAGTTCTGCCAGAAATTTCCAGGCAGTTACAGGAGAAGAACCGAGGATTGCAATGCTTTCATTCTCAACAAAAGGAAGTGCAGTACATCCGTTGGTTGATAAAGTTATTTCTGCAACCAAAATAATCAGAGAAAAAGCTCCCGACCTTCTTGTTGATGGTGAAATTCAGCTTGATGCCGCCATCATACCTTCAATCGGAGAAAGAAAATGCAAGGGCTCCCCTGTTGCCGGAAAAGCTAATGTACTCGTATTCCCTGATTTGAATTCAGGAAATATCGGCTACAAACTAACCGAAAGATTAGCCGGAGCTGAAGCAGTAGGACCAATTGTTCAGGGACTGAAAAAACCTTATTGCGACCTTTCAAGAGGATGCAGTGTTGATGATATGGTAAACGTAGCCGCAATTTGCAGTTTGATGGCATAATATTTCAATTATTTTAAAACTTAAAAATCAGGAAAAATATGGCAATTGTATTAGATGGTGCGTCATTGACAATTGAAAAAGTTGTTAGAATTGCAAGAGATGGCGAAAAAGTTGAACTTGCACCCGAATCTTTGAAAAAAATCATAGCATGCCGAGCAATGCTTGAAGAAAAGATTAAGAATCATGAGATTATGTATGGCGTTAATACAGGTATTGGTGAGTTCTCAGAAATCGTTTTAAATGACGAACAGGTAAAAGAATTTCAAAAATATTTGATTTATAATCATTCAGCCGGCATCGGCGACCCTACTCCGATTGAATATGTTCGTGGAGCTATTGCCGGAAGAATAAACGTTCATGCTCACGGCAACTCAGGTTGCAGACCTGAAATTACTCTTACGATGATTGAAATGCTTAATAAAGGTGTTACTCCTGTCGTTTGTCAAAAAGGTTCCGTAGGAGCCTGCGGAGATCTGGCACCTATGTCTCAAGCGGCTCTTTTGCTGATGGGTGAAGGAGAAGCATTTTATAAGGGGGAACGTCTTCCCGGCAAAGTTGCTTTTGAAAGAGCAGGAATCCCTATTCCCGGATTAGAAGCAAGAGACGGGTTAGCCGCTATTAATGGTTCTAATCTTCTTACCGCAATGAGTGCGATTCATTTGTATGACTTCAACAGAGTGCTGAAACAAGCAGAAATCGCGGCGGCTATGTCACTTGAAGCTTTATTGGCTAATATGAAACCTTACGATACCAAACTTCATGAATTAAGAGGATTTGCAGGTGCTATTCGTAGTGCCGCCGCAATTAAAAAATGTATCGTTGGAAGTGACCTCACCACCGGAAAAATGAAAACAAAAGTTCAGGATGCCTATTCGATGCGTTCTACTCCTCAAGTTATCGGAGCGGCTCACGACGCATTAGCTTATGCCAAAGTTCAGGTTGAAATTGAACTTAACGGTGTTGGAGACAATCCGATTTTCCTGCCGGAAGAAAAACTAACATTAACAGGTGCGAATTTCCAGGGTTCACCGGTTTCATTACCAATGGATCTTGCCGGAACGGCTGTCACAATGGTCTGCATTCTTTCTGAAAGAAGATTAAACCGTCTATTGAATCCTGCATTAAGCGTTGGATTGCCTGCCTTCCTTACGAAAGGTGCAGGGATGTTTTCAGGAATGATGCTCAGCCAATACACAGCAGACTCATTAATCGTTGAACAGAAAATACTTTGTACACCTGCATCCATTCAATCTATACCTGCCGCGGCAGATCAGGAAGATTTTGTTTCGATGGGTATGAACACTGCAATAAAAAATGCACAAATTCTCGACAATTCTTTTGGAGTTATAGGAATAGAATTTATGGCGGCGGCTCAGGCTTTGGATTTCAGAGAATTCTCCCCAGGAAAGGGAGTGCAAACAGCCAAGAATGTGATTAGAAAACATGTTGATTTTCTTGATATTGACCGTCCACTCTATTCTGACCATACAAAGATGAAAGAGTTGGTTAAATCTTGCGAAATTCTTGAGGAAATCGAGAAGACTTTAGGTTCACTTGAATAATTATATTTTAAATACATTGGAGCGAAAATTATGATACTTAAATCACTCGACGTATTTATTGACATCGCAAAGCAGAAGCAACTAAAAAAAGTTGTTGTTGCTTCCGCTGAAGATGAACCTGTGCTAATCGCAGTTTCTGAAGCCAGAAAAGCAGGCATTATCGAGCCTATTTTAGTAGGGAATGTTAATAAAATTTTAGAGATAGCAAAAAACGTTAATTTGGATTTTAAAGACGTAGAAATCATTGACGAACCCGATCCTGCTACTGCTTCGAAAAAAGCAGTAAGAATCATCAGAGACGGAAAAGGTCATATTTTGATGAAGGGTCTTGTCGGTTCTGCTGATTTTTTAAGAGCCGTACTCGACAAAGAGAATGGATTAAGAAAAGGTGAATTACTGAGTCACATCGGATTCTTTGACCCGAAAGCTTATCATAAACTAATTGCTGTTACCGATGCGGCACAAAATATTAATCCTACCTTTGAAGAGAAAGTTGGTATCCTGAAGAATTCTATTGATTTATATCATCATCTTGGTGTTGAAAATCCCAAAATAGCTATCGTCGCCGCTGTTGAAACTGTAAATCCCAAAATGGAAACTACCGTTCATGCCGCAATGCTGACTCAGATGTGCAGAAGAGGTCAATTCAAAGGATGTATCATAGATGGTCCACTGGCTTTTGACAATACTGTTTCAAAGGAAGCGGCAGAGCATAAAGGAATAGTTAGCGATGTTGCAGGTGATGCTGATTTGGTATTTACTCCAAATATCGAAGTGGCTAATGTTCTATACAAGTGCATAACCAATTTTGGCGGGGCAACAGTTGCCGCTGTAATTCTTGGAGCTTTGGTTCCAATTGTTCTGACTTCAAGAGCAGATTCAGAAAAAAGCAAGCTCTCGTCATTAGCACTTGCCGCTTGCTATTAAGCTTTTTTTTACTAAATTTTGAAATTCATGAAATTATTAGCTATTAATCCGGGGTCAACATCTACGAAAATTGCTGTTTACGAAGATGTTAAACCTCTAATTTCACAAACATTAAGACATAGTTCCGAAGAATTGGCACCATATCCGAGAATTATTGACCAGTATGATTTCAGAAAAAATATCATACTTCAGTTTTTAGCTTCTCAAAATATTCCTGTTAATTCTCTGGACGTGATTGTTGGACGCGGAGGTTTGGTAAAACCTATTCCGGGAGGAGTTTACAGAGTTAACGACATCATGATTGATGATTTGAAGAAAGAAATCATGGGTGAACATGCATCAAATATTGGTGGTATTTTAGCCTATGAGATTGCAAAAGAAATTGGGCATGGCACTCCTTCATTCATTGTTGACCCGGTTGTTGTTGACGAAATGGAACCGCTCGCAAGGTATTCGGGATTACCTGAACTCCCAAGAGTAAGTATTTTTCATGCTTTGAATCAGAAAGCTGTTGCAAGGAGACATTCCAGAGAAGTTGAACAGAAATATGAAGAGTTAAGCTTAATTGTTGTCCATCTCGGTGGTGGTGTTTCCGTCGGAGTTCACAAGAACGGCAAAGTTATTGATGTCAACAATGCTCTCGACGGTGAAGGACCATATTCTCCGGAACGTTCGGGTACATTGCCTGTGGGTGCTTTGGCAAAAATGTGTTTTTCAGGAAGATATCAGCTCGCCGACATCCGAAAGAAAATTACGGGGAAAGGTGGTTTGGTTGCTTATCTGAACACTAACACAGCTACTGACATCGAAGAAAGAATCAGTACAGGCGACAATATTGCTAAAGAAATCTATGAAGGAATGGCTTACCAAATCGCTAAAGAAGTAGGTTCTTGTGCTACTGTTCTTTTCGGCAAGGTTGATGCGATTCTTATTACCGGGGGGCTTGCATATTCCGATATGGTTGTCGGATGGCTGAAAGAACGTTGCGAATTTTTGGCACCTGTTTATGTCTATCCGGGTGAAGACGAAATGTGTTCCCTTGCGGAAAGTGTTTACTATGCCCTAATGGGTGAGCAGGAAATCAAAGAATACGTATAAATATTTCAACTACCATTAAAAGACCGAAAGAAATGATTTTTGTCATCTTTCGGTCTTTTCTTTTTTATATATTTCGTAATTTTGTAAGATTACATTTAATCTAAAATAAACTTATGAATAAATTTGAATTAATATCATCATACAAGCCGGCAGGAGATCAGAATCGTGCCATAGCCGAGCTCACGGAGGCAATAAACCGCGGCGACAAATACCAAACTTTGCTTGGAGTTACAGGTTCAGGAAAAACATTTACTATCTCAAATGTAATTCAGAATGTCCAGAAACCAACTCTTGTAATCTCTCCGAATAAAACACTTGCGGCACAGCTATATAGTGAGTTTCGGGGATTTTTCCCTAATAACTGTGTTGAATATTTTATTTCATACTATGATTACTATCAGCCTGAAGCATATCTACCAACAACAGATACTTACATCGAAAAAGACTTTTCAATTAACGATGAGATAGACCGCCTTCGGTTAAAAGCAACCAGTGCACTTGTTGAAGGCAGAAGAGACGTGATTGTTGTTGCGTCGGTAAGCTGTATATATAGTATTGGCAAAAAAGAAGATTTCCTTTCGCTCCTCTACCCTATTCATACCGGAATGAAAATTTCACGTCAGAAATTACTTTATAAGCTGACTGATATGTTCTATTCGAGAAATGATATAGATTTTGCTCGGGGAAGATTTAGAGTTCGGGGCGACGTGGTTGATATTATGCCTGCTTATGAAACTGAAACTGCATTGAGGGTTGAATTTTTTGGAGACGTAATTGAAAAAATCAGTTTTATACATTCGTTGACGGGCAAATCCATTGAGAATCTTCAGCAGATAACTCTCTTTCCAGCCAAATTATTTGTTACAACCGAAGAGCATCTTACAAGAGCCATGACAGCTATTAAAGATGAATTGTATGACCGATTGAAAGATTTGCGGGCAGAGAATAAACTTGTGGAAGCTCAAAGACTGGAACAAAGAACTATTTACGATTTGGAAATGATGAAGGAAGTAGGATATTGCTCGGGAATCGAAAATTATTCCATGCATCTTTCGGGCAGAACATGGGGAGAAACACCCGAAACACTTATTCATTATTTCCCGGATGATTTCTTATTGATGATTGACGAAAGCCATGTTACAGCATCACAAGTCAGAGCTATGTATAATGGAGACCGTTCAAGGAAACAGAATCTTGTGGATTTCGGTTTCAGATTGCCCTCTGCTCTCGAAAACAGACCTTTGAAATTTGATGAATTTGAATCAATCACAAATCAGGTGATTTTTGTTAGTGCAACTCCCGGAGCTTATGAACTTGAGAAGTGCGAAGGAGTTGTGGTTGAGCAAGTAATCCGCCCGACTGGATTATTAGACCCGGAAATCAGCGTAAGACCGGTTAAAAATCAGATAGATGACCTGATGCATGAAATCAGAAAGAGAACGACGAAGGGCGAAAGGGTACTTGTAACGACATTAACCAAAAGAATGTCGGAAGATTTGACAGACTATCTTCAAAATCTGCAAATCAAGGTTGCATACATACATTCAGATATTGATTCTCTTGCCCGCGTGGATATAATTAGGAATTTGCGATTGGGAAAATTTGATGTTTTGGTTGGAGTGAACCTTTTACGTGAGGGATTGGATTTGCCGGAGGTTTCACTTGTTGCAATACTTGATGCCGACAAGGAAGGATTTCTCAGAAGCGAACGTTCGCTATTGCAAATAGCAGGAAGAACGGCAAGAAATGTTGAAGGGCTAGTAATTCTTTATGCAGACAGGACTACGCGTTCGATGCAGTTTTTAATAGATGAGACTAACAGAAGAAGAAAAATTCAGGGAGAATACAATATCGAGCATGATATTGACCCGATTACAGTCTATAAATCCATAGAAGAAATTTTAAGTTCGACATCAGTTGCCGACATTCAATCCGACCGACTTCAAAGAATTGATAATTTTGAAACCAAAAAATTGCGGAAAGCCGCAGAACCACTTGTTAAATACCTTACTCCCGAACAAAGAAAAGAACTTATCGTGCAAATGTTCATCGAGATGAAAAATGCGGCAAGAGATCTTGATTTTGAAAGAGCCGCTGAACTTCGCGATGAGATTAAAAGACTTGAAATAGCCGGATGATGTTAATCGAATATTTTTATAAAAATATTTATCATATAGACTGACATATTAACGTCATTAAGTTTTAACGATATTTAAAAACAAAATTTAAGTAAAGAGATATGAAACTTGGAAAATTTCAAATAGATGTTGTAGAAACAGGAGTCTTTTCTTTGGATGGAGGCTCGATGTTCGGAGTTGTACCAAAATCGCTTTGGTCTAAAGCCTACCACCCCGGAGACGAATTGAACAGAATTCCTCTTTCCGCCAGACCAATGCTTGTTAGGTGGGACGATAGGATAGTTTTGATTGATAGTGGCAACGGAACTAAAATGAGCGATAAACTTGCAGGAATTTATGGCATTGACCGTGAAATATCCTCACTTGATTTTGCTTTGAAATCATTCAATGTGAAACCTGAAGATGTAACCGATGTTATTTTTACTCATCTTCATTTTGACCATTCAGGGGGTGCCACCAAATATATTGCCAGCAAATCAGTACCCGTTTTCCCGAATGCAAATCATTATGTCCAGCAAGAACATTTAAAATGGGCTCAGAATCCAACCGAAAAAGACAGAGCATCTTTTCTAAAAGATGATTATTTGCCTCTACTTTCAGATGGACTTTTAAAAACTATAGACGGCGAAGGAGAACTTTTCCCCGGAATATCGGTTATGCCATTTTTCGGACATACTCATGCCATGCAGACAGTGAAAATATATGATGAAGGTCAAACCTTACTTTTTTGTGCAGACTTTTGTGCAACTTCTGCACATATTCCCGTTCCTTATGTAATGGGTTATGACAATCAACCTTTAGTCGCTATCGAAGAAAAGAAAAAGGTTTTGCCTCAGGCTTACGAAGAAAAATGGATTCTTTGCTTCGAGCATGATATCAATGTTCAAGCCGCGACAATTTCTTCAAACGAAAAAGGCTTTTCGATAGGTGAAAAAAAGATAATCACTCAACTTCCGTAAAATAATAGCAATCCAGTATGGTTAATTTGATTAGTAAGTTAGGGATAAAAAAACTCAGAATAGTATATTTCCTGCAATTAGTATTTTTAGTATTATTTGCCTTTGACTTTATGATAGCTCAGAATACTAAAGACCTTTCAGTCCAAATCAGAGTGAAAAATATTGATACACCCAATAAACAAATTCAACTTACATGGGATAAGGACTCTTTAGCTTCGAAATACACGATTCTAAAAAAACTTAAAGATGAAACAATATGGAAGAACATCGGAAAGATGAATATGGATTCCACTTTCTTTGTGGATTATGATGTTGAACATGGAAAAGGATATGAATATTTTATAAAAAAAAGTGATACTTTATATAGTGGTTATGGGTACGTTTATGCCGGAACTGAACTTCCAACCGTAGATTACCGCGGTGAACTTTTATTGTTAGTTGATAATTCATTATCCGACACATTAAAAAGTGAATTCGAAAGATTTGAAATTGACCTTGCCGGTGATGGTTGGGTAGTAAAGAAGATTTATATCCCAAGGACCGAGAAATTCAATAGTGAATCGGTTACAAAAATAAAGAAACTGATTTTTAATGAATATAGGAATTCAGGCGGTGAACTCAAATCACTCATATTATTTGGAAGAATTGCCGTCCCATATTCAGGGAATTATGCTTTCGACGGGCACATCCCCAATCATTTTGGAGCTTGGGCATGTGATGTTTATTATGGAGTGTTTGATGATGACTGGACGGATCAAACATGTAATAATAACCGTGCTGATAGAACGGATAACTGGAATTTGCCTTTTGATGGGAAATTTGACCAATCAGTAATTTATTCTTCGTGCAAGCTTCAAATTGGCAGAATTGATTTCTATAATCTTCCAAACTTCAAAGAATCTGAAATAGAACTCTATAGGCGTTATTTAAATAAAAATCACGACTTCAGGAACAGAAATAAGTTATACCCTCAAAAAGCATTAATTGACGATGGATTTGGAACAAGTTTCGGAACTCCTTATGCTACAAATGCTTGGATGTGTTTTTCTGCTCTCGTTGGTCCTGACAGTATTGAAAAAGGAAGTTATGTTCCAAGTCTTGAAAAATCTTCCTATATATGGTCATACGGCTGCAATCAGGGTTCTTACAATTCCATGCTTTCGACTCTCTATACTGATCAACTTGCAAAACTTAACATTAACGGTGTATTTGCAATGTATCTTGGTTCTTATTTAGGTGATTTCGATTCGGAAGATAACCTGATGAGAGCCGCAATTGCCTCTAATCCTTCGATTATTGTTTGTTTCTGGGGTGGCCGACCATTCTGGTTTCTGCATCAAATGGGACTCGGAGAAACAATAGGGTACCAAACAAAACTAACCCAGAATAATGATGTTGTTTATGAATCTTCCAGCACAGACGGTTCTAAAGGTATTCAGATTGCCCTCATGGGAGATCCGACCTTACGAATGCACGTTGTTGCTCCTATCACAAATTTCGAATTATCTAAATCTGAAATAATTCAATCTGATAGAAGAATTTTACAGTTTAATTGGAAAGAACCCAATGATGAGTTCTTAGGTTTTAATATTTACCGATCAGAAGGATTTGGTAAGAGATTCTATAAGCTTAACAATTCAACTTTAACAACAACAAACTACTCGGATACAATCCCTGCAAATAAAAAAGCTGTTTACATGGTTAGAACATTGAAATTGCAACAAACTCCTACCGGAAGTTATTATAATCAAAGTCAGGGCACTTTTATAAATTCAGATGGTACAATCGGTGTCAATGAAGAACTTGCTTCCGTTTTTTCGGTTTCTCCCAATCCTGCTAATGAATTTCTTAATATAAGTCTGAACCAATCTTTAGGTTTGAACTGCAATATTAAAATTCTTGATTTGACTGGTAGAGTTGTAAAGACTTTCAAGAACAATTATATGGATAGGAATACTGAATTAATTACATGGGATTTGACTAATGATTATGGAGGAAAAGTCAATAACGGCATTTATTTCATATCTGTATTCAATGGTTTTGATGCTAAGTTACAAAAATGCTATATACTTAGAGATACTAAATTTTAAAAAATGAATACAATTTTTAATACATTCAGCGATTTTGATATTTGCCCGATTTGCAGCAAAGGAATGATCGAATCCTTAGTAACATTTGAATTAGAATGTTTTTATTGCCAACAGCAATCTTTTTCAACTATAAAATGTTCAAACGGACATTACATTTGCGATTTATGCATAGGAACAACTGCCAAACATATTATTATTACTCATTGCAAAAAATCAAATTCTATCGACCTATTCTTGTTAGCTAATGATTTGATGAAACATCCGAATTTTCCTATTAGTGGTTCCGAACACCATTTACTTATTCCTGCAGTACTTTTGACAGCTTATGCAAATAGTATCCAAGACGATGTTTTGAAAGAGCAATTAATTTATGAAGCCGAAATAAGAACTTTTGATTTATTCCTTCAGAATTGTTGTCATTACGGTTCCTGTGTAGGTGGTATATCGGTTGGAATTTTTTTTAAAATTCTTTCTGATTTAAAGTTGCTCAATCCCGATGATTTTAAAATATGTAATAATATCACAGCCCAAACGCTTATAGCTATAGCTGATAACAGTCCTTCAATCTGCTGTAAAAGATGTGTTTTCATTTCATTGGAAAAAGCTGTGGATTCCTTAAGAGAAAGTTTGAACATTTCTCTGCTGACTAAACAAAAGACTGTCTGTACTTTCCATAATGAAGTAAAAAGCTGCAACCAAGAGGAATGTCAGTTCTATCCGAACCAGACTTATTAAATACCTGAATAAGAATCAATATCAACAGTCATCTTTACTGAAGTGTTTGCATAATTTCTTTTATAATCTTCGATTGCCCTTTTTATTGACCTTCTCATTAATGAGCCATTTTTATCAAGATCTTTGATACTTTTTATTATCAAAGTTCTTCTGAACTCATTTTTCATTTTGCTTATGGAAGGCAAAACAGGACCGAGAACATTCCAGAATTTTGCTTTGAATGGAAGCAGATAGAGAAATTTGTAAATGTGGTCTTTTACTAAGATATCATCCTTACCAGAAAATTCGATAATGATAAATCTTGCAAACGGAGGGTAAACAGCGTTTCTGCGATGAGTCAATTCTTCTTCGTAAAATTTAGAATATGAAGCAATTCTTGTGGCATAAATTGCCATATTATCTGGATGTGTTGTCTGAATAAGTACCTTACCCACCAATTCACTGCTTCTTCCTGCCCTTCCGGCAACCTGAGTCAATAGCTGAAAAGTTCTTTCCGAGGCTCTGAAATCGGGAAGAAAAAGCTGTAAATCTGCATTAATAACACCAACAAGAGTCACTCTGGCAAAATCGAGTCCTTTTGCAACCATTTGGGTACCGATAAGAATATCTGTTTCACCCCTTGCAAATCTTGAAAGGATACTCCGATGAGAACCTTTTTTTCTTGTAGTATCCGTATCCATTCTTTCTATTTTCACAGGGATATTGCATCCTTTGAAATAGCTTTCCAATTCGTCCTCAATCCTTTGAGTCCCAAATCCAATTTCTTTCATTTCCGGGAAACCGCAAGTTGTGCAGGAACTTTCGGCTGATTGGAAAAACCCGCAATAGTGGCATCTTAACTGATTCCTGACTTTATGAAAAGTCAAACTCACATCACAATTTTGACAGACAGGAATGAACCCACACTCCATACATTCAATATAAGACGAGAATCCTCTCCTATTTTGGAAAAGTATCACTCCTTCTTTTTTGATTATTCGTTCTGAAATCTCATCCAAAAGGATCTTAGAAACCGAACCTATCAACTGCCCGTGTTTTCTTGCTTCCAATGTATTTATGACATTAATCACCGGAAGTTTAGCTCCGTCAGCCCTATCTGTTATTTGCAGTAATTCATATTTCCCCGATTGAGCATTGAACATACTTTCAATTGATGGTGTTGCCGAGCCGAGCAGAACTACTGCATTCTCCATCTTTGCCCGAATAACTGCCAAATCTCTGGCATTATACCTTGGAGCAGGAGAGGTTTGTTTGTATGAAGGTTCGTGTTCTTCATCCACAACGATCAAGCCGATATCTTTCAGTGGTGCAAAGATTGCTGACCTTGCACCCAAAACTATTCTCACTTTTCCATCCCTGATTGACCGCCAAGAATCAAACCTTTCGCCATCTGACATTCTGCTGTGCAAAACTGCAAAATCCTCACTGAATGCTTGTTTAAATCGGTCAATAAGCTGTGGTGTTAAATTAATTTCCGGGACCAACAATAAAGCAGTCTTTCCAAGTTTGAGAATATCTTTGATTAAATGAATATAAACCAATGTCTTTCCGCTTCCGGTAACTCCATGAAGAAGGAAAGGTTTGAACACCAAAGGATTAAAAGATTTTCTCACGCTTTCAACTACGGCATTTTGCTCGTCTGTCAGTTCAAGAAGAGCTTCATTTCTTGTTCCAAGATCGCCTGCAGATTTGCTCGATTCTGTATCTCTGGCAACTTCAATATTATATATTTCGATATACTCTTTTTTGGCAAGCGAGTTAACAATGGAAATGGTACAATTGGTTTCAGCTAATGTTTCAGAAAGCATTACATGGTCTGTTGAATTCGTCTGATTAAGATAAACATTACTAAAAACTACTGACTGTTTGGATGATTTCTTGTCGAGTTCATCTAAGATACTTTGAACTTTGTCGGAATCTGAAAGTATATTTTCTGGAATCCGAAGAGCTTTTTGTTGCTTTGGTTTTGTTTCACCTTCGACAGCAAACTCACATTTAATAATTCCATGATCTTCCAAATATGAAATTTGAGAAGCAATTGAATCCGTTTCAAGTAATTTTTCAAGATAGTTAATAGAAATGAAATCTTTATTATTCATCAATTCACCCAGAAGTTGTGCTCTTTTAGGTGCATTTTTTGAAATGGTTTGAAGTTCAGAATCGGTTAACCATTCCAGAACCTGAACCCTGATAACACTTTTGGGTGAAAGTCCCTGAGGTAAAGCGGCTTTGAGAACTTCCCCATGTGAGCAAAGGTAATAATCGGCTATCCATTTTGTAAAATCAAGAAAACTTTGAGAAAATGAAGGAACATCATCAAGAAATTCAATAATCTCTTTGAATTTTTCAGGTTCTTTTGTTTCGCCTGCTGACACAACAACTCCTGTTATTAACCTTTTACCAAACGGCACAAGAGCTCTCCTCCCTATCAACTCCCCATCAACAAAATTTGGCGGGAGCAAATATGAAAAATTTTTATCCAATGGAATTGGAAGTGCAATATTTAATATCAGACTCATCAGGATAGCAAATTAATATATTATAATTAATAATTTTCAACAAAACATTAAACTTTTTCGTCTAACCACATATTTTTTGACAGATTATTATTAATAATAGGAGAAATTATGCATTGGAAGAATTTTTTAATCGTTGGATTAGTGACTGTAATCTCGATTTTTTCTTTTCAGAATTGCAATTCGCAAAATAAAAATAAGATTTACGAAGATGGTACTTCGGATACTTATCAGTCAAATCCCGCTGAAAAAGAAGTTAATAATTCCCGTCATAATGCTATTACTAAGGCAATCGAGAAATGCACCCCTGCAATTGTGGGCATAAATGTTACAGAAACTTATACTGTTGAATACCGCAATCCGTTCAGCGAATTTTTTGATGACCCGTATATTCAAAGATTCTTTCAAAGACAACAGAGAACGAGAAAGAAAGAATATGAAGTTCGCGGATTAGGTTCGGGATTCATTATTTCACCCGACGGATATATTTTAACTAATCATCATGTTGCAGGTAATGCTTCCAAAATTGTAGTAACAACAACAAACGGCAAGAAATTCGATGCCGAAATCATTGGTTCCGACAAAACAAGTGATGTTGCTCTGCTTAAAATCAAAGGAAAAGATTTCCCTTATATCAAAATGTCAAATTCAGATAACATCATTACCGGCGAATGGGCTATTGCTTTCGGAAACCCATTCGGATTATTCGACTTGAATACAAAGCCTACTGTTACCGTCGGCGTTATTTCCAATTCAGGTATCAATTTTATTCAGGAAGACAAAATTTACAGAGGCATGATTCAAACAGATGCCGCTATCAGCTCGGGTAACTCGGGAGGACCACTCGTTAATGCATTAGGTGAAGTTATAGGCATCAATACGGTCATCTTCTCAACAGCACAGTCCGGAAAAGGTGCTGGAAGCATAGGTATCGGATGGGCTATTCCAATTAACAGAGTGAAAAAGATGGTGGATATAATCGAAAAAAATAAAAAAATCAATCGCAGTTACTATCTTGGACTCGATGTTAGAGAACTTGACGACGAAATTGCCAGATACCTTAAGGTTAAAGCAAATGAAGGTGTCGTTGTTATTGCTGTTGATAATCGTTCTCCTATTGAAAAATCAGGGATTGAACCCGGAGACATCATTCTTGAAATTAATGGCACAAAAATACTACGTGACCAGGATTATTTACTGGCAATTAACGATGGTATTGTTGGAGAAACGATGAAATTCCTTATTTTGCGTGACGACAAAAAGATCGAAAAGCAAATAGTTTTAGAACAGGCAAAAAGGTAATCTGTGGATACAATCATCAGCAATCTGCATGCAAAGAATCTTCTTAAGAGATACAAGAAAAGAACCGTTGTCAAAGATGTTTCAATAAATGTCAGTCAGGGTGAAATTGTTGGCTTGCTCGGTCCTAACGGTGCCGGTAAGACGACCACTTTCTACATGATTGTTGGAATGGTTCGCCCGAACGAAGGAACAGTTTTTCTTGATAATGTTCAAATAACAAACAAGGCTATGTACAAACGTGCTAAGCTTGGCATCAGTTATTTACCACAGGAACCTTCTATTTTTAGGAAATTATCTGTTGAAAATAATATTAAGGCTATTCTTCAGCTCCAGAATCTTTCCCGAAAAGAAAGAAATCTCAGACTTGAAGAATTGTTGGAGAGTTTCGGCATAGCCCACGTCAGAAAAAGTCAAGGCTATATGCTTTCCGGAGGAGAAAGGCGGCGTTGCGAAATTGCACGTGCTCTTGCCTCAAATCCTAAATTCATTCTTCTTGATGAACCTTTTGCCGGTATTGACCCGATTGCAGTCGAAGACATTATGCAAATGGTTAGAAAGCTCAAAAAACAAGGAATCGGAGTGCTAATCACCGACCATAATGTACACGAAACGCTTTCCATTACTGACAGAGCTTATATTCTGATTGACGGCAATATCTTTACATCAGGTACTGCAGAATCAATAGCATCAAATGCAGAAGTCCGTAAGCTCTATCTTGGTGAGACATTCAAACTTGAAAGGTACGGGGAATAGAAATTTTTTAATTAATCTGAATTTATAGCTAAGTCTCAAGATATTTTGGAATTGTGACAACGAACCGACTTCCTTTTGTCAAATTGCTATCTACTGATATGGATCCTTTTATTGCTTCAAGACAATTTTTAATGATAGTCATTCCCAAACCAGTACCTTGTATTGTTCCAACATTACTTCCTCTGAAGAATGGTTCGAATAGCTGTTCGATATCTTTTTTGGAAATACCGATTCCTTCGTCGGTAATTGTTATGGAAACTTTTTCCTCGGATGAATCAAGTTCGACAATTATTTTGGTATTCTCGGCTGAGTATTTAACTGCATTCGTTAACAAGTTATTCAGAATTTGTGTGAGAAGAATTCTATCAGTAACTACATCAATTGACTGCATTTGGATATTTGTTATGAAATGTTGCTGTTTGAGATTGTTGGATTCATGAATTTGAATACTTTCTTCAATGATATTTATGATATTGAACTTTTCAATATTAATAAATTGTTTGCCTCTGGCAAATCTACCTATGATTAAAACATCATCAAGAAGCTTTGTCATTGTTTTAACTGATGACTGAATTCTACGAATATGTTTATCAAAATCAACAGGTTTCCCTGATTTGAAGAATATATCCAAAAGATAAGTGGAAGAGAGAATTACTGTTAGCGGAGTTCTGTATTCATGCGAAACCATAGAAACAAAGTTTGAACGGATTTCACTCAATTCCTTCTCATTTTCGAGTGCTATTGTGAGTTCTGATTCAGCATTTATTAATTTCATTTCTTTTTGTTTTCGGATTTCAATTTCCTGGTGTAAATTATTATAAGCAATTTCGAGTTTATCTGCCATCGAGTTAAAAGAAAGAGATAGTTTACCAATATCATCTAACGAATATATTGGAACTCGCTGAGAAAAATCTCCCTCAGCAATCAGATTAAATGCTTTTACAACTCTTTTTATTGGTTTTGTTGTAAAAGTCACTAAAATAAAAACAATGATGAAACCGAAAAGCAAGAGTCCAAAACTAATCCATGCTATATGAACTTTGCTGAAGTACATATCTTTTTTTGTTTTATTGATAGATAGACCAAGAAAAATCTTGCCGAGTTTTTTTCCGTTAAACGAAATCATACTTGTAGTTAGAAGAGTTGAATCAGAAATATGAACTTTGTTTACTTCAGACTTAGTTAAATAATTGAATTGATTTGCTAAATCTTTTCGATATGAACTTACAACTTGATTTTTATCATTTTAAATAATAATAAAAATAATATCTGGATTCTGAACAGTAAGTTGTTCGATTGATTCATTAATAACAAGACTATCAATGTAGTAGAGCATAGCAGGTGCAATGTAATTTCCTGCCATTTTACTCATTGTTATTGCTCTTTCGGAAGTTGATGTTATTGAAAGATTCTCGAATTTCGAAGGGAAATAAAAATAAATAAACAGACAAATTATTATATTATTTAATGCAAAGAAAATTATTAATTTTCGTCTGATTGATAAATTCTGGAATTTGTTGAAATTTTTCATGATAAATTATTCTATTACTTTAGAAAATTTAAGTATTTGGGAACTGAATTCAGCATGTATTTCCTTTGCGGTTATCAGATTAATTATTATCAATGGTTTCTCGCCTTTAATTCCTAATCCGAAAGCAACTCCAAAATCTACATATTCAGGTAAAACCGAAAATGACATCATTTTATGCTGAATGAGAATTTCTGAAATATTACTGATATCTACTGACCGTAGTGGTGCAATAATGGCACAATCAGTAATATTTTTATTCAAATATCTGTCAATATCGTTTTCGTCCTGAATTGAAACAGCTTCAATCTGAACATTATATCCTGAAAATCTTTGAAATGTTTCGTTTCCTTGAATGGTGCTGAGAATTTCTTTTGATATAACAAGGGAATATCTGTATGATTTCTGATAGAAAATAGTGAATTTGAGATTACCTCTAATGTTTTTTGTAAAACTTCTATCGTAAGAAAGTATCTTGTACATTATTGGAATCTGATTAACTATAGGTACAGCTATCTCTTGGCTAAATATAGTTTTAACGGTGATAAACAACAATATAATAATAAATTTTCTCATTGATTATTTATAGAGCTAACCCAAAGTTGATAATGAAATTTCTTCCGTTTTGGATTAGGGAATGCTGAATATGTTCATATCCACCGGGTAAATAGTATTGCTTGTCCAAAAGATTGTTGATTTTCAGGGAAAGGGAAAATCTATTTAATATTGAATTAAAAGTGTTGTCTGCTGTTAAATTTGGTTTAATATCAAAATAAAGATTGAATATCATGAATGAAGGAGTTATATCTTCAAAAAAAGTATTTCTCTCAGATTCATATAAGTAATCCAAAGAAACACTAAAATGTTTAAAGAATTTCTGAGATAATCCTGCTTTAACCAAATAAACCGGTGAATTACTCAAGTGTTTTGAATCGAATTTATCTCTTGCGAAACTATGAGTGAAAGATAAATATCCCCAAAGACCTGATTTGAATTTAGCCTTTAAATCAGCTTCAAACCCAAAGGACTCAATATTTTGTTTATTTGTAAATTGAGTTAACGAATCCGAAGGATCTAAATACTGGTCTATAAGGTCATTCATGACATAATAGAAAACCGAAGCTTTGAAATAAAAATTCTGGAGAAATTTTTGTTCGTAGCACAATTCAGTAGTTGATATTTGCTCAGGTTTCAAATTATGATTGGGTTTTTGTGTGAGATAATCAGTATAAAATGCTTCATAATTATTTGGTGATCTGAATGCTTTTCCATAAATCAGTTTAAAATAACTTTCTCCATAGGGATTGAAAACTAAAGCCGCTCTTGGTGTCAAACCTTGAAAAAACAGAGAATTATTTTCATATCTTAAGCCTGCGGTTATGCTTAAATTGTCCAGTATTTGATATTGATCCTGCAAATAGAATGATAGAATATTAAAAGGTTGATTATGGTCATAAACCGAAGAATCATTTATCCAAAACCTATATAGGGATAATGAATTATATTTTTCCTCAATCCCCCATGTCAATCTGTTGCCCGGGAAGATATCCCAAATATGCTGAACTTCAGCCCCAACCCAAATACCCTTAGTTTGTTCAGTCTGTGGGGCATTATATTGGTAAAAGCCATCGGATCTGTAATAATCAAAATATGTTCTTAACTTCAGTTTCTGGTTTTTGTTCAAATCAAATTTGTAGTTGAAATCCATATAACCTCTATCGTCGGTTGATTTTGTGTTGTTGGAATTAAAAGTCACTTCCCAGGGAGCTGTCGGGATTGTTTTTTCTCTGGATACAAAGGAAATATTTGCTGTGAAATCTGTGTATTTGATTGAACTGAAAAGTTGATAGTATCTGTCTGCATCCGAGTTTATTGCATTTCCGAAATTGGTTGAGTCGGTATCAAACTCCTTAAAATAATAATCACGACCTGCGATTATTCCACCCTTTGCTGATGCCGTCACACTTAATTTGTTCGAAAATTCTTTGCCGAACAAAAAAGTACCTTCATTTCTTCCATAATTTCCGGTTTGATAATTGAATTTGAACCCGTCTATATTATTTCCTGCTTTAGTGATGATGTTAATTACTGCCAGCATTGCACCGGTACCATAAAGAACTGAACCCGGACCAACAACTATTTCAATTTTTTCTACATTTTTCAGATCAATCCCTAGATCATTCCCAATAAATATCGACCCATAATAATTTTCATTTATTATATGTCCATTCACCATTAGAAGTAGCTTATTGCTATATGAGGACGGACGGTCGAATCCTCTTGAACCTACATATTGATAACTATGGTCATCTCTTATGAAAAATCCTTTAACGGATTGAAGAACGTCTGCTAATGTTTGGTAACCATACCTATCAATATCTTCAGAAGTAATTATTTCTACAGAAGATGGTGCCTCGCTTACATTTTGTTCATATTTTGCCGCTGTACTAACGGTCATATTCAGCATTTCTTCAAGTAACTTATCTGTTGTATCAGTCTGACAAAAGATGCTACCGAAACATAAAAATATTGAAATCAATACCAAGGTTTTTATTAATTTATTTTGCATATTCTCCTTAAAAAATTACTTGTTGCTCACTTTAACAAAAACAATTGTTTAAGTATGTAATAATTATCGGCAACAAATAGAAAAAGTTAACTAAAAATTATATCAAAGATTTTAGTTTTATGGATTTTGAAGATTATGAATTAGGGATGGTTCTTTTTGGCTATAAATCTAAAAATACATTAAACCTTTAATAATATCAATATGTTATGCGATTAACCTATTGCATCTTCTTAAAGAAAGATTAGGAAAAATAAAAAAACCTGCCAAGAATAAATGTCCCAGGCAGGTTCTTTCTAATTAAATTCAGTCTAATACTCTGCAGGCATAAGTAAAAGTTGGTCGTAGCGGTAAACAGGTCCGTCTTTGCAGACGTAATTACTGCCAACCATACAATGTCCGCATTTTCCAATGCCACATTTCATACGGTTTTCCAAAGTTGTAAAAATATCTTCATTTTGGAATCCCAATTTCTGCAGTATAGGCAACGAATATTTGATCATTATCGGAGGACCGCATACAATAGCTATTGTGTTTTCGGCTTTTGGATTAATTTTTTCCAAAATTGTTGGAACAAAACCTACTTCGCCTTTCCATTCGGGAGTCTCACCACCGGGGTCAACGGTTACAACCAAATTGACATCAGGTCTGTTTTTCCATTCTTCGAGCTCGTTTTTGTAAACCAAATCGGCTTCAGTCCTAGCTCCATAAAGGATCGTAATATCTTTGAATTTATCTCTAAGGTCGAGTGCATTCCAGATGACGCATCTCAGGGGCGGAAGAGCTATACCTCCTGCGACGAAAATAAGGTTCTTTCCGTACCATTCTTCCAAAGGAAAAGTATTTCCGTAAGGACCACGGAAACCGATATAGTCGCCTTCTTCACATCTGGCTAATGCGGATGTAACTCTACCTGTTTCGCGGAAAGTACATTCGATATATCCCTTACGGGTTGGTGATGAGGCAATGCAGAAAGTACTTTCACCTTCCCCGAAAATGGAGTATTCACCAAATTGACCTGCTTGAAAATGAAATTTATCAGCATCTTCAGGATTGGCAAACACTAATTTAAAAGTCTTGACAAGTGGTGATTCGTCAGTTATTTTTTCAATTTGCATTACATAAGGTATGTACATATTTTGAATTTCCATGTCTTAAGCTCCCTCAATACTGATAATGTGCTCGATAATGTTCATTTGTGCAGGGCAGGCTCTGGCGCATCTGCCGCATCCGACACAGCTTACTATTCCAAGATTTTCGACAGAATAGTCAAACTTATGCATAAGTCTTTGTCTCCATCTTTGACTTTGAGTTTCTCTGGGATTGTGCCCTGAAGCATGGAGAGTGAATAGTCCCAATCCACAGGAATCCCAGCAACGGATACGACTTCCGTCGTTCAGATTACTGTTGTCCTGAATGTCAAAACAAGTACAGGTGGGGCAAACAAAAGCACAAGCACCGCAACAGAGACAAGCAAGACTTTGCTCTTTCCAGAGTTCAGTTTCGAAAACCTTGTCAAGTTTATCCTGAGCGGCTTTCAGATTGAAACGTTCAGGAATCTGAGCTGTATATTTTGTTTTGTCAACTATCTCGGAATCGGCAAAAAGATTTTTATGGTCATTAAATAGTTTTTCACCCTTATCGGTAAGAACTTCAACATAGTAATTTCCATCGTTCATCTCAGTGAGTGTCATATCGCTTCCTCGTGTATCAGAAGGACTTACACCAACTGAAGTACAAAAGCAATACTCGTCTCCTGTTTTACAGCTTAAAGAAATGAAAGTTGTTTTTTCTTTTCTTTTGGCAAGATGAAAATCAGGATTCTCCTTTTCGAAAAAGTCGAAAAGATAGTTAAAACTATAAGCATCACAAGGATGTAAGCCAAATACAACTACTTCATTTTCCTGAACAATCAGTTCTTTGATTTTTGGATTTTTTCCTTCGGTCAATTCATAGCTGAATAATTCCTCGCAACGGGGAAATATAACTGATTTAGCTGATAATGCCGTTTGGATATAATCTATTGCAATCTGACTGAAATCATCGGTTTTGGCAAAAACGACACTGCTCGCTCTATACCTTGGAGCAATAAGTTCTTTACCCGACTTTGCAATTCCGTTTAAAAACGAAGCAAGATTTTCTTTATTAATTTTATTTTGATGTATCATATTATTACCTTATGAAACTTTCTTTGTCATCAGCTTTGTAAGAAGATAGAGCGAAATCAAGCGTTGCTTTCATTCCGGGTTTTTGAGAAAATGCTTTTTCAACATCTTCTTCAAGCTTCAAAGTCAGTAAATTGATTGGAATGTCCACAGGACATGCTTTTGCACATTCATTACATTCAATACAGCGGCCTGCAAGATGCATGGCTCTGATTATATGCCATTCAAGATTGCCCTGAGTTGTTGAAGCAATTGGAATCCACTGAGGCTGATTGCCTTCTACTGTACACTTTGTGCAGTAACAAAGAGGGCAAGCCGCACGGCAGGCGTAGCACTTGATACATGAACCAAGTTCCTTCACCCAATAGTTCCATCGTTCTTCCCTGGGCATGTTGAGCAGGTCTTTTATTTTCGATTTGTCATCTGCCAATGGTTCGGGAAAATTCTTCAGAATAAAATCTTCGATTTCGCTGAAGTTATTTAATACCAGTAGCTTACCCGCAACGGAAGTCAAAACTGTTAACTGATTATCTTTAAGCTGATTTTCAGCGGCAATTTGCATCATTGACCTAAGAGTCTGCAAATTTGCCACGATGCCGAGTTTTCCGTAGGCTTTAACTTCATGTTTGTGAAGGTAAACCGCAAGATTTTGGGTGCAATTATCGTCAAAAATTAATTTTGAAGCAAGAGCAGGATTGGAAATGAAAACTGGTTTTGGTTTTCCGGTATAACCTGCACCATAGCCAATCATCAGATTAATTGTTCCATTTTCGAGTAACTCTTTTGTTTTATTTTGTAGTTCAAGCATAAACTTCCTCCGCAATAGAATCAATACCCATTTTTGAAAGCTTGACATAATCCTGATAAGGACCAAGAACTCTAATATTTTCAACAACTTCGTTGACTAATTTTCCCCACTTGGCACCTTCTGCGGCAGAAACCCACGAAAAAGTAATTCTTCTTTCGTCGAAACCAAGAAGTTCAAGCAATGATTTAAAGACCATCCAGCGTCTGCGGGCGTGAAAATTTCCTGCTGTGTAATGACAATCATTAGGGTGGCATCCCGAAACAATTACTCCATCAGCTCCACCGGCAAAAGCTTTTAGCAAAAGCATAAAATCAATTCTGCCTGTGCAGGGAAAACGAATAATTCTAATGTTTGGAGCATATTTCACTCTGCTTGTTCCTGCAAGGTCTGCACCAGCATAAGTGCACCAATTGCAGACAAAAGCTACAATTTTAGGTTCAAACTGTGACATAATCTTCCTTCCTGTTCCAAAGTGATAAAACTTCAGCATATACCTGCTCGTGTGTGTAACCTTCTAAATCAATTGACTTGGAACGACACAAAGCAACGCAGGTGCCGCATCCCTGACATAAGCCCGGGTTTATTCTGGCAACTTCTTTTATTAATTTCCCGTCGCGGGTTCTTATTTCTTCTTTTTCAATAGCAAGATAAGGGCAGACACTCTGACACATAAAGCAACCCACACATGTTGAAAATGTTGGAGGTGCTATTCTGTTCACTACTGCTATCAAAGGTTCGCGGGTTAATTCATCCTGAGCGAACAAAGCCGCCACTTTTGCCGCTGAACCTGATGCCTGAGCAACAGTTTCGGGAATGTCCCTTGGAGCCTGACAAGCTCCGGCAAGCATAATACCGGCAGTGTTTGTTTCCACAGGTCTGAGTTTTGGATGAGCTTCTCCGAAGAAATGATAAGAGTCGTAACTGATGTGCAATTTCTGTGCTATTGATTCGGAATCGCTGTTTGCAACTACCGCAGTGGCAAGTACCACCATATCTGCTTCAATTTCAATCGGCATTGAATTGAGTAAAGTGTCAACACCTTTGACAATCAGTTTACCATTCTTTTCATATATTTTGGAAACACGTCCGCGAATATAATTTACATCATCTTCTTCAATGGCTCTGCGGACAAATTCTTCGTACATCTTTCCACCGGCTCTAATGTCCATGTAAAATACGGTAGCTTGTCCTTCATGTACTTTGTGTTTGTAGAGCATAGCATGTTTTGCAGTGTACATACAGCATATTTTCGAGCAGTACTCAATGCCCTTGGCAGGGTCTCTTGAACCCGAACATGCCACAAAGACTATCTTTTCGGGAATCTTTCCGTCCGAAGGTCTTCTGATTTCGCCAAGTGTTGGACCTGAAGCAGAAGCAAGTCTCTCGAACTGCAAGCCGTCAATAATGTCTTTATAAGCACCATATCCGTATTCCGGGAAGAAATCGGTATGTTTAATATCAAAACCTGTTGCCGCAACAATAGCACCGACATCAACTGTTATAATTTCATCTTCCTGTTCGAAATCAATCGCATCAGCAGGACAAACTTTCTTGCATAAACCGCATTTCCCGCCTTTTAAAAACCAAGTACAGTACGAACGGTCAATAACAGGTTTGTTTGGAACTGCCTGAGGGAATGGAACGTAAACAGCCGGTCTGAAAGAAAGCCCGGCATTAAATTCATCAGGGATTTTCTTGACAGGGCATTTTTCCGAACAAACTCCGCAACCTGTACATAATTTTTCATCTATGCTCTTTGCTTTTAGACGGATTTTAACTTTGAAATTACCAATAAATCCGTCAACAGCCTCAAGTTCGGCATAGGAATAAAGAGTGATATTAGGATGTTGGGCAACTTCAACCATTCTCGGGGTTAAAATACATTGAGAACAGTCGAGAGTCGGAAAAGTTTCAGATAGTTGTGACATGTGTCCTCCGATTGAAGGATTTTTCTCAACCATTATCACTTTATGTCCGGCATTTGCAATATCCAAAGCCGCCTGAATTCCTCCAATTCCTCCGCCCAGAACTAATGCCGTTCTTGTTACGGGCACTTTAATTGGCTGTAGGGGAGAATTCCTTTTGACTTTCTCAACAAGCATTCTGACGAGGTCAATTGCTTTGTCGGTTGTTGAATCAAGTTTATAATGAACCCAGGAACAATGTTCTCTAAGATTTGCCATTTCGCATAAAAATGGATTCAAACCGGATTCATTGCAAACCTTACGGAAAGTCGGTTCGTGCATTCTGGGTGAACAGGCACCGACAACTACACCGTCAAGCCTTTGTTCACGAATTGCATCACGAATAAAGTTCTGACCGGGATCCGAACACATATATTTATAATCAATACTGTAAACCACTCCGGGAAAATTCGATGCTTCCTTGGCTACTTTTCCGCAGTCAACTGTTGCTCCGATGTTTTCACCGCAATGGCAAATAAATACTCCAATTCTTGACATGTTACACATCCTCCTTTACAGGTTTTACCTTGACATTTTTCTCAACAACGACAGCCTTGTTCAAGAGCAATTCGTCCATAGGAACAATATGTTTTTCAATTCCAAGATTTCTCGGTGACATTCCAAGACTCAAACCAATAACCTGAGTAATGTATAGAACGGGTGTTGTCATCTTTTGCTTGAGATAAACGTCTATACTGCTTCTTCTCATATCAAGATTTGACTGGCACATCGGACAGGCAACAACAATAGCCTCTGCTCCACGGTCTGTTGCATCCTTGACAATCTTGCCTGATAGTTTTGCAACAATATCTGTTCTTGAAACTGATAATCCTGCTCCACAGCATTCTGTCTTGAATGCCCAATCAATTGGACTCGAACCGAGTATTTTCATTATTTGTTCCATCTGAAGTGGGTCTTCGAAACGGTCAACCTGTACCAATTTCGGAGGACGGACAAGCAAACAGCCGTAATAGCATGCAACTTTATTATTGAAAGGTCGTACTACTTTCTCCTTCAATCCGGGAGAAATGTATTTTTCAATAAAATCAATAATATTAACCGGCTTAACTGTATTATTAAAAGGCAGTTCAATAATACCGGGAATTTGAGTTCTTAAAGCTTCATCTGTTTTAATTTCGTGCCATGCCGAAAGCAATCTGCTGTAGCAAGCCGCACAAGGAACAAGTATTTCCGTGAAGCCCTGCATCTCTGCCAAAGCAAGAGTTCTTGCAGGCAAAGCAATAGAAAGGAGATGATTCAATGAATGGGCGGCAGTAGCACCACAGCAATTCCATTCTTTAATTTCTTCGAGTTCAATATCAAATTCCTTACAAACAGCGAATAGAGATGCTTCATATTCAATGGCAGTGCCTTTAAGAGAGCATCCCGGGAAATATCCTATTTTCATTTCTCGCTCTCCTTTCCAATAGTTTTAGCAAACATTCTTTCAATGACTTCAGTATTTTTTACCATGTGAGGCAAAATGCTTAACTTGCCATTAAGAAAAAGCTTAGGAGCAACTTCCAAATCTTGTAACAAATGTAAAGTACGAAGTTTATATCCGGCAATCAGCCCAACTTCATGCAAACGTCCTGTTAAGCGTATGGAATCCAGAAATGTTTTGTGAAAAGCAATAATATCTTTGGCTTTGGGGTTAACTTTCCCCTGAAGGATTGATTCAGAACGGAGATAGTCCATCATAACAGGAATATCAACTTCTTTGGGACATCTTGCAAAGCAAGTCTCACAAGTGAGGCACAACCAGATAGCCAGCGAACCAAGAATTTTCTCGTCCAATTCGGGTATTTCCAGTTGAAGCATCCTAAGTATTTGATTTGGAGAGTAATCCATATCTTCAACCAACGGACAGCCTGCGGCACATTTACCACACTGGTAGCACATCATAACCGATTCGCCGGTAATTTTTCGGACCTTGTTCTTGAGAGTCGGATTTAGAGTCTCAACGTGGTCGGCATTATGCATAACCTTTATCCTTAAATTGTGAATTATTAATTTCGTTCATATAAGAAAAAAAGGCATTTGTACTGCTTTTTTCAAGAGTACCAATCCCTTCATTTCATCTATATTGTATTGTTCATCTATATTTATTTCACATGCTACAAAATGTAACATACAAAATTATCTAATATATAATTGAATAACAAAACAATTTCACAATAAATTTTTAATATAATTAATTTAGTGTACTCTAAATTATTACTTCACTTAAGAAAAAGTTTAAGTCTTGATATTTATATTGTTATATTTCATACTGATAAGTTCTATATAATTGATTATTTTTCACATATTTTATTATTATTTTGGTTTAGCTAAAATACTTTTTTGGAAATGATTTATATGATATTTTCTTATGCTTGAAAACTACTAAAAGTATATCTGAAAGAAATTTATATTTTTGGAGAATGAAGGATAAAATCCTATTCCACTGAAAATTCAAATATTCCGGATGGGCAGTTAATTCGGATTTTGCCGTCCCTCATGAAGTCTGTGCCGAGAATTCCGTCAAGCTTGACGAATAGTTTCTTTTGCTGGTATCCCGTTCCGATATCCTGAAAGTGCATCAATTCACTTCCGAAATCGAGAGTCAGGCTTGAGATCATTCTTGAATTATTGAAAACCCAGCCGCCAAGCGAGCCAAGCTGTTTTGTTACCGAATAAATTTTCTCGAAATTTACTTTATTGAAAATATTCGATGTAATTGTGGTTTTCTCTGCTCCCAGATCCAAACCGAACAGCAGGGGGATTCCTTCATCATTTTTCAGGCGAATAACCGGACATCCCATCCAGAACATATTTCTAACTGAGGAAGAGTCTTCAACGGGTTTTTGAATTGCAAGCCTAAGGTTTTTGTAATCAATAGTTATGTCCATGTTTTGTATGGCTTTCCACCCAATAATACCGTCAATTTTGGTTATATTTGAAGTGCCAAAGAATTTGAATTTCAGATTAAAATCATGCACGATAATTGTGGGATGATTGTAAAGCTTAACTCCTGCGATATCAATGGAATCAATAACTGCCGGATAAACATCAACTTTGATAACTGTTCCGGTTAGTGCCTTTGCTTTCAGATAACTTATTGGAAAGATTTCGAGTTCCTGAGCAATATCCGACGAAATTACGCTGTAATTAGCTCCTGTATCAAGCCAGAAAAACCTTCTTTCGCCGTTAATATAAACTTCAATAATCGGGCATCCAGTAGGACTTATATATATAGGCATTGACACTAAATGGTCAGGAAAAAATATTCGTTCAGGATTGGCTTTCCGGAAAGCATCAGCAAGACGAAGAGAGTTATCAGGACTCGGAACGGCAGTTTCAGCAGAATCAAGTTCAACAAGGTCCTGCCATTTGGAATTGTGGAACAACACATCAACAAGGGCTTTTTTTGAATTTTTATAAACAGATGAGTCATTGGTTGAGGTATAAAGTCTCCGAAAATGTTTTTCGGCGGAATCAAAATTTCCGAGTTCAATTAATTTCAAACCATCCGAGAAGATTTTCTGTTCTTTGGAATAATGAATTTGTGAAGGAATATTAAATTCGAAGCTCTCCATATATTCCCAAAAATTATCAAACTCAACTTTTGGTACCGGTGATTTATCGAATTTATCTGTAAGTTGATTTTTCTCGAGTTTTTTTGGAATGCCGGAACATGAGATTAAAGTTACGGTTAGTAAAACCGTTAGAAGTTTTAAGAAAAGTATGTCCGGCTGTCTTTTCATAAGAAATTTTCCGGTTGAAAAATTGTTAATATTAACAATTAATAATACGAATATTATGCTTTAATGTTTCCTGTACTTTTTTGCTGAATAATAATGCCAAGAATAATCAAACATAATCCGAAAAGTGTAGAAATAAGAATTTTTTCCTCAAGGAAAATATTGATGATAAATAGTGAAAAAAATGGTGATAAATAAATAAGGTTACTAACTTTGGCAGTAGTTTTAGAATACTTTAAAGCTTTCAGCCAAACAACGAAAGTGATACCCATTTCAAACAATCCGATATATAAAGCACTCCAAACGCCCGAATTGAAAGAAATGTCAGTGCCTTTGACGATTAGTGAAGTAATTAAAATAAATATAAAACCAAAAGCAAAATTCAAAAATAATTTAACTATCTCATCCCTTTTGTCCTTGATGTTAAGAACCCAAAACAAAGCCCAAATAAGCGAACTGCCGACAGCAAGAGATATACCTAAGGGATTAGCGAACTTCATGCTTAAAACATTGCCATGGGTAGCAATGGTGGCAACACCGAAGAAACTGATTAAAATAGCAAAGAAACTTGTAATGGTTATTTTCTGTTTGAGTAACGGAATAGAAAACAGAACTACAACAATTGCCCATGTATAATTCAGAGTAAGGGCTTCCTGAGCAGGCAACAAAGAATAAGCCTTAAAAAGAATGACATAATAAAGAAATGGGTTTAAAAATCCAAGTAATGAAGAAAATAATAAATCTTTCGGACTTGATTTCAAATCCTTCAATTTTCCTTGAAAAATAAGGATTATAAACAAAACCACACAAGAGAAAAAAGATGAATAGAGCAAGACTTCGAGATAATCAAACTCCTTAAGACTGAATTTGAAAGCTGTAGCAACAGTTGACCAAAATAAGACGGCAAGTAAAGCAAAAAGATATGCCTTTTTCTGATTTTTTATATTTTTAATCACTTATTGTACTTTTTTTCCTGATTTTTGTAAAGCTTCGAAATACTGTCTGATAATCGTTTCGTAATCTTTGGTATAACCCTGCTGAATGGATTTAAGAAGTTCCTGCATAGCCTTCGACTTACCTTCCTGATTATCAAGATTCAGGGCATCGGGACTTTGACGAACAAATTCTTCACCTGTTTTTGATTCTCTTTTTTTCTCGTAATCCCGTTCATTCATAGATTTGGTAGCATCAAGCAAGCGAGATAAAATCCTGTCCTGTCTTTTCATCGTTTCAGGAGTAACTTGTCCTCTTTGCAAATCGGAAACAACTTCTTCCATTTCCTTGGCAATTCTGTTCAGGTCGCCAAGCCCCATTTTCTGACCACCTAATTGCTTTTGTTCTTTGGCTAATTCCTCGACAGATTTTTGTGCTTTGCCCTGCTGGGACGCAATTCTGCCCAATTCAGCCTGCTGTTCTGGTGAAAGCTGTCCGTTACCGCTCTGCCCCAACTGTTGCATAGCTTGATTTATTCCTTGTTGTTGCCCTGCTATTTGTTGCATTTTTTCCATAAATCCCATACCGGAACCACCTTTTCCACCGGGATTAGTACCGCCGGGGTTGTTGCATTGTCCGTTGGACTTCATAGCCGAAAGTGAGGTCTGCATCTCCATAGCCGCTTTATTAAGAGCAGACATAGCATTATTCTGGGCATTCATCGCGGCGGCAGAATTTCGGTTTGCCAATTGCTGCATCGCATCCTGCATTTGTTGCATGGCAGTACCTAATTGTTTGCCCATTTCAGGAGAAACAGCAAAACTCTTTTCTCCGAGCTCGAACATTGAATTTGCAATACTACCCATAGCATCTTCAATCTGAGACTGCTTGTCGCCCAATTCATTAAATTGAGTTGAATTGTAATCAGCATCCTGAGTTTTCGATTTAAGATTTTCTTGTTTTTTTGAAAGCTGGAGCATATCAGAAATGGCTTTCTGTAGCTTTTTCTGAGTTTCTTTCTGATTTCGGTTTTCCATTTCCTCTTTCAACTTTTTCATTTGCTGAGAAAATTTCTTCAAATTTTTGGAAGCTTTCTTCTGAGAATTTCCTGCTTTTTGGAAATCATCCTTTTCGGTTTGCTCCTGAGCATCCTGCATTGCATCAGAAGTTTCGCTTTCGCTTAGTTCATCTTTTGCTTTTTCCATCTCGCTAATCGGCATATTGTCCCCAATGTCTTTCATCAATTTTTCGAGGTCTTTCAAATCTTTGCCAATACTTTTGAGATCGTCTTTAGCTTCTTTTTGCTCTTTTGCAAGTTCATTTTTTTTAGCTTTATCGGATGGATTAGAATTTTCTTCCTTTTTCTGAAGTTCATCCTGTTTCTTTAATAATTCCTCAGCCCTCTTGTTCAAAGCGTCAACCTTTTGTTCCGCCTGCAATCGCTTCAAAATCTTAAGTGTTCTTTCAATACTTTTTTTGAATTGCTCTTCATTGAATTTGGCATTCTTCATAGCTTTTTGAAGCTCTTCGGGAGATATTTTATCCAAAGCCTGCTTCATGGCATCCTGAAGTTTCTTCAATTCAGGCGACTGAACTTCCTGCATGAGTTTTTGAAGTTCCTGATACTTTTGTAATGTTTCGGGCGAAAGAAGTTTATTCTCTTCAAGCTTTTTAGTCATTTCCTCGAGACTCTGTTTAATATCATTAAACTTACTCTGAAGTTCAGCTTGTTTTTTCATGAAATCTTCAGCTTTTTTCTTTTCTTTCCAGTCCAAATTCTTTTGTGCCTGATCTTTTAAAAGATCCCTATTCAATTGGTCCATATCTTTCTTTAGTTCTTCAGCCTGCTTCAGTACTTTTTCTAAATCCTTTTCTGCTTTTTTCTGGACATCATCAGCAGATTCGAGAACTTCATCCATCGAAGGCAATCGAACACTTAAAACTTGTGTTTTAGCAGATTTTGGACCAGTTACTTTGTCGTTATCGTAAACTTCAAGGTAATACTCATATTTATCTTCAGGGGTTATATCAATTTTATTTAAATCCCATAGATAGGGAATTTCGAGTGACGAACCTGAGACCAGAATTGGGATAACCAAGTTACTCCATTTTTCAGTTGGTTCGCCATATTTTGAATGAACTAATCTATAGTACAATTTTAGCCCAGAAAAGCCAAAGTCATCTGAGATAGCAACTTTTAAAGGCATTTGTGCCGCTTCATTCAACTGAATATCTGTTGTAGGTTCAAGTAATGAAATGGACGGATATTCATCATTCATGGCTATGACGGTATATTTGATGGGGTTATCGCTTTTTTGACCTTCCTTATCAACTAATTCGAAAAAATATTGCCCGTTTGAATGAATGGACATCGAACCATAAGCTTTTCTCCCCTCGGTTTTAAGAGGAATAATTACTGAATCAGTTTTTACCGATGAATCTTTCCCAATGTCTGAGAGAGTTTTAATTTTCTCAAAAACAATTCTTGCTGTTGATAAATCTTTATTTGAAAGAATCTGGAATTCGGCAACTGAACCTTTTAATGCAGACAAATCAGCAGATTGTTCATCAATACTTTTTGATTGTAATTTTGTATAGGACGGAAACACCAACTTTCCTGAAAGAGAACGGAGAATAGGCTTGTCTATAATATTTATCTTGCCTTCATTGCTTTTAACCGAGGAATTTAACCATGGAGCTTCAGCATAGAAAATGATTGAATTTTTCAGAGAGGGTATTTCATAAACACAATTTTTTGATGAATCGGGACGTAGAGTCAACACATCAAAATTCTTCTGCTGATTTTCCCTTATATATAAATTTATTGTTTCAGGTACTTTTCCACTTGCATGTACGATTATTTTTACCGTCTGCCCTCTTAGTATGTTCACATTCACAGGTTCAACCGAAAGAGTAAATGGGGCTGGTGGAAGATATGATTTATTGAAATTTGCAACCCTTACAAAAGCAGAACCAAGACTTGAGCTAAAAACAGAGAATAATCCAATAGCGACAACAGTTGAAAACAAGAAAATCAAGATAGAACGCTTGAGTCTTTTTGTCTCAATTATTTTATCAAAGTCCTTGTTCCTGGAAGAATCATAAATATTGTTAAATTCTGCAAAAGCAAGCTGTCGAGATGTTTTTCCGTAACTGACGGGTGCATGATAAAGTTGCAGAGCATTGCAAAGTTTGTCTTTTATTTCGGGATATATACCGCCAATTCGAAGAGCTATTGAAAAAATATCGGGAAGATTTTTTATTCCCATAGCTCTTAAAATAGGTGGGATTAAAAAGAGTACAAATGACGCAAGTAGTGATGCTATTAATGAAAGTGCCAATACTCCGCGGAAAGTTGAATCTCCATTAGCTACAAATTCCACGAAAGAAATTAGCAAGGCAAAAATATACACTATTGAAAACACATTAAGAAACCCCTCAGTGTTTAGAAGAATTGTTTCTTTTCTTCTGGTAGATTTGAGCTTACCAATTAATTCGTGATATTCAGGTTCTTTTTCTATTTTGGTCATATTCAATTTATCCAATTAGTTCAATTAATGCGTCAAAGCCCAAACAATAATATTCGTTCCCATCTGAAAGGATTTTTCCCTGATTTCAGGAGTATCCTGATGAATTTCGGGGTCGGGCCACCCATCTCCAAGATTGGATTCGTAGGTATAAAAAACGCAAAGTCTTCCCTGCGAGAATAGCCCAAAACCCTGTGGTAGTTTGTTATCGTGCTCGTGAACTTTTGGAAGTCCATTTGGAAATTTAAAATAAGAATTGTAAATACCATGAGAAAAAGGCAATTCAACAAAATTCTGTTCGGGAAATACTTTTTTCATTTCCTTACGAATAAACTCATCAAGTCCATAATCATCGTCTATATAAAGAAAACCTCCATTTTGAAGATAAGCTTTCAATCGTGATACTTCAGCTTCAGTAAAATTGATATTACCATGTCCTGTAAGAAACAATAACGGGTAAATGAAAAGATTATCTGTGGCTAAATCAACATATTCATAAACTGGGTCAACAGGGATGTTAGTTTTATTTGCAATATACTTCAGAAGGTTAATTTCTGCAGACATGTCGTTATACCAATCTCCCCCACCCGAATATTTTACTCTGGCAAACTTGATTTTACTTGAGCTTTTTTGTGCTGAAACTTCGGTAAACAAAGTTAGAACAAACAAACCCAAAAATATATATATGATAAATTTTTTCATTAAACTCCAATAATTCATTAAATTGAAAAGAATAAATTTTCAGAATCACATTTTCTTAACTTTATCTTTTTTCAACTTTTCACTATCAACGATTCTCTTCAAAAGAACAAACAATTATTTTTTTATCTTCATTCTGAAACCAGTCAGCTCCAAAAATTGACAAATTCTGTTCCTTTATGACGAGCCTTGGGAAAATATGTTTCGCTTCAGTGATTTCTTCGGTCAAATCTCCGCCTTTTAAAAAAACATATTTTGCATTTTTCTTGCTGATTTTCTTTGTCCAATTTACAAGTTCAAAAATCGGGGCAACTGCTCTTGAAAAAATATAATCGAAATGACCGATGTATTCTTTGTTAGTTGAAAGTTCCTCTGCACGTGACAATTTAACATGGATATTTTTAAGGCTGGTATGCTTGGCAAACATTTCAGCCATTTTAACTTTTTTCTCCATGGAATCTACTAATAACATGTGCAAATCAGGTCTGGCAATTTTCAGGGGTATTCCGGGCAAACCGCCTCCAGTACCAACATCAAGGCATTTGGCACGCTGAGGGATTTCAACATACTTTAAAATTGTCAATGAATGAAGCAGATGCCTGACAAGAATATTAATAATATCCTTTCTCGAAATCAAATTAACTTTTTCATTCCAGTATAACAATTCATCCCGATATCTTTCAATGGCTCTTATCTGCTGTTTACTCATAATTATTGAGTTTGCAGAGCAAATTGTCCAAAATTCAATCATTTCCATTTACATTCTCCTTTTAATTATAGTAAGAACGCAAAATCAGATAAATAATTGAAAATTTCGAGAGGAAAAAAGAAAAGTGAAAAATAATCAATCTTTCTTTGGATTATTTATATTTGAATTTGGTTCGTTCAAGCCAACATTTTTTATATAAGATTCCAAAATAGTGCTGAAACCTGAAGTGTTTGGTTGAAGTCTGACTGCTTCTTTGTAATAATGCAATGCTTGGTCGGGAATGTTCTTTTCGGCGTAAAATGCACCGATTATCAGATTCAATGCAGATTTACTTAAACTGTTATTCTCTTTTTTGATTATACTTAAAGTATCATTCAATAAAGCTATTTCTGATTTTGTTAATAAATAAATGCAATTAGATTCTGACGAATTATTGCCTGATACAACCTTCCATGAATAACAGCTACCATTGTCAATAGGGATTTTTGATAAATCTACTTTAAGGTTTGTTTGATCGGTTTTCTTAGAAAATATTGTTTCTTCCTTATTATTCGCAATTCTTAACTCATAGGATGAAGCACCCGAGAAATTATTCCATTTAAATTCAACAACACCGTTGGTTAGAAAACAAGATTTTGGATAATTTACAGTCAGATATTTTCTATCGTCCTTATTTTGTGATTTTTGAGGTTTACAGTCAAGATTAAAGGAACGTTCAACACCCCCTGAGGTAGTCATGCTTTTTCTGTAATTCTCAGAAGGAAGAATCTCATTCGAACCTCCAAGTTCTTTTAAAAGATATGCTGTAAAACGAGAAGAAAGAAAAGAATTTTGCTCCAAAATTTTTTTTGAAAGTGGAGATAGTTGATAAGTCCCCTGCTTAGATAATTCTAAAGTTCTACCATTAGAATGAATAAGTAGAAGATAACCATATTTACTGATTTTAACAGTTTGGTTATCAGTTATACTCGAACCAATCTTTATAAGAATCCATTCGTTGCTGTTAGGATTTTGAATTGCGATGTCACCCTTTTTTGCAAGTACTTTAAAATCCGCAAGAGAAATCTCACCGGAACATAAAAAAACAAAACCAAGCAACAAACCAATGACCATTCTTTTCATAACAACCTTAAATAAATGACAAATTATCAGAATGACTGCCTTAGCTCACCAATCATTTCTGAATCCGAAAGGCAGGTTAAGACAGTCAATTATTTGAATTTCAATTAGTTGCTAACATTATTTCTAATTTTAAACAACTTATAGATATTGCTATATTCTTTCACTTCCGGTTCCAATTCTAATGCTTTTTTAAAACAAATATTTGCTTCTTCAATCAAATTGTTTTGTTCGTAAAAATTACCCATAACAAACTGATTAACAGCATTCTCGGTTTCCATTTCAGCTTTTAACATTGAAATTGTATCATTCAAAGATTTGATTTTGTCCTTAGACATAACAAGGAAACAGGCTTTATCGGATTTCTTTCCTGTTGAAATTGAATTTACAGCCCAGAAATAATACACATCAGGGTCAAGATTCAGCTGTTTTGGATCGAGTTCAAGACTTGTACCTTCAACTTGCTGATTGTAAACAGGTTTATCAAATCTATCAGTCAGAACAAAATTATACATTTTGGCATTTTCAATCGGCAACCAACTGCATTTAACTTTGTCAGCCATGATGTTAGCTTTAGGTGGAGAATTTAGTCTGATTCCTATTGGTTTACCGTTTGAAACTGCTTCACGGTCAGTCACTGACTCAGTGCTTAATCCTCTTTCGACAGCTCCTGTAACTCCCATGTCTTCATGATAGTTACCCTTCGCCAACAAATCATCTGAGGATTTTATCTCATTCATTATGAAGTTTGTAATCCTTGCAGACAATGTAGCTTGTTTGTTCTTAACTGCAACACTAAGTTTATTTACCGAATAAACGCCGGATTGCTTGATTTCGACAGTTTTACCCGAGGCATGTATTAAACTCAGGTAAGCACTTGTACCGACCTTTATATTATCATTGGGATTTAATTTATTGCCGGTAATAAGTTTTTCCCATTTTCCTTTACCGGATTTTTGTACTGTTAGTTCTCCCTTGGAAGCAAACACAGTAAATTCTTCCTTTGCGAAGACCAAAACCGAAGATAGCAGTAACAAAACTACTAATAGGGTTATCCTATTTTTCATAATTTTTTCCTCTAAAAATTTATTACAAAATATAAATGCAAATATAAATGAATTTATTAAAGTTACAAGCATAAAAAATATTAAAAACTGATAAATATTTTATTTTTTATGTTTCAATTTAGATAATTTATCAAACAAAGGCTTTACTGAGCGATAATAAGCTTCGAAAACCGGAGAAGATATTGCCAAAGCAATAAGACCGGCATTCAACTGTAAATCAACATTATATAAATGGAAACTGTAAATGGTTACCTGTAGAATTATTATTGAAACAATAACGAAAATAAAAACAGAAAGCAATTCATACCATGCATCAATTTTCTTTTTGATAAAAACATAAAGAAAGATTGTCAAAAAACAAATTATTACGGACAATAGATGATTTATCCAAGATGGTAATGAAACTAAATAGTTTTCGTGTAAAATCATGGAAATAATATTTGCATAAATATCAGTTTCATACATATCCGGGTATGCTTTGCCGGCATAATTTGGATTTAAAGGAGTAAAGTACTTGTCGGATAGTTTGTATGGATTTCTATTAGGATCATCCTCGGGGTCATATGCCCCCAGTAAAACTATTTTCCCATGAGCTAAATTCAATATAGTTGGTTCTTCGACAATATCTTTAAAATCTGTTATTGAATGGAATTTTTTATAGTGACCCCAATTAATAGTTTCAACTTCTTTTTTTCTATCAAGAAACTTTTTTGCAATTAAAGGATACGCATCCATTATAAGTTGCATAGGAAATGAATATAAAACCGAATCGCCAAATTTATAGTAAGAATGGAATTCCCTTACGGTAGAAACTCTCGGATCTTTATATAAACATAAATTATTAAAGCATGACTTTTCATTAACCGAAAAAATTCTATCGGGATATTCGATTTTTGGTTTTTGGTATTTATTAGAATTCAATATTAGTCTGTTCGCTACAACTATATTTTTGGATTCAGCAAGTATCTTGGCAAGAATGCTGTCAGACTCAGAATTTTCACTTTTGAGAATTCTGTTAATCCCGATTGTTTTAGGTTCATTTTCTATCAGTTTATTTAACAGCCATGTCAATTTAAAATTATTCAATTCCGAAATATTGATAATAAGTATATTTGTATCCCCAATCATATATTGTGGGTCAACGATAGCAGAAAATCCAATATCAGTTAAACTAAAGTCATCAATTGATTCTCTGTATGGTTTGAAAATACTACCACTAAACAAGTAGGGAGTAATGATAAGTGCAAGAAATACAAGCAGCGTACTTACTCCGCTGTCAACTAAATATTCAGGTAAATTACTCTTTTTGCCTTTATGTTTAATGTGTTCTTTCATTTAAAATTTGAATAGTTTTTTAAGTTTCAAGAATCCTGATTTAGATAAAGGTTTTATCGAACCGTGATAACTTTCCGAGACAATTTCAGCAATAATAATAACAAAAATCATTAATTTAACCTCTACTGAAAAGTTGAACCATTTTAAAACGTAGATAGTTATTAAAAAGTTAGAGAACAACATTCCAAATAGTAAAAATAAACCTAATGTTTCATAGAGATCTTCAAATCTGTATCTCAAGTATCTGAAAACTGCCATAGTGAGATAAATAATAATAATTGTAATCAAATTTGATAAATCATCGGGGATTGCACTGATAAAATCCTGTTCCAATATCATTGAGATTATATTGGCATGAACAACAACACCATACATATCCGGATGAGTCTTTCCGATATATTGTGAGTTCATTGGAGTAAAGAAGATATCCATGCTGTAAGGAGTTGCTGTATCGGGTCCCAAAAATCCCATTAATACAATTTTATCTTTTAAGAACTGAAGACTGTCCTTTTTCCGGAAAATATCTTTTATATCAAGCACTTTGTATTTGTCTAAATTCCTTTTGAAATTAATTATCTCAGTCTCGTTATTTCTTTTTAATAAATTTTTTGTTTTATTGGAATCAAAAATAGTTGCTATTTTTACAGGAAAAGATGGTTCATATATATTAACAACTCTTTCCATTGGAGAAAATTTACGTGTTGTTCTGGATAAGGTATCTTCTTTTAGAATTGGTATGAAAAAATTTGCAAATCCTGAATAAGCATATTTGTTGAATTTAGGTAAGCTTTTCTCAATATTTGAATAATACCCTGCACTGTCATTATAACCAACAATCTTGCTCACCAAGACAAGATTTTTCACTTTTGAAAAAGCTTCTTCTAATGGGACATCTATACTATCAGGATAATTTTTTTTAAAAAAAACATCAATTCCAATAACTTTTGGATTATATTGATTAATTATTTCGATTTGTTTTGCTATTTGCTGTCTTTTAAGAAAACCAACATTTACCAATACGATATTAGTGTCTTGCGGTATTTCATCATGATTTCTGACTGAAGAAAAGAAAATATCAGTAATTTCCAAATCCTGCAAGAAATTCTGAACAGGGTCGAGCCAATCAATTTGATAAAATGCAGGTAAGAACTTCAAAACAAGCACTATCATTAGCGTAGTAATGATATTATCAAATGATATGAACCTGATTTTTTCCATCTTTAGATATTAATATCAATTACAACCGGACAGTGGTCCGAACCCTGAACATCAGGTTGAATTGAACATTCAGAAATTGATGATTTCAAGTTTTCAGTTATAAAATGGTAATCAATACGCCAGCCAACGTTGTTCTTCCTTGCCTGTCCTCTTGCACTCCACCATGTATAGTTGCCGCCTTCGCTGTTGAACAATCTGAAAGAATCAACAAATCCCTGCTCAATTATTTCATCAATTTTCGCTCTTTCACTTGGCAGAAAACCCGAAATGTTTTCGTTTTCTTTAGGACGAGCCAAGTCAATTGGATGATGTGCAGTATTATAATCTCCGCAAATAATTATTTTCCTGTCTTCATTTTGATATTTTTTCAAAAAACCGAAGATGCCGTCATAGAATTTCAGTTTGTAATCAACCCGATGATCGCCTGAAGTACCGTTTGGAAAATAAATATTGAGTAATAAAAATGAACCAAAATCAGTACCGACAATTCTCCCTTCGTCATCAAACTCGCTGATGCCAATACCCGTAAATATATTTATTGGCTGGATTTTAGAAAAAGTGACAACACCACTATATCCGGCTCTTGTTTTGCAGGAACTGTAAGCAGGAAAATATCCAACGGGACACAGTTTATCGGCATCAATCTGTTCAGGGGAAGCTTTTGTTTCCTGAAGACAGATAATATCGGGATTTTCCTTAGTTATGTATTCGAAAAGTTTGTTGTCTCTCGAAATAACATCGTATCTTTTACTTGGATTTTGACCGGTTATTGAGCGGTATCCATTTATATTCCAGGTAATTATCTTCATGTTCTTAATAGTTATTTGAAAAAAAGTGATAATTGAAATTAATATTTGAGAAAGCTATAATGTGCTAAAAATAATGTAAAGGAAAAATTAGAATTTTTTCATTGGAATTGTGAAATAGAAAGAAGTTCCCTTTCCAACAATACTTTCAACCCAAATTTTTCCATGATTCTTTTCAATCAAATCTTTGCATAACAGCAACCCTAATCCTGTTCCCTTCTCTTCGGATGTTCCTGAAGTAGAGATATTCTCTCCTAATTGAAAAAGTTTGCCGATTTTCTCCTTTGAAATTCCGACACCATTGTCGTTAACTGAATAAACGATTTCATTTCCACGTTCTTTTGCAGAAACTCTAATTTTGCCGTCTTTTTTTGTGAACTTGATAGAATTGGAAATCAAATTTCTAATAACGGTGTTCAAAATATTTAAATCAGTAAAAACAGAAATATCATTACTGATTTCTGTCTCGATTTTGATTCCCTTCATATCTGCATTTAATTTCAGAAGAGATATCACTAAATCTGTTATCTGAGCTAAGTTTTCAATAGTTGGATTATAGTTCAAAGCACCTCTTTGGATACTTGACCACAAAAGAAGATTCTCGAAAAGTTTAAAAATTTGCGTTGCTGAAGAATCAATTATTTCCGATATATCACCAATCTCTTTTATATCCAGATTTTGATAATTCTTTGCTAAAATGCCCGAATATCCAAGCAAGCCCTGAAACGGATTTTTTATATCATGAGCTATGATTGAAAAGAACTTGTCTTTGCTTGCATTCAATTCTTTAAGCTTAATTTCAGATTTTGCAAGTTTCTCGTTCACAATTGAAAGTTCTGCGGCACTTCGTTCTATTAAGGATTGTGAATGATGGAGTTCTTCAACAAGGTTTCTTAATTCTGTTTCATACAAATTTCTGACAGTGGTATCACGAATAATTCCACAGGCACAATCTTTTCCATTCAGTCTTAGTCCCGACATTGAAAGTTCAATTGAAAAAGTCTCGCCGCTTTGGCGGTTAGCCTTCAAATCAAGAGTGACTGAAAAGTTCTTTGAACTAATAATTCCGGATGGATTAAAAATTCCTTCATTAATCAGAACCGGTAAATCGTTTTGGTCTATTAAATTGTAAAACTTAAGATTGCCCGCTTCTTTTGAAGTATAACCAAACATTTTTGAAGCAGATTTATTCCAATATGATATTGAACCATCATTATCTACAAATATTATTGCATCTTTAGCAGAACTGGCAATACTTTTGAATTTATCTTCGCTTTCAGAAAGTTTCAACCAAGCTTTTTGTTTATCTTGTATTGCTTCGTGCTTGAAAATGGCAAATTCTATTAAGATAGGTAATTGCTCTTTCAGATGCTCGTCTTTAGTAACATAAGAATAAGCACCGGTTTTTTTTGCCCTGTTCACGATTTCTTTTTCGCTGTTGCTCGTGAGAAAGATTATTGGAATATTCCACCTTTTCTCAATTAGAGCGGCAGTTTGAATCCCATCAAGTTTACCTGCAAGAAAAATATCCATAATCAAAGCACTCGGCTTCAAAGTATCAAGTTCCTTCAGTACATCTTCACCTTTCCTAATAACTTTTATAACATTAAAATCGGATGACTCGAGAATCTTCCTTATATTCTTAGCAAGCACTTCATGATCTTCAACCAACAATATTTTATTTTTTTTCATATTTTTCTTTAATCCTGATAATCGTCTGAAGGAAATTCTAAATAAAAGCCTGCCCCATTTCCAAAATTGCTCTCGCACCAAATTTTACCTGACATTCCATCTGTTAAGCCCTTAGCAATAGCAAGTCCTAAACCGGTTGATGGTTCATTAAGTGTGGGTTTGGCACTTAACTTCATCATTTTTTGGAATAATAATTCTTTTTCTTCTTCTTTGATACCCGGTCCTTCATCTTTAATTTCAATTCTACATCTCTTTTGACTCTTAGCATCAATTTCATCAGAAATATTTATCCAAATATTCTTTTTTTCGGGAGAAAATTTAATGGCATTATTGATTAAATTATCAAGAACTTGTTGGGTTTTATTTCTATCCGCATAAACTATTGGAGAAGAAGAATTATTTTTCAAATATATATCCAATGACTTCCGATTTGTAAATTCTTTCAATTCAACTAAGGTTTCATCAACCAATTTGCAAATATCAAATTTACTAAAATGATAAGTGATTGTATTTTCGTCAATTCTATTAATATCAATCATATCACTGATTATTCTAAACATGCCTTCCGAAGCAAATTTTATATCTTTAAGAAATTCAATAATTTCCTTTTCCTGAAATTGGCTGAATTTATCAATCATCAATCTTGAAAATCCCAAAATCACATTTACAGGATTTTTCAAATCATGAGCCGCTATGGAAAGAAATGTATTTTTATCATTATTAAGCTTTTTCAGCATTTCATTTTGCTTGAGAATGATATCTTTTGAATGTTTAAGGTCAATATGAGTTCTAATCCGCACAAGCAACTCTTCAGGATTGAAAGGTTTCGTGACATAATCAATACCACCGATTCTGAAACCTTTTACCAAATCTTCAGTCAAATTCTTTGCGGTTAGAAAAACTATTGGGATTTCTTTTGTCCGTGGATTTTTTTTCATCCTGTCGCAAACCTCAAAACCATCCATTTTGGGCATCATTATGTCAAGAAGAATCAAATCTGGTAAAACTTTTTCAACAAAAGCAAGGGCTTCGGGTCCGCTATTTGCCACCGCAACTCTATATCCGCTTGACCTTAAAACATGTCCTAACAACTGAAGATTCTCCAGTTGGTCATCAACAACAAGGATAACAGTTCCATCCGATTTTTCAATTTTATTCATCAACTTTTCTGTCATTTCTTTTTTTCTTTAAAAAGTATAATTTTCCAACATTTAATTTAAGAAATTTATTTCACTTATGATTAAAGAATTTTTTATTATATTGTCAATTAATTCATTTTTAATTTTTTTATAAGTAAATTTTGGTTATTTATCATGAAATTCGATAGAATATTTGTAAATCTTCTAATTCTGCCTATTATTTTTGTAAGCTTCTTTACCTTAGTTCCAAATACTAATGCAAAAGAGAAAATCATAATTGCAGTTCATGGATTATCCAACAAACCACCTGCACCTCTTTACGAAAATTGGTGGAAAGTTTCTATCTTAGAAGGTTTATTGGGAATTGATTATCCTATTGATAGCTTGAATTTTAAACTTTTTTATTGGGCAGATATGCTCTATAAAGCACCAATGCACAATGATACGAATTTTTATTTCGACGACCACTTCGATCCTGAGCCTTACACACCATCTATAGAGAAAAAATTAACCAAATATAATTGGTTCAATGAACAAATGGATGAAGCATGGGTTCGTGCTAAAAGTTTTGGTATCCAAAAAATTTATATTCCTGTTTCCAGAGAGTTTACTGACATGATTCTCGAAAAAACTCTAAGAGATTTGTCTTTCTATTTTGAAAATAATATTTTTGTAAGAACACATGATAACAAGACTATGCTTGTAAGGGATGCCATTCGACGTGAACTGATAAAAATTATCAAGGATAACGAAGATAAAGAGATTCTGTTGATTGGACACTCTATGGGTTCAATAATTGCTTATGATGTTCTGACCATGCTTCAGGAATCCAATCCAGAAATCAAAATCAAATATCTTGTAACTGTCGGTTCACCAATGGGTATTCCTCCTGTTGCCAGTAAAATGAGGTTTCTGCATGAAAATAAAAAGCTGAAAATTCCCGGTAATATTGAATCAGGCTGGTACAATTTTTCTGATCCGAATGATAAAGCGGCTTACGATCCTTTATTAGAAGATAATTTCCAAAAAATCGGCAATGGTGTTGAAATTACTGATGAGCTTGTGACTAATGACTACATTTCCCCTGCAGGAATTCCAAATCATCACAAAGAATTTGGTTATATGCGAACAAAAAAAATATCAAGATTAATCGAACAATTTTTAAATAACAAATAAATTCATGAAACAAATCTACTCACTTTTTATTCTTATATCTGTATTGGCAATTTTTTTCCAAAGTGATTTGAATTCAAAATATTACCGCGTTTTTTACAAGGATAAAGGACCTGATAAATTTATTATTGGTTCTTCAATCTATAATGAAACTATGAATTCACTTAGCAAAAGAGCAATTGCACGACGGAACAAAGTTTTGACTCAATCAACCCTGATTTCAATTGATGACGCTCCGGTTTACCAACCCTATATTGATTCTATAATAAAATTTGGGGGTAAACTCAGATATAGCTTGAAATGGAATAATTATTCAGTCATAGATGCTGATTCAATAATTATTGACAAAATTAAATCTTTATCTTATGTTTCTAAAATTCAGCCTACATCTTCAAAAATCAACGAATTAACCTATCAAATCCCTTCTTCAGCATCATCATCCTTTCTAAACCAAATAATGCTTGATTCAGATAATTTTAATTGTGGGTCTTTTACTTACGGTGAATCTTTAAGGCAACTGCTAATGCTTGGAATTTTACCTTTGCACGAAGCAGGTATAACCGGAGATGGAACTCTGATCGGGTTTCTTGATTCCGGATTCAGATGGCGATTATTAAATGCTCTTAGTGGTATGAAAGTTCTTGATGAATATGATTTTGTTAAACTTGACACTTTAACATCAAACAAGACTACTGATGTGCC
>CAZSHX010000020.1:0-60467 GCA_964606895.1 uncultured Hyphomicrobiales bacterium
TTAGAAACTCAACATTAAATATGAGAACATTGCAACTATGCAATGTTTTTAGGCTAAAAAACCATGCAACATTGCAATAAATGTATATTATGAAAACCAACTGAGTAAATTGCAACATTACGTGAAAGAACATCGAAATATCAGCCGCAACAATCAAAATTTGTAAATCCTGGAGTAAGTAATTTATAACCCATTTGAAAATTATTTTAACCAATCAAAATGACCTCATGAAATTTGGGCAAAAAATACTACTTCCACAAATCGTTTGTACGGGGCGATAATCGTTGCAGGCAGTGAAATCCATGGCAAATAATTTCAAGTTCCTCCTATGACCGTAATTACTCTTCAAAATATGTAGTCCATCAATTCTTTAAATTGAATCAGATCTTCTGTATAAATTATTTGCAATAAATGAACGAAGATTATGTCATTTTGATTTTAACAAAAAGAAACAAAATATGAGTTCAGTGTTCGTTGGTACAGTATCTGATTTTATAAAAAACATGCTTGAGAATGAGTTTGCATCCAAAAGAAATGAAAGCTATTTGGTATTTACTCCTGAAACAATATTCTTCCAACTCGATGAAGAAATAAGGGCAAAGAAAAATGAAGAAAAGCAAGTTTATATTGAGCTTGTTATTCGAAATTTTAATAGCCACCTTGCGGATTATTTAGGACAGGGAAAAGAACTCACTGATTTAGTTAGCGACTTTCAATCAGAATTGATGAGATGGTCATTATATTGGCAGGGCGTTGCGGGCTATAAATTGACAAGAAAATATCCTGACTTCAAACTTGACACAGAACATCTTTGGAAATTCTGCATTGAAGTTCTAAAACCAGCCAATGGAGTAAAGTTCTTAAAAAGAGAATACGGGAAAATAATAAAAATGTACAAAAGGGAACAGCCACTTCTTGATTCAAAGAAAGATGAGATCCTAAAAATGATAAAGGATCTGGAGGCGATTCAGGAAAAAGGAACTGACGAAAAAATTGACTTTGCATCGTCAATCAATTTAGTCAAACCGATAGATCCGATAGAGCAGTTGGCTGAGTTATTGCAACAAAATGAAATTGTCAGAGATAAAGACCAATTCATCCAGACAATCAAAAACGGCACAGGGATCATCGAACTTACAGACGAAATATCGGTCGAGAAAGCCGGAATATTAGCCAAGGTTATATTGAATAGCAAAATCATCACCAAGAAAGACTATATCGTTTTTAAGATAAAAACAGTGGAATATCAGCTCATGCAGATAATCAAAGCGGGAGAATATGAGTTAAATACAAACACGGCGGAATCCGAAGCATACAAGAAAACGATAGAGATAATGATCAGAAGTTCAAATGTTCGGAACTCAAACAGAGACGGAAAACAGGACGGGAAAGGTTTGCCAGAAATGCTTACAAGAAGAGAAACAGCCGAATATTTACAAGTTTCACTAACGACACTATGGGAATGGACAAGGAACAACAAAATCAAAAGCATAAAAATTGGGAACAAAGTCTTTTACAGCAAAGAAGAAATAACAAGATTTGTACAGAATTAACTATTTTCTTAAATATCAATAGTGTCAGTAGAGATGGTAGTTAATTATATTAGAAAATCTTGTAACATTTTTAAGTTCATGTCATTACAAATATTTTAATTTCCTCCGAAGGAGAGGGCGTAAGAATAGATTTAACCGGTTTGCCAAGTGGAGTTTATTTTGTGAGAGTGGGGGATAAAGTCGGGAAATTTGTGAAGATATAATTTTATTACTCTATTTTCATAGCAATAATTAATAATTTAATTCGTTTATTACTTTTGAACTCGTTCATTGATAGTTAGTCAACCTCACCCTGACCCTCTCCATGCTTGGGGAGGGCGGTAAGAATTGCATCTTTGCATCTTTTTGCATTCAAAGATGCAATTGAAAAAAAATCGTTATTTGAAATGATATCAATGGTTTAGCAAATATTTCATTGCATCTTCTGCATAATTATTTTGATGATGCAATGCAATTTTTGTAATAAAGGAGAAACCGATTTCGCGTAGCGAAATAATATTTGTAACTGCGAAATACACCTTTGCCTTTCTATCACGTAGTGATAGCATATAAATCGAAAAATTTCCGTCAATTTTATATTTAACCCCAATGGGGTTAAGAAATCTTGGGAGGTATGATTTGTTACAAATATTGATTCCCGATGGGAATAAGAAGAATGAAAAACTACCCAAATTGCATCTTTGCATCTATTTGCAATCAATGATGCAACGGCATAAAATTCGTTATTTGAAATAATATCAATAGGTTAGATTGGAATTACATGACATCTTTTCTAAAAATAAAAACATGAAATTAGGAAAATGATTTTATTTTTTCATACTCTTCAGGTTTATTCATATTCAGAAAAGTATCGGGGATGTATTCCGAAAATTCTGTTTCAATGCTGATTATTGTGCTATCAGCTGAATTTACTAATTGATGGACTTTGCACTTTCTTTTCGTCTGATTATTATCGCGTGTTTCTTCATCTATTGAATTTGAAATCAGATTCTCAATTATCGGCAGGCATGCTCTGCTGTACATACCGCAAAGTTGCTGAAGAAAGCCGTCGGCAAAGGGAACTTTTATCAATCTCTCGCTTGGATAATCAACAATGAACTGAATTGTCCCTGTGTTGATTAAAGGTATATCACAAGAAATAATGAAATTCGATGCAGTTTTGCTATGAATCAATCCTGAATGAATACCTGCAAGCGGTCCGACATTTTTGTAAATATCAGTAAAAACAGGCAAACCAAGAAAATGGTAGATTTCAGGTTCATTAGTAATAATCGTTACTTCATGGAAAATTGATTTTGCAAGATTTACTAATCTTTCAATAATAGTTTCGTTGCCAAATTTCAGAAAGGATTTATTTTCACCCATTCGTGTGCTTTTGCCGCCGGACAATATGATGCAGGTTATATCGCTATACATTCGACGATTTCTCCAATTGATTTCTTTTGTTCATTTTCGTTAAAAACAACAAGACAGTTTGCAAGCGACATATCGAATAAATTTCCCGAATTTTGAGAGAAGTTGATTGAAACGGAAACAATTGATTGATTTATTTCAAATTTTCCGAGTAAGAAATGCCGTTTTGTATCTTTTTTCAAAATATCATTTGACAAAACTGCAGTGAAATTACCGGATTTCAAATTGAATATTTTGATTATTAATGGTTTAATGAATATCTCAAAACCAACAAAAGAAGATAGTGGATTTCCGGGTAATCCAAAAATGAACTTCCGATTCTCGAATATACCGAATAGAATTGGTTTCCCGGGTTTGATATTCGATTTCCAGAAAACAATGCGTACTCCAAGTTCTTCCCAGATATCTTTTATCAAATCATATTTCCCAACCGAAACACCGCCGGTAGTGATAATAATCGGAGAATCATTTTCCAGTAAGTCCTTGAATTTATTTTTAATCGCTTTAACATCATCTGATAAAATTCCTTCAAAGACAGGATTCAATTGATTTTTCCGAGATTGTGCCAAAAGGCTGTAAATGTTCGAAGCTCGAATTTTATCTCCATCAGGTCTGGTTCCGATGTCAACCAGTTCATCACCCGTTGATAACAATGAAGTTTTAAATTTTTTGAAAACATTTATATACTCACAGCCGAATGAAGCAAGAACCGGAATATGCTTATTGGTTAGAATCCGGTATTTTGGGATAGCAATTGTATCTTTTTTAAAATCCCGCCCTTTTAAGCGAATATTTGCTCCCGATTTAAAGCTTTTTTCATTTGTTAAAATAACATGATTTCCATCAATTCGAACATCTTCAAGTGGAATAACGGTATTGCAGGAAGCCGGGATTTTACTTCCGGTAGTAATTATAATTGTCTGATGTTCATTGATTTCAATTTCCCGGAAATTTCCTGCACTGATTTCTACGGCAATTTCCCATGTTTTGATATTCGGATTAATATTGATTGCATAACCATCCATTGCTGAATTATCGAAAGGTGGTAAATCCAAATCAGAATAAATATCCTCTGCTAAAACTCTGCCATCCGATTCTAAGAAATAAACAGATTCGGATTCGGTTGGAATTAATCCGGAAAAGTCAAGAATTGAATTCAGGGCATCATTATAACTTAATAACTCATTCACTTATAACCTCAATCGAGTCGTTAATTCTAATCTCACCACCGGTTATAACCTTAGCAAAAATTCCTTCCTTTGGCATAACACAATCTCCGGCTATTTGGAAAATTGAACAACGGGTGTGACACTCCTTGCCGATTTGAGTTATTTCCAATTCGCAAGTGTCACCAATTTTTAGTTTAGTACCGATGCTGATTTCAGGCAGATTCAGAAATTCAGTAGTCAGGTTTTCTGCAAAAATTCCGGGTTGAAGATTGGGTAATCCTTTTAATTTCATCTTATCAATGCTTTCCAGAGCAAGAAGTGAAATTTGCCTGTGCCAGTCGCCTGCATGAGCATCGCCTTCAATACCAAAATTTTCAATCAATATTGCTGAATCAATATTTGATTTGGGAATCCCCTTTTTTTGGCTGATTGAAATTGCGACTATTCTGCCTGTCTTGTTCATTTGCCTGCCTTGATATAGTCTCCGCTTTTTCCGCCTGTTTTGCTTATTAATTCAATATTGGTGATTCGTATTGATTTATCAATTGCTTTACACATATCGTAAATAACAAGTCCTGCAACCGAAACAGCAGTTAGAGCCTCCATTTCAATTCCGGTTTGTGAACCGGTTTTAGCAGAAGAAGTTATTTCAATTGATTTATCCGTTTCATTGAGTAAAAAATTAATGTCCAAATGTGAGATAAAAATATTGTGGCAAAGAGGTATCAGCTCGCTTGTTCGCTTAGCCGCTTGTATGCCGCCGATTTTGGCAACTGTAAGGACATCACCTTTAGCATTTTGATTGTTTTTTACAGCTAAAAATGCCGATTCATTCAAAAAAACTACACAGCGGGCTGAAGCAGTCCTCAAATTTGATTCTTTGCCTGATACATCAACCATTTTGGCTTTTCCACTGCTGTCGGTATGAGATAATTCTGTCATTTTTTTTATCCGCCTATAGAAATCATTTGATTGTTTTTTAATTTAACTAATTCATCAATTCCGGGATGAAACTCGGATTTGAACAAAAGATGATCTTGAATTCTGATTCCAATAACATTATTGTCTTCGCCTTTTCTGATTAATGATTTTAAGTCCAACTCATAGGTAGTACTCGAAAATAAACAAAGTTTCAACTTGCCGTCGGCAGTAATTCTAATTCTGTTGCATGAATGGCAAAAATGTTCTGACATTGAGCTTATAAAACTTACTTTACCATTTGAACCAACAATTTGATAATCGCGGGTCACAGATGAAGTTTTGTTTTCTAATTCCGTTAGTTGGAATATTGTTTCGATAATCTTCTTTATCTCAATAAATGAAATGAATTTTGATTTATCGTATTCATTATTGGAAAAGGGCATATATTCAATAAATCTGACGTTGACGTTCTTTTCTACTGCAAATTGAACAAAATCATTAATTTCATTATCATTCAAACCATTAATAATAACAGTATTTATCTTGATGTTTTTCAGTTCGATTTCAATGGCTTTGTTGATTGTTGACAGGGTTTCAGACAAGCGATTTGTACCCGTCATGATAATATTCTTTTCTGGATTCAAAGAATCCAGACTTATGTTGATTCTGTCCAATCCCTTTGAAATAAAATCCTCGATATTTCCATTGAATAGTGTTCCATTGGTTGTGGCTGAAAGTTCAAAAGGTGCTTCCTTTTTGAGATTTCCCAAAATCTCAATCAATTGTCCGATATTTTTTCGTGCAAATGGTTCACCACCTGTTAGGCGTACTTTAGTAAATTCAAAATGCTGTACAAAAATTCTAACAATCCTCTGAATTTCTTCGAAAGTTAGTAGATTTTCCTTTTCTAATTTATAGTAATTGTTTGAACTCGGATTGCAATAAACACAATGAAGGTTGCATTTATCTGTAAGAGAAAACCGAAGGTAGTTATGTGTGCGATTAAATTTATCGGTTAATTTCATGTTATAAAAGCATTAGAGCTAAAACAGCCGAGACAATAATTATGAAAACAGGCTGAACCTTCAGGAAAACAAGTAGTCCGCCAAGGATAAGAAAAATTACATATTTGTAGTCAAAACTTCCTTTGAAAAGATACTGAGCCATAATCACCATAATCATTCCTATAATGGCGTACTTGACTCCTTTGAAAGCACGGACAACATATTCATTTTTTTCAAAATGGTTTAAAGTATAATAAACGATAATAATGAGTCCTGCCGGAAAAATCATATTTCCAAGATTTGCGGCTATTGCACCCAAAATCCCGCCGGCTTTATAACCTGTGTAAGTCGCAAATTTAATCGAAATTGCTCCTGGGAAGAACTCCACAATGCCCAGAACCTTCATGAATTCATCCGGAGTGAGCCAATGATTATTTTTGACTACTTCATTTTCAATTACTGGAATAAGAGAGTAAGCCCCACCGAAAGAGAGCATCCCGACTTTAAGAAATGACAGGAATAAATTCCAGATATGCATTATTTCTTATCTTCCAAAATATCATCCACCCAGCTCAATGCCGCCATAGTCGAGGGCAAACCAATAGTTGGCAAAGCAAGAAGAACTGCATGTCTCATCTCCTCCGGTTTGCAACCGGTTTTAAGAGCTTTTCTTGCATGGGAATGAACGGCTCCCTCAAGTCTTGCACCTGTTGATATGGCAAGTTTAATTAATGCTCTGGTTTTGTCGTCCAGCGGTCCGGCATTATGAACGGCATCGCCCATTTGTTCGTAAGCGGAAGCAACTTCCGGAAATTCAGCATGAAACCGCTGGTAGCGTTTTGGTATTCCTGACATTTTTCCAATCTCCTGAAAATCAATATAAAAAAAAGACCCCATCGAACAAACGACGGGGTCAGAAAATAATTCCTTACCTGTATTTTGTTCTCCTTTGCAAACGGCAGGCGGCACTGTTTCCGGCGGCACCCTATCGGTTGCTGAATCATATCACTAACGACTTAGACAAAGCAACTCGGAGAAAATATTTATTTAAAAATTTTTAATGTCAAAGGCTAATTAAAAAGCAATCCAAATAAGAATGAACAAAATTACACAATTTTAAGGAATTTCACAAACAAAACAGGAACATAATTAATACAGATATTGCATCTAATATATCCCATCAAAATTTATTAATATGCTTTCACAACAAAGTAAATCGAGCCTTTATATCGCTTGCCTTTTGAAGCACGTTCAGCAGGAGGCGGAAACTTCAAGTCAGGTTGCTTGTTAGCTCCAGTGCCGAGTCTCGCTTCAGGAATACCGTTTGAAACGAAGTATGCTTTCAGGGCTTTAGCTCTTTCCTCGGTTAGGGTTTGATTGGCATTTTCATCAGCTTTGCTGTCGGGAAAACAAACCAAATCAATTTTAACTCTCGGGTTTTCCTTCAAATCATCCAAAAACTTTTTAAGCAAAACCTCTCCGCCGGAACGGATTACTGATTTTCCTACACTGAAAGGCGAAACTCTGAGAGGGATTTCCATGTCCTGACCAAGCGGTTTCAGCACAATATCCTTAGAATATTCCTGATAACTGGTAGTCTGAGGAATATTTATTTCAAATTTTTGTCTGAAATATCGTTTTGTACTCGTGATATCAACTATATTGCGGATGAAATATTTCTTGCCGGGTGTAAGACCGGTGATGAAATAATATCCGTCTGATGAATTAGTTTTTGCACGTGCAATACGGTTTCCGGTTTCGTCAAGAAGCTCAATATCAACTCCGATGGCTTGTTTTGAAACTTCATCAAAAACATTTCCGGTTATTGAAACAATTAGTTTAATTGCTCCACCCTGAGGATATGCTTCGTATTTAATCAAAAATACACAAAGCAATAATGCGAATAATTTGGCAAATGTTCTCATTTTCTGCCTCCCTTTCCGGTTTTCTTCACTTCGGCGGTTTTTGTAAGTATTCTAACAGTACCGTCGGAGCAACCAAGAACAATGATACTTGCATCACTGACTAAATCAACTGTCCAGATTTCCACTCCTGCATCAAAATTCAGGAGATTTTCGCCAGTGTCAATATCCCAGATTTTCACAAATTTGTCAAGGCTTGCACTGACTATTCTGACATTATCTTCAGCAAATGCCACATCCTGAATCAGGTTGTCATGAGCTTTTATTCGTTTAAGCATAACACCTTCGGGCATTCTCCAGATGATAATTTCACCGCTTGCGTCAGAGGATGCCATTCTTTGACTGTCGAAGCTGTAAACCACAGTTAATACATGGTCGTTATGACCTGTGAGTGTTTTCAAAGGTTCTTTAGTTGTTAAATCTGTTGACCAGATTTTAATTGTTTTGTCGTCACTGCACGATGCAATTGTTTTGCCGTCGTAGCTGTAAGCAACATTATTGATTGAAGCCGTATGACCGTGGAGTGTCTTGATTTCGGCACCAAGTTTAACATCCCAGAGTTTAACGGTTTTGTCGAAACTAGTGCTTGCAACAAAAGTATTCGGTGCGTCCTGACTGAAATACACTCCGATTACCTGATCTGTGTGACCGATTAATGTATTAAGTAACTGACCGGTTGCTACATCCCAGATTTTTACGCTGTTGTCCGTCGAACCGCTCGCAAGCAATTTATCATCACCGGAAAAAGAAACGTTGTTTACTTCTCCCAGGTGACCTTTCAAAGTCCTTATCTCTTTGCCATCGGGCAAACTCCACAATTTGATTGTCTCGTCCACACTGCATGTGGCAAACATTGTATTGCTCATATTGACGAATACGCCAAGCACTTCATCGTCGTGGTTTCCGACAGTTTTCATCACATATTTGTCATCGGCAAACATTTGAGTAACTGCAAGCAAAAACAACGATGAGAGCAAAAGATACATGTATTTTCTCATCCACTTACTCCAAAAATTGAAAAACATAACTGAATTTGAGTAAATTTAAGTAATTAGTTTGTAATGAGCAAGTTTTTTTTAATGTATGATAGAAAATAATGAAATTATTTTTTGTTTGATAATTGAATAATTCGTATTTTCAAGGGATTTCCATTACAAAAAATATTTTTTTATTTAAAGCAGATATGAAATCATTGAAATTTATCTTCTTACTTGTCCTATTTTTGCCTTTTCAACATTTGAATGCAGAATATTCATGGACAAAACTTAACGTTAATGAACCAAATAATGCAGAAGGATATAGATATAACATTAAATTTTCAGAGGATTCTTTAGGGAACATGTATCTTTTCCTTGATTCAGCATTAAATATGTCGACCGATGATGGTTTAACATGGAAAAATATTTATTCCAAGGAGGGAACAGTTTACAATTTAGTTTGTACCAGTGGAAACACCTTATATTTTAGTTTAATGGGTGGTCAATATGCTGACGAATCTTTGTTTTATTCAAAGGATTACGGAAAAACCATTAATCCTCTTCCATGTGATGAACCCTTTTCACGCGATTCAACTCGTTTTGGGTATAATTTATTCACGAAGAAAGATACAATAGCGGTTTTGCGAATAACGGTGAACAAAGATGATACTTATAAACGCACTTATAACTTATTGTATAAAAATGGTAATGACGGTTCTTGGAAAACGAATCAATTTATTAATTTTGAAAATTTCAAGGACTCTTTTGATAATTGTTTTAACATTGATAGAAAGGGAGTTATCTACTTAACCTCAGGAAATAGCATCTATTATATGAATAGTTTAGATGAAAAACCGATGAAAATGAAAAAGATAGATACAAATTTCAAGATTCCAGGGATAGCAACTTCAATTATTTTAACTGATAACGACAATTTATATCAATTTGCCCAATATAAACTTTTTAAGCTTAATCCAACCAATGATTTATGGGATACCATTCCTGTTAGTCTATCAAAATTTGATCAGGTTTTTTATTCCAGAAAGCAATTTTTCTGCTTAGCAAATAAGAGTCTTTTGTCGTCAGATGATGATTTTAAAACTTTTAAGTACGTTAAGTCAGCTAATAGAAAATCCAATTATTTACACCTTTATGTTACAAAGAAAGGAACATTGATTTTTCAAGATTCGGTCGGTATTTTGTGGCGTGGAGTAAATACATCAGACATTAAGGAAAATGTCATGCAGTATGATTTTTCTCTTTCGCCTAACCCCGCCGCTGATTTTATAGAAATCTCTGTAGGGTCAAGGCATGCCTTGACCAACACAGACATCCGTATCTTCAATGTCTTTGGTGAAATGGTATCCACCTCCGTCTGCTCCGCAGACACCTCCGCCAGCGGAGGACATAGAATTGACGTATCGGGTTTGCCGTCGGGGGTTTATTTTGTAAGGGTAGGAGATAAGGTGAGTAAGTTTGTAAAAATATAGTATTGTAGTATTCGTTAATTACTCAGATTATCAAAAGGATGCAATGAAATTTACTGAATATTTTGAATTTACTAAACTCAGACCAGACAGATCACAATGCTTTTTTTGACCGTTCATTTAAGGAGAAAAAATAATGCAAATAAAATACTTTCAAGGTACAGACACTTTGTTGATAACTTTCAACAATAATTTGATTGTAGAAACAAAAGATGTCAACGATAACGTTTTGGTCGAACTTGACCAAGAGGGGAATGTTGTTAGTATGACTTTCGAGCATGCAAAGAACATGGCTAATATCAATGACTTATCATACCAGCAAGTTGCAATTGCCTGAAAAACCGTTATCGGTTTCTTTATCTCTTCACCTTTTAAAAATTGCTGGCATCTGTGCTATTTGCGGCATATATTACCCTTATCCTATAGCAATAAATATTTATTGTTTTCGTTTATTGTTTTTGAAATCGTTCCTTGATAGTTTGTTAACCTCACCCCGAATTCATGGAAAGGGAGGCAAGATTTGCATCATTTGCATCTTTTTCAGCACAAAGATGCAATTGTAAAAAAATCGTTATTTGAAATAATATCAATTGGTTAGATGAAAATATATTGCATTTTCTACATAAATATTTTGAAGATGCAATGCAAATTTGGGGAAATAACTGAAAAAGATGGGCTCCACCTGCGAGGTGGAGTCCATCTGAGAAAAAATTGCATCTTTGCATCTTTTTCAACACAAAGATGCAATGGAAATATATTCGTTATATGGAATAAAATCAATTGGTTAGATGAATAATTATTGCATTTTATATAAATTAGTTTTTGATGATGCAATGCAAATTGGGAGGATGAAAAACGGGATTTTGCGTAGAGAATAAATAGTGGTAACCGTGAAACACCCCTTTGCCTTTCTAACACGTAGTGATAGCATAAAAAACGAAAAATTGCCGTCTGAATCGCGAATTAAACGGATTTTGGGATTAAGATGATTGAAGAAAAGATATTCATATCAGAAAACATACATCTGGCAGATGCAGGACATCTTCGCAAAATATTCTTGAAAATCCGTGAAATCCTTTAATCCTAAAAATCCGAAATGTAGTCAGACCACTTTGCACTCTTACGGTACAAAGGAAAGCTCATAAATTCATTTTCTTTCCCAAGTCCAATTTTCCATGCCGCAATGTCGTTTAGTTGTTGAAAGAGGAAGAGAAATTGATTGTTTGAAATAAGAAAAAAGTTACTTCGCAATTATTATCGGTTTTATAACAGTTAGCGAACTACTTGAAATCCAAAGATAATACATTCCATTTGGAAGTGCGGACATATCAATAACATAACTATATTCAACCGTTTCAGATGAAGATATTTTCAGATTCTTCACAACAATTAGTTCCCCTTGCAAATTATATAATTTAAGCACTAAATTATCAGCCGGATGATTATTTAAAGTCAATTTTGAAAAATCATCGGCAGGATTTGGAATGAGAAAAACTTCAACAGAATTTATCCTCTTAAATTTATTCAGATTAATGTTGCAAAACTGTTGAACGCGTAACCATCCGTGATTTGTAACCAAACAAAGCTCATTAATATTTGTCTTAAATGAAGAAATTCTCAGCAAAGTATGGATGGAATCTCCAATCATGACTTTTCCTCTGATGGATTTGAGAATTGTTCCTGAAGATTCAATTTCAACATTATTTCCTGAAAATCTCAAATACCTGATTCCATCAATTATATTATTAAAATCATAATTACCTGACTCCGGCATGAATGATCTTGCATCAAATGATACTTCTGCATCATAAGAAATCAATGTTTTTTTATCGTCAGATAACCTGTTTTTTGCAATTACTGGTATAGAAACAGTTGAACCGTCGGCTTTGAAGGTTGTATCGGGTATATATGCAATTATGCTCTGAATTGATTTAGCAGAAAGAAAAATAGCAAATTTTCTAGCACATGGATAATCTATCTCGATAATCAAGCTATCAGAAAATTCTTCAGGTTGCTGTGGATCATATATCAAACTAAACTCAACTACTTCACCTGGATTTATTGATGCAGGCACTTGGCGGGTGGATGTAATTGAAATGTACTGATTGTTCAATAAAGTGTGAAAGCCGGATATTGAAAAGTCGGTATTCCCTGTGTTATTAAAAATTATTTTTCGTGTAGGTTTTTCCCCAATACAAACATCTCCAAAAATAACAGAAGTATTGTAATCTGCAGAAATCTGAGATTCCTTTGCCGTAAAATATTCAGTCGCACTGCATCCTGTTGAATCTTCGACTGTTACGGAATAATTACCTGAGCTTTTAATGAAAATATAATCTGAAGTAAAACCATTTGACCAGAAATATTTCAAGTATTTGGTTTCTGTTTCAACTTTAATACTATCATTTGAACAAAAACTGAAATTTGAAGATGGCAAGAGTTTGATTTTGGGTCGGGTACCAAAATCAATATTTAATCCGCTTATGTTTGTACATCCCAAAATTGTAGTAACGGTAACTGAATAATATCCCGAATTTTTTATTGTGATTTGAGAAGTACTGTCACCGGTTGACCATTTATATTTTTCATCGGTTCCACCCGATTCGGCAGTAATCTCTACGCTGTCGCCATCGCATAAACGGTTTTCATTTGACTTTTTAAAAGTAATAGCTGGTGCTGAAATCGCATTTACGGCAACAAAAGCAGTATCTGAACACCCTTCTTTGTTAGTTGCAATCAAGCTGTACAACCCTGTTTTTCTTGCTTTAATACTTAAACTTGATTCACCGGTTGACCAAATATATTTCAAATGAGAAAGCATTGGATTTGGAGAAAGCGAAACACTATCTCCTTCGCAAAAAGTAGTTTTGCCTGAAGTATCAATCGAAATAATTGGTTTCTCACCAACAGTTATATCAATTGTAATATAATATTTTTGTCCATTTGTTAGAACTACTAAGCAATTATATTGTCCTGAATGTTTTAGTTTCGCATCAGGTATGATTGATTCCCAGCCGACAGAAGTAAAATCATTCGGACCGTCCCATTTGTATGTGGCTCCGGCAATACGCTGACACATCAAATGGATTGTATCACCCTCGCAAATTGGAGAATTAGCAGTTATATATAAACTATCTGCTTTAAAATATGACTGAATGAAAGTCGGCAGTCCACCACCGGAAAGCTTCTTTTTAAGAGAAACTACCGAATCACTGAATCTGAGAAAACCGACAGGTTCGTCAGGAAAGTCAATTGCGGCAAGATTGGGTTTATTTGGTTTTGCAACATAAATTTTTCCATCTGGTGCAACCTGCAGAGCACCATAAAAAAAGTAATTTGGATTTGTAACAACCATTTTTACAGATTTTTTAATTGAATCAGTAATGCCTGATTTCAAATTCACCTGAAAAATATATGAAGCATCTGGGAACGAACTGAAATAAAGTTTTGAACCGTTCGGAGAAAATTCGATTCCATATGAGTGGTCATAAATATCGTTTTCAAAAGTTATTGGATTTGATACAATACCTGTCGTATTGTCGAAGTCAAATAGTTCAACCTTTTTATCATAATATATAGCTAATGCTAGTTTATTTCCGGTTGGAGATACTTTCATATAACCGGCAGAATTCATAATATCTCCCTCATGAATGGTGCCGCTTGAACTAATTACAGGAGTTGTAAAAATACTGTCTTTTGTAATTTTAAAAGCTTTAAAGACATTTGAATCCCATTCATGGCAAAGAACCCATTGTTCTTTTTTATTGGCATGCTGGGCGGCAGTAACCTTTTCAGTAACATTCCCGGCTAGAAATATATTGCTTTTTATTACTTGTCCATAACCACCTTGCAAAGACATATCAATTAATGAATACCGAAATCCGTAAATTCCGGTTTCAGCATCAACTGTAAATAGATAGTAAATATTCTTATTCCCAGGCTGAGGAACAATAACTGCCGATTGGGTTGCAGTTTTGTTCCCATTTAGTTTTGTACCACCAGCCATTACAGTGTGATTCTTGTTATAAACGGTACTGCCATCTGAATAAAATAATAAATTCCCATTTTCATCGGCTATTGAGGCACAACCTTCAGGAGAATCTAAAGCACCGTCTGTTAAGGTTGTTGGAGGTGTTGTGTTAAAATCCAAACCGCAGTTATGTCCGAAATACCAAATATTTGCTTCCTTTTGCGAAAATGAAGCACTTGCACAAGTCAAAAACAGCAATATTTGTAATACTTTTTTCATTAAATATTCAATTCAGTATATCATTACAAAATTAGTTAAACCTTAATCATTTTCCTAAATAAATTTATCAAATTTTCATAATTCTTTAGCATGTACGGTAATATATATGAGATTCTGCAATTTTCTTTTTAACTTTAAGTCTATATTTGTTTTTTATCCGAACTAAAGATAATTGTTTCTATGATAGTTATGAAATTTGGCGGTACTTCCGTTAAGGATGATACTGCAATCAGAAGAGTGATAAGCATTGTTACCGGAAAGTACAGAAACGCTTTTGTTGTTGTTTCTGCTTTTTCAGGTATAACAAATCAACTTGTTGAGATTGTAAGATATTTGAAAAATCAGGAGCTTTTTGATGCAATGAGGCTTTTGGATTCTGTATTCGAAAAGCATCACGAAGTAACCAATAATTTAGGCTTAACTTCGGAAGTGGAAAATTTCCTGAAAGATAAATATGCCGAACTGAAACAACTGTTCTTTGCACTTGATGTTTTGGGCGAAGTTAGTCCCAAGAGTACTGATTATATTCTTGCTCAGGGTGAATTGCTGTCATCACGGATTGTCTTTAGTGCTTTTACTAAAAATGGACACAACACTAATTTCATTGACCCAAGAGAATTAATTAAAACAGATTCAAATTTTGGTGAAGCTAACGTAAACTTTAAAGAAACTCAGAAAATTTTTACTTCATTAATGAAAAAACCTGAGTTCAATAGCGGCTATATTATCACAGGTGGCTTTGTTGCAAGCAATCCCGAAGGGCAGACAACAGTTTTGGGCAGAGGTGGCTCAGATTATTCTGCTTCAATTATCGCTTCATCAATAGCCGCCGAAGGTCTTGAAATTTGGACTGATGTGGATGGTATTCTAACCTGCGACCCAAGGTTAGTCAGCCATGCAAAAATTATCCGCGAACTTTCTTATGAGGAAGCTTCAGAACTTGCATATTTCGGTGCGAAGGTTCTTCATCCGAAAACCATTTATCCCGCAATCCAAAAGCAAATAGCTGTGTGGGTAAAAAATACTTTTAATCCTGATAATGCAGGAACAAAAATTATCGGAGAAAAAAGCGGTAAAAAACTCATCAAGGCTATCGCTTTCAGGAAGGGTGTGTCCGTCATCAATGTGAATTCAAACCGGATGCTTGGAGCTTATGGTTTTCTGAGTATGGTTTTTGAAGTTTTTAAAAAATATGAAACTTCCGTTGATATTGTTACAACTTCTGAGGTCAGCATATCATTAACAATTGATGATGATATTAATCTTGACAGAATTAAATCTGAATTAAGTAAATTTGCTAAAGTTACTGTCCGGAAGAATCAGGCAATCATTGCCGCAATAGGAGAAGGAATCAGAGATACGGCAGGAATAGCCGCCAAGTTTTTTGGTGTTCTGAAAGGAATCAATATTTCGATGGTTTCAATCGGTGGGTCTGAAATAAATATAAGCATTATTGTAGCCGATAAAGACCTTGAAAATGCCGTCAAACTTCTCCACACCGAATTCTTCTCGGGAAATTTAGATAAAAATATTTTCTACGAAATTAATTAAACCGAATATAAAATGAAAAAAATTGCCCAATACGATATAAAAAAACTTGCAGATGAGTTTGGCACTCCGCTTTATGTTTATGATAAAGCAAAAATCGAAGAGAATTATCTAAGATTGAAAAATGCTTTCACATTAGAATATAAGAAAACGAAAATTCATTTTTCCGTTAAAGCTAATACCAATCTTCATATCCTGAAGTTGTTCAATTCTTTTGGTTCGGGTACGGACTGCTCGTCTCCTGTGGAAATTAAATTATCAAAAAAAGTCGGGTTTAAATCCTCTGATATCATCTATACAGGCAATTACGAAAGTCCCGACGACTTACTGACAGCAACTGAAGAAGGAGTTAGAATCAATCTGGATGACATTAATTCTTTCAGAAGACTTCTGAAAATCAGAAAACCTGAAATTATTTCATTCAGGATTAACCCCGGGATTGGCAGAGGCGGCTTTGAAGGAATTACTACTGCCGGTGCTGACGCTAAATTCGGTGTTCCTTACGAGATGGCTTACGAAACCTACAAAGAAGCCTTGGAAGCAGGAGTTACCCGTTTCGGCATTCACATGATGACCGGTTCGAATAATCTCGAGCCTTACTATTTTGCCGAAATCGTTGATAAACTATTAACAATTGCAGGAAATATTTTTTTAAAACTGAAAATTTCTCCGGAATATATTGACATTGGCGGAGGTTTCGGAGTGCCATATTCAGATGATGAGCAGGAACTAAATATCGAATCAACTGCACGACTTGTTACCGATGTTTTCAAAGAAAAATGCAAAAAATATCATTTCAAAGAACCCGAACTTATTCTCGAACCGGGGAGATACCTGACAGCAAACGCAGGATATATAATTTCAAAGGTTACAGGTGTGAAAAACAGTTATAAGAATTTTATTGGAATTGATGCCGGAATGAATACGCTAATCAGACCTGCCCTTTACGGAGCAAAACATCGTGCTTATGTTTACGGAAAACCTAAAAATACCCGAATGGTCAATATTTGCGGACAAATTTGCGAAAACTCCGATATATTTGCAACCAATATTCCTTTCCCCGAAGTTCATGAAGGCGACTTAGTAGTAATTCGCGATACGGGAGCTTATGGTTTTGTTATGGCATCAAATTATAACAACAGACTAAGACCAGCTGAAGTTCTGATTGACGGGAGTAAAGCAAAAATTATCCGCAGAAGAGAACAAATCGAAGATATTTTAAAGTATTTCCCTTAATGACTTTTTGAGCTTCCGATCCATTTAAAAATATTACAAATTTTACCAATAAATTTTTACTTTTAATTACTATTAAAGAATAGTTGTCTTTATCCCAAATTATTCGAAATAATTTTATCTTGGAAGTTAGATACGTTTCCTGATATAAGCATTATTGTACTTAGCAACTAAACTTTTGAAATAAAGATGCTTATTCCTCTTCTTTTTTATTCAAAACAACAATCGCATCATGAATTTTACCGTTCATGTAGATTTCAGGTGCTATTATATTGCACGAAACAAACCTCAATCTTACTCCGGCTTCCAGAAACATATCAGCTGTCCGTTTATAAGAATCAACCCATTTTCCGTTTGTATGCTTGTCGTAAAAGTCCTGGCCGTCGCGGTGAATGATTACTTCAGAAATACCCGTCTGAACAATAGCTCTGGCACAATCACAGCATGGAAGCCAGGGGATATAAATCTTACATCCTTTTAGAACAGTTCCTCTGCGAGCGGCATTATAAATGGCATTTCTTTCGGCATGTTCCATCCAGAAGTACTTTTCACCGTTTTCTCTGGAAAGACGAATTCCTTCGCTGTCGCTTTCAATTCCGCGGGGAAGGGAGTTATAACCGGTTGCGACAAGTACATTATCTGAGTCGGCAATAACTGAGCCGACATGCGTATGCTCGTCTTTGCTTCTCATTCCCACAAGATAGCACATTGTCAGATAAAGTTGGTCCCAATCTGGTCTTTGCATATGATTTCCATTATTTTCCATATTTTTCAATCTTCTTTTTATTTTCAATCTTTAGTTCATAATTTATAATTATTTTCTACTTTTTCCATTTTTTCTGCAACTCAATATAAACTGTTCTGGTTAAAAACCTTTCCGCCGGAGTTGCATAAGAATAGATGCCCGGGGGCATTTCGGTGGAACCGATTCCTCTGACTTCCATAATATCAAGATTCGGAGCAACATCGCGAATGAATTTGGAAGTATTCTGGGCTCTTCTTTCCGAAAGTGCAAGGTTATTCCCAAACGTTCCCAAAATATCCGAATAGCCGTAAACAGTCGCTTTCATTCCCTGATTTGCCGAACGAACAAATTCTTTAAGTCGTCCCTTGGCTCTTTCAGGAATTGAAACACTCGAAACACCAAACAAGATTAAAGATAATCTCTGAATTTCGGTATTTGAAGTATCCTTTTTGATGGAAATTTTTGTTTCAGCGGTATAAACCTGACCTTCGAAATCAGTTGCCCGAAGTTCAATTGTAACAGGTTCTCCTGAATTTAGATTTGCAATTTTTTCTGTGGTAAGGATTTCATTAACCGCCGAAGGAGCACCCTGAAATAATTTCGACACAAAAACCTTAGAACCCTGACGTGCAACAATACTTGATGATGAAATATTTTTCAGAAAAGTACCGTCGGGAGTAAGTTTCAGATTAGATGGCGAAATTCTGTTTGCTTCAAGATACCTTTCCTGAACCACGGGAGCCCAAAGCTGATCATCCTCCGAAATTAATTCAACTCTCCGGTTTTCGGCATAACCGCTGTCATTTTTGGTCATAGTCGGTTCTGAAGGGTAGCAGTTTCTTGCAGATGAATTAATAGTAATCCTATCTTTTCTGATGCCCCATTCCGAAACAAGATAATTCTGAATTGATTCGGCTCTGTGTTTTGCCAGATAGCAATTTCCTTTTTCGGTTGTGGAATCAGAATTGCCCTTCAGTGACAATTTGGAGTTAGGAAATTTCTGCATTCTTTTACCGATTATATTCAGAACATTTTTATGATAACTGACCGGACTGATAGCCAAATCGTCTATTTCGAAATCTGATGGTTTATTAATTTTGTTGTAAAACGGATGAATGTCCGACGAATCCTTACCGAAAAACACAACCGGCAATATGGGAAATGCCTGAGAAACGTATTGCGTTTGCATATAAATCAATGGTGTATTCACTGTAATATTCATTTGTGGTTTTGGAGGAATGAAAAGAGTATCGGTGCGGTGAATACTTGAAATTGTAATCACTGTATCGCCCCGAATTTTTCTGCTCTCCAAATTAAGTTCTTTGCCGATAGCAACGTATCTTTGGGCATAAGCATCAGAAAGGAGTTCTGTTGTGTCAATCCTGATATTGATTTCTTTTCTTTCGAAAATCTGCTTTGGAACCGACTCAATTTTTGGAGAATATTTCAGTGCCAAACCAAATTGCATGGAATTAACCGTCCATTTTAAATCTTTCACAAAGTCAGTCTGTCCGACCATATATGATATTTCGGGAGCAAGAAATACCGAATTATCACGATTCAAGGGAAAATGATAGTTCATTCCTGCAAATAAGCTTCCATAAATTTCTTTAGCATTTGGAACCTCGCCTGCCCTTTGGTTTCTGATACGTTTATTTGTTTCTATGAAAACACCGCGGTTTTCGGGTTTAGTAATTCTTTCGTATTGTTCGAAAGTCATCTTGTTCAAAAATCCTGCATGACCACCAAAAAATACTTCGAAACCTCCGAAGGGATTAAAGCTAATGAATGGCTCAATTCCAAAATCACTGATTTTTGCATTGATAACGTGCTCAAATTGTCCATCAACGGCGGATGAATCAACTCTTACTTTTGTTGCCTCAAGAGAGGTTAGTGAGCCGTCAAGAATTGAATAACCGCCCTTTAGTCCTAACCGCAGATAATAGGGCAGAGGCAGTTCCCAGCTTAAACCTATAGAATAGCCTGTTCCTGTTCCCTTTTCGAATTTTGGACAGCAATTCGGAACACCCTCAAACTTTTGAAAATTTGAGACGTGGTCATTCATTTTATAATTAAAGAACAAGCCAAAACGATGTCTGTCATCTATTGAATCCTCTGCCAGTAAATTGTTTGCAAAGATGATGCATAACAACAAAAAACTCAAAAAAGATTTATATTTCAATTTGTTCGATTTAACTGATTTATTTCTATTCATACTTATTTTTTACTATCATCTAATCAGTCCCAAAGGAATCTGTTTGACCAAGCCGTCTGATTCTATTACCAGATAGTACATTCCTGACGACACGTTATTCAAATCAAGGTCTTTTTCTGTGATTCCGATTTCGGCAATTCCTTCAAAAAATGTCTGTAAATTTCTGCCGAATACGTCTGTTGCCTTCAGCTTTATATATTTGCTCTTCGAAGAATTTACCGAAATTTTGATTTTCGCTGAACCACTAAAAGGATTTGGTAAGACGGAAACAATCAGATTATCATTTTCATTGCCCAATTCAGTTACTGAAGTTAAAACTCCGGTGCCTTTTAACGATAGCTGTTTAGACGGTGCATCGGGGTCATTTGAATTTATCTGCATTTTTGTGTTGTAAGCTTTTTCTTCCTTTGGAGTAAACCTCAAAGTTAGCGACGAACTGTCAGATGGTTTCAATATTATCGGAAAATTGGCACCGGGGAATGTATAGATATCATTCATAGTTGCATCCAAGAGTGTTATAGATGAGACTTTGAGTTCTCCATTACCTTCATTGAAAATCTGGAATGCACGGTCGTTTGGAACACCAATCATTGTAGCACCCATAAAGAATAAACCGGGTACAACTTTGATTTGTGAACGTGGAACATCTCCCATTCCTAAAAGTTGGACTTCCAGATTCGGTTCGTTGTAAGCATTAGATTGTACAATAACTTTTGTTTTATACTCTTTTTCCTGTTTTGGTGAAAATTGGACATGAACTAATTTAAACTCTTTCGATTGTAGTGTTAGAGGCAAAGTTGATGAATCAATCACATAAGCATTATCGGTATTGTTATCAATAGTGAATTTTTGAATTTCAAGCGGTAGTTCTCCTTGGTTCGAAATTACGAAAGACATTGTTTTAGAGCTGTCAATGAAAACACTACCATAAAAAATTGAATTTGTTTCGGTTGCAATCATCGGCTCTTTTTTGAATCCAAACGATTGTATATCCACATACGCGGTTTTGGAATTGTAGGCATCTGTTGTTAAAATTATATTTGTCGAAAAATCTCCTCTTCGGGTAGGTTTGAATTTAACTCTGAAATGAGCAGAATCATTACGCATTATAACAAATGGCATTGGGATAGGATTATCAAAAGAATAATGCTCTGCAAATTTACTGTCAAATTTCATGTCCATAATTGTAAGACTGTTATCCCCGAGATTTTTTATGAAAAAGCTGATTGTTGAATCTTTTCCAACATTAACTGTATCGAAATCCATAACCGGTTTATTGAAAGCAATTATTCCAGCAGTTTCAGCTTCGCTCGGTATAAACACTTTCAGCCTGCCTAAGTCATCAAGTTCAGAAATACAATTTATCGGCGGGTATTTGAAAACTGAGGTGAGCAAATCCTTTCGGGGCCAGCGAACCGTTACTGAATCAATATAATGCTTTCCTGCTATTCCAAAATTTTGAATAAAAGGCATTTGACCTGCAAAATGACCGACACCTGCCTGAAGCTCACGCATCATATTCAGCCCGTTTGCCGATGTAGATATTCTTGCACCGATTGCCGTTTTGTTTGTTCCAGCCAATGTAGGTTTCAGTTTGAAAGCCGCCCAATTGTTTTTATTTCCTATATCATTTCTGAGTAATTCTATTTGTGTCCATACTTTAATAACCTGTTTGTCATCAACGGTTTGAGTGTCGCGGATTGTGTGGCTGACCAAAATATCCTGATCTCCGTCCAAATCAAAATCAACAGGAATCGGTGTATGGGCTTCTTTGATTGTATGAAATAAACCGAGTGCTTTGGAAATATCTTTCAAAACTCCATCAGTATCCTGTCTGCAAACATACAGCCTTTCCTGACCTTCAAGATTTGCGGCAGGGTAAGCACTTTGTCCGATTAAACAATCAAGCCAACCATCGTTATCTAAATCTATCCAGTTGCCTCCCTGATCTCCAAGATGAGATTCAATAGGAGCATCCCTTACGATTTTATTCAAATCCCACTGGAAAGCATATCCTGCTTTGTAGCCGCCGTTTATAGCAATATGAGTTCTGCCTTCACCATCATTGTAGCCGCCATGAACTTCCACCTGAAGCAGGTCCATATTGCCGTCATTGTTCACATCACCGGGCTGGGCACTCCATTGGCATAGGTTCTGCCCATGGTCGCCGCCCAGTTTTTGGGCACTGTAATTTGCGACACTTGTGTAGTTTGCAAATCTTCCGTTCTGAGTATTCTTGAATAATGCCCCACCCGAACGGCAATACGGCGAGGTGATGATATCCTGCCAGCCGTCATTGTCATAATCTGTTACGTTCACTCCATATTCAGGTTCAACTACATTTTGTAGCCCAATGGTTTTAATATGAGTAAAAGAACCGTCGCCGTTTCCTTTCAGCATAACATCGGGCATATTTGTTCCAACACCATTAAAAGCCGCATAATCCGTGAACCATGTTGAAATATACAAATCGAGGATTCCATCATAATCGTAGTCCAGATAAGCCATTCCGGTGGCGTTTATCAAGCCCGGAGAAAGAGTATCATCAACAATGATATTATTTGTTCCGGCATCTTTTTTTAATGTGAAATGTCCTTTTCCGTCACCAAGAAGAACTTCAGTTCTGTCGCCCGGGTCAGGAGGATTTTGATAATACTGAAGGCGGTGATAGTAAATACTTGTAACAATATCAATATTGCCGTCATTATTCACATCTGCCGCCGCCATAATGTCCACTATCCTGCCTTTTTTGGTCTCATCACGATTAACAGTGATTCCCGAACTGTCAGTCCAATTAACGAAAATACGTTTAATCGGACTTGTCTTATCGGGATTAGGGACATTCAGGAATAAATAGAGATGATTTCTATTTACTCCGCCCTCACCCCAAAAGAGGTCGGGATAATTGTCGTTATTAACATCAGCCACCCAGATTCTGCCTCCGCGAGCCGAATCGAGACCGGCTTCGTGGGTAATTTTAGTTAACCACGAAGGATTTGGAGCTTCGGAAAACGTAGCAAAAACAGTAAAAATGCAAATAAAAAACGAATATGTAAGTAACCTTTTCATGAAATATTCCATTAATAAAAATACAAGCTGTTAAATTAAGCAGTTATTCTCAAATTATCAAATTTTATTATAAATATTTTTGAAAATCGAGAAATATTACTTCAATAAATACACTTTTCAGGGTAAACTGATTTTAAAAACCTGCAATTTATTTTAATTCTTTCGTTTCAATAATTGAATTTACTAATAGAAGCATAGCTCATGAAATTGAAAGTTTTAATTCATAATGCAGAAGAAGGCGGTTTATGGGCTGAAGTTCCATTAATTCCCGGCAGTGTAACTCAAGCTGAAAATTTAGAAGACCTGATTGCAAATCTATATGAAGCTGTTGATGGTTGTTTATCCGTTGATATTAGAGCTAATACTATTTAAACCTGCAAATCCTTCACCCGAAGTTCCTGATGTTCAACTCGACAGTTTATGCTATATGGAATTGTCATTCTGAACGAAGTGAAGAATCTATACTTTTTTCCGTGTCAGAATGACAAGAAAATTGAGAAACCCTTTACATTGACCTGGTACGACAAGCATCCCTGCTTGTCCGAATAGCTGTTTAAACCAAAAAAAAAGGGAGCTAAGCTCCCCCGTTTTCCTCAAAAATTATTTTGATTAATATCTGTATGTTAATTGCACACCGAAATTCAATGGTTTCATTGTGTAAGTATAACTCGAAACATCAACTCCATAGTTCTGGCGTAACTGAGTTACTTCGGAATACTGAACTAAACCTTCAAGCCTGACATTCGGAGCGGCATAGAAACCGATACCAAATGCATATTTCTGCATTGAAGCTCCGGTTACATTATCATTCATATAGGGTGAAGATGTTGCCGAATAACTTCCGCGAACCGCAAGCGGAGCAAACGGAATATCATACTCAAGTCCAATACCCCATGATACCTGTCCGACAAGATATTTAACTATATCGGTATTCACAACTTTAAGTTCTGCAGGAGCATTAACAAATTCAAGCTGAGTCGCATCCGAATATTCAAGTCCAGCAGATATACTAAGATTGAAAGCGTTGAACGACAGCCCTGTTGAATACACAAACGGCGTTACAATTCCGTAAGAATTTGTAAATTGGTCGGGTGTCCAGGGATTCGGTGATTTCCCGTTTCCGAAATATGAACGAGGTGAATCGAAAGTAGATGTTGCACTTTCGCTGAACACTTCATCAACACTATAATAAGACGGGAATTTAATAGAAGCACCAAACCTGAAAAATTTATTCAGTTTAGCCATTATACCGATTGAACCGCTGATTCCGCCAATGTTTTGTTCAAGGTCAGATTCATAAGTCATACTGTGGAAATCTACAACTTCACGCAGTGGGGAAGATGTATCATGTGGGAATGATATTGAATCTCTCGAAGTATAAATATTATTAACATCTGTTTCTTCAAAAGTGTTATGATATTTGAATCTGCCCCATTTTCCGGATATTGTAAATCCGGCAGAAATAAACTTAGAAAGTTCCATAGCAAATCCGGTTGTTATCGAATGCAACCCGCCTTTTTCCTGAACGAAAGCTTTTTGCTGGTTTCCACCTGTTATTGGTGTTACTAAATCGTCACCGGCAAGCCAGAGATGATAAGCCCAATTGTCTGCATAAGTGCCGGTTCCATTGCCGGGACCATTTTTTGCCTGCCAGTCAACAAAAGAAGATTTGGCATTTATTCCGGAAAAACTGATATTATTATCGAAATTTGTTTCCATGAAATAACCGATGCCAAAAGAGGCATTGCGGTCGCCCATATTAATCGGAACCACAAGTCCGATATTATTGAAATAAGCATTGTTCGATTTGAAAGTCTCATTGGCACCCATAAACAAAGCACTCGTATTGTTTGCGGCGAATCCAAGCCCTAAGGTGAATTCGCTTTTTGTAAGCAGACTCAATCCTGCGGGATTGTACATCATGGCACCAATATCATCCGAAAGTCCGTGAAATGCTGTTCCGAGTGCTCCTGCCCTAACCGTATAAGTTCCGTTGTTTTGTGAATATCTCAAAGCATCTTCAATAAACTGAGCTTTAAGAGTAAACGATGTTGCTATCGCAAATAACATTGCAACTAAAACTAATCTTTTCATTTTCATATTCCTTATTATTTACTTCTTGAACTACGCCCTGTACTGCTTGAACCGCTTGAACCCGAAGATGACCTGCTTGAGCCACTGCTTCCCGAGCTGCCGCTCGACCTGCTTCCTGAACTGTTTCCGCTTGGAGCTGGAGGAGCAGTATAGGTGGAACGTTCTGCATTTCCTGAACTTCTTGTATTTCCCTCGGACGAACGGGATGAGTTTGGTGAAGAAGATTGAGGTGTATATCTCGACCTCTCCTGAGTAGCCTCATTCCTGTTGCTCCCTTGGTTAGTTCTGGAATTTGTGGTTCTAACTTTCTGTCCGCTGTTGCTCTTGTTGTAATCGTTACTTTGTCTTGTGTATGTGCTTCTTGTTGTCGAACTTGGCAAATATGTACTACGATTGCCGCTAACAGCAGATCTTGTGGATTGCATATTACCTGAATAAGGCTTTTCGGTAACATAACCGCTACGGGAAGTGGTAGATAATGTTCTCTGAGGATTATTAACATTGTTTCCTGAAGTTGTTGTCTTGCCGTAAGAACCTCTGTAAGGACCGAAAGTACGTACAGAACGTGGCTTTTGGTTGTGGTAGGCAACATCCCAGCCGCGATAGTTATCGGAATAATATGGGTCGTGCCACCAATGTCCGTAGTTATTATATGGATACCACCTGTTTCCCCAATATGGATGATAGTCATACCATGGGTTATACCAGCACCAGTCCGAACCCCACCAGCCGCCGCTATAGTAGCTGATATGAAATCCGGGGTCGTAGTACATATAATCATAAGAGTATCTGTCCCACCAGGGTACAATCACAGGAACATATCTTGTTGAAACATAGTTTCTATCAACATATCCAGCAGAAGGACTTGAAGTGGCATATTGCTGTTCATTATCGGTTGCGTTGTATTCATCTTCGGCAAGCGGATTTTTCCACTGCTGTTTTGTCTTTGCTGGCACTTCCCTTTCGATTACTCTTTCTTTTACCACTACAACTCTTTCTTTTGGCTTAGAATTGTTGCTATAGCCAAAGAATTCATCGCGGGAGCCGTCTGTTGACACACAGCCTGCAAACAATGCGAGGACGAGTGTCAGTGTCATAATTTCAATTTTGGTTTTCATTGTACCCTCCTTTATAAAAGGAAATACGATATTATTAAATTTTTGTTACAGACATATTGACGTAACATTTCAAATTTCGTTTTTTTAAGTCTGAATAATAAATATTCAACAGCAAAATTAAATTAATTTTATGAAATCAACATGAAAAAACGAACTAAAAACACCAAAAAGAAAATAATACTACTTTTCGGGCTTATTATTTCGTATTTTTGCAATTTTGTATTGATGAATTTTCAGAAATTATATATATTTAAGGGTTGAATAAATGAAGCTATCCGAGTTCAAATACCCAATAGCCAAAAACAACGTGGCAAAATTTCCTGCCGACCCGAGAGACTCCTCGAGACTTTTAGTTCTTAACAAAGAAACAGGCAACATGGATGAAAAGAAATTTTCGGACATTTTAAGCTATTTTCAAAAAGGCGATTGCCTTGTTGTTAATGAGACTAAAGTTTTCCCCGCAAGACTTTTCGGTAAAAAGGAAAAAACAAATGCACGTATAGAAGTAATGCTCCTTCGCGAATTAAAATCCGAAGAGAGAATTTGGGACGTACTTGTCGAGCCTGCACGTAAAGTGAGAATCGGCAATAAAATCTTCTTTGATAACAGCAAATTCTACTGCGAAGTCATAGATAACACAACTTCCAGAGGCAGAACTGTCCGTTTCAGCTTCGAAGGAAATCTTTTTAAAGTAATCGAGCGTCTCGGCGAAATGCCATTGCCCGAATACATCAAAAGAGAACCTACCGAACACGATAAAATTGCTTATCAATGTGTTTTTGCAAATCCTAATAATCTTGCATCAATCGCGCCGCCCACTGCAGGTCTTCACTTTACAGATGATTTACTGAAAAAGCTTGAAGACAAGGGTGTTAAAATTGCCAAGATTTTATTGAATATCGGTCAGGGCGTTTTCGAGAAGATTGAAGTAGAGGATTTAACGAAACACAGAATGTACTCCGAGTACTTCCAGATTTCGCGTGAAGCCGCAGAAACAATCAACAAATCTTTGAAGATGAAAAAGCATGTATTCGCCGTCGGGTGCAGTGTTGCCCGTGCTTTGGAAGCCTCGGTTCTAACGTCGGGAGCAGTCAAACCAAACAAAGGCTGGACAGATAAATTTATTTATCCTCCTTACGAGTTTAAAATTGCCGACAGGTTTATTACAAACTTCCATCCTCCCGCAACTCCATCACTTCTTTTAAGTGCGGCATTCGGAGGCAAGGAAAATATCTTCAAGGCATACAAGCGTGCTACGAAAAATGAGTACAGATTTTTAGCTTATGGCGATGCAATGTTAATTATATGATTGATTTTTATAAATATTGATTGTAAAATTTGATAAGGCATACTTTACAGTGTGCCTTATTCTTTTTAACAGATTTTGAACATTATTTGAGTAGGAAAATGGATAAGACTTTTGATGAAAATGTTGTGAAATTATTATCTGATTTTGAACGATTTACTTTAGACGACTGGAAAAACGAAGCAATTTCCTCATTGGATGGAAAACCTTTGGAAAAACTTATGTCGCCGACCTATGAGAACATTACTCTCAAACCGCTTTACACAATGACCGATACCGAAAAACTCGAACAGGTAAATAACAATTTTCCGGGGATTTACCCTTTTTTAAGAGGGACAGAATTCGGGAGCTATAAAACGAGGAAATGGTTTATCGCTCAGAATATTGAAGTGCCATCACCTGAAGAGTATAATCGAATTGCAATTGATTCTCTCGGTAAAGGACAAACCGCTTTGATTTTGAAATTTAATGTTTCGTTGCTTAATACAGATGATGACATGGAAATCGGTGAAAACGAACATATAAATTTGAACAACGGAAAAATAAATAAAAAAATGGAAATCGGAACTTTTGTTTCGACTATCGAAGATATTGAATCTTGCTTTAAAAATATTGACCTTACAGCAGTTCCCGTAAATATAAAAGCTGATTCATTTCCTTTGATGGCTTTGACTTTGTTCATAACCTATATTAAGAATCAGAATTATGATTTGAAGAAAATCAAAGGGACTTTAGAGTTCGACCCATTCATGTATCTTATGGTAAAAGGAGAACTTTTTACATCCCATGAAGATATAATTGAAGAAATGGCAACTGCCATGAAATTAGCCGAAGAATACCTGCCTGAATTCAGAGTTATTGGCATTAACGGGGCAAATTTTCGGGAAGCTGGAGGGAATGCAGTTCAGGAACTTGCTTTTTCGTTTGCATCGGCAGTTGATTATATTCGGCTAATGCTGAACAAAGGATTTGAAATTGATAGTTTAGCCAATAAATTTGCATTCCAATTTTCAAGCGGTCCTGTTTTCTTCACAGAAATTGCAAAATTCCGTGCCTCAAGAATGTTATGGGCTAAGATTATAAAGGAATTTTGCGGAAATGAAGAATCGCAAAAACTAAAATTCTCTGTTCAAACAACGAATTGGAACAAAAGTAATCTTGACCCACATGTTGATATATTGCGAGCAACAACGGAGACAATGTCAGCTATAATAGGTGGAGCCGATACAATAACTACTTCAGAATTTGACGATAATCTGCATGTTCCTGATGAATTTTCGAGAAGAGTTGCACGAAATACTCAAACTGTTTTGCTAAACGAATGTAACCTCACCGATGTTATTGACCCTTCGGGCGGTTCTTATTTTGTAGAATCGTTGACATCAGAAATTGCAAATACATCGTGGGAACTTTTCAAAGAAGTCGAAAAAATGGGGGGGATGTTCTCAGCTGTTAAAGCTGGATTCCCACAAAATGAAATCATGAAGACAGCAAACCTTAAGATGAAGGACCTTTCCTCCAGAAAGGAAATTCTGCTCGGAACGAACAAACATGCAAATTTGTATGAAAATACTGAGATGGAAAATGAAGATTATTTTGAAGAAATTGTTGAACAATCTTCAATTCAGGTGTTGAAAATTCTTGAAAGAATTGAACAAAAGATTGAAAAACCCGAACTTCAAAAGCTTTACGAATCTTTTTCACTGAAAAGCGAAGACTTGCCAAATGCTTTTCTAAGTGCTGCAGAATCGGGTGCAAGTTTTATTGAACTTATTGATGCCGTTAGAAATTACGATAGCATAATTAAGGTTGAAAAACTGGAATTATTCAGAGCATCGGAAATTTTTGAGCAAATTCGTCTGAATGCCGATAACTTCAAAGCAGAAACAGGACATTTCCCACAATTATTTCTTGCATCCATGGGACCAGTCAAACAACATAAAGCAAGAACTGAATTTGCCCGCGAATTTTTCTCGGTCGGTGGTTTTGAATCAATCTATGAAAAAGGTTTTGCTAATTCTGAAGAGGCAGTATCCGCTTTTAAAGAATCCTCTGCTAAAGTGATTATACTCTGTTCTACAGACGATACTTACTCTGAAATTGTTCCAGCTGTTACTTCTTTGCTGAAGGACAATAAAGATGTTTTCATTGTTCTTGCAGGTTATCCTGCAGATATGGTTGAAACATACAAATCATTAGGAGTTCAGGAGTTCATTCATATTAAAGCAAATATTGTCGAGATAATGACTCGGATTCAGAAATTTTTAGGTATTAAATAAGGATAGTGGAGGAAAAAATGAAAAATATGCCCGATTTTACGAATATGAATTTAGATTTGGATTTTAAAAACACTGATTTTAACGATTGGAAGAATTCATTTGAAAAAGAAACGAACACTCCAATTGATGCTTTTTATGAAAAATCTCTTGAGAATATTGAAATTGCTCCGGTCTATACCCAAAAAGATTTGGACGACACTGAGCATACAGACTTTCTTCCGGGATTGACTCCGTTTCTGAGGGGTCCATATCCGACAATGTATGTAACCCGCCCCTGGACAATCCGTCAGTACGCAGGATTTTCCACAGCCGAGGAAAGCAACGCATTCTACAGAAGAAACCTTGCCGCAGGGCAGAGGGGACTTTCTGTTGCATTTGACCTTGCTACTCACAGAGGTTATGATTCTGACCATCCGCGTGTTGTCGGAGATGTAGGAAAAGCTGGTGTTGCCATTGATTCCATACTTGATATGAAAATACTATTCGATTCAATTCCACTGGATAAAATGTCCGTTTCGATGACTATGAACGGTGCTGTTTTGCCGATTCTGGCATTTTATATTGTTGCGGCAGAAGAGCAGGGAGTAAATATGGAATTGCTCTCAGGAACAATTCAGAATGATATTTTGAAAGAATATATGGTTAGAAACACATATATCTACCCACCCGTACCCTCAATGAAAATCATTGCCGATATTTTTGGCTATACTTCACGAAATATGCCTAAGTTCAACTGTATTTCAGTTTCCGGCTACCACATGGAGGAAGCAGGAGCAACAGCCGACATAGAAATGGCTTATACTCTTGCCGACGGACTTGAATATGTCCGTTCGGGAATTAAAGCAGGATTGGACATTGATGCATTTGCTCCGAGAATTTCGTTTTTCTGGGGGATTGGTAAAAACTATTTCATGGAAATTGCCAAAATGAGAGCCGCAAGACTTATCTGGGCAAAAATGATAAAGCAGTTCAATCCAAAGAATCCAAAATCAATGGCACTGCGAACTCATTCCCAAACTTCAGGCTGGAGTCTGACTGCTCAGGACCCTTTCAACAATGTTGTCAGAACCTGTGTGGAAGCAATGGCGGCGGCAATGGGACATACTCAGTCTCTTCATACCAATTCACTTGATGAAGCAATTGCTCTGCCAACAGATTTTTCAGCCCGTATTGCCCGAAATACACAGATTTTCCTTCAGGAAGAAACAGGTATCTGCAAAGTTGTTGACCCGTGGGCAGGTTCGTATTATATAGAGAAACTGACTCATGAACTGATGCACAAAGCATGGCATCACATCGAGGAAGTTGAATCACTCGGCGGAATGGCAAAGGCGATTGAAACAGGTTTGCCTAAAATGAGAATTGAAGAAGCCGCCGCCCGCCGTCAGGCAAGAATTGATTCGGGTGTGGAAATTATCGTCGGTGTAAATAAATTCAAACTTGAACACGAAGACCCTCTCGAAATTCTGGAAGTTGACAACTCGCTTGTTCGCGAAAGCCAGCTTAAAAGGCTTGCCGAACTAAAGGCAAACCGCGATGATGCAAAGGTTAAGTCAGCTTTGGACGCTTTAACAAAATGTGCAGAAACAGGTGAAGGCAATTTACTTGAACTTTCGGTTAATGCCGCAAGGGTGAGGGCAAGTCTTGGTGAAATATCTTATTCTTTGGAAAAAATATGGGGGAGGCATAAAGCTGTGATTCGTTCTATTTCAGGAGTTTACAGCTCCGAATATTCAGATAAAGATGAAATCGAAAAAGTTCGCACACTTGCCGACGATTTCGAAGTTTTGGAAGGAAGACGGCCAAGAATTCTGGTTGCCAAAATGGGACAGGACGGTCACGACCGAGGAGCAAAGGTTATTTCAACTGCATTTGCCGATATGGGCTTTGATGTTGATGTTGGTCCTTTGTTCCAAACACCCGAAGAAACAGCACGCGAAGCAATCGAAAATGATGTGCATATTGTCGGGGCAAGCTCGCTTGCGGCAGGTCATAAGACATTGATTCCACAGCTTGCCGAAGAATTGAAGAGGCTTGGCAGGGAAGATATAATGATTGTTGTCGGCGGAGTTATCCCACCGCAGGATTATGATTTCCTCTATGCTAACGGTGCCGATGCAATTTTCGGTCCGGGAACAATCATTCCTGTTGCCGCTCTTAAAGTTCTGGAAGACTTGCTGGAAAGAATAAAAGAGTAAAAGCAAAGTGTTTAGATTAATGAAAAGACTGGCTGTCTCATAATTTGGGACAGCCGGTTTTAATTTTTTGAAAAAAAATTTAATTTTCTGATTATTTGGTATCATTATTCATAATTGAGAACAAAAGAAATAATCGAAAATAATAAAGTGAAGATATAAGGAATTCAGATAAAAATCATAATTGCATTCCCCTAATGCAGGGCTGAAATGTTTCCGAGGCTGTCCGCTTAAATTCGGACAGCCTCGGATTTTGTTTACTTGAGTCTGAATTTTACAGGTAAGTAAACTGAAGCAGAAACTGCTTTATTGTCTTTCAATGCAGGTTTGAATTTAATTTTCTTTGCCGCATCAATTGCCGCCTGATTGAAAACCTGATTGTCAGTTGAAACAACCTCGATTTTTCCAGACTTGCCTTTTTTAGATACCTCGATTTTCAGGATAACTTGTCCTTCAATTCCTGATTTTCTTGCGGCTTCGGGATAAACTATGCTTTTGGCAAAAGCCTGCATATCGAACATAGGCATAACATCAACAGAATCGAAAACCTGTTCTCTGTCTGCTTGCTTTTTTTCACCAAAAGCGTTTGCCGAATTCGGATTGATAGCCAAACTGATAACAATCAAGAGCATCATAACCGGGACTAAAGCCAAAAACTTCAGATAAGCTGGTTTTAAGGATTTTTTACGTGATAGCATTTTTATTCTCCTTTTGAGTAATGATATATTAAAATTATTAAGTATTTCGAAATTTATACCGCCAAAAGCCTGTTTAAGTAACAGATTTTGGTATTCTGCCCTGCACGGACTTTTCATTATCGCTTTAGAATCTGCTTCATATTCATGAACTGACTTCAATGCTTTTCTATAAAACCATACAAACGGATTAATCCATTGAACACAAATCAACAGTTCAATCAGGATGTTGTCAATCGTATGCAATCCGCGTATGTGAGCAAGCTCATGTGCAATAATAGTATCCTTGTCTTCGGGTCTCAATGAATGCGAATTAATGAAAATTATATTGAAAAATGAAAACGGCGAATTCAATTTTTTCAGGTTTACAATTTTTACGTTCGAATAGCTAACTTTTTCAGCTTTATGAGCCAGACTCAGGATTTTGATAATGCTGAAACAGAATCTTAAAAACAAGAATGCCGTTACACTCAGATATATTATAAATCCTATTTCAATCCAGCTTAAAGCGATATTTTGACCTTTTTGCATTATGGCAGCAATGTCAACTATCTGCAAATATACAACATAAGATGTCAGACTTCCACCATTCAGATAGTCCTTAAAACTTAACAACGGAATGAATAATGAAATGACTATACCGGACAGGAGGAAAAATCTGTTTGCCTTGAAAAATGTTTCATCCTTCAGTGATATGGCAAAAGCAAGATAAAACAAAGCCACTCCTACCGATGATTGCAATATGTAAGTAAAAATGTTTTCCATGATTATTTCTCCTTCTGTTTGAGTATTTCCTCATCCATAATTTTTTTTATTTCTTCGAGTTCGACCAGCGATAGATTGTTTTCTTTTGTAAAAAAAGACACTAACTGCTCGAAAGAATTTCCAAAATAATTTTTTATAAACCCTTTCATGTATGACTTCGTATAAGCTCTTTTGGATACAAGCGGAAAATATTCGTGAGTTTTACCATAAGCCTTATGCCCGACAAACCCTTTCTTTTCGAGAATCCTTACGATAGTGGAAACAGTATTGTAAGCAGGTTTCGGCTCCGGTATTGAGTTCATAACATCGTTAACAAATCCTTTGCCGAGCAACCATAGAATTTGCATAATCTGTTCTTCTGCTTTCGTAAGCTCTTTCAATTTTGCCTCCTTTCAAATCCGATATTCGTTTAAAAAATCAAGTTTAAATATGTTTTTTATACTTTCAACTATTTTCTTAGTTATATAACGCTTTTTTTAGTTAAAAAGTTACAAATTATTTTTAAAAAGCTGAAAATATTTTTTTTCTTGGAGAAAATCGGGATAATTTTTATTTTGTCATTCCCTCAAAAGAGGGAATCCATTTAGACAATATGAATCAATATTATGTATATATTATGGCAAGTCAAATGAATGGAACTCTTTATATCGGAGTTACTAAAGATTTGATTAGAAGAGTATATGAACATAAGAATAATTTAGTGGAGGGCTTTACTAAAGAGTATTCAGTTCATTTACTTGTTTATTATGAGATACACAACGATATAAATAATGCTATCCAAAGAGAAAAAAGACTCAAAAAGTGGAATAGAGCATGGAAGATAGAATTAATCGAAAAAGAAAATCCTGAATGGAAGGATTTGTATTCCGGTTTGATATAAGATGGATTCCCACTTCCGTGGGAATGACAAGAAAAAATGACAAAGTTTTAACAGACCCAATTATTCCCAAATTTCTTCTAAAATCATATTCTTCTTGGTTTTAACATCATTTATTTAGAAATTTGTTTTTTCCATTTTTGAATTTTGGTTATTTGTGAGTATTACAGAAAAATTATTTATCAAACCGAAGCATGAACGTAGAATCCATTCCGGTCATCTTTGGGTTTTCAGCAACGAATTGCAAAGCATTGACAAACTGCCTGCCGGCTCTGTCGTTGAAGTTTTGAGCACCAAGAATAAAACTTACGGTTATGGTTTTTACAATCCCAACAGCCTCATTTCCGTTCGCTTGCTGAACTGGTTCGAACTGCCCGACCTCGAATTTTTCAAAAAAAGAATAAGCAATGCTCTTGAACTCAGAAAATTGTTATTTCCCGATGAAAATTCCTTCAGACTTGTTTTCGGCGAGTCCGACTTTCTACCCGGGTTAATTATTGATAAATATGAAGACTATTTTTCTATGCAGATTCTTTCTGTTGGCATGGAAAATCTAAAATCGCTTATTATTACTGCTCTGCTCGAAGTCTTTCCCCAAACTAAAGGAATAATCCAGAAGAATAACTCGCACCACCGCGAACTCGAAAGTCTTTCTTCTGAAGACGAAATTCTGTTTGGGCAAATTCCCGAAAGTATTATCATCTCCGAAAATGGAGTTAAAATATCCGTATCGCTCGAAAAAGGACAGAAAACGGGTTATTTCTTTGACCAGAGAGAAAACAGACTTGCAATCCGAAAATTCTCGAAGGACAGAAAAGTTCTGGATTGTTTCTCAAATCTTTCGGGTTTTGCTTTGAATTCTTCAATTGCCAGTGCGGCTGAAGTGACTTCTGTTGATTCTTCCGAGTCTGCAATCACGAATTCTAAAATCAATGCAAAACTCAATGATATTAAAAATATTGAATTTCACACAAAGGATGTTTTCGATTTCTTCAAATCGGCAATTGCGGCGGACAGAAAATGGGATTTGATTATTCTCGACCCGCCTGCATTTACGAAAAACAAGAAGAATATTGATTCTGCCGTTTTCGGATATGGGAAATTAAACGCTCTGGGAATTCAATGCCTGAACGAAAACGGAATTCTTGCCACTGCTTCCTGCTCACAGCATATTTCGGAAGATTTATTTTTTGATATTATCGTAAAAGAAGCGGCAAAACTCAACAAGCAACTGCGTTTGCTCTACCGCGGAATGCAGTCGCCGGACCATCCGGTGCTTGCCTCCATGCCCGAAACAAAATACCTGAAATTCTTTGTGTTTCAGGTGGAGTAATTTAGAATTTGATTTATTTTTGCGATTTGAAAAATAATTTGTAACTTTTTTCCTGTTGTTGTGTCTTTATAGTTGAGTCAATTGTTAAATCTTTTTCTGATTGGAAAAAAAATGAAAACTTTATTCGCTCTTCTCGCCTTTTCTTTCATTCTGCTTTTTGCAGGATGCAAGGAAGAAACTCCTGTACAGCCCAAAATTCAAACACAAGGATGGTATGAAGTTACCGATACTAATTACATCTTCATTCCCCAATGCCGCCAATGGCCCACTTGCGAATGGTATAATGATACAAACTATGTCCGTCTCCCGCCGTCTGATATAGACCCGGATTCAATTTGCTTTAGAATGGATTATGCTATCAATGATACTATTCAATATAAAACATTAATCCAACAATCAGTATTCCCTCAATGTGAGCTTCCATATATTGATTTTTCAAGATATACTCTTTTAGGTTTGTATATTAATTTTTCGTATGGTGGCAAGATATTATCAAAAAATATAATGATTAACGATACATCGAAATTATGCACATATAGAATATCAATATTAGACACCGATAAGGTTTATTCGTCGATACAGAACTATTTGAATTGGGTTCTGATACCAAAACTTCCTAATGATTATAAAGTTGAATTTAAAAGACACAGAACAAGGAATATGTAAAGGAAAAATCATGAAAAAGTTGATGATATCTTTTGTTACTTGCTTTATTCTTTTCTCATGTAAAGAAGAATCCGTTGCCCCCAAAGTTACTAATACTTCTTTAAGCATTAATGCCAAATTTAGTATCATTCATAAGGATTGTATTGACACTGCCTGCACCACATTTTATATAAGATATATTGAAAGTTGTGACTCTGGTACAGCAATTTGTACTTATATTAAATGCGATGAAGATTTATCTTCAGATGATGATATTTGTATTTTTTATATGAATGAAAATCACGATACTCTTCAGTATTTGAAAACTTATATTCTTCGTTGTGTACCTAACAAAAAAAAGTTCTACTCACCTGAAATACTTTCTTATTCTAACGGATATCTTTATGCTTTTGCCTATATAAAAAGAAATGATGAAACTATCTGGACGGGTAGAGACACAATTTTTATTGCTAAAAAATGAAAAGAAAGCGACATTAAATCTTAATGATGTGGTTTTACTCTTCCGGCAGGAGTTATCTCCTGCCCCTCTGTTTGGAGCTGTCAGGTGGTAACACCTGACAGACGTATAAAAGATGCAAAGATGCAATTTGGGGAAGATTCGGCAAAAGTCTTGAACTGGAATTTTGGGATTAAGAGTAATAAGATTTCTAAAACCTTATTTTTCCCAAATCCTTGACCTTAGTAGCCCGAGAATATCCAGACTCTCACCTCTTACCTTATAAAAACCCGCCAAATAATGTAATAAGGTTTGGTTCTATGGGTTTACTCCGAGCTACTAAGGTTTTCTCTGCAAACAATAATGAATTTCAATTTGTTTTACTAAAATTGTTGCAATTCCACAGTTTTTCATTTTATTGCATCTTTGCATCTATTATTTATTATCAGAAAAGATGCAATGTATTATCATCTAACCTATTGATATTATGTCAAATAACGATTTTTTTCCTATTGCATCTTTGTTTGCAAAAAGATGCAAAGATGCAATTCTTGGTGTATAGGTTCCAATTCCAAATTTTCTCAATTACTAATGTGGTTCATTTATTTCAACGAACGAAAATAGAACAAATAAACGAATATAATGATTATTTATTGCTATGAGAATAAGGTAAGAAATATTAATAATAAGTCAGGAGTTTCCTTCTTAGCTCATAGAAACAAAATTACTTCCCGATATAGCAAAACATCTTCCCGCCCTTGCAAAAGCTCTGCGGAGTTATCTTTTAGTGATTTTTGTGAAAAATGGAGATAAATTACGAAAGCACAAAAAACCTACATTGCGTTTAAACCAAAGCTAAAGTTTCTATTTTAATTCTTTTCCTATACGTTTCGAATAATTAACTTGTCCAATTTTAAATTTTCGCAAAAGGAAAAAACGAAACCTGTCAATCAAAGTATTTGCTTTCACCTGAAATATCTGTATAGTTATAGGATTAACCGAAGAAAATCTTTCGTAAGATTGCTCAATATAATCTAATGACTTATAAATCCTACCATTATCACCAACTGTAAAATTTGAACATATAATCTGTCTATCGCTTGTAACCCTTATATCAAATTTTGCCTCTTTTATAAAATCAAGCGGCAAATTATTGCTTTTTAAAGTCTTTTCTATAATATGTTTTAAATTGTCCAGATTAATTAATAAAGGCTTAATTATATGTTCTTTTGGAGAAATCACTTTATTCAAAATATCAATTTGCACATTATCAATCCCAATTTCAAAGGCAGAATTGACAATCCAATCACTCATGTATCCTTTTGAATAGTAGTTAAGCGTGCTAAAATATGATTGAGCTAAATTATATGATAATCCATTTAATGTTTTAGTCTTAGCCAATGATACTGCACCTTTCTTTATTGTTACTCAACTTTTTAAAAAACCATCCCCGATACTCACTCACTTATTTATTGAATTGCGAAATACAATACATGCAAAATTAGGAAAAATAATTTAATGTTTGTTTATGAAATCTATTTTCCAATGGCTCATGGAAATATGTTAAGCTATTCCGAGAAGCTGACGCACTTCGGTGTAGGTATGGCATTTCAGAACTCTTTCGGCAAGTTCTTTTGAATCGGAGTAACTGATGGACCTAACGCGGTTCTTCAAATCAAGAAGCATAGGAGGGGAAACGCTTAATTCAGCAACTCCCAAACCTATGAGCAAAGAAGTTGCGGCGGCATGACCTGCCATTTCACCACAAACACCAACAGGGATTTTTTTTGAATTAGCGGAATCAACTGCCATTTTAATAAGTTTAATAACTGCAGGGTGGAAAGAATCAAAAGTTTCGGAAACAAGTTCATTACCACGGTCTGCGGCAAGAGTATATTGGGTTAAATCATTAGTCCCGATACTGAAGAAACTGCAATACTCTGCTAAAATGTAAGATTGAATTGCCGAAGCAGGAGTTTCAATCATAATCCCGATTGGAATATTCTCATCAAAAGGAACGCTTTCTTCTCTAAGGAAATCCTTACATTCTTCGAGTATTTCCCTTGTCTGAACAACTTCATTAACAGTTGTGACCATCGGTATCATGAAGCGAACATTCTTTGAAGCAGAGGCTCTGAGAAATGCCAGTAACTGCGATTTGAAAATATCTTTCCTGTGAAGCAAGAACCTGATTCCCCTAAAACCAAGAGCAGGATTAATCTCGTGCTTTGGCATTCCCTCGGCATATTTATCGCTTCCAACGTCAAAAGCCCTGAAAGTAACCACCTTCGGATAAGCTTTTCTTGCAATGCTGTCGTACCATTTGAACTGTTCTTCTTCATTAGGAAAATGACCTGATTCAATAACGAGATGTTCAGTTCTGACAAGTCCGATACCATCAGCACCGGTAAAAACGGAAGATTCAACATCTTCTGGGAAATTAATATTGGTAAAAAGATGAACAGCATGCCCATCGGTAGTTTCAGATGCTTTGTTTGCCAGTTCGCCGATAATTTTGCGATGTTCAATTTCTTTCTTTTTGCTCAATTTGAAATTGTCAATCGTTTCTTTTGACGGATTGATTGTAACAATTCCAGAATAGCCGTCAATGAGAATGACAGAACCGTCCTCGATACAAGAAATTGCATCTTTCACACCGATAATTTCAGGAATCTCGAAAGTACGGGCAAGAATTGAACTATGTGCAGAGATTCCTCCGACCTCAGTTATAATACCCGCTATGCCTGCTTCCTTGAAGTGAATAACATCTGTGGGCAAAATGGATTGAGCAATGACAATTGAGTTTCTGCCAATTACATACGAAATATGTTTGTTACGCAAAACATGAATCAAACGCTCTTTGATTTGGTCAAGCTCAATGGCTCTTTCTCTTAAAATTGAATCTTTTGAAAAAACAAGGAATTGTTTTTGTGTGTCGTATTCCTGAATAACGGAACTTTCGGCTGAATAGCCTTTTTTGATGCGGCTTTTTATAGAATCAATGAGGAAGCTGTCATTCAGAATCATGATATTAGCTTCAATCACAGCATAAACATTTTTTGCCTCACGCTGAATTTTTTCTAATAGAAAAGAGAACTCAGCACCCAATTCGTTAATCGCGAAATCGAGTCTGTCTAATTCTGAAGGTATATCGAAGGAGGAAATTTTGTCGTTTGTGAGGATTTCAAGTTCGGGATTGATAAGAACTGCCTTACCAATAGCTAAACCCTGAGAAGAGGGTATCCCTTTCAACACTCTTTCAGTTTTTGCTTCAGCTCCGATAGAAACTGAACTGATTTTTGTTAAACTTGATTTCAATAAGCAATTATAATTACTGATGAAAATCGAAAAATTTATGGTTCGCCGAATCCTGAAGCGAAAAGTCCCGCAAGATCTGTCACGGCTCTTTCTTCATCATCGCCTTCGACTCTGAGAACTAACTTTGCACCTTGTTCGGCGGCAAGAGTCATAACGCCGATAATGCTCTTTGCATTAATGGCAAAGCCGTCGCGGACAAGAAAAATTTCAGATTTAAACCTCGCGGCAAGCTTTACTATGGATGCCGCAGGTCTGGTATGAATACCTGCTCTGTTTACTACTATGACTTCTTTTTCAATCATTAAAATCTAAAATCTGAAACAATAAAGAATACAAATATAAGAATAATTTTTCAGATTTTGATGTCTAAACTTTTTTTAGTGTACCAATGCCCAATTCATTTTCTATCATTGACTTAGTAATCGTGCCTTCTCGGTAGATTCTGAACGGCTTTTCAGCCAGACTGATAACAGTTGACGACTTTTGGATTTCAGATGTTCCGTCATCAATTATCATGGGAACTAAACCATTGAAAACTCTAATCAATTCGGCTGATTTCGAAATTTCTGGATGATTTGAGAGATTTGCCGACGTTGCCGCAATCGGTTTTCTGAATTTCCCGGAAAGTGTCTGAAAAAACTTATTTGACGGAACCCTGATTCCAATTGTATCCAGACCGAATGTAACATTATCAGGAATTGCTTTGTTTTTTTTTAGAATTATATTTAAGGGACCCGGCAAAAACTTTTCAGCCAAAATGTAAAATTCAACAGGAATATCAATGGCTACTTGAGTTACATTTTCGATGCTACCGATATGTGCAGAGAGTGGTTTCGAGAATTCACGGGTTTTGATTTTGTAAATTGAGTCAACCGCTTCAGCATTGAAAATATCAACACCGATTCCATAAACGGTTTCGGTAGGAAAGATTAAAGGCATGCCATCTTCCAAAAGTTTGACAGCTTGTTCAATAGCAGAATCGAAATCTGTTTTACAATCTATTATCTTTGTAATCATTTTTTAGAATTTTATTCACAAATACAAATTAGTTTAACATCATTTAAAAGAAAATCAGTATTTTTATATTTTATATTGAGTAAAAATACGAACATAAATCCGGAGAAAAAAATGAAACCTTATCTAAGCTATATTGTATCAGCAAAATTGCCCGATAGAATATCGAAACTTAAGGAACTTGCTTATAATTATTGGTGGTGCTGGAACTACAACGCCAAGGAACTTTTCATCAGAATAAATCCTGAGCTTTGGGAAGAAGTGAACCACAATCCCGTCCTTCTTCTGAACAAGCTACACCAGAAGACATTGCTCGAACTGTCTGAACAATCTGAATTTGTCAGCTTTTTGGACTATGTTCATTCAAAATTTATTAAATATATGGAATCCGGGTCTTGGTATGATTCTGTAAATGGGCATAATCAAGGCTCTATTGCATATTTCAGTACCGAATACGGCATCAACGAAAGCTTCCCGAATTATTCAGGAGGTCTTGGGGTTCTTTCGGGTGACCATCTGAAAACTTCAAGCGACCTTGGTCTGCCTTTGTTAGGGGTTGGACTACTTTATCAGCAGGGATATTTCAGGCAAAGAATGACTCAAAACGGCTGGCAGAATGAATATTACCACTATAATGATTTTCATTCCATGCCTTTGATTTTAATGAGGGATTCCGAAGGGAAACCAATTATTATTGAAATTGATATGCCGCTTGAAAAATTATATCTCCAAGTTTGGAAACTTCAAATAGGCAAAATTCCACTTTACCTTCTTGATACAAATTTTGAGCTGAACAAAAGAGAAGAATACCGCGACATAACCGACCAGCTCTACGGGGGCACCCGAGAAACAAGAATTCAGCAGGAAATTGTTCTGGGTATCGGCGGCATGAGAGCATTGACCGCAATGAATATTGAACCAGCCGTATTTCATATTAATGAAGGTCATGCGGCATTTGCTCTGGTAGAAAGAACCCGATACTTCATGAAAAAATATAATATTGATTTTCGTGCGGCAAGGCAAATTGTTAAATCAACTTCAATATTCACAACACATACTCCCGTTCCGGCAGGCAATGAAGTTTTCAAATACGACAGAATGGAAGTAAACTTCAACAATTATATTTCAACTTTGGGTATCAGCAAAGAAGAGTTCATGGAACTCGGTCAGATGGGAAAAAATGACCCAAATACTGATTTTTCGATGACGATACTCGGCTTGAAAATGACATCTTACCAAAATGGAGTAAGTAAACTGCATGGCGAAGTTGCACGGAAAATGTGGCATTCCCTCTGGAATCAGTTTCCCGAAGATGAAGTTCCAATAACTTCAATTACTAATGGTGTCCATAACCTAACCTGGGTTGCCCGGGAATTTGCTGAACTGTTTGACCGCTATTTAACGCCACGCTGGAGAACCGACACAGACAATCAAGACCTTTGGGACAGAATTGATATTATTCCAACTGAAGAAATCTGGCGTGAAAAGGAAAGAAGAAGGGTTCGCCTTGTTCTTTTTGCAAGAAAGTATTTACAGCAAAGGCAGAAAAGCTTTTTAGCTCCCGAACAGGTTTCCAAAATTAATGAATACCTCGACCCCGATGCTTTAACAATTGGATTTGCCAGAAGATTTGCCACCTACAAACGTGCTAATCTTATTTTCAGCGATATGAAACGGCTTTCTGAAATTCTGAAAAACCCCCAAAGACCTGTTCAGATGATTTTAGCAGGAAAAGCTCATCCTCACGATACTATGGGGAAAGAAGTAATCCAGTCAATCATCCAGAGCGTTAAAAATTGGGGACTGGAAAAACATGTCGTTTTCCTCGAGGATTACGATTTGGTTATTGCCAGACTTATGGTCAAAGGTTGCGATATTTGGCTGAATACACCTGTTCGTCCAATGGAAGCCAGCGGAACAAGCGGAATGAAAGCCGCTATGAACGGCACCGTCAATCTCAGCATCCTCGATGGATGGTGGGACGAAGGTTTCACGGGCGATAACGGCTTTGCAATCGGTCATGGCGAGGAATATGCCAATGCCGACGAGCAGGCAATTATTGAAGCAGGCGAATTATATGAATTGCTCGAACAATCTATCGTTCCTGCTTTCTTCGAAAGGTCTTCTTCGGCAAAACCACCCGAGAAATGGGTCAGCTATATGAAAAACAGCATTAAATATAACGCAGGAAGATTCTCGACCACCCGTATGCTCAAAGAGTATTCAAACTATTTCTATTTCCCTGCAATTAAAAACTTCATTAAATTTACCGAGAATAACTGCGAGAATGCTTTTGTACTCAAATCTTGGAAAGATAAAATTCGTGCCGAATGGTCAAACGTTGAAATCCTGAATGTCGGGATGATTGACGAAAAAGAATACTACGTTGGCAAACCCATCACTGTAAAAACATCTGTGAAACTCGGTAATCTGAGTCCCCAAGATGTTGCCGTTCAGGTATATTTCGGCACAGTTGACCCCAACGATGAAATGGTTGGCACTCATTACCAAACTCTGGAACTCGTCGGCTCGGAAAATTCCGTTTATTATTTCGAGGGAATTTACCTTTGTCCCGATACAGGCGAACAAGGATTTACGGTCAGGGTAGTCCCGACACATTCGCTGTTAGTTAACCCAGCCGAGATGTTTTTATGCACATGGGCTAAAGTCTAAAAGGATATTGATTAACTTAAAAAGGGGGCAGTTAAGCCCCTTTTTTCTTATAGCTTCACAAACTTCCTAACTCTATCCCACACTCTCACAAAATAAACTCCTGAAGGCAAACCTGAAACATCAATTCTTACGCTCACTACATCGTGGAGGTTAGTGGTGAAGTTCTTAACCATTTCACCAAAAACATTGAAGATTTTTATTTCTCCGTCAGTTCCTGAGATTTCAATGAAATTTGTGGCTGGGTTCGGATTTAAAATAATATCATTATCATATTTAATCTGTTCGTCTTCGACGCCTAAAATTAATCCATCTTCTCCTTCATTAAAAACTACAAGCCCGATATCGGTTCCTATCCATTTATTATCATATTTATCAAAACTGATAGAATTGCATTTATTTGTAGGTATTCCGGAATTTAAAGTATCATATACAATCCAATTATTACCTTTCTGTTTCACTAACCCTGCATATTTATATTTCATTGTTGATTTATCAAGGATTGACATTCGGCACCAGAGATTGTTATATCTATCTACACCTAATGGGCTTAAACTATTAGATTTTAATTTTGTAATATTCGTATCCATTATTTCATAATTTGTGCCATTAAAATAACCAAAATTTGCTTCAGAAGCATAAGAGCGAAACCAGATATTTCCGGCACTGTCAAGCACTAAGTAACTTAGGGTTGAACCCTTTAGTCTTGGAATACTGTCAAATTCGAATCGTGTATATTCTAAGCCTGTAGTCTTAAACAGACAGTCGTTATTAGGAGCAAACCATAAATTATTACTTTTATCAACTAGCATTGAATTAACCAGAATCCCATGAGGATCATGCGGATATTTATAGATTGGTGATATTAATTTCATATTGGGGTCTAATTGATAAATTGCCTGCCATGCTCCTACCCATATCTTGTGATTGTTATCTATTGCAATATGGGATATCCTGTTTAATAGAAAAAATTCATTTTGTGTTGAATCAAATTGAAAATTACTCCATTTATTATTTTCATACTTGGCAATGGTAAAGTTTGAATTGCATATCCATGGATTACCGTCTTGGTCAATTATTAGGTCTAGAATATTATTTACTGAACCCGGAAGACTGTTCATGGGATTAAATGCGGTGAATTTTCCATTTCCATATTTATACAAATTTACTTTAAATGTATCTAAAGAATCATATCCGGCTACAGTAAACCATACATTGTCATTTTTATCAACAATAACCTCACCAATACGATTAACTTCCATCATAGAATTTAATGAATCGAATTTAAACCAATTATTAGTTGCCTGCGAGCTATAAACAATTGATATAAATAATACTATTACAATTTTTATTCTTGAAATCATTAATGAGTTTCCCGTTTGAAAAAAAAAATTCAAGAGGTTAACAACGACCGTTATTAACCTCTTGTTGTTCGATTAAATTTTGATGAATGATAAATTATAAATATTTATTCCATCATTCAATACAACAAAATATCGTCCATTCTGTAAATTTGTAAGATTTAATGGAATTTCATTATGGCTGTTCGATAGACTGCATGTTGTTGACATAACATTATTTCCCAAAACATCATATATTTTTAATTCATACATTCCTTGCTTTGGACAGTTAATATTCAATTTGCAGTCGTTTAATACCGGGTTTTGATTAATAGTTAAATTTTGTTCTGAATTGGCATTATTCAATTCAACATAATTCTTCCATGAATAACCGCTATTGGTTGAAATAAGTTTATCTCCGTTGACTTTTGTTATAACAACTGTCATTTGGGGCTTTTCGTCTAATTGCCAACTGTAGCCTGAATTTGTTGAAACCATTTTGCATCCGTTTGTTTTAATGAGAACAATTTTTTCATTTGGAGAACTCTTGACCTCAGAACGAAATTTATTCTCTTGGCAAATCAAATTTAGAGATGCAGTAATCAATATTATAAAAATTAGCTTTTTCATGTTTCCTCCTATTCGCTTCCATAATTACAACTATTGCCGCAATTACTTGCATCAAGAAACTGATAAAACTGGGGTACAGGATTACAATTTCCTACAGGTGGATTTCCGGTTGGCAGGTCGCAATTTCCGGCATTATTTCCCGATTGGTATTCGGTTATCTCTGGATGGTCGGGTAAAGGGTCAGGTTCGTCTTTCCAGCAGATGCTATAAACTTTGCCGCAACAATAAGTATCATAGCAGGGTGTTTCTTTGAAAATCAAATCATTTTCATCTCCGCCAATTAACTTATAAGAACAAAACATAGTACAACTACCCGGAAAACGCATTGAATACTTAATTGGTGGGTCAACTCCACAAATAGGTTTTGTTGATAACATGAATTCTTTTAATACTGCTTCCCTGTAGAGCTTCATCTTAATTAGCTGAGCATGGTTGTAATCAAGTGGAGTTGTATTGGGCCAGTTGGGATATAAATATAAGCGTGCGGCATCACAGTTAGCACCGCCTTGAGGTGGGACAATGCCGAACATACCAATCCATATTTCAACATTTGTAGGGTCGTTCAGGCAATATCTGACTTTGTAATCGGCATACCACCAGCAATTGCCTGTTTCAGAAAACATGCCTGTTACTGTTATCCAGTTTGCAGACCAATTAGACCAATCCTGACAACCATAGACATCTGTATAGCAACTGGGGTCGCTTGGTGGCGGGGATTGTGGTGAAGCAGTTGCGATTTGTGATATGCTTAAAAAAGTTAAGGTTGAAGCAATCACAATATAATATAGAATTTTTTTTATTTGTAAATACCTTATTTTATTTAAAATTTGTTTATATTTGCAAGTTAAGTACTAGCAGAACTCGCATTATTTCGATTAGCGAAATGCTCTGGTTTTGTCAAGCTTACGAATTGCTGAACTGGTGTAAAATGGTCCGCATTAAAAACTGGTTCAGCTTTTTTTTACAATCATAGGTCTTACCCTTTCAAAAGTGAATGAAAGCATACAAATAAGAAAAGAATCTGGAATTTTTCAAATGTGGCAAATCCAAATTACGACAAAAAAAAGATGCCTTAATCTGTTTTGCTTTTTAGCGATTCAGTTTGTGAATTTTATTAGAAATATTTTTTTGAATCAAATCGAACCTCGTTAATCATTTTACAAAATTATTGAGTTGCAAATTTTACAATAACAATATAACATTAATTATTCTACAATGCAAGAAAATATTAATTTAGTTTTCAGTTGTTTTGAAATTAATATTTTAGTCTAACCTAAAAATATGTTTTAGCAACACTTTGTAATTAAATATTGTTTTTTTTGGTTAGGACTTGACATTAGTTAAAAAAAGTTTTAATTTGAATTCCTGAATCTAACTAATTCTTATTTTGTTTAATAATAAATTTAAGGTACTATGGCTTTATTAAACTACCTCAAATCAACTATACTGAGTAAAATCATTATGGCTGTTTCCGGTATTCTCCTTATGCTTTATGTTGTTGTCCATACTGCAGGGAATATGCTTATATTTCTCGGAATGGATGCAATAAACAGCTACTCGGGATTTCTTCATTCTCTCGGACCGGCACTCTGGCTGATTCGTGCAGGATTGATTCTTGCCGCTGTACTTCATGTTATTACTTCAGTTTATCTGAAGTTTCATAACCTGGGTGCCAAACCCCAAAAGTATGCAGTAAAGAATTACGTTAAAGCAAAACTTACCTCCCGGACCATGATTTGGACCGGTTCGATGGTTTTTTGCTTCGTGCTCTATCATTTGTTGCATTTCACAATCCGCGTAACTAATCCGCAGCACTATACGGCTGAGTTCTACAAACCCGTGCATGCTGTCGGCGATTTGTTATTCGAAAGACTTAATGTTTATGCAATGATAGTTCTTGGTTTCAGAAATCCGCTTATTTCAATCACTTATATGATTGCAGTAATCATTGTGGGTTTCCACTTGAATCATGCCATCCAGAGCATGTTCCAAACACTTGGGTTTAACCAGAAGAATTATTTCTCCTGCCTCGAAAAGACAGGCACTTATCTTTCGGTTATCATTACTTTATGTTTAATATCAATACCGATTTCCGTGTTGTTTGGATTGGTGGGAGGTGGCGTATGACATTAGATTCAAAAATTCCATCAGGTCCTATTCAAAATTCGTGGGATAAACATCGTTTCGATATGAAACTTATTAATCCCGCAAATAAAAGAAAATATAAGATTTTAATAGTTGGTACCGGACTTGCCGGTGCATCTGCCGCCGCTTCAATGGCTGAACTCGGCTATCAGGTGGAAACTTTCACCTACAACGATAGTCCGCGACGGGCTCACAGTATTGCCGCTCAGGGCGGTATAAATGCCGCTAAAAATTATCCGAATGACGGCGACAGCATCTGGAGATTATTCTACGACACAGTTAAAGGCGGAGATTTCCGTTCCCGCGAGGCTAATGTTTACAGACTTGCTCAGGTGTCGAATAATATTATTGACCAATGCGTAGGGCAGGGCGTTCCGTTCGCACGCGAATACGGCGGAATGCTGGACAATCGTTCCTTCGGCGGTGCACAGGTTTCCAGAACATTTTATGCACGCGGACAAACAGGACAGCAGTTGTTGCTTGGTGCCTATTCTGCTCTTTGCGAGCAAATCGGCAAAGGCACTGTCAAATCGCATGTTCGTAAGGAAATGCTTGATGTTGTGCTGGTGGACGGAGTTGCAAAAGGTATCGTTACCCGCGACCTGGTTACGGGCAAGATTGAATCTCATTCAGGTGATGCCGTTGTTCTTGCAACGGGCGGTTACGGAAACGTGTTCTATCTTTCAACGAATGCACAGGCTTGCAACGTTACGGCTACTTACCGTGCATACAAAAAAGGTGCGGCTTTTGCCAATCCTTGTTTCACTCAAATCCATCCCACCTGCATTCCGATGAGCAGTGAACATCAGTCCAAACTGACTTTGATGTCCGAATCTCTCAGAAATGACGGCAGAATCTGGGTACCAAAAAACAAGGGTGACAAACGCAAACCTAATGATATACCCGAAGAAGACAGGGATTATTATCTCGAAAGAAAATATCCGAGCTATGGCAATCTTTCACCAAGAGATATTTCATCAAGAGCGGCTAAAGAAGCCTGCGACGATGGAAGAGGCGTTAGCAAAACAGGATTCGGGGTTTATCTCGATTTCCGCGATGCGATTAACCGCCTTGGGAAAAAAGTGATTGAAGAAAGATATGGCAACCTTTTCGAAATGTACGAACGTATAATCGGCGAAGACCCATACACAACCCCGATGATGATTTATCCTGCTTCGCACTATACAATGGGCGGATTGTGGGTTGATTATAATCTTATGAGCACAATTCCCGGCTTGCATGTTATCGGAGAGGCAAACTTTTCCGACCACGGTGCAAACCGCCTTGGAGCAAGTGCTTTGATGCAGGGTTTGGCAGACGGATATTTTGTTCTGCCATATACAATCGGTCATTATCTTGCCACAACAAAGCTGGACAAAATTCCAACCGACCATCCCGAATTTAAAAAAGCAGAAGCAGATGCTTCCGACAGAATCAATAAACTTATGTTTGTAAACGGCAAGAAAACACCAAACGAATTCCACCGCGAACTCGGAAATATAATGTGGGAGTTTTCGGGAATGGCACGCAACGAAGCAGGTTTGAAAAAAGCTCTTGAGCTGATTCCACCGCTTCGCGAAGAATTCTGGCAGAATGTTAAAGTTGTCGGCGGAAAAGAAGATTTGAATATGGTATTGGAAAAAGCCCTGAGAGTTGCCGATTTCCTCGAATTTTCTGAAGTATTGCTTTGGGATGCCCTCGAAAGAGACGAATCCTGCGGAGCTCACTTCCGAACAGAGCATCAGTACCCCGACGGCGAAGCCAAACGAGACGATGAGAAATTTACGCATGTTGCGGCATGGGAATTTACGGGTGTAGGCAATAAACCTATCCGTAACGTGGAACCACTTGAATTTGAAAATGTGAAATTAGCAGTAAGGAGTTATAAATAATGAAACTAACGTTATTTATCTGGAGACAAAAAGATGAACATTCCAAAGGTTATTTGGAAAGACATCTGCTCGACGGTGTTTCGGAGGATATGTCATTTCTTGAAATGCTCGACTTACTGAACGAAGGGCTTATTCACGCAGGTAAAGAACCTGTTGCGTTCGACCATGACTGCCGCGAAGGTATTTGCGGTGCATGTTCCTGCACAATTAACGGCGTTCCACACGGTCCCGAAAAGGCTACTACCACCTGCCAGCTTCACATGAGAAAATTCAAGGATGGCGATACGATTTACGTTGAGCCATTCAGAGGAAGAGCTTTTCCGATTATCAAAGACCTTGTGACTGACCGTACTGCTTTCGAGCGGATTATGCAAGCCGGAGGATTTATTTCGGTAAACACCGGACAGCCACAGGATGCAAATGCACTGCCGATTTCCAAAAGAAATGCTGATTTGGCTATGGATGCGGCGGCATGTATCGGTTGCGGTGCATGTGTTGCGGCATGTCCGAACGGAGCGGCAATGCTTTTTGTTTCGGCAAAGGTTGGGCAGTTTGCCCAGTTGCCTCAGGGACAGCCCGAAAGAAAGAAACGCGTTCTTGCAATGGTCAATCAGATGGACAAAGAAGGCTTTGGAGCTTGCACGAATATGTACGAATGCGAAGCCGCCTGCCCGAAAGAAATATCTGTCCGCTTTATTTCCTGGATGAACAGGGACTTTCTGAAAGCCTCGTGCAGTGACGAAAATATAAAATAGAAAATACTTTTGTATTCTTTAACTAACTCATCCGATGTTGTGAATATATCGGATGAGTTTTTTTTAAAATATGGCAAAAGAAGCATGATGTTGAAACAAATCTCATTCCCAAGCTCACGCTTGGGAATGGAAATGTTCTATTCTTCGTCCTCTTCTACTCGCTCGAATAAATCATGATAAATCAATGTATTCGGAAGGCATTGGATAAGTTTCTTGATTTCCTTGAATTCAAGCGGATTGCCACGCAAATCCAAAACACGAAGATTTTTAAGTCTGCAGATGTTGTCGGATACACTTTTAATCTGATTATTTGCAAAATTCAATTCTTCAACTGATTTCAAATCGGAAACATTTGATGAAACTTCTTTTAGGCTGTTGTTAGATAAATCTACGAATTTCAGCTTTTTGTATCTGTCCAATCCACCCGGTAGAGCAGAAAATTTGTTAAAAGGCAATCCCAAATTCTCGATAGATTGAGGTAAATCGCTTGGAAGACTGGTAAGATTGTAGTTGCTGTAGTCTCTGCTTTTCGAATTCGAGAAGTTTTTTAGATTTTCACCTTTTTGAGGAATGTCCTCATTGTATTCACCTTCATCATCCACATCTTTCGGCTCAGGAATGTCTCTGCCTGAAATCGAACACGGACAACCATTATCATCAATAAGTTTTAACAGCTTTTTAGCCGCTTCCTGACTTCCGTCAGGCTGACGAATGATTTTATCGTAAGTTTCAATCGCGGAAAGCAGTGCAGAGGTAGCCGCTCTTTTTTGCCCTTTGTCGCAAAGAATGTATGCGGAATATTCATCTGCAACCGCACTCCAGTATTTACCCGAGAAGGAATTACTACCTGCGAGCATCGTTTTCGCTTTAGCGATAAATTCTTCTGCAATTTTAAATTCACCGCTTTGACGGTAAGTATTTCCAAGTTTCAAATAGCGAATGGCTAATGAATTATCATTTTTTTGAGAATAGAGGAAACCACCCGAAGAAACAAAAATCCCTGTAATTATTAATATATATACTATGTTTTTCATTTTCTGACCTTATTATTAATGACTTTTTATAAATAGTTTTCAAATTAGCTGAACATTTTAATGTGTTTTCCAGAGACAAAATCTCATTCCCAAAGAGATTGCTCCCCAATTGGTTGAGGCGAGTTTTGACTCATTGAAAAAAGTATTCAGCCTGATTTTATCGGCTCCAAAATAGAAGTTATAAGCAAAGAAAACTTCAATCGGTGTGAAAAAATCATTTTTATTCAAGTTGAGTTCTGCCCTGATTGTATGGAAATCGGCTTCGGTTTGCTCAGACTGTATGTTATAAGCTTTCCAGTAGCTCCAGTAATAACCATAAGCAAGTTTAACTCCCAATCCCGCATCACCCATAAATGGAAGACTCAGGAAATTGTTTGCAAACAGTTGAGCACCAATCGAATACAGATTCACCCTATAGTCAACTGTTGATATATTAGAAGGTTTGCTATTGATGCTGAAATTATAAGTATTTTGCATTGTATAGCCAAATTTTGGCGATGAATAGTCAAACCAAAACCCGAAAATCTTCCATGGAGAAACCTCGACCCTGATTGCAGGGGATAGTCCTGCAAGGACTCTATCATCATGAAATTGCATTATATTTACCGAAGGTGCGATTGTAAGGATTTGATGAAGTTTGCGAGCCTGTTTTTTATAAATATCGTTATATGCTTTATAATCTTTTTCTTCGAGCATTTGACGTAGCTTTACAGCATCTTCGAGAAGACTTTCTGACCTGCTTTTGTAAGTATTCAGTTTTGTCAGTTCAAGTTCAAGTGAATCATTTTTATGTTCAGTTGACAGAAAATTCCTCAGAGTATTCTGGTAATTGGTGATTAGAGTATTCACCTGAGGATTAATCGAACTTGGAGGCAAACCTTTTACAATATTATAAAGACTTTCAGCTGACGACTGAAAATTCTTCATTATTTTTTTTGATGGAGAGCTTAAAGCGGTATAACTAAGCTCAGGCATTTTTACTGAATGGGTGCTACCTGCAGATTTAATTATAAAATCATAAAGCTTAATCAAGCTGTGGTATTCGAAAACACGCTCTGCAAATAAATCCTGATTCCCTATTAACTGATTAATAACCGCAGTTGTTGGCAATGCAGGCGGGGCAGGGACTTTCGAAACGTCCAGTTCTATTAAAGACATCTGTGCAGAACACAGATAAGCAATAAATATGTTCAGAAAAAGAACAATACAAGCTTTTTTCATTTGATACTCCAGAAAAAAAATTATATTTAAAAGCTATATTTTCTTCGTCGTTTCTGCTGCTGAATACAAGGATTGACGGCTGTATATTAATAAAAACAACAATCAGGCTAAAGCCAATAAATAATTTAATAATTTTTTTTGTCATTCGCAATAAAAATCTTTCAAATCATCTATTAAGATAATATATCGGCTGTTTTGAAAAATATTTCAATTAAAATCTTTTCATTTTTAGTAATTTAGTATTTTGGTTAAACAATTTTCTAATATTAGGAGAAAGAAAAATGGGAAGAATCTTACCCCGCATAGCTTTCATGCTATTTGCATCTATGCTTATTGTATCACTTATGTTAACCGGCTGTGGTTCAAATAAAAAAAATCCGGAGGAAGTTAAGAAAATGGAACAATCATTTAAAGATTTTGTGAAGAAATACGAAGAGAGAATGAAGCCTGCTTTCAGAAATTCATGCATTGCTTATTTTGATGCTTCAATCAATTCCAGCGACGAAAACTGGAAAAAAGCCGCTGATTTCGATATGAAAGTAAATGAAATCCTTTCCAACAAAGCAGATTTCACCGAGCTGAAAAGAATCAAAGAATCAGGTTTAATCGAGGATTCACTGCTGAAAAGGCATTTAACGGTACTTTTCAATGTTTACTTGGGCAAGCACATAGACACAGCAAAGCTGAACAGACTTTCTACAATGCAAAGTAATCTCGAGAAAAAATATTCGGGTTTCCGTACCGAAATCGGAACTGAAAAGCTTACAGATAATGATGTCGAAGAAATTCTTAAAACATCAAAAGATTCCAAAAGACTTGAAGAAGTCTGGACTTCCCAGAAAAAAATCGGCGGTTTGGTTTCAAAAGACATTATAGCAATTATTAAACTGAGAAACGAAATTGCAAAAGAACTCGGCTTCAAAACTTATCACGAAATGAGTCTGAAACTGAATGACCAGGAACCCGAAGATGTGTCGAAACTTTTTGATGAGCTTGATGTTCTCACCAGAGAAGCCTTCAAAAAAGAAAAAGAGAAAATGGACAAAATCCTTGCAGACGGTTGCGGAATCGGAGTTGACAAGCTCATGCCCTGGCACTATCAGAACCGCTTTTTCCAGGAAGCTCCAAAAGTTTACAATGTTGATCTTGACGGCTACTACAAAGATATTGACATCGTTAAAACCGCAGAAGGATACTATCAGGGTTTGAATTTACCAATCGACGACCTTGTTGCAAAAAGTGACCTTTATGAAAAACCAAATAAAAATCAGCATGCTTATTGCATTAATATTGACAGAGATGCCCGCGACATTCGTGTGCTTTGCAATATCAAGCAGAATTCCAGATGGATGGAAACAACACTCCACGAATATGGACATGCTTTATACGAAAAATATCTCGACCAAACATTGCCCTGGGATTTAAAAGCTCCTTCTCATACTTTTACTACGGAAGCAATTGCTATGCTATTTGGCAGATTTGCTACAAATCCTCAATGGATGGAAGACGTAATTAAAATTTCGAGTGAAGAAAAAACAAAAATTGCATCAGCCTGCAAAAGCACTCTTCGCCTTCAGCAACTTGTTTTCAGCCGCTGGTCGCAGGTGATGTACCGTTTCGAAAAATCATTGTATGAGAATCCGGACCAGGATTTGAACAAACTTTGGTGGGATTTGGTTGAAAAATATCAGATGACAAAAAGACCTGAAGGCAGAAATGAACCCGATTGGGCAACTAAGATTCATATTGCAACCAGTCCTTGCTATTATCACAACTATCATCTTGGCGAACTTTTTGCTTCCCAGCTCTATTTCACCATCTGCAACAAAGTTCTTAAGGTTGCACCTGAAACAAATCCAAGTTTTGTCGGTAAACCTGAAGTTGGAAAATATTTGATTGAAAATGTATTCATGCCCGGTGCAAAATGGTACTGGAACGAAATGATTGAAAAAGCCACAGGTGAGAAACTTACTGCAAAATACTATGCAAAGCAATTTGTTAATTGATTTTTATTTAGTATTGATGCAGAGTTGAAAGCATAAATAACATGATTTGGAATTGGGACAAGCAGGGATGCTTGTCCTACTCCTATTGTCAGGAAGTAATTTTATTGTCATTCCCTCGAAAGAGGGAATCCATTTACCCTTATTAACTTGGATTCCCGCTTCCGCGGGAATGACAAATTCATATTTTTTACAAATACTTGCAATTTTTAACATTTGTAAGATTTTAAATATTATTCTATTATCTGTATTTCAATTTATTGTTAAAATTCAAATTACATATTTTTTATATACTTACATTAATTGTATTTCTAAGCACGAATTTGCAATCGCATTCAAGTGAAGAATATTCATTCGATGAACTTCTTGGTTTTCACAAATTCGGTATTGGAGTTAATGCATCTTTCATCTCCCCTCAAAAGGACTTCATCCGCAAGAATTATTCATTAACCGACCCATTTTTCAATCTGAATTTGAATTTTAATCAGCGGCTAACTTCGTTTCTTTATTCCGAACTGAATCTTTCCTACTATGCTTTGAAAACCGAAAGTTTCGACACAGTGAGGCTTGCAGTTCCCGAAGCGTCTGTTGTTTTCTATTTCAACAAATCAATTTATGGGAATATTTACCTTGAATTGGGTGCAGGAGGCGGCTTTTCTTCGGCTCTTTCTTCATCGAAAATTACAACGGTAAATCCGAACAAAATAATTATCGGCAACAGTCAGACCACCAAAGCAAAATATGGATATAACCTTATTGGAGCAGTAAATTTGCGTAAGTATTTCGACGAATACAGTTCTGTGATTTTATCGTTCAAATACAGTTATTCCCAAATCGGAAATCCAAAAACAAACGGATTGGGAAATCTTGGCGGTTTCAGATTCGGTATTGGTTACAATTTCAATTTTTAAATTATGAAAAAATTCATACCCATATTGTTTTTGCTTCTCTACGGCTGTTACGAAGGCTTCGAACAACCTGCTGAAATTCCGGCTAAGGGGACAGCAAAATTCATCAAAAATGTTGTGCTTTATCCGAATCCCATTTCCACAGGAGATAAATTCAGTCTGTTTTATGAGCTATCCGATTCCTCCAGAGTCACAATTTTAATCAGCAATGTTGCAGGCGACGTAATTAAAAAGGTTGCTGATATTGAAAAACACCGTATCGGCAAGCACGACCTCCAAATCGAATCAACCAACGAAGACAACCAATTACTTAATTCTGGCATCTATCTACTCTACATTAAACTCGAAAGCCGCGAAGAAAGAAAAATTGTTTTTGAGATAAGATGAAAGATATATTTCCTCTTTCTACGTAGTTTTACGTAGAAAAACTACGTAGTTTTTGGTATATTATGCAATGATGTTAATATTATCTTGTTTTGTAAATTAATTGTTTGTAAATTGTAAATGTTGATTCCTAAATAACTTTTTAATTTTACATTTTATAGTAGAGGTTTTTATGTTATCAATTATTGTCAAAAAAGGTTTTACCCCCCCCCCATGTAAAGCCATGCAAATCAACGAGTTATGTTGTTCTCTTTAGTCTTTTTATTATGTCCTTATTCATTTTAGAACCCCGTCAGGCTATCTCTCAGACACCTATTGTTCCAAATGGAAGTTTCGAGGTATATAATCCGCAGTATTTGCCGGTATTAAATTCCACTTATAAAGATTTTTCTAATGCACTTTACGATTGGTGTTGGATTAATAGAACAATTGGCTGTACTGACGGCTATGGTGTTGGTCAGCAAGAAATTTCACATCCGAATTCACCTGACCCCTGCTTTGGCTGGTATATTCCATCGTATGGCTCTGCAGATTATTACAACAGAAACGCTGCACTTACATCAATTCATATTAAGGTGCCTGCAATACAACTTTATACACTTGATCCGCCTGACGGCATAGTCGAATACAGAGAGCCTTTTGGCTACCCGACTGATTCGATTGCTTATTGTGGTATTGGCATGTACAATCCGGATAGTACATCCGTTGGAGCTTACAGAGAATATATTCAAACCCGTTTAAATTCTCCATTAGAGGCAAACCATACTTACAGGGTTTCGTTTAGAACAAGCACTGCAAAACATTGCACACTGGCTCTTCATCCTAACGGTTATGTCCATTCAATGGGTGCATATTTAAGTAACGGTCCGACATTAAATTTTAACGAAGAAGGTTATTTGAATTATTATAATTGGTTAGGTCCGCTGTATGACCCACTCTCATATCACGAACCTATTTGTGATTTTGTTGTCCCGCAGATTTCCTGTTCGACACTTACAGGGGTATATGCGAATCAATCAGGACCGAATCGTGGACTGGGGGCTTGGCAGTTGGTTGCAGGTGAAATTTCAGTTCCGACAGGTGTTTCCTACAACTATATTACAATCGGATATTTTAATCCAACTATGAGTGATTTTGTGTGGACAGCTGGAGCACAGCAGACTTTCCCAAAGACAGCTTATTACTTTATTGATAGTGTTGTTATCGAAGAAATTCCCTGCCTCTGCCCGGAAAATAGCGATGACTGGCTCAAGGTTGCTGTACAAAAGGACAGTAATTGTGCAGGATGTTTGGTGACAATAGCAAGTTTGAATATTCCTGAGAATTATTCTTGCTATACTCATTATTTTGTAGAATTCAGTCAAACAATGACACCAGTAAGAAGTTTGGCAACAAACCCAATAGTTGGTACATCATACTGCATAGGATATAATAACAATACCGACCTGAAAATCTATCTGTTGAAAGGTTCATCTGACCCGTTAGACAGTGCTTGTGTAATTACCAAGCATATTTTCTGCGATTCAACGAAATTTGACCCGCAGGATACAACGGTTCATAGTTGTGCAATTGATTGTCCGGAAAATGAATGGGTATCTCCCCTTGAGCCAGGAATCTTTACATTACCTGGTGGTTGTCAGGTTAGAGTATCTTTTAAACATAGATCCGGTTGTGAACCAAATAATTTTCAGGACATAATGATTTATAAAATTGAGACTATAACTACTTGTTATCCAATGCCGGAACAGGATATCTTCCGGGAAGCCACAAAAAAGTTAATCGAATATAACCCAATGGGATTTTACCCAACTCGAACCGATACAGGATGCAGTGACCAATGGAGAATAACAATCAGAAGCTGTTGGAAAGTGGATATATATTGGGACTTTTTGACCGGATTGACAACAGTAATGCATCCATGCGACGATTCAGCATGTTGTTTACAAAGATACAGAGTTTGCCGCAACCCATTTTCGATTGATACAATTGGGACAACATCTGTTTCAGGTACCCCAGGCTGTGTTGAATTACCTGCGTGGACTCCGATTAGTGATACTACTACCTGTAACACTTCATGCGGTTGGTTAAGAATTGATATCTTTAATCCTATCTCACGTTCAGCTATTGCAAATTCTGAAGCTGAATCACTTGAATTAGAAAGTGTCATTAAGAGGCTTCAGATAACTAATGAAGAAAAATTAAAATTAGAAATTTATACCGTGTGGGGTTACCCGGTTTACACTAAAGAATTTCAAGGTTTAGATGCCTTAAATAACTTGAATGTTTCTTCTATGGTTAATAATAGCGGGTTATATCTTTACAGGATATACATAAATGGTTTAATTATCAAAACAGGTAAATTTGCAAAGTAGAATAATATGAAAAAGATTCAGAATAATCGTTATGGGATTTCAAATACAATTGCCGGGGTAGGTTTACCTACCTCGGTAATGTTCACAATTTTCATTAAGCTAATGTTTCTCGTTTTCATATTTTTTTTAGGAACTTCTTCTTTATTATCAAATAAATATCAATGGGATTCCGTGATCAGGGAAAAAAAGGGATATGTTGTCTCCATTGACAATGCTGACTCAATGAATATTATGGCTCACTTAGCATATTTTGGTACATTTAGAATTATTATCAAATCGTCTGATGCAGGAATAAGCTGGATGGCTGTTTATTGTGATACAACATTATTTGTGTCAAAAATGGTAACGCCCAGAGATTTAGCTTATCCGACAAAAGATTTTTGTATCGCCACATCCGATTCAAATTATTACGTAAAAACAACCGATGGAGGGAAAACATGGAAAGAATATCAGGTTGATACTTTGTTTGAAGATTTTGGTTTACAGCATGTCAGCATGTACGATGACAAATATGGAATTATGACTTCAGCACATTTTATGTATATTTCTTATGACGGCTTTGAAACTTGGAAGCAGGTTTCTTTACCCCTTTGGTGTTATATAACAACAATTTTTATGATTTCGCCCAATATTATAACACTTATAGGAATTGTATATGACGGCAATCCCAACTACGATGAAAAATTCTTAAAAAGCACAGATGCCGGTAAAACATGGGTAGAATATCCCTATCCTGACCATAAATTCCCCGAAAGGCTTCGTTTTGTTGATTCTTTGAATGGTTTTGTTGCCGGTTCCTACCAAATAATCGGCGGCAGTAGGTATGCCGATCTGATTTATAAAACAACTGATGGTGGCGAATCATGGGTGAACATGTTGGATACAATCTGTTTCAGGCCTTTCGGTTTGCAAGACATGGATATGTATGATAAAGACAATGGGATAGCTGTCGGTCAGGGCGGAAAAATTTACTGGACACATGATGGATGGAATTCTTCAGAGAGAGATTCAAATGCTATGATATACAAGCAACAACCGCCGACAATGAGAACCTGTATTCTAGGTAAAAATACTGCATTAATCGGAGATTTTGGGGGTAGAATATTGAGGTCGTCGCTTGTGCCGGATGGAGTTGAAGAAAGAGAAGACATTTCTGATGAATTTTCCATAATGCCAAATCCTGCGGAGGATTTCATTGAAATAACTAAACCTTCCGAAGGTTTTGAACCTTCGGAAGGTTATTCAAATGCTATTAGAATTTTCAATGTTTTTGGTGAAATCGTATCCACCTCCGTCTGCTCCGCAGACACCTCCGCCGGCGGAGGACAGAAGATTGACGTTTCGGGTTTGCCGTCGGGAGTGTATTTTGTGAGAGTTGGGGATAAAGTTGGGAAATTTGTGAAGATTTAGCATTATAATATTCGTTAATAACCTAACTTTACCCCAAAAAATATACACTACAATTGAGTAAATAATTGAAAAATTATTTGTTTATCAACAATTATTGTGTTA
>CAZSHX010000021.1:0-58729 GCA_964606895.1 uncultured Hyphomicrobiales bacterium
TTTGCCGGACCTTTTTTTTTCGAGTGGTTTAAAATATTTTATCATAGGTGAAGATTTAGTTGGGACAGAGGACATGGGACAGAGGACATGGGACAGAGGACATGAGGAAGAAATAATATTAATATTTGAAAAAAGTGAAAAAGAAAATTGTTATTCTTACCTCATTCACATAGCAATAAATAATCATTAATTTCGTTTATTACTTTTGAATCCGTTCTTTGAAAGTTAGTCAATCTCAACCAAACCCATTCTTGGGAGGGCGGTAAGATTTTGCATCTTTTGCATCTTTTTGCATACAATGATGCAACGGCTTAAAATTCGGTATATGAAATAATATCAATAGGTTAGATGAAAATATATTGCATTTTCTGTATAATTGTTTTGAAGATGCAATCATACAATTTGGATTTTAATGCTGAAAAGTTTACCCTGTGGCAATATCTTTTAAATCTTTTTCATCGGGAATTTTCTTGATGTTTTCTCTCATGACGAAAAGTCCGCCGACAATGACTTGTACCAGATAATTGATACCATGTGTAACAGTTGCATAAGCAAGTGCTTCTTCGGGTGATACTCCGTAAAGTCGTACCAAAGCAGTCTGAATCAGAAAATGGTAAACACCGATTGCTCCGGGTGTTGGTGCAACAGTGAATCCAATGCCTGATATTACTATAAGAAGAATTGCGTCGTCAAAGCCAAGTGCTTTTGTTACCTGAAAATTAAAAGAGAAAAACATGATATACATTGGAAATGTATAAAACAGCCAGATTCCGAGCGATTCGACGATAAGCCTGACATATTGCGAAGGTTGACGAAGAATTGTGAATCCAAGGATGAATCTGTCGAATATCCCTGATAGCTTTTCATAGAATTTTCCTGAAATCGGCTTTACGAAAATTCTGAGCATTACCTTTACAAAAGGAGGATAGAAGCAGAAAATCAGAGCAACGATAACTATGCCTGTAGGAATAAGAATTTTTTCTATCTGAAGATTTGGAAGTGCCTGAACGAGTTGTTCCCGAAAGAAAAAGAAAATTCCTCCGAACAGCAATAATAATGTAATCAAATCAATTAAACGTTCGAGCATTATTGTTGCAAAAAGCATCGAAAAGGAAGTTTTTTCACGTCTTGAATAAACATAAGGTCTAAGGAATTCTCCTCCTCTGGGCAGAACATTGTTAAAAGCATATCCGACCATAACGGCTGAAAACAAGTTCCATGTACCTTTTTTCCCTATAACAGGTTTGAGCATGGTATTCCAACGGTAAGCCCTAAGCCAGTGCGACAAAAGCATAATCGGAATTGTTATCAGGACCCAGTAATAATTGGCATTGACAATATACTGCCAAAGCTTTTGAAGGTCAACTCCTCGTGTTGTTAGCCACACCGAACCGATTACAATCAGTATGGCAAGGGTGTACCTGAATAATTTCTTTTTGTTGTCGCTCATATCGAAAATACTTTTATTTTGGGAAAATATATTTAGCAAATATATAAAAAAAATTGGGAGTTGTCTCAAATATTATATTTTCTTGTCATTACCCCGAAAGAGGGAATCAGGCAGAAATATGAATTTTGGATTCCTGCATTGCAGAAATGACAAAATTTATTCAATAATATTTTTGAGACAACCCCCAAAAAGAAAAATTACATCATAGCACTTGGAGGTGCAGGGTCTTCAGGTCTTCCGACATTTTTCAGCGGAACTTTAACCAGAACATAACCTACAACAATAAATACTATAAGACTAAGGAAGAACGTCGGATTTGCAAAGACAACCATTGATTTAAGGAAGTTATAATTAATAACGGCAATCATTGCAAAAATCAATCCCATCAATGCTTCTCCGGCAATCAAGCCTGATGCCAGAAGAACTCCGGTGTTGCTCATTCTGCTGGTTTGAGCTTCATTCAGATTCTTTTTGGCAGAAATCTTGTCAAGTATTCCGCGAATTAAACCGCCGATGAATATTGCAAATGATGTTTCGAGTGGCAAGTACATACCTACGCAAACAAGCATTGGGCTTTTGACTTTAACAAGGATTAAACCTATTGCCATCAAAATACCGACAATAATCAGGGGCCAAGCCATATCGCCGCCGACAATCCCTTGGGCAAGTATAGCCATCAATGATGCCTGAGGAGCGGGATAGTTCTTACCGCCAAGTCCTGTTCCACCGGCGATTATATCACTTTGATGCAAATAATAGAGAGGGAAGAACATAACAAGGGATGATAAAATAATGCCGAAAATATCTCCTAACTGCATTTTCCAGGGCGTACCGCCAAGTATATGACCAACCTTCAAATCCTGAAGCATTTCGCCGGCAACCGCCGCCGCAACACAAATAACTGCCGCCACCCCTAATACCGCCGCAACGCCGGCTGTTCCTTTAACTCCGAGGGCAACCATGAGCAATGCCGCAACGATGAGAGTGGAGATGGTTAATCCGCTGATCGGGTTATTACTCGAGCCGATTAAACCAACGAGATAACCTGATACTGCCGCAAAGAAAAATCCGGCAACTATCATGACTATTGTTGCAACAATTGCCGCTCCAATATCGTGGCAGAAATATAAATAAATAAAGAAAGTAGCAATTGCTGACAAGATAATTCCAATGAATACCCATTTGAAATTTAAATCTTTTTCAGTTCTGTCAACAGAAGTTCCGCCCGTTGCGGCTCTTTTAACATCACCCAAAGCTCTTGAAAGACCCTGACCGAGGCTCTTGCGCATTCTGAAAAGTGTGTAAGCGGCACTCATAAGCATTCCGCCGATAGCTATTGGTCTAACAATCTTTTTCCAGATTTCAATTGAAACACCAATCCAAGCCTGATCGTTCAGTATTGGAGTACCAGCCGCCTGCATTCCTGCGGCAATTTCCGGTCCCAAGAAATATAACAGCAGAGGAACAAATAAACCCCATGCAAGCAATCCGCCTGTGAAGTTCAGTGCCGCAAGATTCGGACCGATGATATAACCGACACCCATATAAGCAGGGCTGACACCGGGAGTGCTTAGAAGTGCACCGCCACCGGTATTAACAGCGGCGAATTTACCTAAAGCTAATTTCTTAGTGGCAAATGCAATGAAATATTCCCATGATGATGCGAAAATCTGAACTTGTTTCAAAGCCTGAATTGCACCTCCAAGACCCATTGCCCAAAAGAGGAATTTTGCACCACTTCCGCCACCCTGACCGGCTTTGTGAATTTCACTTGCGGCAACAGATTCGGGGAAGGGCAGGTCTTTGTCTTCGACCATCACTCTACGTAAAATCGTAACAAACATAATACCGACAATACCTCCAACAAGCATAATCGCACTTGCTTCGAAGTAGTGCTGAACACTGTTGAATTCTGTCCAAATTCCTGCAATGAGAAAAGCAGGGATTGTAAAAATTGCACCCGCGGCAACCGATTCACCAATTGAACCGACGGTACGGGCAAAGTTTTCTTCGAGAATCGAACCTTTCATAATTCTTAAAAATGCCATGCCGATAACCGCCGCCGGATAGGTCGCGGCAATCGTCATACCGGCTTTAAGTCCAAGGTAAGCGTTAGCCGCACCAAGAACAACCGCCATAATAAGACCGAGAATCAAAGCACGCATGGTGAATTCCGCCATGTTTGAGTCTGCAGGCACAAAAGGAATGTGTCGTTTTACTTCTGCCATAAAATCTCCAAAAGTTTATTAATCAATTAATTAGTTATAAAAGTTTATTTTTGTTTAGCGAATTCGTCGAAAAATATTGCTGAAGTTTTGATGCCGCCAAAGAAATTATCCAAAGAATAATTTTCATTCGGCGAATGAATGTTGTCGCTCGGTAAACCAAATCCCATCAACACAGTCGGTGCATTTAAAACATTGTCAAATAATTCAACAATCGGAATTGAGCCGCCCTCTCTCATGAAAACAGGGTCAACATCAAATGCTTTTTTATAGGCTATTTTAGCGGCTTGAACGCCTGGACTGTCCATTGGAACGAGAACGGGATTTCCGCCATGTAATATCTTAACTTCGGTTTTAACAGTAGGCGGAGAAATTTTCAACAGGAAAGCTGCAATTTTGTCGCAAATATCTTCATATTTTTGATGAGGAACAAGACGCATTGAAATTTTCGCAGTTGCACTTGTCGGTAAAATTGTCTTGGCACCTTCGCCTGTGTAACCACCCGAAATGCCGTTCAAATCCAGGGAAGGTCTTGCCCATGTTCTTTCAAGAGTTGTGTAGCCATATTCGCCGTTCACTCCGGCGACTTCCAAATCTGCACAATATTCGGCTTCATTGAATGGTAGTCTGAGAAATTCATTTCTTTCTACTGTTGAAAGCGGAATAACATCGTTGTAAAAACCCGGAATTGTAATCCTACCGTAACGGTCTTTCAGTTGAGCAACCATCCAGCAAAGAGTGTTCAAAGGATTGTCAATACCTCCGCCAAAAGTTCCTGAATGAAGGTCTCTATTGGGTCCGGTAACGGTAACTTCCACATAGGAAATTCCTCTTAGTCCGTAACATATTGAAGGTAATCCGGGGGCAAACCATTCAGTATCCGAAACGATAACAGTATCGCATTGCAATTCTTTTGCATTTTCGATAATGAATTTGTCGAGGTTACTACTGCCGCATTCTTCCTCGCCTTCAAAAAGAAGAAGAATGTTACAGGGCAACGGAGTATTTGTTTTGAAATAAGCCTCAATAGCTTTTAAATGACAGAACAACTGTCCCTTATCGTCAGCAGTTCCTCTTGCCCAGATTTTCCCGTCGTGAATCTGCGGTTCGAATGGGGGAGAGTCCCATAATTCAAGCGGGTCAACGGGCTGAACGTCATAATGACCGTAAATCATTACATTTGGTGCTGTTTTGCCTGCTCCGTTCCATTTTGCAAGAACGATTGAATGACCTTCGGTGGGTACGATTTTAACGTCCTGAATTCCAATGTTCTTAATGTGTTCAACCAGCCAGTTAGCACATTTTTCCATGTCCGGTTTGTGCTCGGGAATACTGCTGATACTTGGAATACTTAAAAAATCAATAAGCTCGGTTTGGAAACCTTGCTTTTGTTTGTCAATGTAATTGAAAATCTGTTCCATAATATTTTTTCAAATATGTTAAAAAATAGTTGGATAATAAAACTGCAATATAATTACTTAATTTGAGAGATTAAAACTTTAAAATAAAAAAAAGCCGTATGACATGAAAATCATACAGCTTTTTTCTTAAATAAGAATTCGTTTACTGGCCTTCAAGTGGAGTTGTGGGAGCTGTTGCTTTATTGGTAATTCCAACAATTCCTGATAATATCCTCCAATTGCCGCCTTCTTTTTTCAAAGTTCTTGCAATCCTAAGAAATAATTTTTCAGTTTTTCCTCCTTTGTAAATAGTTGCGGGTAAACCATAAATAATTGATGCGAACGAACCGAATTTGTCCACTTCGATATATGAATCTACGATATCACCGTAAACCATCTGGTCATAAGAAGCAAACTGATCGGTTACAACTTTCTTGTACTGCTGTAGGGATGTGATGACTTCAGCGGAATCCGTTCCGAAGAAATGGATGTTTTCCGATAGCGTTGGAACAACTCCTGCAAAGTTCTTTTCCTGGAATGCTTTGTTATAAGATTTGAGCATGCTTATAATTGCATCCTTTTCCTTGAGAATCTCTTCCTGAGTTAATTCCTCGCAGGTTCGACCGCAGGAATAAAACATCAGGACCGCCGGCAAAAAGAGTAGTAAAAATTTCTTCATATAGTTCCTCCTAATTAGATGTTACAGAAAGTATTCTTTAACTACAAATTTCAAAATACAAAATGAAGAAATATTTGTTAAAATACAAATATTATTTTCAATTTGAAAAAATATTTTCAAAATAATTACATTTTTATCGAAAATATGTCCTATATTTGAATAAATTGCTTTGGTATATTAATTGCTATTCTTATTTTTGATAAGATTTTTTGATAGAAAACAGGAAGAAATATGAAAGTCAGCGAAATAACTTCGACAGTAACCAATAACATTGACACTAAGGAATTACGCCCTGTGTCGGCTAAGGTGAAGAATGTCCAAAAAGATGAATCTGCCAAGAAGGATAATACTGTTATTAATCCCTGGCAGAAGAATATTCTACTTCAGGCTATTGATTTATTGGAGAATAGTATGCAAACGGATAATAGTCACCCATTAAGCAGGGCGGATTACCGACCAATTGATTCTTTTCAGGAAGCAATGGTGGAAGTGAAATTCCTCAAAAACCCCAGCTTCAAATCAGAGGCATCCCAGGCTCAGGCAAATATTAATGCAAAAGACATAGCTTATTTGTTTTCATAGAAATTTTTTTAATGCTTTTCCAAAAATACTTAAACAGAATTTCCGGTTAATTCGTTAAAGCGAATGTGTGATTCTGTTTGTTGAATTTTTTAAATATTATCCCATGAAGAAAATTATCATTGCTATAGATGGTCCAGCAGGTTCCGGCAAAACTACCACAGCACGGGAGCTTGCCCGAATGCTTAACTATATATATATTGACACCGGTGCTATGTACCGTGCAGTTACCTTAGCCTGGCTCAGAGAAAAAACTGAACTTACCGATGAAAATCTTTGTAATCTGATGAGCAGAATTTCGGTTGAATTGAATCTTGTTAACGGCAGTCAGAAAACCTTTCTGAATGGCGAAGATGTTAGTGATGCAATCCGTCTTCCTGAAGTAACCAAATTTGTAAGTCCCGTTAGTGCCGTTGGGTGCATTCGGGAAAAATTAGTTGACATGCAGAGAAACCTCGGCAAATCGGGCGGAGTGGTTCTTGACGGCAGAGATATCGGAACTGTTGTTTTCCCGCAGGCAGAACTTAAAATCTTTCTTGTTGCATCAATCGAAGCAAGGGCAAAAAGACGTACAGCCGAGCTTATTGAAAAAGGTATCGAAACAAATTCAGCAGAATTGTCCGAACAACTTCTTGCAAGGGATGCTTACGATAGCTCCAGAAGTCACAGCCCATTACGTAAAGCAGAAGATGCAATCCAAATTGACACTTCCGATATTACCATCGAGGAACAAACCCGGCTTGTTTACCAAATGGCAATGGAAAAAATCCATCAATCCTAAAAATTCTAATCATTACGGTTATTCTTTGGTTAGCCTAAATAATGAATAGTATAACAACTTATTCTTTTCTTAGTTAATCGCATTACATGAAAATCGTTTTTGTATAAAAAATGTTTTCCGTATAAAGAACCATTCAAAATATATTTTTAATGTTTTACATTTCATTGAGTTTAAAATATTTCCCCAATATTTTTCCTAAGTGTAAAGTGTCCAAAATTAACTTTCAATTAAATTTTTTTCATTTTCCATGAAACTAAATGAAAAAAAATACTTTATTTCTCTTTACTTTTTTTTAATTTGGCAACTTGTAAGATTGCAAAAATGAATTAAGTAGTAATTTTGAATAAATGAGCGGTTTAGTATGGTAACCAATGAGTTGACCGAATTTGGAATGATATTGTTGTTCTTTATTATCGGTTTTGTCTTCGTCGGAGTCGGACTTCTTGCCTCGGCAGTTGTCAGACCAAGCAAACCCAATCCTATCAAAAACTCAACCTATGAGTGCGGAGAGCTTCCCATAGGTCCACCTTGGATTAAATTCAACATCAGATTTTATGTCGTAGCGTTGGTTTTTCTTCTCTTCGATGTAGAAGTTGTTTTTCTTTTGCCTTGGGCAGTGATTTTCAAACAGCTTGGCTGGTTTGCATTTATCGAGATGATTGTTTTCGTCGTCATCCTTCTTGCAGGACTTGCTTATGTTTGGGTTAAAGGAGATTTGGACTGGGAAAGACCAAAACCAATAATACCGGTTTTGAAAGATTTAGTTACAACAAAACAGTAATATTCATTTTTAGATGAACAAATAAGGATTGAACAATGGGATTCTTAAATAGATTAAATGACCCTTATGATGCAGACGGCATTATTCTGGGAACTGTAGAAGACCTGCTGAATTGGGGAAGAGCTCGTTCGGACTGGTATCTTCACTTCGGGTTGGCATGTTGTGCTATTGAGTTCATGGCAATGAATGCCTCCCATTTCGATTTCATGCGTTTTGGAACAATTCCGAGAGCAACCCCAAGACAAGCCGATTTTATTATGATAACGGGAACCGTTACTCTGAAAATGGCTGACAGGATTAAAATCCTATACGAGCAAATGGCTGAACCTAAATATGTAGTCTCGGTCGGTTCATGCTCAAATTGCGGCGGACCATACTGGGAACATGGTTATCATGTACTTAAAGGAGTTGACAGAATTATCCCAGTTGATGTTTACATCCCCGGGTGTCCTCCCAGACCTGAAGCATTTCAGGACGGTATGATTAAGCTTCAGAAGATGATTATGGAAGAAGAAATTTTCAAAAAAAGAAAAAGACTTGAAAAAGAAATCGAAAATGAGATTATAACTGTTTAGGTTTTTTTATTATCAGAATTTAATATCTTAAATATAGAATAGATTATTATGCAAGCAGAAGAAATTTACAAAAAACTTCAGGACAATTTTGGGACAGCCGCGATTGAATTCAAATCCGAGGCTCCTTCCGATGCGTTTGCCGTAGTAAAAGCCGATAAGATTTGCGATATTTCATTATTTCTTCGCGACGACGAAGATTTGAAATTTGATTATCTTAAATGCCTGAGCGGTATGGACCTTGGCGAAAATCTTGGTGTTGTCTATCATTTATATTCAATGAAGTTTGCACATCATTTTGTTGTAAAAGTAATGGTTCCTAAGGATAACCCCAAAGTTCCGACTGTCGAAAGAGTCTGGCGAACAGCCGACTGGCACGAAAGAGAAACTTTTGATTTGATTGGGGTGATTTTCGAAGGTCATAGTAATCTAATCAGAATCCTTTGTCCTTACGATTGGGAAGGGCATCCATTGCAGAAAAACTACGAAACACCGGAATACTATCATGGAATGAAAGTTCCTTATTAATAATATTTAAGAAAAAAATAAACTAATTATACAGGTTGCTTAAAGTGGGCGATACAAAAAAGATAGAATTTACTTATAGTCAGATTGAATCCGACAGGATGAGAGTCAATGTCGGTCCTCAGCATCCCTCAACTCACGGAGTATTAAGACTTGAAGTGGAGATTGACGGCGAGATTGTTACTGAAGTAGTTCCCCATTTGGGTTATCTTCACCGCTGTTTCGAAAAACATGCAGAGAAAATGACTTATCCTCAGATCATTCCTTATATTGACAGGATTGATTACATTGCCTCGATGAACAACGAATGGCCTTATGTTATGGCTTTGGAAAAAATGCTTGACATTAAGATTCCCGACCGTGTGGAATACATTCGTGTTATTATGGCTGAACTTAACCGTATTGCAAATCATCAGATTGCTGTTGCTACTTTTGGTTTGGATGCAGGAGCTTTTACTCCGTTTCTTTATTATTTCCGTGACAGGGAATACATCCTGGCGATTCTTGAAAAAGCATCTGGTGCCAGACTTCTTTTCAACTATTTCTGGGTTGGCGGACTTGCCGCCGATGTTCATCCTACTTTCAAACAGGATGTGCTTGATGTTGTGAAGCAGGTTAGAAAAACCAATGCCGAAGTGATGGATCTTTTGATTTATAACAAAATATTTGTTGACCGTACTGCAAACGTCGGAATTCTGCCCGCAGATGTTGCAATCAGCTACGCTTGCAGTGGTCCTGTTCTTAGAGGTTCAGGCGTTAAATGGGACCTTAGAAAAAATGAAGTATATTCGATATATGATAGATTCGACTTCGACATACCTGTTGGTGTTGGCGAAGTTGGTGTAGTTGGCGATTGCTGGGATAGAAATATTGTTAGAATGCACGAAATGGAGCAAAGTTGCCGTATTCTTGAGCAAGCAGTTGCTCAGATGCCTGACGAAGGAGATGTTCAATCTGCATTACCCAAAAAGGTAAGACCTCCGAAAGGTGAAATTTACATGAGAGCCGAAAACCCGAAAGGTGATTTAGGTTTCTATATTGTAAGCAATGGAACCGACAAACCCGATAGAGTAAGGGCAAGAGGAACAAGTTTTGTAAACTTAAGCGTTCTACCCGAAATTTCAAAGGGTTATATGTTTGCCGATTTAATTCTGATTCTCGGCAGTATTGATATTGTTCTTGGCGAAGTGGACAGATAATTTAAAAATAAATTTTGAAAAAGTAATGGAAACAACAAATTTCATTTACAATCTGATTAACAACGATATTGTTGCAATGGTCATAATCGGGGCTTTACCTTTGGTTTTCCTGATATCTTATGCTTTGCTTGCAATATTGGGAGAACTTAAGATTTCGGCATGGATTCAGGAACGTCTTGGACCTATGAGAACAGGTCCTTGGGGAATTCTTCAACCTATTGCCGAAGTTGTGAAGCTTCTGCAAAAGGAAGATATTACTCCCGATAAGGCAAACAAGCCTCTTTATAATCTTGCACCATTTATTATCTTTACAGGAGCTTACGCAAGTTTCGCAGTAATTCCATTCAGTTCTCATTTTGTACCTGCAGGCATTAATCTTGGCTTGTTTTTTATTTTTGCTGTCGGTTCGATTGCAATCATAGGGATTGTGATGGGCGGTTGGGCATCAAATAACAAATACTCGCTGATTGGTGCAATGCGTTCGGTGTCTCAGATCGTCAGCTACGAAATTCCGGGTGCGATGGCAATTCTTTCTATTGCTGTTCTTTCGAGTAGCTTGAATATGCAGGTTATTAACCAACAGCAGGGCGGATGGTTTTGGAACTGGTATTTGTTTGGTGGTCCGGGACCGTTGTCAAAACTTTGGGTGATACCGTTTACTATGGGATTGTGTCTGATTTACATGATTGCATCTCTTGCAGAAACCAACAGAACTCCTTTTGATATTCCTGAAGGCGAATCCGAACTTGTTGCCGGATACCACACAGAATACAGCGGAATGAAATTCGCGATGTTTTTCTTTGCTGAGTATGCAAATATGTTTGTTGTGTCGGCAGTTCTTGCAACAGTATTTTTGGGCGGATGGAATTCACCTTTTGGTAATTTTATGAGCGGTCCTTACTGGGGAGTATTTTGGTTCATCGGCAAAGCATTTTTTGTTGTCTATCTCCAGATTTGGTTAAGGTGGACCCTGCCAAGGCTCAGAGTTGACCAGCTTATGTATTTGGGATGGAAAGTATTGCTTCCGTTTGCATTTGTATGCTTTTTAGCTATCAGTTTGTTCAGGATGCTAAATTAATTGTAGAAAAAAGAACCTTTGGAGGTTAAAATAAATATATGACAAAATACTTTAAAAACGTTTGGCTTGGTTTGTGGACAGTACTTGTTGGAATGAAAATCACATTTCGGCATCTTTTCGAACCTAATGTGACAGTTCAGTATCCGAACGAGCAATATCCTATTCCTTCAAATGCAAGGAACAGACTCATCCTTGAGCCTGAACTCTGCAACGGTTGCAATAGTTGCGTCAGGGCTTGCCCCGTAAATTGCATTACCGTTGATACATTGAGGGTAGTTCCCGACGATCCCGAACAGCCGATGCTTGGAGACGGTTCGAAAAGAAAACTCTGGGTTCCGGTTTATGATATTGATTTTGCAAAATGCTGTTTTTGCAGTCTTTGCACAACTGTTTGTCCTACTCTTGCTGTTCATCACACTACGGAATTTGAATATTCTACTTACGACAGGAATGAACTGCTTTATCATTTTTCGGATATGAGTCCTGAAAAGATAAAAGTAAAACAGCAAATGTTTGAAGAATACCAGGCTAAAGAAAAAGCCGCAAAAGCTGAAGCCGCCCTTAAAGCCGCCGAAGCAAAAGCAAAAGCCGAAGCTGCTGCTAAAACAGCACCTCAGGTAGAAGAAAAAAAGGACTAAGAATTTAATAGTAGAAAATAAATTTAAGAATCAAAATTATGGATTTATTTGACATCATCTTTTATTTCATGGCTTTAATCACGGTCGGTTCGGCTGTGTTAGTCGTGATTTCCAAAAACATCATGTATTCGGCTTTTTCATTGCTGTTTACTTTTTTTGGAGTTGCAGGTTTGTATGTTCTGCTGAATGCGGATTTTCTTGCTATTACGCAGATTATGATTTACATCGGTGGAATTCTGATACTGATTATTTTTGGAGTGATGCTCACGACGAAAATAGCAGGTGTTGATATGAAATCGGGTATTACTGGAAAAATCCAGCTTGGTATTGCCGCTTTGCTTTCGGGAGGGTTATTTGTTCTGCTTGCAGTAATTTTTGCGGGTACAAAATGGTTCACTGCTCCTTCACAGCCTGTTCAAAGCACAATTAATCAAATTGGTAACGAATTATTGACAAATTATCTGCTTGCATTCGAAGCGGCATCTGTTCTGCTTCTCATCGCCATTGTCGGAGCGGCGTTAATTGCAAGAAGGAAACATTAATATTTAAGGTATAAATTATGGCTATCGGCTTAACACATTATCTTGTTGTAAGTGCCATCTTGTTTACTCTTGGACTTTTTGGCATAATCACTCGAAAAAATGCTATCATGGTTTTGATGGGACTTGAGTTGGTTCTCAACTCGGCGAACATTAATTTCATCGCATTTGCGAAATATGGCGGACTGAATATTCAAGGTCACATTGCGGCTATATTCGTGATTATTCTTGCCGCCGCCGAAGCGGCTGTTGCTTTGGCGATAATTCTGAATATTTATCAGAACTATCATCATGTGAATATTGACGAAGTAGATAAGATGAAGGAGTAACGGAACATACAGAGAAGTATGGCTGTTGCGTTTTAAATTTGAAAATAAACAATAAATAAATTAACAAAAAATAGTTATGGCACCAGAAACGATATTACTGATTGCATCAATTATTCTTGTACTTCCTCTTTTTGGGTTTACAATCAATATCTTTTTCGGGAAAAAGCTCGGCAAAGCAAGCTCGGTTATTGCAACAACCATTATGGGGATTGATTTACTACTCTCCGTAATTCTTGTTATAACTAAGGTTTTTGGGCATATTGCAGATTATACTTTTATCTCTAAGAGCGGAGCTGTCCAGATTTACGCCAGCGATTTGATTGTTCAGGTGAAGCTGGCATGGATAAATCTCGATACTGTGGTTATTAAAGTCGGCTTTGCAATAGATAATCTTGCGGCTCTTATGCTCATTGTTGTAACACTCATCAGCTTCCTGGTTCATCTTTTCTCTACCGAATATATGGCAGACGACAAGAGATTTTCCAGATATTTTGCATACTTAGGGCTTTTCACATTTTCAATGCTCGGAATTGTTATCGCAAACAATTTTTTGTTTATGTACATCTTTTGGGAACTTGTCGGAATCAGCTCATATCTTTTGATTGGTTTCTGGTACGAAAAGAAATCAGCATCCGATGCAGGAAAGAAAGCATTTTTAGTCAATAGAATCGGAGATTTAGGATTTTTTGCCGGAATCATGATTATTTATCTGACTTACGGCAACTTGATGTTCGATGATGTGTTTGGCGGAATTGCAAAAGGCTTGATTCCTTTCGACAGCGGAACATGGCTAACAATTGCAGGTATTCTGATTTTCTGCGGAGCTATCGGTAAATCGGCTCAGTTTCCTCTTCACGTCTGGCTTCCTGACGCTATGGAAGGTCCCACACCCGTTAGTGCATTGATTCATGCCGCAACAATGGTTGCCGCAGGTGTTTATCTTGTTGCAAGAGTATTCCCGATGTTTTCGGCTGATGCATTAACTTTCATTGCCGTTACGGGAGCAATTACTGCTTTCCTTGCGGCTACAATAGCTTTAACTCAAACTGACTTTAAAAAAGTTCTGGCTTACTCTACGGTGAGCCAACTCGGATTTATGATTATGGCACTTGGCGTTGGTGCTTATACTTCCGGTTTCTTCCATCTTGTAACTCACGCATGGTTTAAAGCGGCTCTCTTTTTGGCATCCGGTTCCGTCATTCATGCAATGCACCACGCAATGCACAAAATGAATGATCACCATACTGACCCTCAGGATATTAGAAACATGGGTGGGCTGAGAAAGACTATGCCATGGACATACTATACATTTATTATTGTCACTCTGGCTATTTCCGGTGTTCCGCTTACTTCAGGATTCCTCAGTAAGGATTCAATCCTTGCAGGAACTCTTGCTTATGCTCAATTAACAGGCGGCTGGAGATGGCTGATTCCTATGGCGGCTTTCAGTGCGGCAGGTATGACTGCATTCTATATGTTCAGACTGCTAATTCTTGCTTTCCACGGCGGACACAAAACCGAAGTTGCAACCAAAACTCATGAAAATAAATTTGTAATAGTATTTCCATTAGTTCTTTTGTCTGTTATGTCGCTTTGGTTTTTCTACTCGCCAAATCCGACAGATGCAACAAAAGGTTGGTTCTATCAGAAAATTAAAGCTCCGGCAACGGTTGTTTCTGCTGAAAACCAGTTCCCGTTCTTGATGCCATTGAAAAGTGAACACAAAGCGGAAACCGCAACTGCCGCTCATTCTGCAGTTGCAGAAGGACATCAGGCAGTAGCTGAAGCACCAAAACATTCAGCACCTGCTGAAGGTTCTCACGGAACTGCATCTGCTCATGGATATGCAACAAAATTTGAAGAAGCAACACATAAAGCTCACTTACCGGCAATGATACTTTCATTATTGATTGCAGGCGGCGGGATTATGTTCTCATTCTTCATGTATCAGTTCAAGCTGTTCAATCCCGATAAAATTGCAGATATGATTAAACCTCTTTACAAAGGTTCACTCAATAAATGGTATTTCGATGAAATTTATCATGCCACTGCAGTAGCTTTGACAATGGGGATTTCAAAAGTACTTGCTTACTTTGACAACTGGGTAATTGACGGAATAGTGAACGCAAGCTCGTGGGCAACAAGAAAAGTATCGTACTTCACAGGTCACTTTGATAATATAGTAATAGATGGATTTGTCAATTTGTCAGCAAATGCAACGGGGATGATGGGTTCGGCATTGAGAAAAGTTCAAACAGGCAGAATTCAAACTTATGTCGTGTTTGCTATTGTCGGTGTTATACTTTTATTCTATTTCCTATTGTAAGAAAGTTTCTTGCTTAACAGGAAAACAGCACGAAGAAATTTTGATTTTTGTAATAAATAAAAAAATAATAAACAAATATATTTAACCGGAGGATTAATGCAAGGTACATTCAGCTTTCCAATTTTAACATGGATTACATTCTTGCCTATTCTTGGAATGTTAATTGTCTTGCTCATCCCAACAGGAAAGGACGAAAAAAGTAAAAAGTTTTCGAAGAACCTTTTCAGATGGGTGACACTTGGAATTACGTTTGCTCAACTTATTCTGGCTGTAGTTATTTATCTCAATTATAACTATTCTCTTGGCGGAATAAATGATATTAAAGGATTCCAATTTATTGAGAAAGTTTCTTGGATCAGGTCGTATTTTCCATTAGTCGGATCAGTCAACATTGACTATTTCCTTGGAATTGATGGAATCAGCGTCCCGATGATCCTTTTAACAGCAATAGTTTGCTTTGTCGCAGTTCTGCCTTCGTTCGGAATCGAGAAAGCTGTAAAAGGATACTTCGCAATGTATCTGCTTCTTGATTGCGGTATGATGGGTGTTTTCGTATCTCTCGATTTCTTCCTTTTCTATGTATTCTGGGAACTAATGCTGTTGCCGATGTACTTCCTGATAGGTATTTGGGGAGGTCCAAGAAAAGAATATGCCGCCATCAAGTTCTTTATTTATACTTTGGTTGGTTCGGTGTTCATGCTTTTGGTAATGATTGGACTCTACTTTAGTGTAGGTTCTTTCAATATGCTCGACATGATGGATTTATCCAAATATATCCCCGGCTCCATATTCGCAGGTCTTAACACAAATCTCCGGTATATAGCCTTTGTCGGTTTGTTCGTCGGATTTGCAATCAAAGTGCCTTCTGTACCTTTCCACACATGGCTCCCTGATGCTCACGTAGAAGCTCCAACACCTATAAGTGTTATTCTTGCAGGTGTGCTTTTGAAGATGGGTGCATACGGTATGATTCGTATTGCATTCCCTATCTTCCCAGATGCAGTTGGTTATTTCCAATCGCTTATTGCATGGGTAGGTATAATAAGTATCGTTTACGGTGCTCTATGTGCTTTGGGACAACATAAAGTAGGGAAGAGGGATTTCAAGAAATTGATTGCCTATTCATCTGTGAGCCACATGGGTTATGTCATACTGGGACTTGCCTCAATGAGACCTGAAGGCGTTTCGGGAGCAATTTTCCAAATGTTCAACCACGGTATCATCACTTCTATGCTCTTCATGATTGTGGGCGTTGTTTATGACCGTTCCCACCTTAGAGGATTGGATGACTTTGGAGGTCTTGCCAACAAAATGCCGATTTACACCGGAGTTATGTCCATAGCTTTCTTTGCCGCAATCGGTTTGCCCGGTATGAGCGGATTTATCAGTGAAGCTATGATATTCCTGGGTGCATTCAGCACATATCCTGTTTTGACAATCATTTCCGGTCTTGGTATTGTTTTGGGTGCGGCTTATATGCTGTGGACATTACAGAAAATCTTCCTTGGTAAATTGCCTGAAAAATGGCAGGGACCGTGGGATCCTACAAGAGTAAAGTACAAACATGACGATGTAAACGCTCGCGAACTATTTGCTTTGGTTCCGCTTGCTGTTATCATCATTTTCCTGGGTGTTTACCCAAATCCGATGCTTAGCCTTATGAATTCATCCGTTAATCATTTTATTGACTTCATGAGACCATTTGTGAAAATTGGCGGTCATCTGACTGCAATGTTATAAACAAGTGAATTATTAAAATAACATAAAAGAACTGATTTATGATACCAATAGAGCAATTTGTTGCCGGACTGCTAAAAAGTGTTGGCTTATTTATACCTGAGACGGTATTGGTTATTACTTTCATGGTAGCCTTAGTCTTTGATTTGATATTTAAAAAATCAAGAAATATTTCAGGTATTGTAGCCTTACTCGGTTTTGCAGTTGCAGGCTTTTTTCTCTTTCAACAAAACGGTGTGAGCTATATTGCATTTGCCAAGTCATTTGTTGTTGACCCGTTTTCACAGTTTTTTAAGATAATCATTCTGCTAACCAGCTTTATCATAGTTGTATTCTCTTTCTTTTCGAAGGAGCTTTACAGCGAAGACCGTCCTTTGGGGGAATATTACACACTGATTGTCGGTATGACTTTCGGTATGTTTTTGCTTACAGGTGCTTCGAACATGATTCTGATTTATCTTGCAATAGAAACAATGAGTATTTCTTCATATATTCTTACCGGTTATACCAGAGAAATCAAACGTGCAAGCGAGGCATCACTTAAATATGTGATTTATGGTGCTGTTTCATCAGGTTTGATGATTTACGGTATTTCAATACTTTTTGGTTTGACAGGTTCTCTAAATTTGTATGATATTAATATTTATCTGGCTTCACATTCAGTCAATGTAGCACCGCTTCTAATAGCAAGTTTATTGATTGTTGCAGGGTTCGGTTATAAAATATCTGCAGTTCCTTTCCATTTCTGGACTCCCGATGTATATGAAGGTGCCCCTGTAACTATTACTGCTTTTCTTTCTGTTGCGTCAAAAGCCGCAGGTTTTGCAGTACTTATCAGATTCCTGAAAATCGGATTTATTGATTCAGTTCCGGGAAACAACGAAATATGGACTTTGGTTCGTGGTATTGACTGGACTTTGATTCTTGCAATTCTTTCTGTTCTGACAATGACATTGGGTAATTTAGTTGCTTTGTGGCAGACAAATATTAAAAGAATGTTAGCATATTCTTCGATTGCTCATGCAGGTTATTTGCTTATGGCAGTAACAGTTTTGAATAATACCGGAGTTGCCGCTGTTCTGATTTATTTCTTCTTCTATATGCTAATGAATCTTGGAGCTTTCTATGTAGTTATGCTCATTGCAAACAAAATCGGCAGTGAAGAAATTGAAGATTACAACGGAATGGGCTATAGAGCACCCTTTTTGAGTATTTGTATGGCTTTGTTCCTGGTTTCTTTAACAGGGTTACCGCCAACAGCAGGATTCATCGGGAAACTTTACGTTTTTGCCGCAGTCATCAAAGCCGGATATATCTGGTTAGCAGTAGTTGGTGTCCTGAATAGTGTCGTGTCACTTTACTACTATGTTAAAGTTTTCAGAAATATGTTCATTAAGGACATTGAAAGTAAAAAAGAACCTGTGAAAGTATCAATAGCCGGTATGATAGTCCTTGCTGTTTTAGCAATCCCCACATTGGCTTTGGGAATTTGGTTTGCACCGATTGTTAACTGGGCTAATGCCTCAGTCGGAATACTACTCGGCAACTAAAGATTTAAATGTTTATTTAATAAATGGATTCTGCTTATTTTTGTAGAATCCATTTTTTGTTATAATTAATTTGGCGTTTATGAATACAAATCAAATGTTGAAAATTGAGAAATATCTTAAATTCTCTATTATTGGGATAGGGCTTGTTTATCTGTTTTCCTACCTGATAATAGCTTTGATTCGTATGAGCTATCCCTTCGAACTGGAGTGGATGGAGGGAGGCTCTGTCGAGCATATCATCAGAATTCTTCAGGGTAAAGATATTTATGTGAAACCATCAATGGATTTTATTCCATATATATATACTCCCTTATATTCATGGGTATCGGCTTTGGTATCTAAAATTATGGGTGTAGGTTTGATGCCTTTGCGGTTGGTATCGATGGTTTCCTCAGTAATCTGCATGATATTTATTTACCTTATAGTTAAAAAGGAAACTGATAATAAATTTGCCGCTTTAGTTTCAATGTGCCTTTTTCCTGCTTGTTTTTTTATCGGTGGTTCTTGGTTCGATCTGGCAAGAGTTGACTCGCTTTTTTTAGCAATGGTGCTGGTTTCTGCTTATATTCTAAGATTTAAAAAAACGGGAGGATGGTTCATTATTGGGGGAGTATTCGCTTTTCTCGCATTTTTTACGAAACAATCTTCCATGCTTATTTATGCAATGATAGGAATTTTTCTATTGTTTGAGAATTGGAAAAGAAGTTTGTATTTCATTTTTACTTTCTCCATTCTTGCTATTGGCTCTACAATCGTTTACAATTATTATTCTGATGGCTGGTATTATTTTTGGAATTTTTCACTTGTTGCATCGCATCGTTGGAATAAACAGTTCTTTATTCTTTTTTGGTCAAATGATTTGTTTAAACCGATATCGATTGCAATAGCATTTTCATCGGTTTTTATACTATTGAAAATTGTAAAAAAAGAGATTAAGCCAAATCTATTCTATTTCGGTTGGTTATTGGGAATGATTGGCTGTGCTTGGTCATCAAGACTTCATTACGGAGGATACGACAACGTACTGATTCCGGCATTTACAATACTGATAATACTTATGGGAATCGGATTGAACGAGATTATGAAATTAATAGGTAATGATGATGATAATAAGTCAATGATAATGCGAATTTTCGTTTTAATGATTGTATTAGGTCAATTCACAACATTGTATTATAATCCAAGAAAACTCATCCCACACGGTTATGACTATGAAAACGGCTGGAAGTTTATGAACAGAGTTTCGAAGGTTGATGGCGACGTTTACATAGCTACTAATTCATATATTTCACGAATTGCCGGAAAGAAGTCATTTACACACATGATGCTTGTGTTTGATCTTATGGAGAGCAATCAAAAATATGGTAAAATGATCAGAGCTGAATTCGAAAATTCTCTTCAATCAGGTAAATACAAGGAATTGTATGTAAATGACTGGGTTTTGGTAAACTATCCGAATATTGAAAAATACTATGAAAGAAAAGGAAAATTATTCGAACATGAAAGTGCATTTTCAGCATTGACCGGTTTTATAACCCGCCCTGAATATGTCTATGTCCCAAGAAAAATTTCTCAATAGTTCAATAATTTTTTTTTGTTTTGTTCGTTTAATTACTGTTATAGAATAGAATTAAACTTTAATTATATAAACATTTTTGCGAGGTTATAAAATGACTGATATCAAAGAGTTAAACGAGAGAATCCAAAAAGAGAGTTCCTTTGTTGACATTTTAATGATGGAAATCGGCAAGGTGATAGTTGGGCAGAAAGCTATGGTTGAAAGAATGCTTATCGGTTTGCTTTCAAACGGGCACATCCTGCTCGAAGGTGTGCCGGGCTTGGCAAAAACACTTGCCATTAAAACACTTGCCACATCTATTGAATCAAAATTCAGCAGGATTCAATTTACTCCTGACCTTCTGCCTGCCGATTTAATCGGTACAATGATTTACAATCAGAAAAAAGAAGAATTTACTGTTCGCAAAGGTCCCATCTTTGCTAATTTTATTCTTGCGGACGAAATCAACCGTGCCCCTGCCAAAGTTCAGAGTGCCATGCTCGAGGCTATGCAGGAAAGACAGGTGACAATCGGCGACCAGACTTATAAACTGCCTGAGCCTTTTCTTGTTTTGGCAACACAAAACCCAATTGAACAGGAAGGAACCTATCCTTTGCCCGAAGCACAGGTTGACCGCTTTATGCTCAAACTGATTGTCCATTATCCCACTCGTGAAGATGAACTGAGTATTCTAAGAGAAAATATTGCTAAAACATTTCCATCTGTAAGTCCTGTGTTGAAGCCTGATGATATTATCAATGCAAGGAATGTTGTTAAAGATGTTTACATGGACGAAAAAATTGAGCAGTATATTCTTGATATTGTCTTTGCCACCCGTTTTCCAAAGGATTATAAGCTGGAAAAACTCGGACAGCTGATTTCCTTCGGAGCTTCTCCAAGAGGTTCAATATTCCTTGCAATGGCGGCAAAAGCTTACGCATTTGTCAAACGCAGAGGTTATGTCATTCCTGAAGATATTAGAGCAATCTGCCTTGATGTGCTTCGCCATAGAATTGGAATTACCTACGAAGCCGAAGCTGAGAACATTACATCCGAAGATATTATTAACGAAATTTTAAATACTGTTGAAGTGCCATAAAATCAATGAGTAATTGATATTTGAGTTTAACTTAATGAAATTTACAAACTTTTGACGGATTTATGGAAACAACTGAATTATTAAAAAGAGTTAGAAAAATTGAGATAAGGACCAGAGGTATTTCCAAAAATATTTTCTCAGGCGAATACCATAGTGCCTTCAAAGGCAAAGGTATGGCTTTTTCCGAAGTAAGAGAATACCAGATGGGTGACGATATACGAACAATAGATTGGAACGTAACGGCAAGATTCAACCACCCTTTTGTTAAGATTTTCGAAGAAGAGCGCGAACTTACCGTCATGTTACTTGTTGATGTGAGCGGTTCAGGAAGTTTTGGAACCAAATCCTTATTCAAAAAAGAGCTGATAACCGAGCTTTGTGCCGTTCTTGCATTTTCTGCACTTCAGAATAACGATAAAATCGGAGTCATTTTCTTTAGCAGTAAAATCGAAAAGTTCATTCCTCCGAAAAAAGGTCGTACTCACGTTTTAAGAATCATTCGTGAACTTCTTGAGTTTGAGCCCGAAGACAAAGGTACTAATGTTAACGAAGCTCTTAAATATTTAATAAATATAATCAAAAAGAAGAGTATCGCTTTCGTCCTTTCGGATTTCCTGTCACCTGATTTCGAAGAAGGATTGAAAATATCAGGTAAAAAACACGATACTATTGCTGTTCAGATATATGACATTCGAGAAACAGAATTGCCTGATGTCGGTCTGTTGAATTTAGAGAATGCAGAATCCCACGAGAATATTTGGGTTGATTCTTCCAATTACAAGGTAAGGGAAGATTATAAATCATGGTGGATAAATAAACAAACAAATCTTACCGAGCTTTTCAAAAGAAATAGTATTGATTTTATTAACATCAGCACAGAACAATCTTATGTTGTTCCGTTGATGAATTTTTTCAAGCGGCGGGGTAGCCGCAGATGATATATTTTAGGTAATCATAATGATTAAAAAATCTGTTTTTCCTGTTGCCATAGCCATTCTTGCAGTTCTTGGTATAATCTTTATCATAGATAGTTTGAAAGATGTTTCTGAAAACTTCTCTTCAAACGGAACTGATATCCGCGGAGCAAGACAATGGGAATATATGCGGCTTCGCGACCCGAAAACAGGATTAATACCTAAAAATATTCATTCTGTCGAACTTCAGTTTGTCTCTTCTCTCCCGGGTTCTTATAAGAACATTTCAAATTCGAAATATGCATCACTTCTATCTAATAAATGGGATATGCGTGGACCATCAAATATTGGCGGAAGGTCTCGTGCTATTGCCAAAGATATTCTTGACAAAAATACAATTATTGCAGGGGGAGTTTCAGGTGGAATGTGGCGTTCAATTGACGATGGTCAGACATGGAAAAACACAACACGACCCGACCAGCTTCATTCTTCAACTTCTATTGCTCAGGACAGAAGGACAGGAAAAGAAAATATCTGGTACTACGGAACAGGTGAACTGAGAGGAAGTTCAGCCCAATCAAGCGGTGACGGAATTTTCAAATCAACTGATAACGGAAATTCATGGAATTTGCTTCCTTCTACATCAACAAAAAAGCCAAATTCTTGGGATAATAGTTTTGATTATGTCTGGAATGTTGTCACAAATCATACTAACTTGAATCAGGACGAAGTTCTTGCCGCAACTGCTATGGGTGCTATTATGAGAAGTACCGACGGCGGGGGTTCATGGAATGCTGTGCTTGGAGGTTTGGGACCTGACAGAAGCTATTTTACCGATATCGCAATATCTCCAAAGGGAGTACTTTTTGCCGCATTAAGCAGTATGATTCCGGGCAACGGTACATCAATCAGTAAAGGTATTTTCCGTTCAACCGACGGAATTAACTGGACTGACATTACGCCTGATAATTGGGCACCAAACACTTGGAGAACTGTAATTGGAATTTCTACGAGTGATGAAAATCAGGTTTACTTTCTTTCCGAAACACCAAAATATGGTAAGTTAACAAGAGATTTATATCGCGATTCGATGTTCCACAGCCTTTGGAAGTATACATATCTAAGGGATGAAGGAAAGGGAGCAAATGGTATATGGGATGACAGATCTCAGAATCTGCCTGCTCCTCCGACAGATTGGCGTGGTCAGTACAATTCTCAGGATAGTTATAATATGGGGATAAGTGTTAAGCCCGATAATTCCAATGTTGTTTTTATTGCAGGGACAAATCTTTATCGTTCCGACGACGGATTTTCGACTGACACTAAAACTGTCTGGATTGGTGGTTATATGCAGGGAGTTGTTGGAGGATACAAAGAATATCCCAATCATCATCCTGATGTACACACTCTGTTTTTTGATTATACTAATCCGAATGTGCTATATACAGGAACAGATGGAGGTATTCATAAAACACTTGATTGTATGCAACCTGATTTGACATGGATTTCGTTGAATAATACTTATCTTACGACACAATTTTATTCCATTTCGCTTAATACTTTCGATGTTACCGATTATTCTGTCGTTGGCGGAATGCAGGACAATTGTTCCTATTTGACTAATAGTTTTGATTTGAAAGATGCTTGGAAAAGACTGCTGGACAGCGACGGTTTCTGCTGTATTACAGGAGGAAAGAATACTTATTACGTTTCTAAGAATTCAGTCTATCAGCCAAAAATAAGGATTTACAGGGTTAGAACCGATGACAACGGAAATATTCTGACATCAACAAGGATTGACCCGTCATTGGGAAAAGACTTTATCTGGAATACACCTTTCACTTTAGACCCCAACAATGCAAGAAAAATGTATGTGGCAGGCGGTGGAGTTATTTGGCGGAATAGTGACCTATACTCAATACCTGTTGTTGATTCAAAGGATTCAACAATGATTGGGTGGGATTCACTTCAATCTACCGTAGTTACAAACGCAAGTATTTCTGCTTTGATGGTATCCAAAAGTCCTGCTAATGTTCTTGTTTACGGAACAACAAAAGGTAAACTATACAAAGTCAATGATTGCGATAAAGCAAGTCCTGCATCAGTTGAAATTACGGGACAGAGTTTTCCATCGGGAGGCTATATCTCGAGTATTGCTTTTGACCCTGCAGATGCTTCGCGAATTCTTGTTTCATTCAGTAACTATAACGTATTGTCAATTTTTTCTACCACTGATGGGGGGACAAACTGGGTTCATGTGGCTGGAAATCTCGAAGAATTTCCAAGCGGTTCAGGAAGCGGACCAGGAGTAAATTGGATTGAAGTATTGCCTGTCGGCGGCAAAAATATGTATTTTGCAGGAACAAGTGCAGGGCTTTATGCCACCTGCTCACTTGACGGACCGAATACTGTCTGGACGCAGGAAGGTGCCGAGAGCATCGGGAACTGTATTGTTGATATGGTTGATGTTCGGGCTGAAGATGGCTATGTGGTTGTTGGAACTCATGGCTGTGGTGTTTTTTCTACGAAAATAACTGCTCCTTACCCTGTTCCAAATGCTCCTGTTCTTGTTTCTCCCATCACAACAACAAGGGGACAATTAACAAGTGTTAACTTGGTTTGGAATGCAGTACCGACGGCAGTTTACTATACTGTTCAGGTGGCAACCGATAAAGATTTCAAAAATGTTGTATGGCAAAATGATGGAGTTGCTACAACTCAGATTTCTTTCGATGAAGCTGAACAAGGCTACAAGGAATATTTCTGGAGAGTATTTTCGAAAAATTCGGGTGGCATAAGTGTTCCTTCAGAAGTTTGGACATTCAGAACTGCAATCGGAGCACCAACACTCCTCTATCCGTCTGATAATGCAGAAAATATGCCTTTGAATATTGGTTTGCGTTGGCAAAAAGTTTCAGGTGCTGAAAAATATCATGTTTTGGTGGCAAGTTCTTTATCGTTTGGAAAAAAAATTGCCGATACGGTTGTTGTGGGCGATTCGATTCTTCTGTTAACAAATCTTGATGCTAACAAAAAATATTACTGGAAAGTTGCTTCTATTGATACTGATTCAGAAGGAATTCTTTCTAAAGCTAATTCATTCAAGACGAATGCTTTGGGCGATGTTGGGGATAATTATTATTCTAAAATCAATGAAAGTATTAAGAATATCTTTCCTAACCCTTGCCGTAACAATTTCAGATTAAGTATTTCGCCTGACAGAATTATTCAGACTTCAATCCGATTGGTTTCTTCGGACGGACAAGTCCGAAAGAATCTTTTGAATCAGCTTTTGTTTAAAGGTGATTATACGTTTGATTTTGACGTTGCTGATATTTCTGCAGGTAAGTATTTTGTAGAGATGATTTCTGAAAATGATGTGGAAGTTAAATCTATTGTCATTATTAGATAAAATGCAATTAATTTTTATTTTTTTCGTTTTTTTGTTCCGTTAGGAAATCTGTCAGCGAGTTGAATCCTAACTCATCAAGATATAATCTGTTAACTCTTAAAAAATGATTTATTTGAGAAGAATATAATGAAGAATAAGTTTTTGATTTTTTTGTTGTTTTGCTTTGCTTTTAGTAATTCTTATTCGCAGGATATAAGAGCAAATGCAACCATTGATACAAATAATGTTCTGATTGGTGACCAGATTAAGCTAAAGCTGGAAGTTACTGCTTCCGAAAAGCTTAATATCACTTGGTCGCAGATTCCTGACACTCTGGGTTCGATTGAAATTATTTCTAAATCGGCTATTGACACCATTAAGGAATCAAACAAATTTGTACTGAGGCAAAACTTGGTTCTGACAAGTTTTGATTCCGGCAATTTCGTTTTTCCTCAGGTTACATTCATGTATCAAAAAAAAGGGACTAACGATTTATCTCCCGTTCAAAGCGATTCGTTAATACTTAGATTCAGAACAGTTGCAGTTGACACAAGCAAAGCATTCAAAGACATTAAACCACCTCTGGAAGAGCCCGTAACCTTTGACGAATATATTGTTTATATTCTGGTTGCTCTCGGTGCAATATCACTTGCATTCGCAGGATATTTCCTATGGAAGAAATACAAAAGAAAAGGTCAGCCGAAACTTGATTATGACCCAAGAATACCTCCTTATGTTTTGGCATTGGAATCTCTCAAGCAGCTTGATGCTGAAAAACTATGGCAGAAAAATCAGGTCAAATTGTACTATATCAGGCTTACTGAAATAGTTAGACTTTACCTCGAACGGCAGTTCAAAATTCCTGCCCTCGAAATGGTATCCCATGAAATAACCGATGCCTTGAAATCGCTTAATATAAATTCAAATGCAATTGAACTTCTTGACTCTGTCTTCAGCATTTCAGACTTGGTGAAATTCGCAAAGTTGAGTCCAATTCCAGACCAAAACACTTTTTGTATGAACAATTCAATTGAATTTGTTAATATAACAAAACCATTGACTGTTGCTCAGGATTTTACTAATGAACAATCATCAGATATTCCCAAAAAGGAGGATGTAAAATGATTCCAGGTATTTATTTTGCCAATCCTGAATTCTTTTGGCTTTTATTGGTCATACCAATACTTGTTGCATGGTATATATTTAAACAGAAGAAACAATATCCGACAATGACTGTGCCTTCAACCGAGGCATTTACGAATTCAACAAAAACTTTCAGACAGAGATTCTGGCATTTACCGATTATCCTCAGGATGTTCGTAATTGCTTTGCTTGTGATTGTACTTGCCCGACCGCAGTCGAGTTCGAGCAAAAGAACTGTTAAAACAGAAGGTATTGATATTTGCCTTGCTCTTGATATTTCGGGCTCGATGCTTTCTGAAGATTTCAAGCCAAACAGAATTGAAGCGGCAAAAAAGACAGCAATGAAGTTTATTGACGAGAGAAAAAATGACAGAATTGGTCTTGTCGTTTTTTCGGCAAAAAGCTTTACCCAATGCCCGATTACTATTGACCACGATGTTCTGAAAAATCTTTTTTCAGGTATTAAATCAGGTATGATTGAAGATGGAACCGCTATTGGTATGGGATTGGCTACGGGAGTTGACAGATTAAAAGACAGTAAATCAGTAAGCAAGGTGATTATTCTTCTTACCGATGGAATAAATAATACAGGCATGATAGCTCCTATGACTGCGGCTGAAATCGCAAAAAATTACAAAATAAGAGTTTACACTGTTGGCGTTGGGACAAGGGGGAAAGCCCCATATCCTATGCAAACTCCATTCGGGATACGTTATGTTAATGTAGATGTTGAAATAGATGAACCATTATTAAAAAATATTGCCGGATTGACCGGAGGGAAATATTTCAGAGCAACAAATAATAAGGCACTTGAGAATATCTATTCTGAAATTGACAAAATGGAAAAAATCAAGATAGATGAATCAATTTTCAGAAGATATACCGAAGAATATCTTTCATTTGGGATTGTTGCGTTGTTATTATTCATTAGCGAAATTTTCCTCAGATTGATTGTTTTCAGAAGATTGCCATGATTTAGCTCTTCAAGGATAAACAACCCAATCACAATTTGATTTGAAAAATCGTTTTCTTTATTTTCAAAAAACTTTTCCTACTTTTTCACTTTCAGGATAAATAATGCTCAAATATATATGCCTCCTTTTTGCTTTCATAATAGTAACAATACCTATGGAATCTCAAACTCAAGACCTGACAAAATATTCAGAGAATATTGACAGAATTCTAAAAGAAGCAACAAGCAATAACAATGCTTGGGAACGTCTTGCCGAAATGTGCGATACTTACGGTCATCGCCTCAGCGGTTCCGAAAACCTTGAAAATGCAATTCGCTGGGCTGTTAAACACATGAAGGAAGATGGACTTGAGAACGTAAAGGCTGAAGAAGTAATGGTTCCCAACTGGAAACGCGGACATGAATATTGCGAACTCGTTACTCCAAGAAAAGAAAAAATAGAAATGTTGGGTTTGGGCGGCTCAACTTCAACTCCTCCCGAAGGAATTACTGCAGGCGTTATAATTGTTAAAAGCTTTGAAGAACTAAAACTAAGAGCAAGCGAAGCCAAAGGAAAGTTTGTTGTTTATAATGCACCATATCAGAATTACGGACAAGCTGTTCAATATCGTTGGTGGGGAGCAATCAGAGCCGCAGAAGTCGGTGCCGTCGGGAGTTTAGTTCGTTCGGTTACACCACAGGTTTTGTCAAATCCGCATACCGGAAGTATGGCTCCTTATTCGGACACACTTCCAAAAATTCCGAATGCCGCAATTATTCCTGAATGGGCAGACATATTGGAGAGAATGGTAAAGCGTGGAGAAAATCCAAGGGTTCATTTGTATATGGAAGGCAAATTCGAACCGGATGCTAAAACTTATAATGTGATGAGTGAAATTACGGGTACCGATAAGAATGCGGAAATTATTGCAGTTGGCGGACATATTGATTCATGGGATGTCGGCTCAGGAGCACACGATGATGCAGGCGGCTGTATCGCCGCATGGGAAGCTGTCAAACTTCTTAAAAAACTTGGAATTAAAACAAAAAGAACTATAAGAACCGTAATGTGGGCAAACGAAGAAAATGGACAGATGGGCGGCAAGACTTATGCCCAAAACCATAAAGATGAGAAGCATGCACTCGTCTTTGAATTTGATTCGGGTGTTTTTCCTCCTTCAAGAATAGGGTTTACTGCAAATGATTCAACTTTATTCGATAGGGTGAAAGCATTCGAGCCGTTACTGCAGAAGATTGATTCGATTTCAGTCCATAAAGGTGGCGGGGGAGTGGATATTGACCCAATAATGAAGCTTGGAGTTCCGGGAATAGGAATGGGAACCAACGACGGAGGAAAATATTTCTGGTATCATCATTCGCCTGCGGATACTCCCGATAAGGTGGACCCGAAAGACCTGAACAAATGTATTGCCGCAATTGCCGCAACTATATATCTTTACTCGGAACTAATACCATAAACCATAGATTATGGTGCGAGAATTGTCATTCTGAGCGAAGCGAAGAATCTTGTATTATCCTAAATAAACAGTTGGGTTCATCTCTTTGCTCTAAGTGACCATGGATTTAAATTTTTAATTACCAAAAATAAATGTAAACAAAATGACAAAACAAGAGCTCGGAAGAGAAATTTTTAAAACATCGCATCTGAACGGTACTTTTTTACTCCGTTCGGGTGTAACCAGCCATGAGTATTTTGATAAATACCAATTTGAAAGCCGTCCTGAACTATTAATAGAAATTGCAAAACATTTGGCTAATATTCTACCAAATGAATATGATTTACTTGCAGGATTAGAACTTGGCGGAGTTCCAATCGCCACTTCAATATCATTAGAAACAGGAAAACCAGTGGTTTTTGTGAGGAAACAAGCCAAAGAGTATGGCACATGTAAATTCGCCGAAGGAATGGACGTAAAAGGTAAAAAACTACTGATTGTCGAGGACGTAGTAACAAGCGGAGGTCAAGTAGTTATAAGTACCAACGACCTTCGTCAGCATGGAGCAATCATTGAAAAAGCAATTTGCGTTATTGACCGTGAAGCAGGTGGCAAAGAAGCATTAGCAAAAATCGGGATTGAACTTACTCCCCTTTTCACGATGACTGAACTCAAGGAATTCGGGAAAGAATAGTTCCTGAAAATTAGTTTATTTTGACCGATGTGGTAATCTCCACATTGTTTTTGAGCATTGCCCAAACTGGACAAAAGGTATCTTCAGATAATTTTATTGCTTTCATAACATCTGATTCTTCGAGATTATCAGAACCAATTCGGAATTCAAGACAAATTTTCTGAAATGATAACGGATGCTGTTCTCTTCTTTCCCCGATTGCATTGATTTTAAGGGAATGAATGTTTTTGTTCATTCTTCTCAATAATGTTGAAACTGAGGAGCCTACACAAGTGGATAAACTGATTAGCAATAATTCGAGTGAAGTGTAGCCGTTTCCGTCACCAATGGGAGGAGTGTAATCAATAATAACAGATGGATTGTCTTTAGCCGTACCCTTGAACTGAGCTTTCTGATTTATGAGTTCAACAGAAGTTGTTAAAATATCGTTTGCCATAATATTCCTTTTGAAAATTTTGTGAATTCAATATCAGAAAAAACGAAGATTTTTGAATTTTGTTTCAAAAAAAAAACCAGAAACAAGTTCCGGTTTTTAAAAATTAAATCTCTTGAGAGAAATTAAGCACCTCTAATTAATTGCAGGTAACTGGACGGATTCTGATTCGCCTGAGCCAGAGCCGTTAGTGAAGCTTGCTGTAAGAACTGAGCCTTAACAAGTTCGAGTTGCTCTTTAGCTACATCAGCGTCTTCAAGTCTTGAAATAGCCGCATTGTAATTGACAATCTGACCCTTGAGAAGTTCTTCCTGAGATGATAATCTGTTTGAAACACCACCCAGATAAGAAGCAACTTTATTGACATTGTTCAATGCTGTTGAAAGACTTAGTAATGTAGTAGCAATCATGGTTGTGCTGAAAATACCCAAAGTAAGATTTGACACATCATTAAGACAGGACATGTTTAATCCGGATACTCCTGCAAAATTAGACAAAGATATATTATTCAAACTGAAATTGTTACCGAGAACATTAAAGTCAGCATTATTTGTGGTCATATCAATCGAAAGAGAAATGAGATTATACGCCGCATTGGTACCAATAATAAAATCAGCCGAAAAAGTAGCATCCATTAACTGTCTGCCGCCGAAAACAGTAGAGTCAACAACTGTTTGTATTTGCTGAGCCATTCTGTAAGCGGCTTTAGCAAGTGCGACCTTTTCATCAGTACCCATAGCTCCCGAAGCGGCTGAAGAAGTTGAATCTTTAATTGTAGTAATTAAATTATTGATGTTATCGAGCGAATCCTGAAGAATACTGGAAACATTAAGAGCGTCACCCACAGTTGTTAGTGCTGATTTTAAAGCCCCGTTCCTTGATTGAAGTGCTCTTGAAGTTATATAACCGGCAACATCATCTGATGCGCTGTTGATTCTTTTTCCGGTTGAAAGTCTTAGTTGCCTCAGCGTTATGTTCCGTTGGGCGGCATCTAAGGCATTGTAAGCATTTTCAGCCGGAGTATTAGTCCTGATTCTGGCATTCCCGCCTATTGCAAATGGCATAGCTAATCCTTTAGTATTATTTAAATAAACTTAAATTGCGAAATCATTTCGTATATTTATAAAATCCTTTTATCGCAGGTATGTTAGCCCTTAATCAACTGCAAGAACGCCTGTGGGTTGGCATTTGCCTGAGTTAATGAAACTAATGATGTCTGCTGTAGGAATTGAGCTTTAACAAGTTCAAGCTGTTCCTGAGCAACATCTGTATCTTCGATTCTGGATATGGCAGAATTGTAATTGACAATTTGTCCCTTGAGCAGTTCTTCCTGAGACTGCAAACGGTTAACAAGCCCGCCGAGATAAGAAGCAACTTTATTAACATTATTAATAGAGTTTGATAAACTTTGTAGAGTCAGATGCATCATGCTTGGCATAAATATTCCAAGGTCCGTTGCAGAAACACTATTCAATGCTGTCATATCAAGATTGGTTACACCTGCAAAACTTCCGATCGAAAGTGAATTCATGTTGAAATCATTTCTTTCAACATTGAAATCCTGATTGCTTGTTGTTAAGTCAACAGTTATAGTTATCAGATTGTGAACTGCATTAGTACCCAGAACAAAGTCAGCAGAAAATGTGCCTGTGATTAATTGTTGACCGCCAAATACTGTTGAATCTACTACAGTTTGTATTTGTTGTGCCATACGGTAAGCCGCTTTCGCAAGAGCCACCTTTTCATCTGTACCCATAGCACCCGATGCGGCAGAAGAAGCGGCATCTTTAATTTGAGTAAGCAGATTGTTGATATTGTCTAATGCATCCATAGCAATGTTAGTTACGTTAGATGCATCTCCGACGGTTCTTAACGCGGCTTTCATAGCCCCGTTACGTGATTGTAGAGCACGAGAAGTAATATAACCCGCCACATCGTCACCCGCACTATTTATGCGTTTTCCGGTTGATAGTCTGAGTTGCCTTATTGAGATATTTTTGTTAGAAATATCAAGTGCATTGTATGCATTCTCAGCTGGCGTGTTAGTTCTAATACGAGCGTTTCCTCCTACAGCAAATGGCATTTTTCACCTCCATGTGAAACGTATTAAAAAGTTTTATTTTAGTTTTTAAATTCTAAATTATTTCAAAGTTCTATTCGACATTTATAATTATACAAGTTGCGTGCCAAAGTTTCATGATGCTTGTAAATACTGGTGTTTAGGCGGTATTGACTATTTATTTGGACGATTTTCCGTAATATTTCCAATTAGTATTCAATATTTGGCTAAAAACCTTATAATATTGGTGATTATGAGTATTATTGAGCAAATATTTAATACACCAAAAATCAATTTACTTTATTGCTTTGCATAAATATACCCAGCAAAAAAAAACTGTCTATAATTAGCCAATTTTTGAATTTTTTTGAAAGAACGATTAATGTATAATTGAAAATTGTATAGTACTGGTTTGGTTATTGCAGGATACTAAACAATAATATATTCCGCATTGAAATTGCGAAACAGGGAATAATTGAGTTTCGCCAATAAAGGATGTGTGATTCAAATTAAAGACTTCATTCCCGTTGATATTGAAGATTTTCAATTCTGCTTCATTACAGCCTGAGTTTTCTAAATAAACATAGTTGTTTTTTATGACAATTTGCGGTTCATTCAGTTTATCATTCTCGATAACTGATGTAACATTATTCATAGGGAAGAGAAAACCGTCAGAAGACATTCCTGTTGCTTCGCAAAGCCTTACTGAGTTTATTTGACGTTCTTTTCCGAGTTCAATAACAGCATATCCCAAAAGGGTTGTTCCTTTTGGCTGTTTTTGCTGACTTTTGGAGCCAACAACAATTTCTGCATAATTTGAGCCATCTATTAAATTACAATAACTGAATGCCTGACCGTTGAAGATGTTTCCCTTCTCGAATCCAAGAAATTTTGAATCTTTCGGAAAATTTGATAAATCAAGTTTTGCAGTCGCTCCAATGAAATTATTGTTTGAATTGACAAAAACAGGAATCGAAACCGAAGTTGAGCTTTTTGATACTTTATATTCCAAATCAGAAAGCTGCGAACTATTATCTTTTTTGGCTTGACCATGTGTTTTATTGAAATTCAGGGCTATTATCAGCATATCTGTTACCGTAATATCTCCGTTACCGTCGCAATCTGCCCAAGTTACATCCAGACTATCCCAACCTAAAACAGACTGGCTAACCCAATTTGTACTTGATGATTGCCTTTTGAAACTTCTCATTTGCTTTAAAAATGAACCGAAGCCAAGATATAGTCCTATTTTCGTAACATCCTTGATTTCAACCACTCCGTTGCCGTCAGCATCTCCGGGCCAAACATCAATGAACCCATGAACCTGATAGGTTAATGGTGCGGATTTTATATCAACTATTTTACCCCCGCTGTCAGTATTCACAATTGCCTGAGCATTCGCGAATGTAAATGTTAGTTCACTTTGGTTTCTGCAACTCTGACTAACCACAAATTCAAAATGAATAACTTTCGGGTCGTCATATCCTGCAACTCCAACAGTGTCTCCAGAAAGAACTCCGACATATATAACACCCGTTTGGGCAATTGTATCAATAAATGGAATTACTATGGAAGTAGCTTTGGGTCCAAATCCTATTAATCTTGCATCAGACAGAAGAATCGAATCAGCTTTTGTATAATGCAGTTCAAACGTAACTCCGTTTGAACGTTTGAGGCTATCAACCGATATATCTATGCCGAACAAATATGTTGCAGTAACAAATCCTGAACGTGATTTTTCAACATCTGTTCTTGTAATTTTAAATTCCTGAGAGTTTGCATGGTTTATTCCAAGCATTAAACTCATTAGAAAAAAAGCTGTTATGGTAATATTTTTCATTGTCAATTGTATTGTTGTTTTAAAAGCAATATTTATTGAGCAATCAATGTGCCAAAGTAGATTCCGACAGTATTTTCAAAGGATTACGGTCTGACAGTGGTATGAATTTCTATGTCTGTATCTGCCGGAAGCTCGGTATAGCTGATAACACTGACCATAGGGAACTGTGTTCTTACCATACGGTAGAAATATGGTCGGATTTGTGCAGATGTTATAACAATTGGCGAATAACCCGCAAGTGTAATATCATCAATAGCATCCGATAGGTTTTGCTGTAAAGTTCTGATTAGTTCAGGTGAAAGTCCTAAGGTTGGAGTCGAAGTCGCCTGACTACTGCTTTGCAAAGCCGTGGTCATGGTCTGTTCTATCTGTGGGTCGAGCGAAATTGCATGTATAATGCTATTATGATCCTGATAACATTTCTTGATAGTTTCCGAAAGATTGTGTCTGACGAATTCTGTAAGAACATCAATATTCTTTGTTACTTTAAAGTATTCGAGCAAAGATTCGATAATCAAAGCAAGGTCTCTGATTGGAATTCCTTCCTGAAGTAAATTTTGCAAAACTTTTTGCAAAGTAGAAATCGGCAAGGCATCAGGAGTAATTTCCTCAACCAATGCCGGATAGTCCTGCTTCAGATTATCAACCAAATGGCGAATATCCTGCCGAGTTAGAAGTTTGTCTGCATGTCTTCTCAAAAGCTCCGTCAAATGAGTTATCAAAACTGTTGCAGATTCAACCACTGTATAACCCAAAATCTCCGAATTCTCTCTTTCTGAGTTTGGAACCCACGTTGCGGGCAGTCCGAAAACGGGTTCTGTAACTTTGATACCTGCAAGCTCGCCATCGGCTGTTCCCGGATTCATTGCAAGTAACATATTTGTATGTAGTATGTTTCTGGCAGTTTCGTTCCCTCTGACTTTAATAATATATTCTTCGGGTTCAAGCTGTAAATTATCCCTCACCCTTACAGGCGGCAAAATAATACCCAGTTCCATAGCTAATTGGCGACGGACATTTGCGATTCTTTTGAATACATCGCCGCCCTGAGTTTCGTCAACCAAAGAAATTAGGCTGTACCCAAGTTCAATTTCAACAGGGTCAACTTTTAACAATTCTTCAACGGGTTGTTCTGCCGGTGGAGCCGCCGCTGATTCAACTTCCATTATCTCATTTCTTAAAGATTCTTCGGAATTGGTTTTCATTTGTTTGGTTTTATAAAATGCCATTCCACCTGTAATCGAAGCCATTAATAAAAATGGAAGCATTGGGAAACCGGGAAGAAGTCCGATAAGAACCAGAGTTGCCGAGGCAAGTGCCAGAGCCTTGGGTTTTGCTCCAAACTGCTTTGTCAATTCTACATCAAGTTTTTCTGAAGAAGCCGAACGGGTAACAACCAAACCGCCAGCCACAGAAATAAACAATGATGGAATCTGAGAAACAAGTCCATCACCGATTGTTAATATAGTATAAGTAGAAAGTGCCTGAGAAAAGTCCATTCCCTTTTGTACCATTCCAATTATAAAACCGCCGCCGATATTCACCGCCGCAATCAATAGTGCAGCAATTGCATCACCTCGGATAAACTTAGCGGCACCGTCCATTGCTCCGTAAAAATCTGATTCCTTTGTGAGAATTTCTCGTCTTTTTCTGGCTTCCTGTTCGTCAATGAAACCGGCATTCAAATCTGCATCAATGCTCATTTGCTTACCGGGTAAAGCATCCAGGGTAAATCTTGCCGCTACTTCAGCAATTCTTGTAGAACCTTTGATAACTACAACGAAGTTAATAACTAACAGAATTATAAATATTATCACACCAACTACATAATTTCCCTTGATAACAAAGGAACCGAACGCTGTAATGATATCGCCGGCATGAGCCTCACTTAAAATCAGACGGGTAGCCGCCACATTTAGTCCCAGCCGGAACAAAGTTGCAATTAACAATATTGTAGGGAATGCTGAAAACTCAAGCGGATTCACAAGATAAACAGCCACAAGTAAAATCAGAACAGCCAGCCCAAGATCAACGGCTAAAAGTAAGTCGAGAATAAAAGTCGGAAGCGGAACCATAAGAAGTCCCAATATTAAAATTACGCCTCCGGCAAGTGCTATATCTCTGCTCTTGTTTAGGTATGCCAGAACACTGCCTATTGAAAAGCCCTGACTGCCTGCTATTTGTATTTGTTTTGCCATTTATTATTTTCTTACTATTTTTTTATTTTTTAACTGAAAAACATAAGCCAGAACTTGTGCCACAGTTTTGAAAAGATTCTCGGGAATTTCCTGATTTACCTCAATATTGAAAAACAAGGCTCTTGCCAAAGGAGGTTGCTGAATAACTAAAACATCGGATTCTTCTGCTATTTTAATAATTTGCTTAGCAAGAAAATCTGCCCCTTTAGCCATTAAAACAGGAGCCGCCATTGTTAAAGGGTCATATTTTAATGCGACAGCAAAGTGAGTCGGGTTAGTTATCACCACATCTGAAGTTTTAACATTTTTGAGCATGATGTTTCTTAATCTTGCACGCATAATGCTTCTGATTCTGGATTTAATTTTTGGGTCTCCCTCAGCCTGCTTTCCTTCTTCTTTAGTTTCCTGCTTTGTCATTTTCATGTCATTTTTGAATTTCCATTTTTGAAAAATGAAATCTGCGGCGGCGATTAGAATGTAAATAGCCCCGACTTTCATAGCAAGTTCAAGGCTGACAGACCCAAGAAAAGACCCGATTTCATTAAATGGTTTTTCGATAAGCTTAATCGCATTATCAACATGCTTAATCATGACATTATAGACAACAACTCCAATGATTGACATCTTGGCAAAACTTTTCAGCAATTCAAAAGCTGATCGGCTGGAAAACATCATCTTTTTTGCACCACTTATGGGATTCAGGATTGATTTCAGATTCAACCCTTCAGTAAACTTCTTTGTTGCGAAATGCAAACCGATTTGGCTGACTTCAGCCACAAAAATGATTGCGAATAATACTCCAAGAAGTGGAAGAAGAATTTTTCCCAGTATTAGAATAAACGAAAGATACAGAGATGCTGCATTTTTGTCTGTAATATCAATAATGGAAGAATTTCTGAAAATATCTTTCATCAATAGCTGAACATTGTTTAACATCCCTGGACCAAAGGAATAGACCAGCCCCGACCCAACCAGCAGTACTACTGCAGATGTTACGTCTTGACTTTTTGAAACCTGACCTTTGTCTCTTGCCTCACCGAGGCGCTTACCGGACGCGGGTTCAGATTTTTCTTGTCCATCTGCATTTTCAGCCACTTTTTCCTCTAATCAAAAAACATGTTTAAAAAAATATTCTAAAACTTCATTGTACCTATTAATCTCATCATCTCAACATCAACTGTTTGCAAAGCATATTTTGCTACCATAACAAACAATGGAGTTGTAATCATCAGCATTATCAATCCTACACCAATTTTTATCTGTAAACTCAGAACAAAAATATTGGTTTGTGGAGCAACCCTTGCCAGAAAACTTAATGCAAGGTTAGTCATAAACAGTGCCGCGAGAACAGGAGCCGACATTTTTATTCCCAATATCATAATTGTGGTTGCAATCTTTATAAATACTGTTATGCTTGATTCTGTTAAAACAAATTTACCTATTGGGATTACCTTGACGCTTGTGTAGATTGCTTCAATCAAATAATGATGTCCATTAATCAGCAGGAAAATCATTAAGGCAACCATATCGAAAAACTCTCCGACCAAAGTAGGTGAATTTTCTGCCGCATTAAACAATAATCCTGTCTGATAACCCATATCAAAATCAATCATTCCTCCGGCAAATCTTGCCGCCCAGAAAACGATATTAGCGGCAAAACCAAGGGCAACTCCAACGAAAAATTCTTTGAAAACAAGGTAAACGATATTCCACAAATGCAAATCAATCTGAGGTTGCTCTTTCCAAAAGACTGTTGTAACAGACATGGCAAGAATAACAGCAATCATCACTTTCATTTGGGGAATAATTGCCGCACTTTTAAAAAACGGACCCGATACGAAAACCCCAGAAATCCTAACAAAAAAGAGGATACCAATAATAAACTTCCCGGAAAGAAAAAATATGGTTACATCATCTATCATTTAATATTCGGTATCATCTTAATTATTTCGATTGTAAAGGTTTTCATGTTTTGTAACATAAAAGGCATAACTAAAACGCTGACTATGAAAACCGCTATCAGCTTCGGTACAAAAGTTAAGGTCTGTTCCGAGATCGAAGTAGCCGCCTGAAAAATCGAAATAATCAGACCGACTATTAGCGATACTAGGAGTAAAGGACCACTTATCAGTAGTACATAATAAAATGCATCCTTGACGAGCTGAACTACCATTTGTTCTGTCATTATTTATAATCCCGTATTTTTTTAATAATATTGTCATTTCATAATTCCTTTCATAAGTGAATCTATAACCAAATACCACCCGTCCACTAAAATAAACAGCAGTACTTTAATCGGCAATGATATAAGCTGAGGCGGCAAAAGGAACATTCCAAGCGACATTAATGTGCTTGCAATAACCATATCCAAAACCAAGAATGGAATAAACAGCAAGAATCCAATTTGAAAAGCAATTTTTAATTCGCTGATTGAGAACGCAGGAATAATTGTGAGGGTTGAAATTTCATCAATGTTTTTCGGTCTTTCTTTTCCTGAGAGTTTGACGAAAAGTCCAAGATCTTCTTCGCGTGTGTGCTTTAGCATGAACGCCCTGAAGGGAGCTACTATTTTCTCAATTGCCACCTGTTGAGTTATTTCTTCCTTCATGTATGGCTGAAGACCTTCGCGATTAGCCTGATCAAGCACAGGCTGCATTACAAATAAAGTAAGAAACAATGCCAGACCTGTAATCATCTGGCTGGGCGGTTGAGTTTGCGTACCAAGTGCCTGCTTCAAAAAGTGAAAAACAATTATAATTCTTGTGAAGCAGGTCATCATTATCAGCAAGGATGGTGCTACTGTTAGCACCGTCATAACCATAAGGATTTGTATGGTCAATCCAAAATCATCTTTGCTTTGGCTTTTGTCCATAGAGATTGATAGCTTTGGCAAAGAGAAACTCTGTTGCTGTGCGATGGAGTTTGAGCCGTAAGCAAAAATTAACGAAAAAATTATCAGAAATTTTATATGCAGTGCTTTAATTTTCACTATTTTTACATCTAAAGTAATATATAATTATTAATTACAAACTCACTATGACAATTGATGTGCCACAAAGATATTTGAAATTTAATGATTTGTAAGTGATTGAAGAATATGAAGATATGAATGAGACATGGAAAAGCTTCTAATTATTATATGTATTAGAAAAATACTAATGGTTAGCAATATTGTTGAAATACGAACAATTGTCTAATTGTGGGCAATATTAGACTATTAGTTTTCTGGACCTCATTTCCTGAGCAATTCTTTTGGGGAAGTTTGTTACTATTGCATGAACATTGTACTGCAAAATTTTATCAAGGTCAGCAGAACTATCAATCGAATATACTCCGATATATAAATTGTTAGTATCGCAGTCGGTTGAGATTTGTTCGTTAATTTCATCAAGACTGCAAACGAACGCCTCAATTCCGATAGATTTGGATATGACAGATGGAAGAGTATTGTCCTTTGGAATTCTGATTCCTGCGATATGGTATCGGCTGTCGAAAGATTTGATTTCTTTTAGTGAGTTATAATAAAATGATGAAAAAAGAATATTATCCTGAAAATCATTTTTCTTGACAATCTCCATAATACGATTTATACCGTCGGACTCAATATCAGAACTAATGTTTTTTACTTCGATATTTATATAAGCCTTTCCTTTGATGAGTTCAAATATTTCTTCAAGAGTAGGGACTTTTTCATTTTTAAATTTCGAATCAAACCATGAGCCCGCATCAAGCCTTTTAATATCTTCAAGATTCATCCGACTTGCAAATCCCGAGCCATCAGAAGTTCTGCTGACTCCTTTGTCGTGAAAAGCAACAACATGCCCATCGGCTGTTAACTGAACATCAGATTCAATCATCTTTGCTCCGCAGTCCAAAGCTTCCCGATATGCCACAAGTGTATTCTCGGGGGCTGTTCCCGATGAACCTCTGTGGGCTACTATAAAATATTCATTTTCCTTTACAAATTCATCTAATTTTTTCATAGGATTTTCATTAAAATTACAATAAAAGACATCAAATATAACAAAATTTTTCAAGATTTATTTTAATCTTTTATTTTCGGGGATGAAAAAGAAAGAAATATTTGGAAAGATTTGTGTGCTGATTATACTCATTTAATATGACTGATGTTAATATTTAACAAAATATACGCTGTTTTGGATAAAATTAGCTATGTATATCTAAAGATTTGTAAATTTATTCCGATTATTGTTATTGAATCATTGAAAATTAATGTAAATGTTCGAAAACATAGCCATCATATTGTCCGTTTTGTTATCAATAACTAATTTAGTTATAACTTTTTTCATTGGAAAAACTAATAAGCTTCAGAACTTGTTTTCTTTCCTCATTTCTGCAGGATTGATAACCTTTTTTCTCTTCTTTTCAAAGAAATCACCATCAACCGAAACTTCAATTATTCCTGTAATGGCTTTAACTATATCATTGTTAATATCATTTTCTTTTTTTCAGCAAATTAAATTCAGAAAAAAGAATTCCCAAAGCGAAGAAGAACAAGCTGAAGAAGTGGGGATAAGTGCTGATGCCTTGGTCGAATCTGAGAAGAGATTAATTAAAGCTCAGGAAATTGCTCAGGTTGGGAATTGGGAACTTGAAATCGGGAGTAAAACTATTTGGGGTTCACAGCAAGCTTTCAATATTTACGGACTTTCTCATGAATCATCTGTAATCCCTCTATCAGAAATTCAATCAGTTGTTTGCGAGGATGACAGAAATTCATTGAACATTGCACTTCACGAACTAATTCATTCAGAAAAAAGGTATGATGTTGAATTTAGAATAACAACTCCGTCAGGAGAAAAGAGATACATTCATTCAGTTGCAGAACTTGTTAAAAATGATGAAAATAAACCAATAAAAGTTGTTGGAGTCTTGCAGGACATGACTGATAGAAAGAAAAGCGAGAATCAGCTCCTGCTGAATAAGGTTCGACTCGAAGCAATGGTTGAACTTATGGGGATGAGTAACAGAAGTATCAAAGAAATTGTTGATTTTTCTCTTGAAAAGTCAATTGAAATAACTGAAAGCAAAATGGGCTACCTTGCTTTTTTGAGTGAAGATGAATCGGTTCTTAATATGCACTCATGGACAAAATCAGCTTTGGCTGAATGCGAGATAATAGATAAACCCCTTAGTTATTTAGTTTCTGAAACAGGTTTATGGGGAGAAGCAATCCGACAGAGAAAACCTGTTATGACAAACGATTACAACGCCCCCTGTCCAAACAAAAAAGGGTATCCTGATGGTCACGTTAAGATTGACAGGCACATGAATATCCCAATTTTTGATGATGATAAGATTGTCGTTCTCATTGGAGTGGGTAATAAAGATGACGATTACAACGATACAGATATCCTTCAGCTTAAACTTTTCATGAATGAGATGTGGGCTTTGGTCAGAAGAATTAAGGCAGAAGAAGCCTTGAAGGAAAGCGAAATAAAGTTCAGTTCAATTTTCTCTCAACTACCCGTAGGAATTTACAGAAGCACTCAGGATGGCAAAATACTTTTTGCAAATCAGGCACTTGCCGATATCTTTGGCTATGACTCAGTTGATGAGATTTTGAATGTTTTTACTCACGATACGTATGTTTCCATTGACCAAAGAGAGCAAATTATTAAAAAATGGAATGAGGATAATAATTCCAAATCATATCATGTCTTTGATCTAAATCTGATTACCAAGGATAATCGAAAAATTTGGGTTCGGAATACTGAACGGGCAATCTATGGCGAAAATGGTGAGATTCAATATTTAGACGGAACAATTGAAGACATTACAATCAAAAAAGTTTCTGATGAAAGGATTAGAAGTCTTAATGAGGAACTTGAACAGAAAGTGATTGAAAGAACTATTAAGTTGAATGAAGCTCTCAGGCAACTGGAAGATACAAATGAAGAATTCAGGTCGTTGAATCAGGACATTGCAGAAGAATCACAAAAGTTGTTAAATCTTAACGACAAACTGGCTATTAAAGAGCAGGAACTTACTACGCTTAATAAGGAACTTGAGGATAGAGTGACTGAAAGAACTTCGGAGCTGAATGAAGTTCTTGAACGTTTGGAAGATGTCAGCAAATTAAATTCAATCGTTCTGTCAAACCTCGGTCATGAGTTAAGAACCCCTCTTAACGGAATTCTTGGTTTTACAAATATTTTGATTGGCGAAATAACCGATGACGACCATCTGGAATGTCTTGCCGCAATTAAAACTTCAGGCGACAGACTCAGAAACACTTTGAACTCTCTCCTTGTTCTAACTGAACTGGAAGCAGGCAAAACTCAGCTCGATTTTGAATTCTTCAATCTGGTTGACTATGCCAATCACTATTTTTATACCATGAAGGATTCAATAAGCTTAGAGAATTTGAATTTCGAATTAATTAAGAAAAATGAAGAAATTGATGTTTATCTTAGCGAATATTTGCTGACACAGATTCTCTTCAATTTGATTGATAATGCTATCAAATTTACACAGGAGGGAAGCATAACAATCGAATTGGATAAAATTAATAAAAATGGAACTGACTTTGCTGTTATGAGTATCATTGATACAGGTAGCGGTATTTCTGAAGAGAAACAATCGAAAATATTTGAGCCTTTCCGTCAGGTCAGCGAAGGAATTGACCGCACACATGAAGGTGTAGGTCTCGGTCTTACTATTACCAAGAAAATGGTTGAATTGATGAATGGAAGTATTGAAGTTGAAAGCAAGGAAAATGAAGGAACAAGATTTTCTCTCTATTTTGATATCAGTCAGCGACCAAAATCTGTTGAATTCTCGATTGATGAATAATTTCATCGTGAACTTCCCTTAAATACTCACTTTTTTTAAAACAATTCTTCCGAAAAATCGTTTTTGCTGTCACTTTATTGATAAAGATTTGAAGATATCATGAACGATAAAATAAATAGACTTTTTGAGCTTAAAAAGCAAAGGAACGCCGTAATTCTTGCTCATTATTATCAGGATGATAATATCCAGGATGTTGCTGATTTTCTTGGTGATTCGCTTGCTTTAGCTCAAGCCGCAAAAAAAACTACTGCCGATGTCATTCTATTCTGCGGGGTTCACTTTATGGCTGAAACTGCCAAAATTCTGAATCCTACAAAAATTGTTGTTATTCCCGATTTGAATGCAGGTTGCTCTTTAGCCGACAGTGCACCCGAAAAAGAGTTCAGAGAGTGGATTACTGCTCATCCTGACCATACCATTATTTCTTATATAAACTGTTCTGCGGCTGTCAAATCCATGTCGGACATTATCTGTACATCCTCTAATGCCGAAAAAATTATCAATTCAGTTCCTCTTGGCGAGAAAATTCTTTTTGCTCCCGATAAATATTTGGGCGGCTATCTGAAAAAGAAAACAGACAGGGATATGGAGTTATGGAATGGCTCGTGCCAAGTGCATGAATATTTTTCTGAGCTTGAACTTATGAATTTAATGAACCTGCATCCTCAGGCTTTGGTTCTTGCTCATCCTGAGTGTCCCGAAAATATATTGAATTATGCTGATTATATCGGCTCAACCACAGGAATTATTGATTTTGCCGCAAAATCTTCGCAAGTTGAGTTTATTATTCTTACTGAACCAGGTTTAATTCATCAGATACAGAAAATGACCACCGGAAAAACTTTCTACACAGCACCAAATGTTAACGGATGCAGTTGCAATGAATGTCCTCACATGAGACTGAACACGATTGATAAAATGATTTCAGCACTCGAAACTCTTCAACCTGAAATAATTCTTCCCGAGGAAATCAGGCTGAAGGCTTTGAAACCGCTTGAAAGAATGCTTGAATTAAGTAAATAAATATTATTCTGAATTATGATTCTTTACGAACAACATACTGTACTACCCGAAACTTACATCAAAGCCAAAATTTCTGAATTTTTGAAGGAAGATATTCCGACTATTGATGTAACTACTTCAGCTCTTTATTCATCTGAATTAAAATCAAAAGCCTATCTGCAAGCAGAAGAAGATTTGGTTTTTGCGGGCAAAACTATTTTGCCCTATTTTTATTCCGCAGATTCATCTTTAAAAATTCATTTTAATGATGGCGATTTTGTTGCGGATAAAGCAATAATTGCCGAAATTGAAGCTTCTGCTATTGAAATCCTGACAACCGAGCGTGTTATGCTGAATCTTATCCAGCGGCTCTGCGGAATTGGCACTTTAACAAAAAAGTATGCTGATATAGCAAAACCATATAGTGTGAAAATTCTCGATACAAGGAAGACTACTCCCGGTTTAAGGCTTTTTGAAAAATTTGCAGTTACCGCAGGGGGTGGGTTCAACCACAGGCTTGACCTTTCTTCGGGTGTATTAATTAAAGATAACCACATAAAAGCCGCGGGTAGTATCACAAATGCTGTTAATAAAATTAAGTCACAGAATTACAATTTGCCCATTGAAGTCGAAGTCGAGAATTTCGATGAAATTAACGAAGGTCTGCACGCAGGAGCAGATGGTTTTCTTCTTGATAATATGAAACCCGACATAGTTGCAGAGGCAGTGAAGATAATCCGGAATTTTCAGCAGAAAAAGCAGATATTCATAGAAGCTTCGGGCGGCATTAATCTTACAAATTTATTAGGATATATGACCACAGGTGTTGATGCCGTTTCGACAGGTGCTTTAACCCATAGCGTAAAAAGTTCAAATATTCATCTGGAGTTTGAATAATGCGTGAAACAGAAATTTTAATTATCGGTTCCGGCTTAGCCGGTGCGATTGCCGCAATCACTGCCGCCGATAAAGGCAAGCATGTAACAATCGTTTCTAAAACCGATTCCCTCATGAGTGGCAATACGCCTTATGCACAGGGCGGAATTATATATGTGGGTGAAAATGATTCTCATACAAAATTGAAAAATGATGTGATGGATGCGGGCGATGGGCATTGCTGGGAAACTGCAGTTGACCAGCTTTGCGATTTGGGACCTAAGTTAGTGAAAAGTATTTTGATTGATAGATTCCATGTCGGATTCGATAAAAATTCGTCGAATGAATTTGACCTTACTGCCGAAGGGGCACACTCGCAGGCAAGGATTATTCATTCCAAGGACCAGACGGGGAAAACCATTCAGGAAAAAATTGTCGAAGTTCTTCAATCCCATCCTAATATTGATACTTTGGTTGACCATACGGTTGTTGATTTGCTTACTCTTTCCCACCATTCAACAAATTCGCTTGATATTTATTCGAAGCCCGCTTGTTTCGGTGCCTTCATTCTGAATAATATAACAGGGAAAGTAATTCCATATTTTGCCAAAAAAACAATTCTTGCAACCGGCGGTTTAGGACAGATTTATCAGCACACAACTAATCCCGCTGAGTCAACCGGCGACGGTATCGCCCTTTCATGGCGTGCCGGTGCAAGGTGTTTTAATCTTCAGTACATTCAGTTTCATCCGACTACCTTTTATAATTCGCGTGACCGTTTTCTTCTTTCTGAATCTATGCGCGGCGAAGGTGCTATTTTGGTGGACAGAAAAGGCAGAGAGTTTATGAAGGATTTTCACGAACTTGGCTCGCTTGCCCCTCGTGACGTTGTTGCAAGGGGAATTCATCAAACCATGCTCGATTCTGCTCATCCCTGCGTTTATCTGGATATTTCTTTCAAAGATAAAGACTGGCTTAAAGGCAGATTTCCAACCATTTATCAGCATTGTATGCAGGCTGGCGTGGATATCACAACAGAGCCTATCCCCGTTGTTCCTGCGGCACATTATTCATGCGGCGGTGTTGGCGTGAGCCTTCGCGGCAGAACTTCACTGCACAGGCTTTATGCCGTCGGAGAAGTGTCATGTTCGGGAGTTCATGGTGCAAACCGTCTTGCTTCCACTTCCTTGCTCGAAGCTGTTGTTTGGGGCTACAGAGCAGGTATTGATGCGGCAAAGGATGAACAAGGCGACGACTATTTCCCTGAAATATTCCCGTGGGAAGATGGGGAAGATAGTGTTGACCCTGCACTCATAGCTCAGGACTGGGTTAATATAAAAAACACTATGTGGAATTATGTCGGTTTGGTCAGAACCCGCCAAAGACTTCTGCGTTCCAGAACAATTTTAAGGCATCTTCAGTCCGAAATTGAGCAATTCTATCAGGAAGTTAAAATGACAAAATCAATTATCCAGCTTCGTAACGGCGTACAAACCGCAATCGCCGTAACCGACGCAACCCTTCAGGACAGAGTCTCCCGCGGTTGCCATTATTTGAAGGGGTAAAAAGGATTTTCAAAGGATTTATCATGAATTTCTTGCATCTTCCTGCTCCCCAAGAAATTCACCGAATTTTCTATAATTCAAAGTTTTATTACGTGCATCTTTTAGATATGCAATATCTTCTTCATCTTCTAATCTTTCAATAATTTCATCAAAGACATCAATATCCATTATTGGCTTAAGTAAGAATTGCCAGAGTTAATTTTCAATATGGAATATTTGATTTTGAAAAAAAATGTGGATTCGAAAAATCAGTAAAAAAAATAGGAAATTTGAAAGATAATTCGTAATTTTTAGAACGATTCGATGCAGTTAACAAATTTATAATTTCGGATTGACTTTAATATGAAAAATTTCTTAGTTTTGTTTTTTATTCTGGCATTTACGCAGTTAGCATTCAGCCAAGTTGATCAACAAGTCGTCTGGCAGAAAAAAGCTACTGAGCAAATAAAGTATGCAAAATTCTCGGCTGATGGCAATTTTATTTATTGTGCCGTTGGAAGCAACATTAAAAAAATGGATGCTAAAACAGGAGAATTCATTTCCACATTTGATAATGTTGACACCTTGTTCATTTATACAATTGAGAATATGCAGTTGTCTAATCAAGGAAATTTTATTGTTTCAACTGATGGAGGCAATGATGTTCTTGTTTGGGATACCCAGACACAGAAAAAAATTAAGCGAATTAAAATTGGGGTTGCTCCAAGTTGTGTAACTTTAACAAATGATGAAAAGTTTTTGTTGATTGGTACATGGAGAAATGGTATTTACAGATATGATTTATTTAAAGATAAAATTGATACGATTATAAAAAACAATGAAAATATCAAACAAATAACAATTAACCATGACGGTAATCATTTTGTGACTGGTTCATTTTATCAAGATGGCTTTACCAAGAAATATTATGACAAACTGATTCTCTGGGAAACTGGGACATTGAAGCAAGTGGCTACTTTACAAGATTTTGAAGTTACGTCGGGTACTTACGGCTATAGAATGAATAAATTTTCTTCAGATGATCAGTATTTAGGAAGTATTAGATTATCTTTTGATGGTCCGGACATTTTCAACTTGAAATTTAATCAATTGATACGAACTTCTGACGGCAGAGCTTGCTATGCATTTGAATTTCTTCAAGGAACCAATTATCTTTTATCTACTTTCGATGAGTTAAATGGTTTTGAAATATATGACGTTAAATTACAAAAACAAATTAAGTCCTACAAAATTTACCCAATTATTATTGAATCAATTTATAAAGATAATATTACTTATATCTTTACTGTTAGTGATACTTTAAGATTTCTTAAGATGTTTAATACGGATTTTGTAGAAACTGCAATTCAGGGAATATGTGAAAAAATATATGTAAATAATGGCACAATAATGTTGAAATTCTCAAATGATTCTTTTTCAAAAATACGAATTGAAATTTATAATTTATTAGGAAGCATATTCTATTCAGAAGAAATTAATAATAATACGAAAGAAAATCAAATTGCTTTAAATACAAATTTACCTTCAGGAATTTACATTTGCAAGATTATATCAGGAAACAAGGAATATTCTCAAAAAATTGAGATTGTGAGGTGAAAGATGAAGTTTACCATTAATTATACCCTATATTCAATGTAATAAATAACATCTAATTTCGTCATAGATTTTTGGAGTTGTTCTGCTATCTGAAAAAGAACAGCAAAATTTACAAACAAGTCGTACTTTGAAAACTTCTCCGAATAATCACCAAAAATTGCATCTTTGCATCTTTTTTAGCCCAAAGATGCAACGGGTCAAAATTCGTTATTTGGAATAATATCAATAGGTTATGCGATAAAGAATTACATATTTTACAAATTTTTTTTTTGATGATGCAATGCAAATTGGGGAAAATTTAGGAAATCAAGAAAAAGTCAGAATTAGGATTCTTAGGATTTAAAGATGATAGGATTATTTCAAAATATATGATCCTTCAATCCTAAAATCCTACTATTCCTATTTCAGATATTCTTGACGAATATTCACCAAAATTTGCATCTTTGCATCATTTAGCATCAAAAGATGCAATGACAAAAATATCGTTATTTGAAATATTATCAATGATTTAGATGAAAGATAATTGCATCTTCTGCATAATATTTTTTGATGATGCAATGCAAATTGGGAAATGAAAAATCCGATTTCGCGTAGCGAAATAATGTTTGTAAAAGCGAAACACCCCGACGGATTTCTATCGCGTAGCGATAGAATATAAAACGAACATTTGCCGTCGCTTTTATATTTAACCCCTATGGGGGTTAAGGATTCTTTGGGGGGGTGGCGATGTGTTACAAATATTTATTCCCTACGGGAAAAGGAAGAATTGTTGATTGTAAATCAACCAAAAATTGCATCTTTGCATCTTTTTGCAAACAAAGATGCAACGGCATAAATATCGTTAATTGAAATAATATCAATAGGTTAGATGATAATTGTATTGCATTTTTTACATTATTATTTTTGAGTATGCAATGCAATTTAGGGAAATGAATGAAAAAATATGGGAATGCAACATTTATCTTTACATCTGCAAACTCAACTTCAGATTAAATGTCCAACTCCAAAAGCTGTTGACAGCGGTGTTTAAATATTTGTATCGGAGAAGATCAAATCGTGTTCGGATGATGAAAGTAGAAATCGGGTAAACATCAATTGCTGTTCCCGAACTCAGCTGGTAATTATCATTTCTATCCGAAAGTGTTTCGGTATTGTATTGACCGCCGAAACTCTGGCGGATTTCAAATTGCTTTATTCCCCAAAGTTTGCTTTTTCGATAAACCAAATCGAGCTGAGCCTGCAAGCCGTCCAAATCATTTTCGATTTTCATGATTTCAGAATTTCTCTTTCTGAAGAGCAAGTTCAGTATATTCAGGAAATCGGGTGTCCAGCGTCTTTCGAGCCATAAGGAAGGTTCGTATTCGATAGAATTTCTGCCGAAACCGTAATCCTGATAATTTTGTTTGTACTGAGCAATCAGATGAGTTTCCAAGCCAAACCTTAAATCAATTTTTTCGGTGAAATATTTGAAAATTCGGCTTGATTTGGTCTGCTCAACAGTTATATCCTGAGTATTCCATTCCGCAATTGTAGTGAAAAAGATTTTGGAATTAGGTCTGAATTCATTTTTCAGGTAATAATTTCTGTTCAGGTACGAATCCGAAAGATTTTCACCTTTGAAAACAGGATTCCATAAATCCTGCGAGATATTTCTATCGTCTTTACCCGATAAGTTCGAAGATTGATTGAAGTTGAATTCAAAAAACAGAGAATTGAAAATTTCTGAAATCTGACCCGGGGAGAATCTGAAATTTGCCTGTGCAAACTGCCGTAGGTAATAATTCTTCAGTAACGACTGAAGATGATTGTATTGCTCCAGATTGCTTTCAAACCTCAAATTCAGCTGTAACAGCCGCCACTGTTCCTGCGAAAAATCAACTAACAGCCTTTCGGATTTTTGAAGGCGTTGCGGTTTGAGGAGGTCAATATCATCAAGTTTGCTAATGCGATAGTAAACACTGCCCTGAATTCTGTCGGTGAATTGCGAACTGATTTTGTAATAATTTTGCAAAAAACGGGTGTTTGATTCATCTCCGGTAAATTTCTGTTCAGTTCCATATCGCAGATAGGACTCAAACTTCAATCCGGTTAAAAAGATGCGGGACAAAACGAATTTTGGAATCTGATATTCCATTAAACCAATTATGAACGCCCTTTTGAAACTTGAATCGCGGAAGTTTAATTTGTCATTCTGAAAATTCATTTGAATGCTTGGCAAATTACCTGAATGGAAAATTATTCCGGCATTATGAATAGAATTAAATGAATTATTTTTTGAGTTGTCAATTTCAAAAATAGATTTGCCATCGCCTGTTATATTGTTATGACGGTAAGTAAGTCTGATTTCCTTGATTAAATCGGCAGTGGCATTAAAGGAAAATTTATCTGAAATATCACCGAATATTTCTTTGGGCATGTAAATATTTTCGTAATCTTTGTCAAATCTCTGAAAAGAGTTCTGAATCCTAAGCCAAGAGGTGCTTAGATAAAAATCATAAAAACCTGATGTAATTCTCTTTTCATTTGTTTGGAACGCAATTCCCGGAATGAATTTCAGGTCAACTGAGTTTTCGATATTTTGCCTTATGTCAGAATGAAGACTTATCAGATTATTACTGTCTTGCGACTGGCTTTGCCAATCAGCCTGAATCATGAAGTTATCTGACGGGCTTAAATTCACGGATACATTATGAAGTTTGTCGTACTCTGTTCGATAGTACTCATACTCGATTTCAATTTGCGTATCAGGATTAAGAATACCTTCGCGAACGAAAATCAATGTCCCGTTAGTATAATCGATGACATAATCATTACCGCCTGTGGCGATACTGCCGTCAATTTTCAGTACTTCACTGCCTCTGACAAGATTTGTTTGTTTCAATTGCAAAAGTGCCATCTCGGTTTTGAAACTGACATCGAAATAATACGATGATTTGGGTAAAGTTTTCGAATAAACTTCATCAGGAAAGGGCTGGAAATCGGGAAAAGTTAAATAACCGTTTTTATAATCAATAAAATCAGAATTTATTTTTCCGGGTAAAACAGCATCTTCAATTCCAAACTTACTTAATGGAATTTCTTTGTTCGATTTATCGATTATTTTCAAGGAAAAAGAAAATGGAATGATTTTCTGACCATTCAAAAAATATGAATTTTTCAACTGACTTGAAAATAGAGTGTCAATCTGCAGAACAGCTTCTGCTGGAGTGCCGTTCTTCTTGAATCTGACCGCAATTGTACTTGAACCGATAATTTGTCTGATAATGCAAACACTGTTTGAACCCTGCATTAAATAAAAATCATCCGATGGAATCATTGGATTAAAATCACCTGTTACTCCTGCAATAGTTTCGTTAACTAAAGTGTTTGCATCGTTGGAAGATTTATCTTTATCATCAATATAAAGGGATAAATCAGTTATCTTGTCATTTTTACTTACGCCCGAAAGTGCGAAAAATCTGTTCCTCAAATATGATAAATCCTGAATTTGAGCATGAACGTCATATTTCGCACCGATGAATGATTCGAAAGTTTTTTGAGTTCTCACTTCGCCGGATGATGCTTTCAGTGTAAGTAAACTTCGTTTGAATTTCGCAGTTTTATCGCCATATTGAAGCCAGAGATTACCGCCAAACATATTAGCTTTTTCTGCAAATGGATTCGTACCCGATTCTTTTCTGAAATCTCCGATATTTATTTCCCTGACCAAATCCCCTGAAGTACTGTCGTTGTCCTTTCCTCTGTATCTTGCGGCATACATTGTTTCGCTATAATCAACATTATTGTAATAAGCGGTTATTCTGCGTTGTTCATCGAAATTGTACTGTCCGCGGAAATCAATTCTTGTTTCTAGCTTAGAACTGACAGTACCGGCTCCAGAGGAATCATTAATTGTATTTTTCCAATCGTTAAGATAATTTATTCTTGTTCCGAAAAAACTGAGCTTATTTTCTCCGATTTGAACATAGCCGCCTTCGTCGTTATCGAAAAGATTTTTTAGGAAATTACTTCCGAATTTCGCGGTACTGCTTTGATATTGATATTTCTTCCAGGGTTCAGACGGACTTCGTCTGTAATCAAGAATAGTTCTGCCGAAAAGAATTGAAAGATTTCCGTCCGAATAACCGGATAAATAATTTGAAGAAGAAAGTCCTGTTGAATAATCCAAAAATTCCCAGTTCTTTTTGGTTCTGTCCCATAACATAATATTCTGCATAGTTAAAATCCAGATTTGATTCTGATTTATAAATCCGTTTTCGATGCTGACATCTTTTAATGAGCAATTTCCTTCAAATTCTTTCCATGATGAAGATTGCTTGTCGTAATTAAAAAGCCCGGATTTTGAAATAACCCAAATTTGGTCATCAGAATAATAAATTTCAAGAATTCTCTCTTTTTTCAAATAAGGTAAACTGAAGTGCTGAAAAGTCAACAGCTGAGTATTAAAGCGTATAAAACCATCGTCGCCGGCAATCCATATTTCTTCACCGAGCTTAAAAAGCCTGCTAACTTTTCCGGTGGAATTGTGTTCAAAGCTTCTCCATTTTTCATATTGGGAATCATACTCTGTAATAGTTTTATCCGATAGTATCCAGATTGATTTACCGATTGAAACAATATCAGAAACTTTTAGAGATGGCAAACCTCGATTTGTTCCGAAAGTTTCCCATTGTTCAATCATTAAATCAAAACGGGCAATACCGTTGTCCGAACAAATCCAGACATAGTCATCCAGAAAAGTTACTGAATTGATTTTATTTGCCGGCAGTCCTTTTGTATCATCGAAAATGAGCCAATCATTCAATTTGATATGAAGGGCGGCAATACCCGAATCAAGCAGAAACCAAACCCAATCCTGATATTGATACATTCTTCGGACTTTGTTTTCATTAAATTTCGAAGGAATGTTCAGACTCTTAAAAGCATCGTCTTCAGCATTGAATTGATACAATTCATTTTGGGCAGAAAATAATACTCTTTTGTCCACCTGCAAAACATGAAATTTTTCTGATAAATTCAATCTGCTGAGTTGGGCATTTATCGAAGAAAATCCCAAAAAAGCAATCAACAGAAAAAGTCCGAAAAGTCTTTTTCTGCTGATTGCTTTGAGGCTAAGCGATATGATATTATTAAAAGTTATTCTGATGATTTTCATGAAATGACAAATCAGGCAGTACCACCAAGTATTTCTCTAACCAAAGATTGAACTTTTGCACCTTCATATTTTCCTTTCAGTTCTTTCATCACGGGTCCCATAACTCTGCCAAGGTCTTTCATCTCAGATGCTCCGACATCCGCAATAATTTTTATTACAATGGTTTTTGCTTCATCATCAGAAAGTTGTTTCGGCAAAAACTCCGAAATAATGACAAATTCAGCTTTTTCTTTTTCGGCTAATTCAGGTCTGTTTCCCTTTTCGTAAAGTTCGATTGCATCTTTTCGCTTTTTTGCGGCATTCTGCAAAATTTTGAGTTCGTCTTCATCATTCATTTCTCTGCCGACACCGCTTTTATTAAAAACAATAATTTCTGCCCTCAAAGAACGTAAGGTTTCAAGGCGAAGTTTTTCACCTGATTTGATTGCGGATTTTAGTTCTTCATTTATTTTTTGTTCCAGATTCATAGAAAACTCCAAATATATTTATAAAAATTATAATGAATATTCGATACAATAACTGAATATATTAACTATTTTTTTACAAAACTAATCAAAATTTGAAAAAAAAATAGAAAAAATGAAGTTTTTTTAATAAATTACTTGCATTATATCGGGTTCAAAGCTAAATTGCAAGTTCAATAAACTTTTATTAATCATTTTTTAATTTTTTAAATGATTTTTTTATTGTTTTTCAAACATTAATAGGGGAAAAATGCAGGATATAGTCTATCATATTCAGTATCAAACTGAAGATACTTATTGGTGGTTCATTGCTCGCAACCGAATCGTCATGAGCCTTATAGACAGATTCTGCAAAAAAAGTATTGATGGTTATCTGCTTGACATCGGTTGCGGAACCGGTGGTTTTTCAAAATTGATTTCTGAGAATTACAAAGTTGCCGGACTCGACACTTCTCCAATTGCATTGGAATATGCAAAAAAAAGAGGTTTGAAGAATTTGTTTTTGGGGTTACTTCACGATTTTCCCAAAAATGATTACAAAATCGGCGGGGCTTTAATGCTCGATGTTGTTGAACATATCGAAGATGACAAGAAAGTGCTCAGAGAAGTTTACGATTTATTACCCGAAAATGGATGGTTTTTCGTAACAGTTCCGGCATATATGTGGCTTTGGAGCATACATGACACAAAGCACATGCACTATCGGAGATATACAAAAAGAGGAATTACAAAATTGATGGAAGAAGCAGGTTTTGATGTGAAATTTTCATCATACTTCAACACATTTCTATTTCCGCTGGCTGTTTTAAGCAGATTATTCAATAATATTACAGGCAAGAATAATACTGAAACTGCCATTGACGAGGTTTCTCCTTTCGTAAATAAGATTTTTAAAAATATTTTTCTTGCTGAGGTTAGCTTTCTGAAATGGATGCGATTTCCTTTCGGAGTATCTATAGCTGTTGTTGCTCAGAAGAAAACACAAACGATTTAAATTTTTGTACATAAATCAAGAGTAAGTTATGGTTAAAAAAACTACTCAGAATAAAGTAAGACAGGAAACTGTAAAAAAAGACAAGGCACCCTTTAAAGTACCAAAGGATATTCCTGTCTGGATTATTGTTATTTTATTTTTGGCTACGACAAGTCTGTTTTTCTGGGAACAACTTCTTCAGCACTCTTTCTTTTGGGAAGATTTTGCTGAGTATATTTTCCCGGTTCAAACCTTTGCGGCAAAGGAATTTGCAAAGTGGACAATTCCTTTCTGGAATCCTTTCACCTTCAATGGAATGCCGTTTCTTGCAGATTTGCAGGTGGGGTTCTTTTATCCCGTGAACAGGCTTTTGTCGCTTGTATTTATTTCTAGCAACAACCTGCCTGTGATTGCAATTGAGTTAATCATTATCATCCACTTCTTTGTGTCTCAGATTAGCATGTATTTCCTTGCACGGCATTGGAAAATCAGTAGTTATGGGGCAATCATCGCCGCATTGACATATTCATTTTCTATGCTGATGGTGTGCCATGTTATTCATCCGATGATTGTCTATCATCTGGCATGGTTCCCGCTTGTACTTATGCTTTTCCTGAAGGGTTTGGAATCTCACAGATTTTATTATTCGATTTATGCCGGTATGGTTTTCGGAATGAGCATGCTCTCCGGTCACCCGCAAACCACTCTTTATGAAGCATTAATGCTATTTTTTGTTTTTGTTTGGTATTTGATTTCTGGAGTCAGGAAAAAAGAAATTGCAGGTAAAAAAATATTAACATATATTGCCGCAGGTGCTATTCCTTTGATAATTTCTGCCGGAATATTCACTGTTCAGTACCTTCCTTCAAAAGAGCTTGCGGCTCTTTCGCAAAGAAATGAGATTACTTACGAGAAAGCATCCGAAGGTTCTCTTCAGTTCAAACAGGTATATACTGCAATCATTCCCAAGATTTTCGGTTCTGTGGACGGTGCCAGCGAGAAAAATCCTTCTTACTATCTTGATACTAATGGAAATATTCAGAAATATTTTTATTGGGAAACGGCGTTCTATTTCGGAATTATAGCTCTATTTCTTGGGCTGTTTGGTGCCGCAATGGTTTTCCGGAAAAAAGAAGGAGCCCTGCTTATTTTCCTTGCACTATTCGGATTTCTTTACGCACTTGGCGATGGAAGTTTTGTTTTTAATATTTTCTACGGGCTTCCTTTGTTCGGAAGTTTCCGAAATCCATCAAGAATGATGTTTTTTACAATTTTTGCTTTCAGTCTTCTTGCGGGATTTGGCTTTGATAAACTTTGGAATTCAGGGAAGAAACACAGTTACATATTCCTTCTTGTTGCAGGATTAGTTCCACTGTTGATTGCTTTACTGGCATCCTCTGGCTCATTATTCAACGGCTTGAACACTCCCGAAAATCTTAGGGGAAGCATTCAGGAACTTGCAACAACTTCAACTATTTTATTGTTTGTTGCCTTAGCGGTTGCAATGCTGGTGAACAGGACAATTTTGAAACCGGTTGCAGGCGGTATAATCCTTGCAGTTCTTGTCATGGTTGATTTGTATATTGCAGGTGCTTCGTTCAATCAAAGTCCTCAGAATCCTGCAAAAGCTTACGAACTGAAGCCTGATGTTAAAACTATGCTTACTGCAAATCCACCCAAAGAACTTTTCAGGGTGAATATGCGGCTTTTTGAACCGATTCGTTTTATGGCTATGCAAAGGAATCAGGGTTTGCTCGACAACATAATGCTTATCGAAGGCTACAACCCATTGATTTTGGACAAGGTTCTTCCTCCTGTTGATGGGGCAAAAACTATTCACGATTTATACAATGTCCGTTACGAAGTTAAGGTTGACCTTGAAAAAGGTTCATGGGCTTTTGTCGAAAGAGATTCATATTATCCCAGAGCTTGGTTTGTAACCAAGGCTAACGTTTTCAAAACTGAAGAAGTTTCAAAGAGAATGAAGTATAGCAATTTCAACTACCACAACGAAGTTGTTCTCGAAGAAGAACCCGGAATTAAGCTCACAAATGCGGTCAAGGATACTCTGCACGATGATGTAAACTGCGTTGAGTATAATAATAACCAGTTCAAATACAAAGTGAAAACTTCCGAAAATTCAATGCTGTGCTTCAGCGAAATCTGGTATCCTGCATGGAAAGCTTATGTTGACGGCAAGCCTGCAAAAATGCTTCGAGCCAATTATTGTTTTCGTGCTGTTCCGGTTCCTTCCGGCGAACATACAGTTGAGATGCGTTACGAATCATCTTCGTTCGTTCTTGGAGCTTATATCAGCCTTGGGACTTTGCTTGCCGCTATTCTCGGTTTGCTGTTTTCTCACAGATTTCAACAGGATTAGAAATAGCAATTAAATTTCAATGATTTCGTTCATTTTTAATGAAATACAATTTTAAAAATTTTAATTATTTTTTGAATAGAAGTAAAAATGACTCAAACCGGAGGATATATGAATATTAAAAGATTCTTTCTCTTTTTGTTTGTTTCAATTGCACTTATGTCCTTGTCTGCCTGTGGCGACAAACCCAATGACTCCGCTCCGGCTGTGCCTAACGAATATGACCTTGGCGACGGATATAAACTTTACGACCTCATACCGTCTTTTGTTGCTTATGCCGAAGCCGCCGCCAACAAATCCGACAGTATTAAGAATCTACTTTGGGATTCACTTCTTGAGAAGAAATACTTTGATTTTTTCAATCAGGTTATCTACCGGAATCTTCAGGGTACCGACAGGGATAATTATAAAAGCACAATTATCAAGTACTTTTGGTCAACAATTGTTCCCCAGCGAATCAACACGCTTAGAATGCTCGATGAAGTTGCCGTCAAAAAGATACTCGCAAGCCGTTTGACATTCAAACAAAAATTTCCCGGCTTCAAACCGGATTGTGATTATTATCAGACCGTATCTTTCAGTTTTAATGGAAAAGCAGTTGATTTGAACGGCAAAACGGTTCTTGCCATCGGACTTGAAAATTTCATTTCAGGCGACATCCAGCTTGACTTCACAATTGCTCATGAACAATTCCATCTTTACCATTTCGGCAAAGGATTCTCGCCTTCGGGTGGCTTGTACCGCGGAATCTGGTCCGAGGGAATGGCAACGAGAGCACAGCTTGAGATTTATCCCGGAAATTATTCTTACAGCCAAATGCTGAATTTCCCTCAGTCAAAAGTCCAAGAAATTATTTCCAAATGGGATACACTGATTAAGGATGTGCAAATCAATCTCTTTACCACCGACCAGACCATTAAAAGGGCTTACCTTGGTTCCGAATACAACACCCTCGGTATTCCGCCTGCCTGTGGCTATCAAATAGGTCTTAGGCTGGTTATGAAGCTAATGCAGGACGGAAATAGCTTTTCGGATATGACTTCGTGGACGGCTGAGCAGGTTCAGGTAAAAATGCAGGAAGTTTTACCTAATTTAAAATCTAATTAATCCGTTTATGCCAAAAAACAAAGCAATATTTTTCGACCGCGACGGTGTTGTAAACTATCGTCCTATCGGTGAATATGTCCTCCGAATAAATGAATTTCATTTCCTGCCGGATTTCCTTCAATTTTTTCCAATAATTAAGAAAAAGGGCTATCTTGCAATTCTGATTTCTAACCAACAGGGTGTTGGCAAGGAACTTATGACTGAAGACGAACTCAATCAAATCACTGCTTTCATGCAAAGGGAGCTGAATAAGCTTACCGGTTACAATTTTGATTATATTTATTACTGCACCGAACTCAAAACTTCAAATAGTTACCGACGCAAACCCAACCCGGGAATGCTTCTGGAAGCAATTGAACAACTAAACATAAACCCTGAAGAATCATGGATGATAGGCGACAGCGAATCAGACATGATTGCCGGGAAACGTGCCGGCGTTCGAACAATTCTTCTCAATCCTTTCCCACCGTCTCAATCAGTTGCTGACCGCCAATTTATCACCTTGAACGATTTCGACGAAAAGCTTTAAAAGTGCTGAGGGTTGAGTTGTTTATGAGTGAAAGAAATTAAATTCTTCACTTCTGTTTCCTTCATCTTTTACTGATTCCCAAAATTGCATTGCATCTTCAAAATAATTATGCAGAAAATGCAATTACTTTTTGCCTAAACTAT
>CAZSHX010000022.1:0-58680 GCA_964606895.1 uncultured Hyphomicrobiales bacterium
CGTCATCAGAAATGTACATGAAATGAGTTGATGTCATGATTCCATGCTTATCATCATACATATTAACATGCTGTAAACCTCGTTCTTCAATCAATGTATCAATGCGGTATTCTTTCCATGAACTACCTCCATCAGTTGTTTTAACGTAATAATTTGAATCCGAAGTAGCTATACAAAAATCTTTTGTAGGATAAGCTATTTCTCTGGGTGTAACCATTTTTGATACAAACAAAGTTGTATCATAATAAACTGATTTCCAACTTATACCTGCATCCGATGATTTGATAATAAACCTAAATGCACCAAAATATGCAAATAGTGCCATAACATTCATTGAATCGGCATTATCAATAGAGACAACATAACCTTTCCTTTCAAAATATACAGAATCCCAATTGTATTTATTAGAAAATGATGGAGTAATAACTAAAAGAAAAAATAGAATTACAATGATAACATTTTTGATCTGTTTCAAGTAAGGCGGGACGGATAATAATTCCGTCCCGTTTCTTTCAAGTGAATTTGTATTCTTTTGTTTATGAACTTTTACCATAATTTTACTTAACTATTTTCCCTGTTTTGATAAGAATACCGTTTTTGTAAATTTTATAAAGATATAAGCCATCATTATTAATTAGTGTAGAAGGCTTGTAGATATTTAACTCATCGCTACTATGAAACTCCTTACTGCAAATTGGATAGCCCCACACAGTATAAATTTCTAATTTCAATTTATCGTCTTTTGAAATTGGATTATTCTTGATGAAATTCCTTAGTTCCTGTGCCTCGTCCTCAGAATTTGAGGTAATTGTGCGAGACCAAGGATTATAAATTTCAATATTGAGCCAATCACAAGTGGTGTGACAAACTGATGGTATAGTAATAAGAGTCCAAGATGGCAAATCAACACAATCAGGAACTCCAGTCACAGATGTAGTTCCTATCTTATTTACTGAAAATGGATTACGGCAAACTCTATATCTTTGTAAACAACATGCCGAATCACCGCAGGGATGCATTACAGTTGTCAATCCGGTCAAAAAGTCCCAAATTACATCCACTTTCCAACAGCTTTTTATTGTAATTCGCCATTGGTCACTGCATCCGGTAGTACCTGGTAACGGTAAAAACCCCATAGGGTCCGCTGTAATGAGAGCTTCAGCAGTTTGTTGAAATATCTCCTGTTGAGGGGAACCACAATTATTTAATACTTGTATATATTCAATTAATAAATCCTGGAAATAATCCGGGTCACATCCGAATCTATATTTAAAAAATACTCTTACTTCGCATCCATTTGGTAAGGTATAAGTTGCTGGATCCTCAGTTAACCAATCATTTTCCGGGCAGTCATCAATAATACACCTTTGTTTTGTTGTATCCTGCGGGTCAAAGATAGTTGAATCGCAAAAAATAAGTTTCGTTATTACACAAGCACTATCTAATGGGTCTTCTGCACCTTTCAGCAGATAGATTTTTAAGTCGGAATTGCTATTATATCCTATGCAATATGATGTTCCAACTATTGGGTTTGATGTCAAGCTTCTTACTGGAGACATTGTCTCACTGAATTCCACAAGATAATGAGTATAACAAGTCAAATTTTCCGGAATGTCCAAACTTGCTATTGTAACCAAACATCCTGCACAATTAGTATCTTTTTGCACAACAACATTCAGCCAGTCATCCCTATTTTCCGGGCAGGGACAGGGGATTTCTTCGATAACTACACTATCTATAAAATAATATGCTCTCTTCGGGAAAGACTGCGGTGCACCTGCTGTCCACACAAAATCACTCATAGTTGGATTAAAATATCCGATTGTAATATAGTTGTAGGAAACACCTGTCGGAACTGAAATTTCACCTGCAACCAACTGCCAAGCCCCCAGTCCACGATTCGGTCCTGATTGATTCGCATATACCCCTGTAAGTGTCGAACAGGAAATCTGCGGGACAACAAAATCACAAATAGGTTCGTGATATGAGAGTGGGTCATACAGCGGACCTAACCAATTATAATAATTCAAATAACCTTCTTCGTTAAAATTTAATGTCGGACCGTTACTTAAATATGCACCCATTGAATGGACATAACCGTTAGGATGAAGAGCCAGTGTGCAATGTTTTGCAGTGCTTGTTCTAAACGAAACCCTGTAAGTATGGTTTGCCTCTAATGGAGAATTTAAACGGGTTTGAATATATTCTCTGTAAGCTCCAACGGATGTACTATCCGGATTGTACATGCCAATACCACAATAAGCAATCGAATCAGTCGGGTAGCCAAAAGGCTCTCTGTATTCGACTATGCCGTCAGGCGGATCAAGTGTATAAAGTTGTATTGCAGGCACCTTAATATGAATTGATGTAAGTGCAGCGTTTCTGTTGTAATAATCTGCAGAGCCATACGATGGAATATACCAGCCAAAGCAGGGGTCAGGTGAATTCGGATGTGAAATTTCTTGCTGACCAACACCATAGCCGTCAGTACAGCCAATTGTTCTATTAATCCAACACCAATCGTAAAGTGCATTAGAAAAATCTTTATAAGTGGAATTTAATACCGGCAAATACTGCGGATTATATACCTCGAAACTTCCATTTGGAACAATAGGTGTCTGAGAGATAGCCTGACGGGGTTCTAAAATGAATAAGGACATAATAAAAAGACTAAAGAGAACAACATAACTCGTTGATTTGCATGGCTTTACATGGGGGGGGGGTAAAACCTTTTTTGACAATAATTGATAACATAAAAACCTCTACTATAAAATGTAAAATTAAAAAGTTATTTAGGAATCAACATTTACAATTTAATATTAATTTTATTACAAAACAAGAAAATATTATCATCACTGCATAATATACCAAATACTACGTAGATTTTCTACGTAAAAATACGTAGAGAAATTGAGAGTTGAGAATGGAAGAGAAGATTCCGAATTAAGCGACTCAAAAGCTAAACAAAAAAAGAATCTATCACTTCATTTAAAGTAATAGATTCTTTGTAATCGTAAAATCAAAATATTGATTTCGGGCTTAAACTATTTCGGCTCTGCTGAAAAAGAATGATACTTCGATGAGTCCGTTTTCGGGTGAATCGGAGCCATGAACAGCATTTGCTTCAATTGAAGTACCATAAAGTTTTCTGATTGTCCCTGCCTCGGCTTTTGTAGGGTCGGTGGCACCGATAAGTTTACGGTAATCTTCAACTGCATTGTCTTTTTCGAGAGCAATAGGAACAACGGGACCGCTTGTCATATAGGCAACCAAATCATAGTAAAAAGGGCGTTCCTTGTGAATTTCATAAAAAGCCTGTGCCTGAGCAACTGAGAGCTGAATTTGTTTCAATCCGAGAATTTTAAAACCGGCACCGGATATTGCGGCAACGATTTCACCGATAACTTTTTTCTTTACAGCATCGGGTTTGATAATAGCTAAAGTTCTTTCCATTTCAATTTTCCTTTATTTTTTAATTTTTTTTACGGCAGGTTTAACTTCTTTGATTTCAGTTGTTTTTGCCTTTTTCGGGGCAGTCTTTTTTAAAGCATTTTGAACAGTTGTGCCAATCATTGACGGCGAAAGAGCAACATGAATTCCTGCGGCAGTGAGTGCTTTGATTTTATCTTCGGCTGTACCTTTGCCACCGGCAATGATTGCACCGGCATGTCCCATTCTTCTGCCCGGAGGTGCTGTTCTGCCTGCAATAAATCCAATAACAGGTTTTTTCACGAATTCTTTGACATATTCTGCGGCAGTTTCTTCGGCAGTTCCGCCAATTTCACCAATCATCAAAATTGCGTCAGTGTCTTTGTCTTCATTGAAAAGTTTGATTGCATCTATGAACTGAGTTCCGATTATCGGGTCTCCGCCAATACCGATACAGGTTGACTGACCAATGTTCAAATCGGTAAGCTGTTTCACGGCTTCGTAAGTTAATGTACCACTTCTGGAAACAACGCCTACTCTGCCGGGAAGGTGAATAAAGCCGGGCATTATTCCGAGCTTGCATTCGCCGGGGGTGATAATGCCCGGGCAGTTTGGACCAATCATGACCGAGTCTGAACGCTTCAAAGCGTCATAGACCTTAACCATGTCGTTTGCAGGGATACCTTCGGTTATGGCAATAATCAGTTTGATACCTGCGTCAATTGCTTCAAGAATAGCATCTGCGGCAACCGGAGGCGGTACAAAGATAATTGTAGCATCTGCTTTTGTTTTCTCGACAGCTTCTTTAACAGTATTGAAAACGGAAACAGCTTTTTTGAAAATGCCTTCGCCTTTACCGGAATAATCTGTTCCGCCTTTGCCGGGAGTAACTCCTCCAACAATTTTGGAACCGTATTCAATCATCTGAGAAGTATGGAAAGTACCTTCACTGCCGGTTATTCCCTGAACTAAAATTTTCGTTTTTTTGTTAACTAAAACGCTCATTGAAACCTCTAATATTTAAAAATAATCTAATTCAAATTAATAAACTGTAAATTCTGTCAAAACTAATTTTTAGTTTAAACAAAATAATCTCGCAATTTAATAATTTTTTATAAAAATTAGGGCGTGTTTTTCTTTGGAAGGAAAATTAAATTTGGTCTGGTATGACCTGTAACAGTAAAAAATCCTGTTTCATCGGTATATACAGTCTCACTCATATAATAATATTCCGCCAAACCGGGTATATGTTCTTTTTGCCAGTCAGAGTTAAGTATAATGGCAGAAAAGCGATGATTTTTTAGCTGATTTACAATCTCGGATTTAACAGGATTTTTAATTTCCGATTTGCTAATCATCAAGTCATATAGCACCATTGCGTGGCAAAAAGATTCTTTTCCGGCATATCGGGAAATATAAGAATGGCAGGGAATCCAAACATCCCCCCCGAAAGTACGTACCTTGCTGATTAATTTATCGCCATAGATTTTGTCTTGCTTTTGGGGCAAAGCTTTAAGCGGGTTATAGCTAAGGTTGATAAACTGAAAAAGTATCAGCATGTAGAAAAATGTTCTTAAAAGTTGATTATTGGGAAGAGATAAAAAATCTTGTTTTTCAATTTTTGAAATGAACAACCCAAAACCAACAGCAATGAAAAGATAAGCAGGCATCAGGGAATTTAGAAATCCTCCGTAATGAAGTCGGGTGAGCCACGAAACAAGGAAAGAACCGATGAAGAACATTAGAATAAAATACTTTTCTTTTTTCTCGATTAAAAAATAAATGAAGAAACTGAAAAGCAAAGCAATGCCAAGCGGTTTGATTAAATCTCCCGACCAAAAGCTAATCAAATACTTCATGTTCCAATGATGAGACGAAGGCAGACCGAAATTCCAGAAATAATACCATCCGTTTGTTAAAACATTGAAAATCAAAGTTGAACTTATAATTAACACAAGATAAACAGCAGGATAAAGCCATTTGAAGCGGCTTTTTGTTATGAACAGATAAACTGCAACAGGAATGAAAAACAAAAGTGCAGTTTGTTTTGTAAAATAAGAAAGGAACATCAGAAGACATGAAATCAGGATATTCCCGAGATTTTGCTCTTTTCTTAAAAAATAAATTGAAGCAACGTAGAATAACAAAAACAGAGAATCAACCCTTGCCAAATCGAACCAGAAACCGCTAATCTGATACGTTGCGGCATACAATCCTACTGCGGAAAAAGCCGCAAATTTGGATTGAGTTTCCTTTTTGACTAAAAGCCAGATAAGAAGGAAAGTAAGCTGGGTTGAAGCATAAGAAATCAGACGCAGGGGAAAATAACCCATGCCTGTAATCTTAGCTGTCAAGGCAGTGATATAAGGATACAAAGGTGTATAAATATAAGGAATAAATTCAATTGAGGGTTGAATGTAAATCTGTTTACCCTCTAAGATTCTTGCTGTATGCTCCACTTGTCCGCCCTCCATCCATTCCAGGTCGTAAGGATAGTATAAACGCGACCAGCCCGCAAAAACGAATGCAATAATGAAATAAAAAGAAATTAAAACAATAGCAATTTTAATGATTTGTTCTGAACCTTTAAATATTTGCTTATCCTTCAAATTCAAATGCTCCACCATTCGGGTTTTAGTTCGGGAAACACAGAATTTCGTAATTCTGATTCAATCAGATGATTCTCTTCATCTCTGGAAATCTGATGAGATTTGTTATGTTTTTCAAAAGTTTTGCAAAGTTTATTGAAATCGGAACTATGATTAGTAAATCTTTGCTCGGCATAATCTCGTGCGGATTCAGTTTCAATAAGGAATTGCCAGTCGGATGACTGCTGGAGCATTAATTCTCTCATTGCCTGTGTTAGTATTCTCTTGCTTTTTTCATCCTGTGCATCTAAGGGATATTTTTCCAATAAGTTGCTTAATCTGAGTTCATTATTGTAGATAGATTCCCAAGTCCATCTGTTTTCAATATTTGTCCATACATCATGATTGTTATTCTTGCCCCAGGAACCCTCAGGAATGCCTATCACTTCATTCGGATTGGTTCTGATTATTTCCTCACTGCATGTTGCCATGTTTACGTAGGGAGAGTCATTTAAGCCCTTGATTACTGCTTTAATGAAATCAGGACCTTCGAACCACCAATGACCAAATAGTTCAGTGTCAAAGGGAGTGCAGAGAGTACCTGATTTTCCTGTTAAATTATTATAGTAATTAACCGTATTTTCGATATGGTGAATAAAATGATTCGATTGTTTGTCCAGTTTATCTTTTGTCCAATCTGGGTGATAGAGCTTTTTGTACATCATGTCTGCTTTGCTGTCGGTAACACTCCAATAGCGGAGCATCGAAGCAATATGCTTTTTGTGGAAATCAAGATAATCGGGTTCTCCGGGATATCCGACTTCGCCGCTCCACACTTGCATAGCAATATCGCGGTGTCTGGTGAATGCAATTGCTGTTCCGTATTCAGTTTTTTCACTTGAACTGATGTTGTACAGGTTCAAAGGAGATTTATCGAAATTCCAAGGCGACTGAACAAATTCAGGAGAATCAACTGCTGAAAGTTTTTCATGTTGTTCGTCAATGAATTTGCCAATAGGATGCGACCTTTCGAGCAGGCTTTGGTCAATAACGAAATAGGAGATTCCGAATTTGGCAAGAAATTGCTCGATGCCCGGTCTCAATTTTTCTTCATTGAAAGGAGCAACAGGAATTAAAGATTTCCAATTGTAAGAAGGTCTGTAGGCACATTCGGGCAACCAGATACCTCTTGGGGGTCTGCCAAAATGTTTCTTATAATTCTCAACTGCGGCATGCACCTGCAAATTGATACTTCTATCGTCGCCTAATAAAGGGAAATAGCCATGAGTTGCACCGCAAGTAAGAATTTCTACAGCACCTTTGTCCTGTAATTCTTTGAAGGTACCGATAATCGAGGAAGAATAACGGTTCTGAAAATCATCCAACCTGCTTCTATACCAATTTTGCCAGAATTGAGTAAGATAGATATGATGAAGGTCGTAACCCCATTCATTGAATTGTTTCTCATCTTCAAGAGCCGCTTCAATTTTTTCGTTACAGTAATTAATAAATACATCTTTAAAATCAGGGTGTTCCAACTGTTCGCATAAAACGGGCGAAATGCCCAAACTTACTTTGGGTGGAATTCCCTCATTCATTAAATCGTTAAAATTATTCAGCAAAGGAATATAACATTCTGCGACGGCTTCTGTAAGCCAGTCCTGACCGTGAGGCCAATTACCGTGATGAAGTACCCAGGGCAGATGTGTGTGAAGAATTAATGTGTAATTTCCTGCGTGCATTTATCTCTCCATGCTTTGTTTGTAATAGCCTTTTTGAATAATGGAATTTGGCAAAGTTTTTGAAAATTCCTTTAAGTAAGTACTCAATTTAATAAAATTCAGAGAATCTTTTGCGAAAAAAGAAATCTCATCGTTCCCGCAGACATAATTTTCCTGAATTTTCCAGGAACCACATTTCAGCCAATGCTTTTGAAATTCAAGATTACCGTCGAACCAGTTTTCAAAAATAACAGCAATTTCAGTTTTATTATTGTTCAGAATTTTACTGATAGCAGTGGCATTAAAACCCCCTGAGAGCTTGGCTTTAGCTGTTTCCAAATTTGCCAAACCCCATAAATCAACTATCTTTACATTGGAATAAAAACTGACAGCACCAATATCGTGCATTGCAATCGAAGAAGAAGAATAATACTTACTTAAAAATTGAGTAGTCATCACCTGCTGTTCATAAATATTCTTTGAAGCTTTCGGAATTCTGTTGAAGGATTCCACTCCGCGATTAATCACGGGTGAAAGTGCCAGAAAGAAAATAATCACTAATCCTGCTTTGATTTTTGTATCAGTAAAATAATGAAATTTTTCTCTGTATAAAGTTGATATTTCGGGTAATGAATAGGCTGAAAAAAGCAATCCTGCGAACACGAGATATGCTTCATAGCGATAGAACCAACCAACCGAAGCAAATTGCAAATGCAGAACGAAAGTTAATAATACTAAAAGAATCAATACCAGCGGTTTGTTGGATATTCGTCTTACTTTGCTGTAAATAAGAATCAGACAAACTGCAAGTAAAGTGAATACTACAACCAAATGCCCTGACTCGGCAAGATTCGGATAAAAAGTGTAGAAAATTGATTTTACGAACTTGAGGATGCCGCCTTGGGGAAAATTTCCTTTCAGCAAAATCGAATTAGGAAGGAAAAACCATCCTTTACTCATCGAATACATACCCGTGATTAATATTGGAAGAAAGCCTGAGAACAGTAATAACATTCCTCCCAAAATTTTTCTTCTATAAAATAAAAAGCAAGACACTATGAAGACCAAAAAGTATCCTTCGTATCTTGTTGCTGGCAGAAAGAAAGCAATTATTAAAAGGACTAAAAAGTTCTTTCCTATTTCTGTGAATCGCTTTTTATCAATTATCAATTCCGATGATAAATAAATAAAAATAATAGTCAGCAAGATGTGCAGATTATGCTCCAAACCAATAAACACCAAGGCATGCATCGGAGTTCCAAATATCAATAAGAGCAGAATCAGTGATAATAAAAGCCTGCTTTTTATTTTCTTATTTAGAATTGAATATGAAAAAAGAATTGACAAACTTGCAATGATTATGTTCAGAATGAAGGGAAGCAAAGTGTTTATTCCGAATAAAGAAAATGAACCTATTAAAATTGAAGTCCAAAGAGGTGAAGAACTGCAGAATGCAAATTCTCCGGAATTTATTCCGATTGTATTATTAAGGATGAAATGCTTTGCAAGGGACAAATGAATGTAAGCATCATCAATAGAATAAGTGAAATTTCCGTTTGTTTGGCTAAGTGATAAGGAAAACAAAAAGTAAATAACCAGCCAGAATATTGGCAGGGCTATGATAATGGGCAAGTTATTTCTTACAAATTTCATCATAATATTCAGTATTGTAATCTGTAATCCGTCAAATATATTGATTATTCAAAACGAAAACAAGGGGAAAGAATCCCCTTGTTCAAAATAATTATTTTTCCGGTAGGTTTAATTGATTTTTGGAGAACCGGGACCGAAACCGGGGAAAAGATTTCCGGGACGTTGTTCGAGAACAATTTCGCCATATTGCTGTTCGAATCTTCCGATGTTATCCATCATCGCCTGCATAAAGAGTTTTGCATGCTGAGGAGTCATGATAATTCTTGCATGAATCTTTCCTTTTGCTATTCCGGGAAGAATTCTGGTGAAATCAATGACAAACTCAGCGGGCGAGTGCGAAATAATTGCAAGGTTCGAGTAAATGCCTTCAGCTTCGGCTTCACCCAACTCAATATTTATTTGCTGTGGCATTTGTTGGTCGTTATTTGGTGTATCGCTCATTTTTCTTTCGTTGATATAATTTATTCTTAGTGTATTCTATTATTTTCCAAGAGCTTCGAGTTGGTCTTGTGCTTGTTTCAGTTTGTCGGCATTTCTCAAATACTTATCGTAAATTTTAATAAGTCTTAAATAATATTGTTCTTTTTCTTTTGGATCTACAATTGCTTCGAATGACTCTAATTCGGCAACAGTAACTTTTAGTCTGTCCAAATCATTCAAAACGTAGTAGATTTCAGCAAGTTCAGCCAGGACTTGAAAATTTCTTGAAAATCTTGCTTGTTTTCTGGCACTTTCATAATATTCAGCTGATTTTTTAAGGTAAGGGGCATATTCGTCAACATTCAATTTCATAGCAGGGTTTTTTGTAATTTCCTCCTGCTGGCGTTTTTGAATAAAAAACACTTTGTTTTTGTAACCTACAGCGAGGTTCATATTTACTTCTTCAAATTTCGGGTCAATTTTCAATGCTTCTTCGTATTGCTTAATAGCTTCATCGTAATTGCCCATTTTCAATAAAATATCACCGTAAGTGGCTTTGTAAAATTTATTTTGGGGGTCAGATTGAACCAAAGTACTAATATATTTGGTTGCCTCATCTTTTTGTCCCATTTCTTCATAAACAGAAACTATGAAGCTGTTTGCATCAGTATTTGTAGGGTCAAACGCAAGAATAGCTTTTACGCTGTTAATGGCTTTCTCATATTGTTTTCTTGCATAATAAATTTGTGCAAGATTTGAAAACGCACTTGTAAAGAATACTATCGGCTGTTCTTTTTCGCTTTGCAACCATTCTTTTGGAGGATTAACTCTCCATCCTGTAATCTTAAAATTCTTGTCGCCTTTTTTTTCGGAAAAATATGAATATATGTCTCTTGTTCCGAGTTTTGTATTGTCAATAATATTTGAATCCCCTTTTGCTTCATATTTGAAACCTTTACTTGCGGCGGGTGTACCGAGAGCATTAATAACTTCCTTGCGACCCAAACCTACAAAAATCCTTTTTTCTTTTGCAAGAGATATTTCAGGTTCGAGAATTTCCATGTATTTCGAATAATATTCAACTGCAGAATTGGTGTCTCCCATGGCATCGTAAGAACTACCAATAAGCTGATAAAAGTCTGCAAAGCCGGGTTTTATTGCCGAACCGATTTTGAATAGATTAGCGGCTCCTTCAAAAACTTTTTTGTTGTTTGAGGTGAGTCCTTGATTGAATGCTTCAATACCAGCACTGTAACAAAATTTCCAAATTGCATTCTTGACAACTAATGAGCTTTGTTTCAATTTTTCGTCAACAAGATACTTATCTGCTTCAGTGATAGCTTTGTAGGCAGAAGGAATGTCATTGTTACTTAATTTTACCTGAGACATGTAAAGCAATGCTTCACCGTTTGTTGGATTTTTGGCAAGTTCTTTGTCCAGATAAGTTTCTGCTTTCTTGAAATCATTTTGTTGAATAGCAATTTTTGCTGTTGTCATTTCAGGCGAGGAACACTGAAAGCCCTGAGTTAAAAAAGCTATCATAAACAATGATACTATAAATGAAAATAGCTTACCCACAATAATCTCCTTAATAAATTTTGTATATTTGCATTTTATGTAAAGTACAAAAATATGAAGTTTAGACTGGCACGCAAAGAAAAATAAATTCTTCATCAATAAATATTTGTAACTTATTGCAAGTGTTACTCGTAATATTACATGTAATTGATTATTTTGTTGCATAAATTCAAAAATAAGGAGATACCAGCTATGGAAAAGAAACTGTTTCGTTCAACCCAAAACAAAGTGGTCGCAGGAATTTGCGGCGGACTTGCCGAATATTTCGATATTGACCCTGTTATTGTCAGAGTTATATTTGTTGTTGCTACCTTTGGCTGGGGCTTCAGCATTCTGGCTTATTTTATTTTGTGGATTATTGTTCCGGTTAATAGGATGCCATTTCCCTCAGAAAAAGCAGAAGCGCTCGAAATGAATGATGAAACAGGTAGTTTTACTGAAAGTTTAAATTACCAAAAAAATTATATTCAAAGCAAGGGAACTTCAAACGGCAAAATTGCTTTTGGTGTAGTTTTAATAGTTATAGGCTTGATTGCTTTACTAAATAATCTTATTCCCGAAATCGAATTCAAATATGTTTTTCCTATAATACTCATCATAATTGGTATTGCTATTTTGATGAAAATACCCAATCGTAATCATAATGAAAAGAAGGAGGCTTTATGAAAACCGGACATATATTCTGGGGAACTTTTCTAATAGTTTTTGGTTCGCTAATGCTTGTTAACAGCATGGGCGGTCACATCCCGAACTTTGAAGGTATCCTGAAATTCTGGCCCCTCCTGATAGTTCTTTGGGGACTTTCGATGCTAAAGCTTAGCCCATTACCCAAGAAAATCTTATCGGGCATCACTGCCCTTTTTATGGCAATATTTTTTGCCGCAGTAGTATTGTTCAACTGGCATTGGTCTTGTTTTAATAGCAAATCCGAGGATTGTATTGAATGTAAATACAACGATGACCAATACAGCCGAAATAGTCTGCTTCTGTCAAAAGCTCTACCCGATTCACTTAAGCATGCTGTTCTTAATATTAATGGCGGTGCGGCTAAATTTCAGGTTGGAGGAGAAACCTCAGAACTGATCTATGCTCGTTCCAACAATCCAAACCATGATTTTAATATCTACGAAGATACAACGAAGTCCGTATTAACATTGAGTATTAATGACTTGCACCTAAAGAATATTTTTCACTCGGGCAAGCATAGTAGAACAGCATTTATATCTTTGAATTCAAAAGTCAGCTGGGATTTGAATTTCGACATAGGAGCCGCTGAGTTGAAAGCTGATTTGTCAACTTACCTTATCAATAATCTCGATATTGATGCCGGAGCCGCAAGCATAAAAGTCAAACTGGGTGAAATTTCCGATTTTACAAATGTCAGAATTGATGCAGGAGCTACTTCTGTCGAACTTAATCTTCCGAAAAGTGTAGGTTGTGAACTGGAATCAGAAACAGGACTATCTCATGTTGATTTTGATGGACTGACACAAAGTGATGGTAAATACTTCAGTGATAATTACCAAACTTCAACAAAAAAAGTACATATTATCATTTCAGGCGGAGTTTCGAGTTTCAAAGTGAGGAGATATTGAGAATTGCTATTACTACACTTTTTTATTTATTAATAAATTTATATTTTTGTGAGTATGTTTTCCGAATTTGTTAAAAAATAATTAGTAAAGGTTGTTAAAATTAAAAATAGAAAATTATTTGTCATAATCAATCTACTTTTGTTTGTTTCCTTAAATCAAACCGCTTATCCACAGGTACAGCGAAAGATTTCATTAAGTGGCAGTATTTTTGCCGAATACTGTTCTGATGTTTGCCATCCTCCGGCTACAGCCGAATTTGAGGTTCACGATATAACAGGAAAGGTTATATACAATGGGAAAGTCCAGAATAAGGAGAACGGGGTTTATTCTATAAGTGGTCTGGATGCCGGCGAAACATATTATTTTGTAGTAAATGACAGTTCATTTCTCAAGATGGTATTTACTTTAGCAATTCCATTTACCGACAAATATCCCGAGATTTCTAAAGATTTCCTGATTGTTCCTAAAAAATCAGGTGCTGAAATGGTTTTTGACGTTAGTCCTTTTAAATATAAAAGTGCGAAACTTAAAGAAGGTTATTATGATTTTAATGGAAGAGTCCTTGAAGTTTTGCTTCAGAATCCGGAAATTAATTTTGAAATTTCATGTTTTCCTCAAAATGACGATAATCCAAAAGTTAATCTCGAATTAACTCAGGAGAGATGTAGTATATTGAGGGCTTTCTTTATCTCAAAAGGAATTCAGGCTGAAAGGTTAACAATTAAACCAAATTCAGAAACCGATCCGATGAACCCTCCACCTGACCGAAAAGGAGCGAAGGGCAGAAGATATAATGGCTCAACTTATCTCGTAATCAAATAAGGAACTAACCAAGAAGCATCTGAAATGCTCTCATCATGTTTTTTTCGTAAATACTGAAATCACCGTCAGCATTGAATATATTGTTCATTGCTTCATAGACTGTCTCTAAATTGCCTTTATCCTCAAGATATTTACTTTTGAAATAAAGAATTGCCTGAATATTCTCGTAATCTGAATTTTGTTTATGAAACGTTCTTATTTCGTTATAATCTTCCAGTCCGATTCTCTTCAGAATCATTTCTTTCTCTTCCTGAGTCAGAATGAAATCGGCTTGTGCCGCATAATACATCATAAACGTAATGAACTTTTCGAAATCCCAGTTTTTATAATTATCTTTCATAAACAGTTTTAATAAATGAATAAAAAATATCATTTAATATAATAATTTGTTTTTTAATAAAAAAGTAATTTTTTGAAATGCGAAATTTACTCTTTGACAATTTTGTAAATTTGGGTTTTAGAGTCTACGGTTATTTTCAGCAAGTAAACACCTGGTGGTAAGTAGTCTAAATTGATTTGTTCATTCAATTCATTTTGCAACCCATAATGATATTTCAACATGGATTGACCAATAATGTTTAATATTTGCAAATCTATATTTGATGGTTTTGAAAATTTGCTTATAAAATTAATAATTCCAGAAGTGGGAGTTGGAAAAACTTTAAAATCAATAGAATTATCACCATCAAAAACGATTTGTGGTTTGCTTCCTTTACCGTATAAAATAATTGAATCTGGTTCGGTATTAGCAGTGAAATGAATAATACCGGACTCTGATGATAGAAAATCCGGAATAAATGAAATTACCAAAAACTGAATGCTATCAGGGGGTAAGTTCATCTTTTCTTTATTTACTTCGAATACTTTATTTGTGGATTTGATTCTGGAAATAATTAGTGTATCAGTTCCGGTATTGTAAACAGCGACTGAAGTATCTTTCATTTTCCCAATATCCTGTGACCCGAAGTCAATATTTTTCAAACTTATTTTTAATTTTGGGAATAAGACGTTGATGCCCGCACCTCTGACTCTAATTGAATCTGTTGAAAAATTTCCATAAATTTTGATAAGTGAGTTCACAACACCATTAATTGAAGGTTTAAAAGATACAATTAATTCAGCTGAATCACCGGGGATAATTGTAATGCTTGTTTTATTCACTTGAAACGCATTCATGAAAGTTCTGATATTAGTAATTCTAAGAGTATCATCTCCTATATTTTTTATAAAAATTAATGAGTCCTTTCTATTATCGCCGTTGATTTCACCGAAATCAATTTCCTGTATGGGGATATCTATAATCGGATATTTGAAATTTATTCCTTCGCCAAAAACTGCAATACTATCGGGATAGGTATTAGAATAAAACCTTATTATCCCTGAATGAAGTCCGTTTTTATAAGGAGAAAATTCAAGATGCAATTCATACGATGAACCGGGTGCAACCGTAAATGCTTTAACCGGAATTGCAAAGGCATTATTATTGGATAATACAGTAAATACCCTAAGAGTGTCATTACCTGAATTATGTAAGATAACAGTTGTGTCCTTAATCTCATTTTCAGCTACTTTGAGAAAATCAATAGTTTTGGGTGTTATACTCAAAATTGCTTTTCTGAATGGATCTCTCGAAAGTTTGTATGCACCCCTATTGGTAAAAGCATACATCGTATCATTTTTCCCGACAAGTCCTCTTATATTAACGCTATCCAGACCTGAATAAAACCATGTTTCTCCTTCATCCGAAGTAGAATAGATGCCGTGGAAACTTCCATAAAAATAAGGTCCGAAATGAGCATATAGATTTCCCGAAGAATCACATGCCATTGCCAGAACATCTGAAACAGCCGCAGGTGGCACTTTAATAGCTTTCCAACCATTATCAGAATGTTTATAAATTGAAGAAATAATCCCTTTGTTAGATGATCCTGCGAAAAAATTCCCATTATTGTCAGATGTAAATGAGATTATCGGAATATTATTAATACCAACAGTATCCAATATCCAATTGTTTTGTTTAAATGCTTTACGAAATATATTTGCTACTGAATATTGACTTGAGTCTAAACGAAATGTGGCAGAATATAAAAATTCCTGTCCATCACAACCAAAGGTTGAAAATATCTTATATTGATACTGATTTTTATTTTGAGTTCCGTCAATGCCTAAAGTATCAATTTCCCAAGGTTTTGAACTATTTTTGCTGAAAATTCGAATAGGTAGTTTTGAAGTTGCTGAAATTCCATAATGTTGACCTCCAATCTCATCAATGAAATATTGAGATGCAAAAGTACCGCCTCCAACCGGAACAAAACTAATACCCAAAGTATCATAATGCCAGGTATCACCACCATCAGAACTTTTCAGGGTGAAAGGTTGGTGGGTCTCATTATAACCACTTGAAGGTTCAGTTGTATAAAGATTGTTTGAGCCATCCCGCTTAAGAATTCTTGAACTTACAAAGCCGGTTGAAGGGTATCTTTTTATCCATAAACCTGCATCGCCTGCTTTGGTAAATATTCCAAATGAAGTACTGCACACAATTCTCCCATTAGGTAGAAATTGAAGTCCAAAAATGTCTTCTGAGATAATTCCTTTATTAGAAGATGACCATCCAATTCCCTTGTCCTTACTGGAAATAATCCCATAAGTTGTTGCAATTTCAAGGGTTGAATCTCCTGCAATATCATAATATTTTGGACTTGAAGCTAAATAATTATTCAAATAGTCATCAATACGTTCCCACTTATTCGATAATGCGTTTTTTCGATATAAACGATAGCCATTTGCATTGCAAATTGAATACATGTTACCTGACCCATCTTCACCAAATTTGCTCATTGACAAATTACCAATGCCTGTAGTGTCATTAATCCATGTAACAGAATTTGTCTTTGTAAGAAAAGTACCTTTTGTAGAAGTACCTACAAATATTCTACCGTCTCTTGAAGTGAACACCGAGCTACAATTAATTGTTGTATCAAAGCCATTTATTCTTTGCCATATTGTATCGTTCAAAGGTAATACAAACAGTCCGTGATTTGTTGCCGCAATAATTCCAAGAAGTGGGTTCAAAGAAATATCGTTGATGGAATGACTTCTGATATTGTTTGTATCTAATATCCATCCATTCCCATCCTTTTGATTGGTATATAATCTTGAGCTGAAGTGGAGGTAGAGCTTGTTCGATGAAAGAATTTTTTTATAAGTTCCGGTTCCAGTTATTGTAGATGGCTCAATTGATGGGTTTTCCTCAAATGACTTGGTAATTGAATTATAAATATATGTGTTAGTCACTCCATTATTCAGCAATACGTGTATAGATCTATTGATACCAGGGTCGCCATATCGTGGTGTAACATCAACAATCATAACTCCACTTGGGGTCATAAATAGTTTTTTGTTATCTCCCCATCCATTCACCGGAGACAAAAATGAAGAATAAATAGTACGATAAGTGGATGAGATTCTATGCTGTTCACCTGCGATGTTCAAAACAAATGTACGAATAACAACTTCGCCATCAGGTGTTACTAATCTTTGAGATAAAAGATTTGATTCCGAAATGAAGAATATTGATATAGCCAAAGCCAAAAAATAAAATATATGGTTGATTCGAAGTATCATTTATTTCTATATTTTTAAAATAGTTAAATAATTCAACTCAAATATAACAAACATAAACAAATAAAGCAAAATATTCTTTTAGAATGAAGTCAGTCCTTTAGTTAACTTAAAGATATATTTTACTTTTCATTCAATGGTGTTTCAATTGTCACTTTTACTGTTCGGCTGTAGAATCTGCCTTCGGGCAAATCATTCGAGCATGGAAGATTTTTACTCCCATAACCTTTTGTTGATATTCTTATTGAGTTAAAGGATTTTTCTACTGCTTTGGCTCTGTCAAGGGACAGCTGAAGATTGTAATCTTCTTCACCGATTCTGTCTGTGAATCCTTCAATCAGCACATCTGAACTTTCAAAAATATTTTTCTTAATATCTTTTACAATTGATAGATTTTCCTTGTTTAAATTCCTATCGTCATAATCAAAAAGAATCAGACTGAATTTATCAATCCGCTTATCGCCGGATTGTTGTTGAATTTTCTTCGTTATTGTCTTTTGTTCGACAAGAATTTGCTTTTTATCCGTAACAAATCTATGATTTTTAATATCCGTAACCTCAAGAAAGTATTGCAAATATGTTCCTGAAAAAGGAAGGGATGATTTTTCAAGGTTCAATTTCCATTCATTCGATGACGGCAATGCCCCGGTACCTGAAAATTCTTTAAGAATTTGATTATCCTGCAAAATTGCAAGTTTCCAAGATTTCATTTCATAATCCGTTTTGGAATTAAGATTAAATCTTATTGTTGGTGGATTTGACTGTCTCAAGGTATCCGAAATGACAACCGGAGATGTTATCGGAAAATCGGTAGCAGATTTGATTTCTACTCTTCTGTTTTCTGCAATCCCATCTTCTGTGGCAGTGTTCGAAGGCTTTTCCGGAAGATTTCTGAATTTTGTTTCAATCCTTTTTTCATCTATACCCCAAATGTTAACCAAATATTTCTTAACAGAATTTGCCCGATTTTCGGAAAGCTCCATATTATTCTTCTCAATACCATCATCAGAATTACAACCTGTGAGAATAATTCTTGTTGACGGTTCCTTCGACATTCTGAAACCAATAATATTCAGAAGGTGGTAATAACTTTCAATAGTTGATAAGTTAAAAAGTTGCTTGATATTAAAATTTGCAGATTCAGATTTTTCAATCTTGTTGTAACGAATTGGAATTTGCGAACTGTTATCTTCAAAAAAAACATAATTCAAAACCGGAAACATATTTGTTGAAAGGAATTCTTCTATTTTTAGAGTTGCAATCGGGTTTTCATTATTATCAGAATCAACCCCGACAGCACTTACTTCTGCAATTATTTGAACAGTTTTTGGAATTCGAAGAGTATCTGTCCTTCTAATAATTTCAGTTGTGATTAGAAGTTTGCCTACTTCCTTTTTTTCTTTTGATGATGTTTCTTTACCTGTCAATAACTGTTCCTGAGATAAATCTTCGACGTTATACTTCAAAGTATCAATCAAATATTGTCTTTCGAAAATTTCTTTCAATGGTTCAGATGGTTTTGGAGCATATTTAAAAGCTAATCCCAACTTCAAGGAATTTATACTCCAGTCAATATTCTTAGAAACTGACTTTGTACTAAAATAAACAACTGATTCGGGAGCTAAAAAGAAAGTTCGATTTGAATTCAAAGGAAATGAACATCTGATTCCAATTAAAGGATCAATCATAATCTTCTCAGCATTGGGGATACCGCCGGATACCCTATTTCTCGATCTCAAGCCATTTTCAAATGTCCCTTGAGTAGCAGGAGACTTCAAAACCTCTTCCTGTTCAAAATGAGAATATTGCAAAAAACCGAAATGAACACCTGCCAAGATTGTAATGCTTTCAAAAGCCCTTAATGCCAAATATGGTTCTGTTCCCAAGTAAGTGAAGTCATAAGAAAATTTATGTTCAATAACTGCCGGTGTAACTTTGTCATATATTGAAACAAAGCTATTTTCATCCGTTGTGAGTTTTCCAGTACGCGAGAAATAAAGAACTTTAATTCCGGGAATCCAAATATTACTTATAGGTTGTTCGAAAATCAAACCAAAACCATAATTCAATCCCTGACCTTTTTCATATCTCGGACAGCAATTCGGAACTCCAGGAAATTTCTGAAAGTTTGCTGTGTGTAGATCCATTCCTAATAATCCAAAAACCCCGAAACGTGGGTAAAGTGAAGAATTATCTGAGGATTCCTGAGCGAATATTCGGCAGAAAAGAAAGAAGAATAAAAGTGTAGATGCGATTTTTTTCATGATTTTTATTTTTTCATTCAATTTTTTATTTGAAACTATTCAATATAAGAAAAAAATATTTTCTAAAATAGCTTTCTTTGTTAAATTTGCAATATATATTATGAATTTTTTAATAAATCGGATATAAAATGGATAATAAAAATGTGTTAAATGAAATTCGAAGCTTTTTGCTTGAAAATTCCAATGAGGAAACTCGTTTAAAGTATGCAAGGTATTTCAAGGAAGGATTCGATTCCTATGGTGTTGTCCTCGATGTTTTCATGGCAAAGAAAAATGAATTATTAGAAAAATATGTAAAAACAGAAAGTTTGAATAATGTTATTGATTTTGGTACATTATTACTGAAATCGGGCAAATACGAAGAGGGAAGTCTTGCAATCATGTTCCTGATTCCATTCAAGAAACAATTTTCTTCTGAAACATTAAATTTACTTGAAAGATGGCTTGATAACGGCATTTCAAACTGGGCACACTGTGACTATTTTTGTTCTGAAATTCTTTCCGTTTTCTATAAGAAAAAAATAGTGAATCTTGATAGTTTTTCTTCATGGAGAAAGGCTGAATCAAAATGGAAAAGAAGGGCAACCCCGGTTGGTATGCTTAAATATCTTAAGGAAGAACATAACATTTCTGAAATATTGAAATTCTTGGAAATAATGATGGACGACAAAGAAAGAGTTGTGCATCAAGGACTGGGTTGGTTTTTGCGTGAAGCTTGGAAAAAGCATCCCGAAGAAGTTGAAAAATTTCTTCAAAGATTCAAGAATACTTCGGCAAGGTTGATTTTCCAATATGCAACCGAAAAGATGAGCAAAGAATACCGATTGCAATTCAGAAAAGAAAAGGAAATTAAGGATATCTCCAAAAAATGATTTGTTAAAATTGATTTTAAAAAAGCCGGATTCAAGAATATCCTGAATCCGGCTTTATAATAAATTCAATGAATCTTATTTCATTTTTATTATTGGTGCACTCATAGTTTCATTCCCACAATGAATTACTACTTTGTAAGAACCATTGGCAAGCAAACCGTCAATAGCGATTTCATGATTTCCGGCTTCATAAGCTGAACTGCTATAATCCCGGATAATATTTCCGGCTTCATCTGTCAGATAAATTCTTAGATATTCCGGAGTAGTACCGTTAATCTGTAGTTTAACTTTTGAGTTGTCGGTAAATGGATTGGGATAAACCTGCAAAAGAATTTTACCGTTTGAAGATTTGACAACATCATCGTCAATTCCCTCAACAATTTTTCCTTCCAGCCAATCAATTGCATTCGAAATTAGCTGATTACGAACATTTGCGTCAACTATAACGTTCTGGCAAAGTCCCATCAAGAAACCTTTATTGCCGTTATAGTAAGTCCTTAAAGCTACAATTGAATCCACGCTTTTTGTAAATGCCAAAACAGGTTTGGTCTTCTTTATATCAATTATTTTCATTGTGGTTAGTAAATAATTAATCAGATTGCCTTCCTGAAGAGCACCAAAATCACTGCTAATAACATCGTTGTTGAAGCCTTGAAGCCAAATCCTCCATGGTGCGGAACCATAACCTTCGCGGGAGACGGCAACAAATTCGGCACCAAAGAAAGTTAATAACTTGTATGTGTTCAAATAGTTTACAGCAAGATTACCTATAACAAAAACTTGCGTGCCGTTCTTGAATGAACTCACAATAGCTTCTCCATCAGCAGAAGTGAAGTTACCAACAGCACCGGTATTGAAAATTAAAACCTTCTTGTTTGTAAATTTATCCGAATATGGAGTAAAATATGAAGGGTCAATCTTGAAATAACCGGGGTGATTTGTCTGGTTCAGATTGGTTTCGAGAGAGTAAGATGCATTTGCACCTGCAATAACTTCGAATTTCTCAATTTCCTGAGAAATAGCACCCATTAATCCGGTTGCTTTTATCCCATTAGGATTGTTTTTATCCGCAATAAAGATACGAGCAAACCCTAAGCCGATTGTATTTCCTGGGGTTATACTCAAAGTAACATCTTTTGTTTCATTGGGTTTAATGGTTATTTCATTCTCGGGAGATGTTTTAACAACCCAGTCTGATGGTAAATTTGCCGATTTGTTAATGGAAACAGCACCGGTAACGTCACTATTTGTAATGTTAGTTAATTGGAAAGTACGAGTGAACGTGTCGCCACTTTTTTTAACATCAAATCCATCGCCTGTTGCTATCATTTGGAAAGCCGGGATTTTAGGAGTGCCTTTGACTCCGGTTGCACAGTTGAACACTGCTTTATTATTCGGTGAATTCGCCTGAACCAACCCGACAAAGCTTAATCTTGTTAAATCCCATTTCGGATTGATCGTAGTTTTAAAAGTATGGTAATATGTTTCACCAGTTACAGTTGGATTTGGAATTTCACCAAATGCACCCCAAGAACCGCCAAGTAGCTGACGAACAACACGCATGTGTTGGTAACCAACTATTGGGTTTGGCAAACTATAATAGGGATGAGTTGGATAAGTAGCATTTTTTGAGTAATAATTGCTTTGATTCCAGCCCGTACCAATTCCTGACACACTATCCTCGATGATATAGACATTGAACATCAAATCCTCATTTATATCTTCAACAGCTTTGCAGGATACTGTCGCAATCAGTTCTCTGGTAGATTCATCAAGTGAATAAACAAGAGAGACTTCAACCTTTGCAGGTTTCAATAATTCGGCTTCAGCGGCGGCTTTCCAGTTTGTTCTATCAAGAAAGATTGCACCGCTGTAAGGTAATCTGTTTATCGAACCGGTTGGAAATCCGGTTAAACCGAGGGCATTTCCGATTTCATCCTGCTCAGGAATAGCCATACTGTCGCCATTGTGGAATTTGACACCGAGCACTCTGTCAGGATAGAGAGTTTCTAACTCTTCCATTTTTACAGAGCCATCAACACACCAACCGCACCATGCTCCGGTGTGCTGTTCAAGCAGAACCCGCTTAACCGGTTTTTGGGCAAGAAGTTGGAATGAAATTATTATTATTGCTAAAAGAAGAAAAAGTAAACGTTTTGACATTGAATAACCTTTAAAAATAGTTTATAAAATTCAATTAAACATTAAAGAACAAAAGTAATACTTTTCTTATTCTATTTCAAAGTTTTTTTTCAATTCTGCTAAATTTCATATCTTATGTCAAGTCCAAGCCTTTGATTATTCAATTTCCAGGTGCCGTAACCTGAATAATTGCTGATACTGTTCAAGGGAAGATTATAAGTATAGTACGAAACAAACCAGAATCTGTCAAGCTTGGTTTCCAACTGCAAACCGATAATCAGACCATAACGGTATTTATTAACATCTTTGATTTCACCGTTCAGAACTTCAATACTGCTTTTTTCATCCTTAAATGCTTTTTCGCCTGCATACCAATCAGTTATATCGCTGAATTTTAAACCTACAGGTGAACTGATAAAGTAATTCTGCTGAAAATTACTATTAGTCAAAAAACCAAACGAAGGTCCGGCGACAACTCCCAGATTTTTCCAAAAATTATACTTAAATGTTAAATCTGCCGATACATAAGATAGTTTCACAAAGAGATTATGATTTGTAGTTACATCAACTGAAGTTGGAATCCCCGACTTATTGATTATATGCGGATACAATGAACCTCTCATTTCGTCTTTCATATCAAAAGCATCGTAATAAATCTTTGAATTGATTGACATTACATTATTGAATCCCGGAATGATATAGTTTAAAGCAAGTCCGACTGTATAAGCATTGCCTTGTCCACGGGAATCTGAACCACTGAATTTAGGAAAATTCGGGTCAGGAAAAGCTTCAATTTCACCTGAATGCGAGTACCATTTGCCGCCCAAAGTAACACCTACGGAAAACCCGGTTGATTGCCTTGCAAATATATTTGATGATAAGACAAAAAGACAAACTACCAAAAAGAACGAGAACAAAATTTTGTTTTTCATTTCAACTCCCGAAAAAATTTATTAACATTAGTGAAATTTCAAATTCGAATTCTTTATTACTCTAATCAAATCGAAGAGTCCAAGCCAAATAGAATTTAGACTCTTTTTCATAGTTTTTATTATTTTTGAAACGTATGGTGGAATGTAATTTTTGCAATTTTTAATCAATTAACAATAACTGTCAGATGAAGACTATCTAATGCCAAATTAATTTCAAAAATGTAAAAATGTCAAACAAAATGTTTGATCTTCCTAAAAAAATTCAAACAACAATCGTTACATGTCCAATTAAAAGTTTCATAAGTGTATCTATACTTACTTTTACCACGAACATTTGATTGCTTTAACTCCCAACTATTGATTACACTATCAATCTCACATTCTTTCGCCCGAATATTTCGCAGATTTTAACGATGTTATCACCGGTAAGCGAAATATTGAGGTTTTCGGCATTGTACATTGCCTGATATTTTTCGGATTTGTTAAACACATTGAAAATCAAATCGTTCCTTGCATACATATCATTTGCCAGGATTCTGAGTTTATCCATGCTTTTCAAATCCGTTTTTTCGAGGTCAACCCAAATACTGATGCCTTTTGCATATTTGAGTCCTGCTTCTTCGATAGGCAGAACGTTTTCGGCAACGATTTTCAGATTTTCGCCGTCCGATTCGGCTTTACCGATGCAGAAAATTGCAGTATCAGGAGTAAGCAAATTTCTGAATTTTTCATAAGATTTCGACCAGAAAATCAGTTCGGCTCTGCCTGTAAAATCTTCGAGCATTACAAAAGCGATTGTATTGTTCTTTTTATCAAGACGAGTGCGGATATCGGTAATCAGTCCGCAGACCCTGACCTGAGCACCGACAAGATTTGTTTCTTTGTCTCCGAGATTCAGCGTTGCAAGCGATTCAACGTAAGCCTGATAATGATAAAGAGGATGACCGCTGATGTAAAAATTAAGGACTTCTTTTTCCTTATCGAGTCTTTCTCGCTCAGTCCATTCACTGATATCGGGTAACTTTGGTTCCTGAATAGTTTGGGCAATGGTTTCTTCGCCGAACAGACTCTCTTCATCGGAAGTTCCCTGCACAGCCCTGGCAAAGTTCAATGCCGGTTCGATTGCGGCATACAAGGCGGCTCGATGTCCCGAATTCAGCGAATCGAAAGCCCCGGCACAAATCAGAGCTTCCAAAGCACGTTTATTGATGAGACGAGTGTCAACCCTGCCGACAAAATCGAAGAATGATTTGAACGGCTTTTCTTCTCTGGCTTTGATAATGCTCTCTACTGCTAAAGTTCCGACATTTTTAATTGCCGCCATACCGAAGAAGATAGTATTTTCTTCAGCTTTGAATTTCGCAATGGAACGGTTTACATCAGGCGGCAGGACGTTAATATCGAATCTTTTGGCATCCTCGATTAATTGAACAATTTTATCAAGGTCATTCAACTCGGCTGACATATTAGAGGCAAGGAATTCTGCAGGATAGTGAGCTTTGAGCCATGCAGTCTGGTAAGCCAGAACAGAATATGCAAGGGAGTGAGATTTGTTGAAACCATAATCGGCAAATTTGAACAGGAGTTCGAAAACTTCATCGGCAATTTTACTGCTGATATTGTTTTTCTCAGCTCCGGCAATAAACAGCGGTCGCATTTGATTCATGATTTGTTGGTTCTTTTTTCCCATAGCACGACGCAGATTATCTGCCTGCCCCAGAGTGAAACCTCCAAGGTCGCGCGCTAACTGCATAACCTGTTCCTGATAGACAATGATACCGAAAGTCTTATTCAGGGATGATTCCATCATCGGATGGAGATATTCGATTTGTTTTCTTTTGAATTTTCTGTCAATGTAATCCGGAATACTTGCCATTGGTCCGGGACGATAGAGAGCATTCATTGCGGTTATCTCTTCTATACTTTTTGGTTTCAACTGCCTCAGGTAATCTTTCATTCCGTTTGATTCGAACTGGAAGATGGCAAGAGTACTGCCGTTTGCGAAAATTTCGTAGGTCTGCTCGTCGTCCAAAGGCAGAGTATCAACATCAATATCCTTCCCATAATTGGTTTTTATCATTTCGAGGGTATTTTCGATAATAGACAGAGTTCGCAAACCAAGAAAGTCCATCTTGAGCAAGCCTGCTTCTTCAAGAACCTTCATTGTATATTGGGTGGCAAAATCCGCTCCATGAGTTTTTTGGCTTGGATTTGAATAAAGCGGCACGAAATCACTCACATCTCCCGGGGTGATGACCACACCCGCGGCATGAGTTGAAGTATTTCGGTAAAAGCCTTCAAGAATAGTAGAATACTCAATCAGTTGCTTGATTTGCTCGTTATTCCCATCCTTGATGTGTTTTAGTTCGGGCAGTTTGAAAGCTTCAATCAAAGGTGTTACTTTTCCCAAAACAGAGGGAATTTTTGACGTAATGCTGTTAATTTCAGTATGGGGGATACCTAAAACTCTGCCTACATCTTTGAGGACAGCTCGGCTGGAAAGTGTTCCGAAAGTGATGATTTGAGCAACAGAGTTTTCGCCGTATTTTTTCCTGACATAATCAATAACCATTTCCCTTTTGTCATCGGCAAAATCAATATCAATATCAGGCATTGAAACTCTGTCGGGATTTAAGAATCTTTCAAATAGCAAATCATAAGGAAGTGGGTCAACATTCGTTATTTCCAAAGCATAAGCAACAAGGCTTCCCGCGGCTGAACCCCTGCCGGGTCCAACCCTGACTCCCATTTCTTTTGCGGCAAGGATAAAATCCTGAACGATTAAGAAATATCCGGCATAACCCATTTTGTTTATTACGTTTAATTCAAAGTCAGTTCGTTCTTTAATAACAGGAGTAATTTCCTGAAATCTTTTATGCAAGCCTTCATAAGTTTTTTCAACCAGATATTCTGCAAGATTTTCAGATGGTGAGGACTTTGGAATATCAAAATTGGGCATTATGTATTGCTGTTTAAAATCCAATTCGCATTTATCTGCAATTTCGATAGTACTGGAAATTGCTTCGGGATAGTCTTTGAACAGCTTAACCATTTCTTCAGTTGATTTGAAATACATTTCAGGTGTTTTATACCGAAGTTTTTTTACGTCAACCAATTCAGAATTTGCCGAAACATCTTTTATCAGGAGATAAACATTATGGGGAATGGCATGTTCCTTTTTGATATAATGGACATCATTTGTTGCAACAAGTTTTATCCCAAGCTCCTTAGCTATTTTCGGGGCATCCCTGAGAATAATTTCATCTTCTGCAAGGTTGTGATCCTGAAGTTCAATATAAAAATCCTCGCCAAACAAATCTTTGTAATACTGTGCTGTATCCAAGGCTTTCTGATAATCACCGTCAACCAGATGGGCATTAATAACTCCGGCAATACATGCAGAACTTGCAATTAATCCTTCATGGTATTTCTCAAGCAATTCGAGGTCAATTCTCGGTTTATAGTAAAAACCTTCGGCATGAGCAAAAGTGGTAAGTTTCATAAGATTATGATACCCAACTTTGTTCTTGGCTATTAAAATCAGATGATAATAATTTTTTTTCTTAGTCTTGGTTTTTCCTGCACTTCGGTCAAATCTGCTACCATTGGCAACATAGGCTTCAAAGCCGATAATCGGTTTGATTCCTGCTTTTTTGGCTTTATTATAAAACTCAAGGGCTCCGAACATAACGCCATGGTCAGTTAGTGCAAGGGCACTATGACCGTCATCCAAAGCCGCTTTAACAAGCTGTTCGGGTGTGCATGCGGCATCGAGTAACGAAAAATGTGTATGATTGTGAAGATGTATGAATTCGGACATTTATTTTCGAAATTTTGTTAAACAACTACAAAAGCAAATTAACAAAAAAACTCAAACTATTTTCCGAAAGTTATCAACAGAATATTTAATCGGGGTTATTTTACCTCTCCGATAATCTTTGGTTCATATTCCTTACAGCATTCCATCACGGATTCGACATTAAGCTTGTCAACGATTAATATCATGCCGATTCCAAGGTTGAAAACTTTTCTCATTTCTTCGTCAGCAATTTGACCTTCTTTTTGAATGATTTGGAAGATTGGGGGAACTTCCCATGACGACCAGTCAACAGCAAGAGTTCTGCCTGAAGGTAATATTCTGTTTGTATTGCCGACAATTCCGCCGCCTGTTATATGAGAAATCCCTTTCAGCATTTTCACCTCAACAAGTGGATGAACAACCTTGAGATAGGATTTATGAACTTCGAGCAATGCTTCGCCGATAGTAGTATTCAATTCAGGAAAAATATGGTCGTATGAATATTTCGGGAATAAAACTGAACGGGCAAGTGAGTAGCCATTTGTGTGTAATCCTGTTGATTTTAAACCAATTAGCACATCGCCTGAGCTAATATTTTTGCCGTCAGTTATGTATTCTTTGTCCACAACGCCAACAATGGTACCTGACATATCGTATTCGCCATCATTGTATAATGAAGGCATTTCGGCAGTTTCTCCGCCAATCAGCACGCAGTCGTTTTCACGGCATGCTTTTGCGAAACCTGAAACAATATCAACCGCAACATTTGTGTTCAGCTTGCCTGTTGCAAAATAATCAAGAAAGAAAAGAGGCTTAGCTCCGCAAGATAGAATATCGTTAACGCAATGGTTTACGAGGCATTGACCGACAGTATTATGAATATCAGTCATAAATGCTATTTTTAGTTTTGTTCCGACTCCATCAGTACTTGCCACGAGAATTGGGTGCTTGTAATCTGAGAATTTCGCATCATAGAATCCGCCAAATAAGCCTATATCGTTCAGTACGTTGTCATTATAAGTTGAACGGACAAGGGGTTTGATTCTTTTCACCATTTCGTCGCCGGCTTCAATATCAACACCGGAGGATTTGTAAGTTTTGCTCATATTTTCTTTCAGTATATTTTCAAGTTTTAATTTTTTCAAGATTCAAGACGATTTACACGAAATTATCACTAAACAATTTTTTCAATTTTTATTTTATTCAAATCAATTTCACCCAATCCATGCTGATAAGCTTCCCATAAATGTCTTATTTCTTTAGGTGCAAGGCTCTTTCCCCCAAAATTATATCTTGAGGCAACGACCGAGTCAATTGCAACAATATCACGGGATGCAAAGAGCTTATTGTCGCTTGCGATAGGTCCGGGTCCTGTTGGACCGCCATTCAGAAGAATTTTTGTAGTATCAATCAGGTTCAAATGCGGTTTGATTGCAGTAGCTAAATCGGCAATTCCCTGATGCAAGTCCATATTGGTATGGAAATCAATTCTATTCCAAATTGCACCCATCAGATTCTTGATTGCCAGACTTACATGAGTTGCGGAGTGATGCTTCGCATTTGCAAAATTTATAAAAAGGTCAACTTTGGAAATCAGTTTCAACATATCTGTTTTCTTTAATACTTTCCCTTTTACTTCAATCGGTTCAAAAAATCTTTCTTCATTTGCAAATATCAGTTTTACTTCAGGATATTTTTTGGGTAACTCATTGAGTTCAATTTTCTGGAATTCATTACCCTTGAGAGTGTGATCGGCAATTAATATCTTTTTTATTCCAAAAGAAATCAGACAAGTACATAGTGCCTCAATTGAGTTCACATGGGTAATTGTACCGTTATTTGACAAATGCGGCATCGAAATATTTGGCTTGATTAAAACAGAAGAAAGCGTGATTTCATTCTTTATAAAGCTCTTAATACCGCCTAAAGATTCAAAAAGTTTTTTGAAATTATCCTGCGTGATTCCTTCCAATTCCCAAACCGTTGATTTCGTATCAGGTTGGGAAATCGTTTTGCCGCTTAACATATTCATGGCAAGAAGGGAAGAACCGCCAAACTTTATGAAATTTCTGCGGTTCATCAGATTTTTATTTTTGTATTTACATTTTTGGCAAACTGGGTTATAACATTCAGACTTTCCTCAGTATCAGCTGAAATCTGGATATAAACAAAATACTTGCCTTTGGTAAAAGCCATCACCTGAGAAAGACCACCATTTCTTATGTATTTTGATTGATCTCCGATTTTATTTGATGTATTGATGGCTCCGTTCAATCCATTATTTGAATCATTAAACACGCCTGTGGCATTATTAATCAACAATTGGTTATAAATTGTAACCTCAAGTTCAACTTGTACGTTATTAACTTTGCCTGAATATTTTTGATAAGCCGCTTCAAGAAAGCCGTATTTCTGGTATAAATCAGCCATTCCGTCAATATAAGTGGTTAGTTCAGATATGTTATTGGCAATCCATCCGCTTCCGACGTAATTCCATCCCGTTATTTCATTGTCTTTGACAAGCAAATCCTGAATGGCTTGTTTATCCTGATTTGTGTTGTTAGATTCTTTGGAACAGGAAAACAAAATGGAAAGAGCCAGGAAAAAACAAGTAAACTTTATAGAATTCATTCTTATCTCCATTATTAAAATTCAAAAATAACGAAAAAGCAGGATTTCAGGAAAAAATAATTTGCTTTATAGAATAATAAATGTTAGATTTGCAGTAGATTTATTATTGAACTATACTTGAAACTAAAAAAATAATTTATAAATTCATTAATTTTTGGTTAGGATATGGGACGCTTCTCAGGAGGATGGAGAGATTTAGAAAAGGAATACCCTTTTCAAATCACGAATGTGATAGCGTCAGCTATTATTCTCTTGGATACCGGCACAATCGTTGACAGTACAGACTATAATTCCCCCACAGGCGGTATATGGGGAGCCTCTCCTTTGGTTTTGCATGCCGCACCACGCGTTAGGCCAATAGACACTCTGTATGGAGAAAAGACCATGTATGCCGAGGCAATGAATATGCAGATTAAAACTGCAGATTTAAATGCACCACCACCCTTGCAAAACTTAATTTATTTAGTCGGAAACGAGAAAGATGATTTTCGTTATTCAATGGAACTTGCCTTCACAACAGGCGGAAACACTCTAACTACAATTGAAATTAGCATCCTTGAAAATTTAGCAACTACCGGAGACAAAAACGGTTGCATCGAGGTAATTAAATTTACCAACAATAATTGGATGGGCTTAATACCAATTATTCTAACAATTCATGATTATCAAGGAGAAATAAATTTAGGCATCCGAACTGAACTAACTTCAGGCTTACATCCATCTTCTATTCTGAATTTAAGGTGCAGAGTTATACCGGCAAATTTTTACGAAAATCTATTTGAAAGATTAGAAAATACAGGGATGAGCATAAATGATATTACCCAACCTTATTTCGATATTGCATTGAACAAGTTATTAAAAACTGAAATTGAAAATAATGAAATAAAAGATACAATCTTTGATTTATCATCAGATTATTCAATATTTGAAGAAAATATTTTGATTAGAAAAAAATGATTTAATAGTAATTTATTTTAATTTTTTTGGAGGCAGCCATGTCAGCAAATTTCCCGGGCGGTTGGAACGACTTAGTAAATGCGAACCCAGCCAAGATTAGTAATGTAGTAGCTTACGCCGCTATTGGTGCGACGGCAGGAACAATTAAAAACAGCATAGATTTTAATTCCCCAACAGGAACATGGGTAACATCGCCCATAACAATATCTTCTTTGCCAACTGTTGTAGCTGTAAACGCTGCAACGGAACCCGAAGAGGATTACGGAGCAAAAGCACGTAATATACAAACAAAAACTGCAAACTTAAGTGCTTCGCTTGCACCCCCGTTGAGAAATCTTATTTATCTCTACGGGAATGAAAACGGGGCTCTAAAATATGAAATGGACATTCCGTTAAATTTAGGCGGAGACAATTTTAATTCAATTCAACTTAGCATCCTCGAGAACGCAGGTACATCAGGAAATATGCACAGTACAATACAAGTCATTGACTTTGGTGTAGGTCCTTGGACGGGAGTAATCACCTTGAAATTAAGTATAAGCGGATACTACGGTCCAGTACATTTCGGGCTACGAATTAACAAAGTTGCAACAAATGACACTTCGATTTACGATATTAGAGCAATAATATTACCTATCGTAAGTTTGAGCATTGCTACCGAGGAAAACACTTTAATGTCTCAAATTAATGGAGGCAATGTTAATTCACAAAATCCAATCCAACAGTTAATGAATCAAGACACTACTACAACCCTTGATGAAATTTGCAAGGGTGGTAGATTTTTGAAACCGACAGGCGGATGTGGGAAACTCCTTACACCACCTTGTGGGTGGAGAATTAATCCTTGGAATCCGGGATGCGACCACAATGTATAATGTTGAATTTATTAATATACAAATATAGTTGAAAGGCCAATGTCCAATTATGGCATGTTTAAATAGATTATTTAAAATAAATAATTGATTGAATCTATGAAGTATACTATAGACAAAAATAAATTAGAAAATATATTTTTTAAAAAGGGAGATATAAAATTATTTCCCTATAATGGATATTATTTTGTATGGATTTCTAATTGCCTTCAGCTATTTAAAATACGAGATGATAGACTTTGTGATTTTTTTAAAATGAATGAGGCAAAGGAACAATTGTCTAAAAGTCATTATTCGATCAAAGAACTAAAAAAATTTCGGGAGACAATTAATAATATCATTGAAAATGGCATCCAGAAAACTACCTCAACGACTAATAAAAACCTTAATTCCATAACATTAAATTTAGCTGGAAATAACTGCAATCTAAATTGTAGATATTGCTTTTCTTATACTGATAAAAAATATATGTCAAAATCAATTGAACCCGAAGTCATTAAGAAAGCGATAGGTTTTCTCATTCAAGCAAATCCATCACCGCCAAATGATACTTATATTATAAGATATTTTGGCGGTGAACCTTTTTTAAACATTAAAATGATGAATTTTACAAACAAATATTGTAATATGGTTGGAAATACGATCAATAAGAAATTTGAATTTTTAGCAACAACAAATGGAACTATTTTAACAAAATCATTAATGAATATGTTGAAAAATAGAAAACTTGAAATTATGATAAGTATGGACGGACCCAAAAATATTCATAATAAAAATCGACCTTTTATTAATGGAAAAGGAAGCTATAACAAAATCATTGAGAACCTAAAGAAATTAGACGAAAACTGTATAGATTATTCATTACGTGCTACAATAGCACCTGACTGTAAAAATTTAGTAGAGATAATTCAATTTTTTGAAAATTTAGGAAAATTATATTATTTTGATTTCGAAGTTTCCAGCAAGTTCAAAGTCGATCATCAAGTTTTATACAATGATGAAATTATTGAATCATTAGATAAACAATATAAAGATATATGTGATTTCTTTTTTACAAAAATAAAAAATAATGAAATAATTTATTGTGAAAATATTTATTTAAGTTTTTCAAAACTGTATTTTCAGCAAGCAGATTTAATATTTTGTACTAGTGGCTTCACAGGTGTTACTATTAATGCAGACGGGACAGTATATTCATGCCAAACAGTATCAAATAACATAGAAAATAATATAGGTAATATTTCTGATGGAATTGATAAAGTTAAATTAAATAAACTTATTTCACCTCCTGTTGAAGACATAGAGAAGTGTAATTTTTGTTGGTGCAAATATTTGTGCAGTGGGAATTGTTTTGCAGATAAAATTGTAGAAGGAATTTCAATATACGATTGTTTGGAAGATAGATGTAAATTAACAAAAATGAAATGGGAAAATTATATCAATTTATATATTCAAGTATCTGATATTAAACCATCGTTTTTTAATTCATTGAATTCACTTAGCTACGATAATTTTTTTAACCATATTTAAATAGTTAAGATATGAACAAATTTCTGTTTTCAATTACATTCTGTCTGCTTTTTTTCTTTCAGTCGTCCTACTCGCAGTGGATGGTATGTAATACAAATTATTATGATATTAATGTCTTTTCTCTTGCTATTTCAGGAAATAATATTTTCGCAAGTACCATAAATAGAGGGATATTTCTTTCAACTAATAACGGCGATAGCTGGTCGGAAATGAATAAGGGTTTGCCGGATGGTGATATACGGTCTCTTGCATTTTCTGGAAACAACATTTTTGCCGGAACAGGTAAAAATGGAATATTCTTTTCTTCTGATTCTGGGAAAAATTGGATCCAGAAAAATAACGGGTTAACTGGCTTAAGGGTAACAAGGGTTGAAATAAATGGTAGTAATATCTTTGCGGCAACAAAAGACTCTGGAATTTTTCTTTCTACGAATAATGGAGACAATTGGTATAGAAAGAATACAGGACTAACGAATTTGCGTGTCTTCGCGTTAGCTATAAAAGGAAATAATGTCTATGCAGGCACTTACGGTGGAGGTTTATTTTTCTCATCAAATTTGGGTGACAACTGGGTCCAAAAAAAATTCGGGTTAACAGATTCAGCTGTTTTTTCATTAATTATAAAAGGAAATAGTATTTTCGCAGGAGCGGCTAATTCTGATTATAGCGGCGGTATATTTGTTTCGACAGATAATGGTGACAGTTGGGTTGAAAAATCCAATGGATTGCCTGATATAGAATTCCAATCGTTTGCGATATATGGAGACAACCTTTTTGCGGGTTCTTATGGTGCTGGCATTTTTGTTTCTTCGGACAATGGAAGTACATGGACTGGAAAGAATATTTCTTTAAACGATGCCATGGAATTAAATATATTAACAATTGCTTCAAATGAAAATTATGTTTTTATTGGAACATGGGGTAAAATCTTCAAGGCTAAAATAAGTGATTTAGTAACCAGTATTTCCGATGATAATTCAAATAATAATAATAGGTTGAAAATATCTGAAACATCAGATTTCATTTTCTTTGATTTTAAAGAACGAAATGGAAGTTCGGTTAAGATTTTTGATATTCTTGGTAATGAAATTTTACATCAGAGTAATATTGCAGAAATAAACAAGAATGATTATAGGCCTGGTATATATTATTGTTTAATAATTTCTGAAAAATCCGTTAAATCATTTAAGTTTAATGTAATTCGTTGAATCAGTTCCATCAATTTATTTAGGAATTAATTATGAAAACTATTTTTTTATCAATTCTGGTTCTACTGCTGTTGTCTTGCAGTAAGCCGGATAATTGCCAATTCAAGGTTGATGAGTGCAAAATTGTTGCTGATTTCGATACTGTAACAAAAAATTTCAGCGTTAAAGCAAATCTCAAAATTAATATCAATGAAGCATTGAATAATGAACTTCATTTTAAATTCACGAGAAATGCAAAAATCTCGAATATTCAGTTCATGGAAACGGATAATTCTATCAGCCCATCGTTCAAATGCGTTTATGACACGATTTTTATCAATATTCCCAAACAGCTTAAAAATCAAAAACAACTGACTTTGAGCTTGAATTATTCCTTGCCGATTGATTCATTCACTACAAACGGGATATTCAGGTTAAATCATGATTATAAATGGCTTCCTTTTCAATATACTGATATTTCAAAATTGAATTTAGAAATTTTTACTCCAATCAGTTATTCAGCTTTTGCTTCAGGCGATTGCACTGCTTCTTCAATTCAAGGAAACAAAACCTATTCGTCCTGGAAGTCCTATGATATACCGAGTTCACTTGTTATCATAGCTCCAAAAAATGCTTATACGGATATAAAACGAGTTGTTGAGGGCATTCCTCTGAATTTCTATTTTATCAATAAGGATACAGCAGGTGTTGATAAAATAGTTAATGAAATCAGCATAGCATTCCATAATTTTTACAGAATTTTCGGAGGGTATAAGGGTAATCGTCTAAGTTTGTACGAGCTACCTGATGATGTGCAGGGTGCTTTGGCTTTGGACCGGACAATTATGTTTTACAGATTATCAATGTCCTTTCCAATAACTGATTCGGCGGATGTAAGTCAGCAAATTGATAAATCACTCGGTAATCTGACTCAAGAAAAATTCAATTTTCCGAATGATATTTTTGAAATGTATGAAGACTACGAGCAAAAAACCGGAAAAATTCCTTTTGCCGCTGAGAAAATACATAAAATGGAATTATCTTATATCTTTGCTCACGTAACGGCTCATCAGTGGGTGGGAAGCGGTTTTCAATATGCTGTCGGTTCAAGGTTAAACAGGTTTATGGAAGAAGGATTAACCGAATATGCCCGTTGGATGTTTATTGAAAATGAATACGGCAAGGACAGTTTGAATGAGGTTATTAAACAGACCAAAAATATTTTAGAAATATATCTTCAAAGGCAAAGTAACCGAGATTTGCCCTTATCTCAAATTAATGACCTTAACGGAATCCTTTATCTCAAAGGTCCCTTGGTTTTTCACTACGTCCGCCAGCATATTGGGGATGAGAACTGGAAAACATTTCTTAGAACGCTTTATAGTAAATACTACGGTAAAGTTATTGATTATGAAATATTTAAGTCGGAATTATCGAAGTTTGACAAAAACGGTTCAGTAATCAAACGTATGGAGGAAATGACTGAAATGAAAGGCATTTTGCCTGAAAAATGATTTAAGAAAAAAATGAATTTTCCTCTCAGCAGGAATTACCACCTGCGGTAATCATCTCAGCATATATATAAATTCAATCAATCTAAGAGGTCAGGAGGCAACTCTTGACCTAAATATTATATTATTACTCTTATATCATAGCAATAAATAATAATTATTTTCGTTTATTGCTTTTGAACTCGTTCATTGATAGTTAGTCAACCTCACCACATCCCTCTCCATTCTTGGAGAGGGCGGTAAGAATTTGCATCTTTGCATCATTTTGCATCCAAATATGCAACGGAAAATAAATCGTTATTTGAAATAATATCAATAGGTTAGATGATGTTTCATTGCATTTTTTAAATTATATTTTTTGATGATGCAATGCAATTTGGGAAAACAAATTGAAATGCTGTACTGTTTGGTGAGCAAACCTTGGTAGCTCGCGATAAACCCAATGAACCAAACCTTATTACATTATTTGGATGGTTTTAATAAGGTAAGAGGTGAGAGTCTGGATATTCCCGGGCTACTAAGGTCAGGAATTTGAGAAAATAAGGTTTTTAGGAAATCAAATCCTCTTAATCCCAAAAATCTCTGAAATCCCAGTTCAGAATTCTTGCCGAATATATATCAAAAATTGCATCTTTGCATCTTTTTCAGCACAAAGATGCAATGGCTAAAAAATCGTTATTTGAAATAATATCATTAGGTTAGGCGAAAAAGCATTGCATTTTTACGAAAAAAAATATAAAGATGCAATTTGGAATCTTATCACCCCTCTAGAAAGAGGGGCAGGGGGGTGTGTCATTAAACGAAGTAGAATAAGATATGATTATGCAGTAAATATCGGCTATCATTTCTTTAAAAGTGAGATGTGCATCCCTGCATCGTCGCACAGAAGCATGATTTAGTTACACACCCCCTGACCCCCTCTTGCTAGAGGGGGAATAAAACGGGAAACCTAACTTTGAAAAATCCGCAAAAAATTGCATCTTTGCATCTTTTTGCATCCAAAGATGCAATCGTTCAAAAATCGTTATTTGGAATAATACCAATGGGTTAGATGGGAATTGCATTGCATTATATTAAAAATAATAAAAAGATGCAGATTGGGTGATAGATCGGGATATTTGAATTGAAGACACAAAAAAGCCCGAAATTATTCAGTCTTCTTTTAAAAAGCTAATCAAAGAAAAGAAAACTATTTCTTTGGTTCGGCACTAATGAAATTGGGAAGGTCTTTGTTTGTTGTGTTGATTTTTCAGACGTTCTCAGTTCATAGAGAGAATTATGGTTCTATCGGATTCGATAAGTGAGTTGAATATTCTAAAAAATTCATCCCACCAAAATGAGAACTCTTCCCAAGTGTTTGCAAGTTCTTCACCGACAGGCTGTTCTCCTTGCCAAAGTGAAATTACACGGGTTAAATTTTCAAGAAGTTCCTGACGTGGCTGGGGTATTGAACTTGAGATTATTATTTCAGGGATTTGCTTGATAAGTTTATTCAGGTAGCGGAAAACAACGGACATTGTGTTAGAGATTACATCACTGTTTATTTCTTTGTATTTCAATAATGGCATCACTTCAGTAATTGACCTAACAATGAAATCAATCATAGTAATCTGGTCTTCAAATTTGTCGTTTTGTTCCATAGTTTATAATAGTTTATCAATCAAAATCATTCTTAATGAATAATCTGAATTTATAAACGATAGAGAGCAAATTTTCATTTAAAAAAAACAGACTTACGGTTAATAAGTCTGTTTTTAAAATCAACAAATTAATATGTTAAAGATGTTTCTTATTTTTCAGGTTTGATTGCTGGTAATAACCTTTTGACGATTACAGGAACTGCTTCCAATACTTTATCTTCAGCTTTGAACATGTCTCTTGCCTGAAAGTTAGGAATTGCAAGTTTTGTTCTGGCATTGTAAACATAGGCATTTATAAGAATTCTCTCAGCCTGTAAATTGAAATTGCCCATCACAACTTTTTGAACGTTCAGTTTACTTATGGCTTTCCATAAATCTGAAGGATACTGAGGACTTGTAGGGTCAAGGTTGAATTCTGCAAGTAATTGTTCAATGGAATCCTTAGGCACTATCCTGTAAAATTTCTCTTCGGGGTCTTGCTGTCTGAGTGAATTAGCAACTGAATCCTGGAGATTATAGCTCAGGATGTTCAACCTGATTAGACCATCCATATTCTGGAAGGGAAGGCAGGCAATTCTGGTTTGAGAAAAAAGACTACCCGAAACTAAGAAAAAAAGCGAAATCAATAAAAATTTTGATAAACATTTCATAACCAATCCTATGGAAAATAGATAAAAAGACGAAAAATATATAAATATTCTAAATTTCCAAATTAAAAAGTTAATGGGTTTTTCTCAAGGTACTCCTTCATATCAATAAACTTGGAGCGAATCTGAGCAACGATTTGGACAGATTCATCCCATTTTTGACCTTTTGATAAACTCATGAGCTCAATACCCAAATGAGCAATCTCTTCGAGTCCAAACTGAAAACAGGAACCCTTCAGAGTATGTCCAAAACGATAGACATCGTCAGTATTCTTAGTTGCAATCATAACGGGAAATTGATCCTCAATATCCTGAATCCATGTATCAACAAATTCAGGGAGTAGTTCTCTCACAAACGGATCTTCTGGTATATTCACAGTATTTCCTATTTAGTTGTTAAAAAAATTAGTTCTTTGCAAAAAAAACGTTAAGCCGAATTCTGTCTTCTCAATAAATTGAGGAGGCAATCATTTATCTGGGAACGCCGTTGCCGGCGAACTCAAGCAGCCTACCCAAGAATGTATGCAAAAAGCATGCCGAACGAACAACCCGGCAACTCAAAAAAGAGTTCCATACTTATATTTGGCTTTGCTCCTTACGGGGTTTACCGAGCAAGCTCCGGTCACCCGAAACCTCGGTGGTCTCTTACACCACCTTTTCACCATTACCTGAAAAAATTTGTCCGAAGACAGATATTAGTCAGGCTGTTTATTTTCTGTTGCACTTTCCATCACCTTACAGGATAAATCCTGTTCGGTGTCTTTGTGTTACAAAGCGTAATGTTCTGTGGAGTTCGGACTTTCCTGACGCTGAAAATCAGCACCCGATTGCCTGTTTTTCCTGCAAAGTACTATTTACAATATTAAAATAAGATATAAAAATAACAAAAACAAAAAGAAATTTTATAAACTTAAAATATGTTTGTCAATTTCGATATCTTCAGGATATAGAATTCTTCCGCAATGTTCGCAAGTGTACATTTTATCAAGGCTATTGCGAATCTCAACAATCTTCTGAGGTGGTACATGACTGTAACAACCTGTGCAACTTGTCTTTTTAATTCTGACAACTGCGTCCTTGTGGAATGTACGAATTCTTTTGTATTCAGCATAATCAGCTTTTGAAAGGTTTTTAAGAATACCCTCTCTTGCTTTAATGATTTCTTTGACTTCTTCATTCTGGTCGCTGGAAATAACACTAAGTTCTTCCTCAATTGCTATCAGTTCTTTCTTTGCAACAACCAAATCCATTTTCTGCTGTTCCAGAGTTTTCTGAAGGTTCTCTTCTTTAACGCCAACAGTTCTGAGTTCATCGGTCAATCTGGTATATTCATTTCTTGAATGTTCAATTTCTTTGGTAATTGCATCGAACTCTTTGTTGTTACGCACAGAAAACTGCTGTTTTGCAAGTTTTTCTTCTCTTCCTTTAAGCTCTTGAATAGTAACCTTGGAATCTTTTGAAAACTTTTTGACTTCCTTGATAATCCTTTGAGTATCAGCAACCAAAGCTTCCAAATCATCAACTTTTTTCTTTTCTTCCGATACTTTTTCGGGTAAATCGCCATATTCTTCATCGAGTTCATCCCGTTTTCCATCTAAAATGGATAAACATGCGAGATAATAAAGTGGGTTATTCATAGATCAATCACCTTTATTAGTTATTTATTATATTTTGTATTTGTATGTCAATATATTTCTGAGTATTCGGGAAATAACGTACAGGATTGGTTATAGTTTTTGAGACTTTAATCCAGTCCACGAGTTCAACAGCAATTTTACTTTTTAGTAACATTGCAAGAGCCGGTGCTACAAATTGTTCCATTTCGTAATGACCCGGGTCAATAAGCATCAATCTTCCGTTCACGCGATGAAACTGATGATAGCTTATATCTGATGTGATAAAAGCATCAACATCATTATTCAGAGCATCATCAATAAAAGATGAACCACTACCGCCAACAATTGCAATTCTCGAAATTAATCTGTCACTACCAATCTCATTAAAACGCACGGGCGAACCACAAACAGAGCTGACAGTTTCAATAAGCTCATTGGGTGAAAGTGGTTTTTGAGGTTCGGCGATTAGGCCCATACCGGTATCCGCAAAAATTTTATCGTGAACCAGAAAACCTTTTGATATAAATCCCAATTTATCAGATAGAACTTTACTTGTCCCATTTTCATAAGAATCAAAATTTGTATGAATTGAAATAATAGTAAGATTTGAAGAAATAATTTTTTTTGCAAGAAGACCGACACGGTCCTGATTAGTAATATTCTGAAGCGGATGGAAAATTAATGGGTGAAAAGTTATAATGCAATCTGTTCCTAAAGCTTTTGCTTCTTCTATAACCTCGGTGGTAATCTCCATAGTTATCAGAAACTTGCGTAAATCGTTTTCATCGCCTTGTATCTGTAACCCGAGCTTATCGCCTGCCATGGCAGTTTCCGGAGGTAGTAAATCGTCTATCAATTTTAACAGATTATCAATCTGCATAATTACCCGCCCTGCCAAAAATATTTTTTAGTTTTTGTCATATTATGTTTTCAGAACTACAAAATTACAAAAGTTTCTTCGATATTACAATTTTTGAGTTGAAAAGTTCGTTCTACAACTTGAGATTAAGTGATTATTTGCATTTAATTTCTTTCGAAACCAAAAAAATGGATAAAAGATGATATTACACAAAAGAATTTTATTAGTAGCTTTTGCATTTTTGTTGATGATTTTCTGTGAAGCTAATTCACAAATTAAGGGTGAAGAGCCTCCGGTTTTTAATCCTGATACTACATTTGTCTTCAAATCGCCAAGACCACTAATCATTACAGACATTAACGAAAGAGAGCTCAAAAGTGCATGGGGACTTTCTCTTTTATTTTCCAACAGTGGTTTTGGCTTGGGACTTTTCTATCAGGTTAGGCTGGCACATGAATTATATTTATTCAGTAGCTTGAACTTTACAGGAGCCAGGAAAAACGACGAGATAGAATATTATTTTCAGGAAAATGGTTATACAGTCTTAAGGGTACCCGGAAAAAGAAGCAGACTTTACAATATTCCTCTGATGTTCGGTATCGAAAAGTACTTTTTAACGAAGGAGCTGAATGATAATTTAAAACCTTATGCTCAGATTGGTTTTGGACCATCACTGGTTTTATCAACTCCATATCAGGATACTCCTTGTGATCCGGGAGTTTTGAATTGCGACACAGGAAGATATTATGAATTTTTCGAGTCATTCAAATATATTAAATCGTATTTGAAATGGGGAGGATTCATTGGAATAGGTGCAAATTTTGAATCTGTTGCCAATTCAATTCTTGGTGTTAATATCCGATATTACTATATACCCTTTGGCGGTGAAGGACTTGAAAGCATGAAAGGTCAGGCAATTAAGGATTTTGGTGGAATATTTATCGGTTTGAACCTGGGAACAAGATTTTAAATCCGTTTGAATTATTTCATCGAACTTAAGATCTCAGATGATTTTTTTAATTGTTCTTCCATATCTAAGGAAGTTAGTAAATCACCGTTATGAATAACATCGCGGTACAAAGACTGCAAAACATGCCATGCCTCAAATTGAGTCGGATCTTTGTCTGGAAGTCCTAGATAAAAATCTGCTCCATTTAGCTCAGAAAGTATATCTGCTAAACCAACAGCCGCAATTAAACCGGCATTATTCTGTTCTAAAGAAGGCGTTGAATAATTGGCTATGACATTAGTTATTTCTTCAGGTAGCATCCAGTTCTGAGCAATTCGATGTCCAATCTCTATATGAGAAATTCCGAATACTTCATTTTCCGCTTCGATATTTGTCATTTTGTTATTCAAAACCAAATCGAAAGTTGTTTTGTATTTATTGAAATCATATTGGATTAGCCCAAGAGTCCCAATTTGGTGCAACAATCCACCCAGAAATTCATTATCTCGAAATCTTGTATTGGCTCTACTTACAATTTTCTGCGTGAGAACAGCGGTAGTAGTGGAATGCCACCAAAATTTGTTCATAATGGGAATCGCATCTTTTCTTGAAGCGAGCCAAAATTTCGAGAATATTGAGACACTTAATACCAAATTCGAAAGTTTTTTAAATCCAATCAGCATTACTGCCTGACTAACGGAAGTTATATCAAACCTAGAACCATAAATCGGAGAATTTGCAATACGTAAAACTTTAATAGAAAGAGAAGGGTCGGACTGAATCAGCCTAACGATTTCATCCTGAGGAACGTCATCCTTATCTAAAATTTGCAATAATTTTGAAGCAACACTTGGCAGTGAAGCGAAATCATTGATTTCCAAAATTGAATTAAGTATTGACATAATATTTTGTTGTTTTGTTGTTTATTATTAGTTTATTCAAAAGCACTTGCCTCATACAAATCCTTAGTAATCTCTATCAATTCATCATTAGCAACTTTATTAAACATTCCGTATTTTTCGGACAATCTCTTGAATTCAAGGTTCAAATCTGATAATCCATAGAAATACAGAAGATTCAGTTCGAAATTTGATAACTGTGCTTTTATTAAATTTACATAAAAATTTTGTTTTAATTGTTCTTTTCCATCAACATACGAAATGATAATAAATATATTCCGAAAATAATGTCCAAGTGTCGCCTGATACTCATCAAAGAACTGTCTGAATGAATACGAGACCAATTGTTTCATCGTATCGCCTTCCAAATCATCAAACCAAATTTTTTCCATTGATGCATTAAAGACTCTCTTGAATATTTGGTAAAATTCAATAAAACAGTCTCTGCCATATAACTTGGAAATGCTCGAATTATTACCGTTAGAATCTGTTTTATATAAATCAATATCAATGGAACTAACTATTTGGGTATGAAGGTTAATAAGCTGGAAAAAAGTATTTTCAATGGTTTGAAGTTCAATAGTTTCGTTTTGCTTTTTGATTTGAGAGTTTTGCTCAATCATCACCTGTCTCTGAAAACCAAGTTCAACTCTTTGAATTTTCATTTCCTCTCGTTGGTTATTCATAGAGTCATAAAACAAAATTACACCTGCAAGAGCCCAAATTGATCCAACTATTCCGCCAATCAATTCACCATATTGACCAAACCTTAAAGTGACAATATTGAATGAATATTCAACAATATAAGCAAAAGTAATGACAACACTAATAATCAACCCAAGCCATATCAGATAAATGGCGGTCTGTTCGTACATCGTTTTATCGTGTTGCGATCTATTACCCAAAACTTACTAAAACCCTTTTTTTTTGAAAAAATGTTCTTTATTCTTATTATCGGCATTATCACTACAAAATTAAACGTTTTTATGGATAATTCTATGTTTTATTTTCAGCCAATCTGATAATACTTAATCCTTTTATGAATTGAATGAAAAAACTACGTAGTTTTACGTAGAAAATCTACGTAGTTTTTGGTATGCTAATATAAAAAAAACCCAAACAAAGTGGTTTGGGTTTTCTTCCTCGAAATATATTTGAAATAATATATTAGTCCATTGGAGTGATCTTGTCAGCCATAATAACATTAACGCCATTAATGGTTTTAACTGTACCTTCGATACCGAGCTTGGTAATATGTGCATATTTTGCTAACTTTTTACCAGCAAAAGTACCATCACTATTCATAACAAAATAAATTTTAGCTGATTTGCCGGTCCCTACCATGTAAACCATTGGATTTCCCGCTTCAGCACTTTTTTCTGCTTCGTCTCTTTTAATCTTACCGGTTCCGCCTTTTGCTAAATCAGTCAAACTGATTACTGTTCCGACCATTGGTTTTGCGGCTTTTGCTTTTGCTTTTGCTTTCTCTTTTGAATAACCTTCGGTTGATGCAAATAGCAATCCGAAAATCACTGCTAATAATAATAATTTTTTCATAGTTATACCTTTCATAGTTAAGTTAATATATTATTTAATTCTTGCGTAAGGAACACCGGCTTTCATCTGATAGGAGATATAGCATTTGATGTAACGATTTTTTGCGGTTCCCTGTAAGAAGCCGCTGACAGCTTTTTCAACATAGATTTTAGCGTAATTCCAACTGGCAGATTGCTGTTTGGAACGTGCTACGATAATGAAACCGGTAGTTTGTCCAGTAAGATCAATTACTTTTTCGGTGAAAGTAGTATTCAAATTAAGAGCTTTACTGTCGTATAAATCGTTCAAACCTGTTGCAGGTATTGGGTCAGATATTTCAGTTACGGAAGGTGTGCCGGTACCAAACCCAATTTGGGTTGCAGAACCAAATTCAATTTTGCCGGATCTGGTTTCTAAGCCTAAATCCCAAAACTCTTTGCTTGTAGATTTACGTACTTGTGGTCCTAAAGTATTGGGATCCGGATTGTAAATCTGAAGTCCACTTCCATAATCCGAATCATATTCATAAACCTGAATAGGTTCGCCAAAGCCATCATTAACAAATCTTGATGCAGGTGACCATTTGATGGTTATACCTTCTGAAGTTTCGTTATTGGTATATTTTGCTTTAATTGTTATGGTATAGATAACACCTTCTGTTAATCCGCCAATTGTGTAAGGATTTTTTTCCTTTGTTAATGTAACGGTCTGTGCGTTGCCGCCGTCATCGCCAACATAAGTAAGAACATATCCGGCAAATAGAGCATTACTTTCGGAAGCTGTTGCTGTCCATTTGATTTTAATGCTGTCCTTGTTGAGTGATGTTGCCTGAAGATTTGTTGCGGCAAGTGGTGTATCTGTGGTTACAGGGTCAGTTGTTGTTTCGTTGCAGGCTGAAAATACAAACAACCCGAATACCAAAAGTGCTAATAAAGCTTTGAATTTAAAGATTTTCATAGAAAAACTCCATAAAATGAATAAAAAAAATTTCAATTTCAAAAAATTTTATAGTGTTTAAACGTAGTATCACCAGACATATTTTTTCAATTAGTAAAAAATATGTTGTTACAATACTAAAGCGTGTGATAATTCCTTTGCCAAATCTCCTGCAAGTTTTTTCCTGTCGAATTGCATAACAAATTCTTCTGTTGGTACTGGCAAAGATTTGTTCTGCCATAATTTGTAAAATGTTGCAATGGCATTCTCAATTTCATCAATATTTTTGGGGTCAACAGCCAGTGTGGCTTTGCTGTCCAAAGAAATTTTGCGAATTATTCCATCCGGCACACAAGCCAATATCGGCTTTCTTGCTCCGAAATATTCGAACAGCTTACCCGGGGACCGGACTGTGTCATTAAGCATATACCATAGAATATCTGATTCAATAAGATTGCGTACTGATTCTTCATGATTGAGGTAGCCTGTGCAGTTGACAACATTCTGGAGCCCATACTTTTTTATATAGCTCAAATGATTTGACCTCATCAAACCCACAAATCTTGCTTCGATGAGATTTTCAGAACCTTTATTCTTTTTAATGAAATTACTTAATGCTTTCAGGAAATACTTAGGTGACCTGTCGTCCTGAAACAAACCGGAATGAGTAATTACGAATTTATCATGACCCTTTTGGAAATGTTTATATGATTCAAAATCTTCAGAGTCAAATCCATGAGAAATGATTGTAACGTCTTCATGATTTATAAATCCATACCTTCTAAGCAAAAGCTCCTTAGTATGTCTTGTGGTAACAATAGCCTTTTCTGCATGAGTTAGTATTTCAGTTTCAAAAGCTATGTTCTTATTCTTATGAAAAGGAGTGGGAAAGAAATGAAAAGGGTTATCAATCCACACATCCCGATAATCAACAATAAAAGGGATTTTATGCTTTTTAGAAAGTTCCAGAGCAACCAGAAAATCAGTAAAAGGAGGAGCAGTTGCAAAAATTACATCAATTTTGTTTTCCTGAATAATCTGCTCTGCAAGTTTCAAAGCATGTTTCTTCCATGGAATTCTGCTGTCGGGTTGGTAAATTGTTTGGAGCAGATATCTTCCGATTTTTTGTTTGAAATAGGAAGGAAATTTTACATTTTTCTTTTGTTTGGAATAACGTTTCACATCATTTTGTGTTCTGTAAATCTTTATGGCATTTCCTTCGAAATTCTGTATCAAAGTATCGTCAAACGCATAGAATGCACCGGGATTCGTCGTTAAAACAATAGGATTCCAACCGAATTCAGGTAAGTATTTTACGAATTTCGTTGTTCTCTGCACTCCGCTCAAACCCATTGGCGGGAAATAATATGCTATTACAAGTACGTTTTTCTGTTCCATCAATTAAAATCTACAAAAATTTCTCAAAACCATAATAAAACCAAATTCAAAACTAATAAAAATGTTCGAAAAGTTATCCACTTTTAAAAAATATTATAAATCGGACCTTGTGATGTAAGTTTACTTTCAATGATATCCACTGAAAAACCGTTCAAAGTTCCAAAATCGTAATTCTTATATTTTAGAATGACTTTCTCAAATATTGAATAATTGACATCCCTGATTCTGACTAAAGTCAGGTGAGGTGTGAAAATCCTTTTTTCCTGCTTATAACCAAACTTGATAAACATTTGTTCAGTTTCCTTATGGATTTTCTCAAGGATTTTGTCATTATCAATGATATTAACATGCATTAATTTCGGATGAATTTCATCCGGAAAAAATCCAAGTCCGTTCAAAGAAATTTCGCTTTTATAGTTTCGAAGGTAATCCTTCAAAGCAACTTTCATTTTCATTCCTATATTTCGGTTTATTTCGCCGATAAAATGATAGGTGAAATGAAGATTCTCGGGTTCAACCCATTTCCCGAAACAGCAATGTTTGAAATCTTTTTTTATTTCCCTGTATTGCTCGTTAAACTCAGGTAAATCAATATAAGTCCCTAAAAATATTCTTACGTTGTCCAAATTTACTCCAATCTGATTTTTAATTTTTTCATACTAACTATAAAGAAAAACAATGACATGCCTACCAGAACAAGTGTTTCTTTCCAAAAATATTCAATTCCCAAACCTTTCAGCATGATTGATTTGACTATGATAAGAAACCATGTTGCAGGCAAGGCTTTGCTAACAAACTGTAAGGGCAGAGGCATGTTTTCAATCGGGAAAATGAATCCCGATAAAATAACAGTCGGCATCAGCAATCCTGCAAGTGAAATCATCATTGCAACTTGCTGAGTTTTTGTAATGGTTGAAATCAATATCCCAAGAGTGAGAGTTGTTACCAAATAAAGAAACATTTCTAAAACAAACAGCAAGTAACTTCCTTTGAAGGGCACATTGAAAATAAGTAAACCCAAAGCCAAAACGATTCCGGCAATAATAGCTGAAAGCAAAATATAGGGAATTACTTTTCCAAGAATAATTGTTATTGGCTTCAGAGGTGAAACAAGAAGAATCTCCATGTTACCCATTTCTTTTTCTCTTGTTATCGTGATTGAAGTCATCATTGCACAGATGAGCATCATAATCAAAGCCAATAAACCAGGAACGAACATATTAACGCTTCTTAACTCCGGGTTGTAAAGCATTTTTATTTCGGGATTTATAATCATTGGTGATGAAAGCAATTTCTTATTTAATGCTTTCTGATAATCGAGAATGATGGAAGTAGTATAGTTATTAATCATTGTTGCAAGATTTGGATTAGAAGCATCCGAAATTATCTGCAAATCTGCTTTCCATTCTTTCAGCAATTTGTTTGAAAAATTTGGGGAAAAAATAATTACAACTTTTACTTCACCTTTCTTGAAGGCGGATTCAATAAATTCTGCTGATGGATAATATCCTTTTAGCTTGAAATAGTTTGATGATAGAATCTTGTTAGTTATTTCCTGAGTCAGGTTATCTTTGGAATAATCAATAATTCCGATTTCAACATCATTGATTTCAGTTCTGATGGCATATCCGAACAAAATTAATTGAATTGCAGGCAATCCGAAAAGTACAAACAGGGTGCGGTAGTCACGTACAATATGATAAATTTCTTTTCTGATGAATTCTAAAAATTGCCTCATACTCAACCTCTTGCCAATTTAATGAAAACATCGTTCATTGATTCAGATTCGAATGCCATTTTCAAATTTGCGGGTGTATCCATTGCTTCAATTCTACCTGAAACCATTATTGAAACTCTATCGCAATATTCAGCCTCATCCATATAATGTGTTGTAATGAATACAGTACATCCGCTTGCTGAAGTTTCGTAAATCATGTCCCAGAATTGTCTTCTTGTTATTGGGTCAACTCCACCTGTAGGTTCATCTAGAAATACTATCTTAGGTTCATGAACAAGTGCTATTGAAAAAGCAAGCTTTTGTTTCCAGCCAAGTGGTAACGAACTGATTAACGATTTTGAGGAATGTTCAAAATTCAAACGTGAGAGTAATGAATTTGACTTGTTCTGAATTTCCTTTTTTGTTAAACCATATATGCCGCCATAAAACTCTATATTTTCAAGTACGGTAAGGTCCTCGTATAGTGAAAATTTTTGACTCATATATCCTATACTCTTTTTGATTTTTTCAGTTTCTGTGTAAATATCAAAACCCGCAACAGTTGCTTTTCCGGAAGTAGGTTGCCAAAGTCCTGTAAGCATTTTCATGGCTGTTGTTTTTCCTGCACCGTTTGCTCCGAGAAAACCAAAAATTTCGCCTTGTTTCACATCAAAAGAAATCGAATCCACAGCAGTAAATTTACCGAATTTTTTTGTAAGATTTTCAACCGTTATTATTGAGTTATTAGTCATTGTTCCGGTTTTTCATTAATTCCATAAATGTATCTTCTATATCTGCAGGGATTTCTTTGATTTCAATATTCTTCAAATTTTCCTTTACAAGATATAATTGCAATTTGTTTAAACCGGGAGCAAGATTATTGTCTATATAATGTATGTACTCTCCAAAAGGATAGACTGAATGGCACTCTTCATATTTACGCAAAATTTGCATCAAGTTATATTTATTGTCCGATTTGATTGCGAAAAGTTTGTATGGAAAAGTTTTTACAATGTTTTCGGGTGTTCCGATATTGAGTATGTTGCCATCCTGAATTAAAGCTACCCTGTCGCAAAGGCTTGCTTCGTCCATATATGGTGTGGAAACCACGATTGTTATGCCTTCATTTTTGAGATTCTTCAGCATTTCCCAGAATTCTTTTCTCGAAACTGCATCCACGCCGGTTGTCGGTTCATCAAGAATTAGAATGTCGGGTTTATGAATCAGAGCACAGCAGAGTGCCAATTTTTGTTTCATTCCGCCCGATAACTTGTCCGCTCTTCTTTTTTTGAATGGTTCGATTTGCACGTAAATGTCTTTAATCAAGCGATAGTTTTCTTCAATTGTAGTTCCAAATATTGAAGCGAAAAATTTCAAATTTTCTTCAACACTCAAATCCTGATAAAGGGAAAATCTTCCGGGCATATAACCAAGTCTTTTTCTCAATTTTTTGAAGTCTTTTACCGAGTCAAAACCGATTAAATTTGCTGTTCCCGAATCGGGAATAATCAAAGTAGTAAGAATTCTGAATAAAGTTGTTTTGCCTGCACCGTCAGGACCAATAAATCCGAAAAGTTCATTTTGGTCAATTTCAAATGAAATATCATTCAAAGCTTTCACTTTGTTATAGGATTTATTAATATTTCTTACTGTGATTGCCGACATTATTCAAAAATTCAATAATTGAAAAACGAAAAATACCAAAAAGGCAATGATTTTTCGAAATAAAAATTAATAATGTTTTTGGCGTTATTGATATTAAAAACCTGAAAGTAAATTTTTGATTGGTACTTTCCCGATTGTTTTTGTGGCATACCTGTTTTTTATTTCCTGCATTGCCGAAGTGAATTCAACCGATTTAACACCGATTTGAGTTGAAAACCATGCTTCGAGAAATGCGGCAAGTTGGTCTGACGCTTTGATTAATTCACCATCCATAGGATTAAAATTGTCTGAATTGAAACTATCATTTATTTCATTCACATCAGAAACTTTAATAATATTACCACTATCATCAACAATTTTATTATCGAATTCATCAACAGTAAAATAGGTAAGTTCGGATTTCCAAGATTCTTCAATCAATGGATAAATCTCGTTTTCGGCGAGTTCTCGCTCGATGTGCCTGATAAGGTCGTGAAATTCCTTTGAAGACTGCTTGACCGGGGAGATGATGTCCCTTGTTACCGCTTCGGGAAGGTCATGAAAAAGACCACCGAAGAAGTCATTGTAAAGTCTTTTACCGCAGGCATCATTGTCGCGTGCAAAAAAGTAACTGAAAGAAGCTACAAGCATGGAATGTCCCAAAACGGAAGTTCTAGGCAGTCTTGGAATTTGAGACCAGCGGATTTGAAAACGAAGCTGACCGAATAAATCAATGAAATCTGCAACAGGTCTTTTGGTTAAAAGAACTTTGATGCCGAATAAATCAGTGTATTTATTGATTGAAGAAAGAAGTTCGCGTTCGATTTCCTTTATTTGATAACCGTCGGGATTTGCATTCTTGATTATTTGAAATTCCCAGTAACTTGCAAATTTATGTGCGGCATCAAGAATTCTATTGCTCATATCGTCAAGGTAGTCTTCCTTCATCAAATAATCATGAAGTTCCGTTTTTATTTCCTCATTTTCAATCTTGGGTTCTAATTGGCTGTAAACCCAGTTGCTCAAACCAAGGAAAGTATCTTTGTAGTCATTTTTTATTTTGTTGTAGATTGGGGATTTGATATCAGAAATAACAATTCTGCGGAGGAGTTCGTAAATTCCGCCTCTGATTATATTATTCCAGTTAACAGTATTTCCCTGTGATTCTTCATATTTTCCAAGACACCATGCAATCAGCATTTTGTGTGAATGTTTATCGAGTTCTACAAATTCAACAGGTCTGATTTTATCATTCCAACGCTGAACTGTGAACCCTCGGAAAAGTTCTTTAAGTAGCGAAATATTTATAATCATATTTTGTCCAAAAACTAAGAAAATTGCTTTTTTAAAAATTCTTTTTTCAAAATAATAATTTATTATTATTTATTTCAAAAAAATTTGTTATATTAAATAATTATTAAATTTTTTCGTTGATAAATTAAAAAAATTGAAAACAAAATTACGAAATATATTGTTCTTTACCTTGTTGGTTCTTCTTTTACCGACTGTTTCCGAAGGGCAGTACTGGCAAAGAATAAAAACTGTACCGGCACCTTACAATAATAACTACTGGCTTGATGTTTATTTTCTACCTTCAAATCCTCAATATGGCTGGATCTGTGGTTTTAATGGTATGGTCGTTAGAACAACCGACGGAGGAAATTCTTGGTCAGGTACTTATGTGGTAGGTGCTAATCATCTTGAGAGTGTGTTTTTTCCTTCTACGACTATTGGCTACACATCGGGTTCGGAAGGTATTTTCAAATCAACGGATGGCGGTGCTTCCTGGACAAATATAACACCAAATGGTGCAATTGGGCTGTGGGGAAATTACTTTCTTGACAATAATAATGGGGTAGTAATTGGGAATGGGTGTGGTGATTCTCAGAGTTTTTACAGAACAACTGACGGAGGAACTACATGGAATTTATTTCAGGGTTCCGAACCTAATTCCGGTCTGACAGATGCTCTTTTGTATCCATCAGGTTTAGGTTGGGCATCAAGCAGCGGCAGAATTTGGCGAACTTTGGATTCCGGTGCTACTTGGAGTGTTTTTTCTACGACAGGTTCTGAAGTATGGCAGGAAGAAATGACAAGTTTGAATTCTTCTTTCTTAGTTCCTTATGCCGGAATTGAATGTACCGGAGGCGGACAAGCAGGAGGAATGAGATTTTCTACAAATAATGGTGCTACATGGAATTCGTTTTCAACCGGTGAACCAATGTTCGGAGCTTTTTTATCCAGCCCGACATCCGGTTGGGCTTGCGGTTACAATCGGGCACTTTATTATACTAACGATGGAGGCCTGACCTGGGCAGATAAAAGCTGTGGTATAGAACCAGGGAATCTTGATGATATGTGGTTTGTTGATGCCAATACTGCTTGGGCTGTTGGCGAGGGTGTTTATAAACTATCACCTCCAACTCAAATTGCAACAAAAAATGCCTTGCCATTTATTGAAACTTGTATTGATGAACCAAGATTTGATTCTCTATACGTAAAAAACTTTTCAAATTCGTTTGTCTCTGCAACCTATTTTCTAACCGGAGCAAATTCTGCTGAATTTTCGGTTGTTCAACCAACTTTACAAACATTTTCTATCGGCACCTGCGATTCCCAATTAGTGGTTGTCAAGTTTTCTCCTGTTTCAAAAGGGAATAAAATAGCTAACCTGCGAATTGCTGTTCAGCTTGGTCCGGAATTCAATATAGCTCTTTCGGGATTTGGAAATCTTTCGACTGCAAAAATTTCTGATACGCTTTTAATTATTGACCCTGCACCATGCGGAGTAAAATCAGGAAAAAATCTGAAATGGACTGCATCTGAAATAGATGAATGGGTTCAGGCAATTCAGTATGTATCCGGCTCGAAAGACTTCACAATTATTGGTAATATTCCAATGAAAATTCCGGCTTTGGGGGCTGATATTAAATTTGAAATTACTCCAAGGGATACCGGTTGGTATTCTGCAAGGTTCAAAGTGCAGTTACTGCCCTGTTACCGCGATACTTTTATCACTCTCAGAGCTTATGGTGTTTCTCCGATTATTAACACAGTACTGAAAAAGGAATCTTTGGTCAGTTGCAGTTCTACTCTGATTGATACTATTCCGGTTTGCAATACAGGTAACAGCGACTTAATCATAAAAACTGCATCTATTATTGATCCATTATCCGGTTTTTATGTTAAAAGCTGGGCAAGCGGACAGAATGCTCCTGTGTCAATTCCACCCGGTAAATGCGATTCAGTTTATGTAGAATTTAAACCTAATCAACCTCAAATTTCTTCTACAAAACTTAGGCTTGATAATAACGATGCGACAACTGCCAGAGGAACAAGGACACCAATTGAGGTTTTACTCAAGGGTACAATACTCAGCACCAAGTTAACACCACGTGATACCTCATTTGATTTTGGAGATGTATGTCTGAACGATACTGCCAAAAAATCTTTCTTCATTGCAAATTATGGAAATATCTCCGCATACATAATCAGACCTCAGAATAGATTAGTAAATGAATTCAGAAGTATTTTCGGTTCCGGGAATTATCCCGTTGGAATCAATGCAAATGATTCCGGATTATGCGAAATTCAATTTATGCCAAAAGCAATCAGGAAGTATTCTGACACAATATTCCTGGTTTCATCAGCATGTGATGACACAATTAAAATACGTGTAACCGGAAATGTTATCTATTCTTCACTTTCTTCAATTCCAAATTCGATTAATGGATTGGTGTTTACATCTCAGGTTACAACAAAAGTGATAAATGTTTTTAATGACGGAATCATAGATTTGAATATTGAAAAATTAGATTTTATTGATGTACCTGTTGATTGGATTATAACTTTTAAACCTGATTTGCCCTATAATTTGAAATCGGGAGATTCTGTTAAATTTTCGATAGATTTCCTTGCTCAATCCGATACAGTCCTTGATTCCAAACTTTGCATAACTGCATTAGGTTTATGCCCAACCGTGAATTGCATTCCCGTCAGATTAACAAGCAGTAGCCGTTCAATTGAAGTTAAGCCGGATTTCCTGGATTTTGGAACCACCTACTGCCACCCCAAAACATTAGTAGATTCGCTGTTAATATTAAATTCAGGTGTTATTTCAGATACCATAATCAAAGCCGAGATTTCTCCATCAACTTCTAACTTCAAACTATTGAATTCTCTGACATTGCCTTATGAAATGACATCGGGACAAAGCATCAAAATCGCTGTACAATTTGCATCTCTCAGTCCGTTACCTGAAACTGCAGAGCTCATTATTGAATCTTCCAACATGAATGGAAGAGAACTCAGAATTCCTTTGCAAGGGAAATTTGAATTCAGCGACACCATTCCACAAACATTAATCAGTTCTTTCGATACAATTGAAACTTGCCTTCCAAAAATTGAAAAATTGCTTTGGATACACAATCACGGTAATATCACGGATACCCTGACGATTGTTAAACCGGCAAATGAGTACGGTTTTACTCTTTTTAAGGAACCGAATACTGCTCCAAATGCCGAGGTCATCATTAATCCTTATGATTCTTCATTATTTAAAGTAACCTGTGAGCCAAGCCTTTTCAAAAGTAATGGTTCGTTTTCAGCTAACTATAAGCTTCTGAGCAAAATTTGCGGTGTAGAGCACAGTATAATTGCAGAAACACAAGTCATTGAGCCGACTTTAAGCTACGAACCTCCGTTTTTGAATTTTGGTTCAATATGGAAAAATGACAGTCTTGACAAAAAATTGAAAATTTACAATTCGTTCTCAGTTCCTCAGAAATTGAATAGTATAGCATTCCGTAATAACATCTTTAGAATTATTAATCTACCTGCATTTCCTTATACCATTAATCCTAATGATACTTTGAATTTAATTGTGCGTTTTAATGCTTTGAGTGCAGGAAATTTTGAGGATTCATTAATTTTTGCTACTGAATCCGATTGCTTTGATACAACTACTATCGCGTTATCAGCACTCGTTCCTGCAGAAATTTACAAGGCAAAGATATTTATTGATGATTACACAGTTTCTCCGGGCGAATCCATTACCATGAGTGTTAAGCTCGACAGTGCACTGCCAAGAGTAAATGTCGAAGAAATCAATTTTGAAATTGCTTTCGATAAATGGTTGTTCCTGCCTTCAGAAGTATTCAGAACTGAAAATGAAAAATTTAGTTTTACGTATTCAAACGGATTATTAGCAGGGAAGATTTCGGGGAATTCTATCGCGAATATTTTCGAAAAATCGGGTGATTTGTTCTTCGTAAAGGGTATGACATTTGCTTCATATCCCGAAACCACCGAGCTGGCGATTGCTAAATTTGATGTTGTATCCGATAAAGTTCTCGATTTGAATATGGAAAACGGTTCACTTACGGTTACTCCCGTTTGCCGCTCGACCGCCGCTCACCATTTCCAAATTATTACCAAATACAATCTTGCTGTAACAAACGAAATAATTTTCAACAAGCGGGTGGATTTCTCAATAGATAAAATTCCTTCTGATGTATGCCGGATTAAACTGAATGATATTTTGGGTAATGTTGTATTCGAAAAGGATATTTGCTCGCCTAAGAATGTTAATTCAATTGATATTTCGGATGTTTCATCAGGATTCTACATGATTGAATTTTCCGTTGGCAGTGGTGTAGTATTCAGAGGAAAAATCGTAGTCGCAAATTAAAACCAAAATCACTTTTTTCCATTCAGCTTCATATAAATTCTGAATTCAAATAATTTCTTTTTTGCTAAATTGCATTTTTTAATATTTGAAATTCAGAAATTAATATAGATGTTCAATAGGTATCATTGGGTTTTGCCGATAATGTTCTGTTTGTCGGTGGTTTGTCATTTTTTCTTTTCCATGCCGGAACCGAAAATTCTTGACTATTATCTGCAAAATCAAAATACTGTTTATTTTGAATATCTGCCCTTTAAAGACACTGTTTACTATTCCGGTAACAACTATATAACCATATCACTTATCGAGCAAAAAGCAAGGATAATCTGGCGAGGGGATTCGGTTACGACTTTCAAAATTTCATCGGGCAATCAGAATATCAAGCTCGGACAAAGTACTCCCGAAGGCTTTTTTACAGTTCAGAACAAAAGCCCGTTAGCAATTTCAAAACAATTTGATAATGCAGAGCTTTTTAACTGGATAGGATTCAACGGGAATGTTGGTTTCCATGGATTAAAAGGGTCCGGATATTACGGTACACTTGGTTTTCGTCCTTCATCGCATGGCTGTGTAAGAATATCGAGGGAAGACGGACAGATTTTATATCAGAAAGTAAGTTTAGGAACTCCTGTTATAGTTTATCATCAGGAACCTTTAAGGGTTATCAAATTTGCAAAACCTTCTGAATTTGACCCAAACAGGGATTATATGATTCAGGGGACTTCCTATTTTAATTCAAAATTGCTGAATGCAAGAATTGAGAATATTTATAAAGGGAATGCTCTGAGGGCTAATAATTACAAGATATTCTCAGACGGAAGATTAATTTTCAGAAGGGGTATGGTGGTTAATGGCGACATCGGCAAAGTGCCAATCCGACAAAAAATGCCTGTTGTTTTTAGCCCGTTATATTTTCCTTCAAGGGATAATGCCCGTTTCAGTCAGAATTTCATTGTGAGCGATACCAGTAAAGTAGATTTCAGTAAATGAGCTTTTTCATGGCATCGTCCTATCATTTTCAAATAATTAATAGAATCTTATGCAACTTAATAAATTTCCCTGCAATTGAAAAGAGAAAAGTTTTTTCCCAAATATCCTTGGTTGTCTGAACTGGGATTTCAGGGATTTTTGGGGATTAAATTCTTATCAGATGTCCTACTTCTGGGAGATGTAGGACATCTATCGCAACTTTAATGTCGTGGCAATTAATTTGTCTGAACTGGGATTTCGGGGATTTTTGGGATTAAGAGGATCTGGGAAAAGGAACTCTTTAAAAATCCGTGTAATCTAATAATCCGTTTAATCCGTGATTCAGATTTTTGAATTGTCACGTAGTGACAAAAGGTCGGTAGAAAAAAGCACACCCCAAAGAAGTTCCGTCCCGTATGGGACGGAAGATTTACGTTAACCCTCTATCTACTGAGCTTATGTGCCTAACGGCACATTGAAAACAAACATGGTAAAAATTTATTTTCATTTTTTTTCAATTATTTTCAAAAAAGTGTGTGACATTTTTGCGTTTCATGTGACTTATATAATGTGAAGTGACAAATTCTGAAAAAGTTTTTGTAATTTGTTCTTTTCTAATTTACTTTTTCAATAATATTTCAGATTTAATTGCATGAAAAAGTCAGTGTTCATATCTGCTTCTATTCTGATGTTCTTTTTCGGATTAACTCTTTCCGAAACATTTGGACGAATTGATTTAGCCTGGACTAAAAAAGTTCCTTATCGTTATGAATTTAGTATGGCTAAATTTTCTCCAAACGGAAAAAAGATTGCAACCGGTTTAATTGGTGATGAATACGACTCAACTACAAAGGCTAAAGTAGTTATCTACGATGTATCATCTGGTGATTCTTTAATGGAATTATTGGGACATAACGGATGGGGTATATGGGCTATGACTTGGTTAAATGACAGTACTTTAGCATCAGGAGACGACAATAATCATTATGGAAAAAAAAGAACCCTTAGAATCTGGAATGTAAATACTGGGGAAAATTTACATACTTTTTTTGATAGTGATACTCTTTATCCTTGGCATGATCATGTGAATAAATTGGTTAATCTGCCAGGAAAAAACAAATTATACGTTGAACTCTTTACTGACAGGAGAGAAAGGATAAACAACTATCCTCCTTATGAATATATTTACTGGTCTGACACTGTATTGGTTATAAACACAAGTACTTACGAAATAATCAAACCTTTAAGTTTCAGTGATTCCAATAGCTATCACAACATAGGAATAGTCAGTGGTGCTCCTGACGGTAGCTGGTATTACATTTCTGAAAATGGTTATTCTCAGCTAAGAAATCCTGATAATGACTCGTTAATATTTAAATCTGATTCTACAAATCTTTGGGGATTTTCCCAAATATCATTGAATGGAAAATATGGAATCAACCATATTAGCAATGCAGTAGATATTTACAATTTAGAAAATCGAAGTTTTGTTAATTTTCTAAAATTTGATTCAATCAATAACATTGATAATTGTTTAATCTCACCTGATTCAAGATATGTCGCGGTTACCGGATACTATGAAAAAGAAGATTATTGGCGTACTAGATTCGGATATGCAGAAATTGAGAACCAATCAAACCAATTTTTCCAAGATTCGATATCTTCAGAACTCTCATTTGAGGCATCGAATGATTCTTTGTATGTTTTATGCCAGGATAAATATAATTTGCGGATTTATACAGCTCCTTGGTCACCCAAGAATACAAAAGTTGAGGATAAAAATGAAACAAGAGATTATCTTATTATTTCGCCGAATCCGGCAGAAGATTATATAGAAATTTCTGTAGGGTCAAGGCATGCCTTCACCAACACAGACATCCGCATCTTCAATGTTTTCGGTGAAATCCTGAAGAACCTCTCCCCGTCCCTCTCCGAAGGAGAGGGCGTAAGAATAGATTTAACCGGTTTGCCAAGTGGAGTTTATTTTGTGAGGGTGGGGGGAAAAGTCGGGAAGTTTGTGAAGTTATGATAAAATAGCTGGCTCAAATATTTCGTAT
>CAZSHX010000023.1:0-56988 GCA_964606895.1 uncultured Hyphomicrobiales bacterium
AGGCCGCGAGTTCGATCCTCGTCGGCCCCGCAAATTTTCAAAATTGATCTTGGAATCTTAATTTTTGATTTGACTTGAAAACAACTATTGTCTTCAAGTCATTTTCATTTATAGCCCAATAAATTTTTTCAAAATCAGATGATAACTCCCAATTCTTAAACAACTTCAGAAAATAAATTTCTTGCAATTACCACCTAACCAATTGATTTTATTTCAAATAACGATTTTAAACCCGTTGCATCTTTAAATGCAAAATGATGCAAAGTTGCAATTTTTGGTGATTATTCGGCAAAAATTTCGAACGATGATTTGCTCGATTTTAGGATTGACATGATTAAGATTCTTACTTTCCAAAATATTCCCAAATTTGCATTGCATCTTCAAATTAATTATGCAGAAGATGCAATTAATATTCACCTAACCCATTGATATTATTTCAAATAGTGATATTTTATTGATTGCATCTTTATGCTGAAAATGATGCAAAGATGCAATTTTTGGTTGTTTTTACAATCAACGATTCTTCATTTTCCCATAGGGAATAAATTATAATAACACATCGGACCACCAAAGATCCATTTACCGCGTTAGCTGTTATATTATAAAAAGACGGCAAATGTTTGTCCTGCTATATAATCTCTATGAGATATTAATCCATCGGAGTGATTCGCGGTTACCAATGTTTATTCGCTACGCGAAATCGTATTTTTCATCTTCCAAATAGCATTTCATTCTAAAAAATAATGATGCAAAAGATACAAAAAAATTCCAGCTAACCTGTTGAGATTATTTCAAATAGCGATATTTTATTGATTGCATCTTTGAATCCAAAAAGATGCAAAGATGCAATTTTTGGTGATTATTCGACAGGATGTCTGAACAGGATTTACTTGATTTTAGGATCCACAGGATTTGAATTCCTAAAACCTTATTTTTCCCAAATCTTTGACCTTAGTAGCCCGAGAATACCAACGCCCCCACCTCTTACCTTATTAAATCTGCAAAATAAAGTAATAAGGTTTGGGTGATGAGTTACTGTCTGTTATACTAAGGTTTGCTCCCTGAACAGTACAGGATTTTATTTTGTTATACCAAAATTGTTGCAATTCCACAGTTTCTCATTTCATTTGCATCTTTGCATCTTTTATTTATTTTCAGGAAGATGCAGTGTATAAACCACATAACCTATTGATATTATTTCAAATAACGAATTATTTTCCTTTGCATCTTTGTGGTTAAAAAGATGCAAAGATGCAATTTTTGGTTGTGTTTTCATTCTTCTGATTCCCAGAGGGAATGAATATTTGTAACATATCGAACCCCCGAGAGTCCCTAACCCCGTTAAAAAACACGGCAAATTTTTGTTTTATATGCTATCACTACGTGATAGAAAAGCATAGGCGTATTTCGCAGTTACAAATATTATTTCGCTACGTGAAATTGGATTTTTCATCTTCCAAATTTGCATTGCATCATCAAAAAATAATTTGTAAAAAATGCAATGTAATACCATCTAACCTATTGATATTATTTCAAATAACGATTATTTCTCCATTGCATCTATGAATGCAAAAAGATGCAAAGATGCAAATTCTCACTGCCCTCTCCAAGAATGGAGAGGGTCGGGGTGAGATTGACCAACTATCAAAGAACGATTCACAAAATAAATAAACGATATAAAAGATTATTTATTGCTATGGAAAAGATGTAAAATATTATCAGAAGAAAAGGAACAAAAACAAATATAATAACCTAAAGTGAAGGCTGTTCAATGTTTGAAATGTTCCATTCACTTATATCAATCTCTTGTTTTGCATATTGTGCAGCATCGTCTCTATTATTAAATGTTTTCTTTAAAGTAAACATAAAATCTAAGCCATTCCATTGTACTTCTTTATTTCATATAGAGATGCAATAACCTAAATGAATTCTGTCTTTGACCCTAAAAACAGAGTACTGACAATCCTCAACAAAGTATTCATCCCTTTTAAGTTCTTTTAAATGTGAAATGATCTCTTTTTCGCGGGATTTAGTATAGTACCTGAATGATTCGTTATACATTCGGCTATTTTTAGTTATTGAATCAAACTTCTCAGGTTCGTTGATCATCGAAACGACAAACTGAAATTTTTGTTTTTCAGATTCTTGACATCCACAAATGCAAAATAATATTAAACCAATAATAAAAAATTTATTCATAATTCTATTCCTCTTTATACAAGTTCAGTCTAAATTCAACAAATTATAAAATGTATTACATACTTATCTTCATTATCTCGTGAATATAAAATATTTTATAATTTGAATCACATTTAACAAACCAAAATTTAATTCCGTATCCAGTTTTTGACAAATTAAAAATATATAAATTTGAAGAATCAATACCGCAATTACATTTTGCACGCTCCTTAGCTAAATCCACGAAATATTTATCTGTAGAATTTACCCAATATACAGGATCTTCTTTGAGGTTGTTGTAGTCCAATGAAATATAATTTACCAGCTCGTCAATTTCATCTGAAATATATAAATATCTTGCCATACAATAAGGATTATATAACTCAGGATAATTATCCTTCAAATTCCTAAGCTTTTGAGGATTTGATGTAATATCATCAGCAAAATTCCTTAACTTTTCCGGAATTCTATTTTCAACACTGCTACAAGCAAACAGAACAAAGAGCAAAAATGCGAATGCTACTGTTAATTTTAAATTATTCAAAATTTTTATTTTTTTCATCGGTTCAAACCATTAATTTTTTAATTCGCTTCGAATAAAAGTATCTTCAAGTTCTATAAGAAAATACCTTTCATCTAACTGGAGAATATAAATTACTATAGCCAAACCATCTTTATCAAAAAGATATCCGGTTATATTCTTGTTTTCAGGAATAATTCCAATTTCATGATAAAATTTTAAGGTCGAATGTGAATGCATCCTGTACATTTTTAATCCGGAACTATTCCTATGGAAATATTTAAGAATATTATTTTTTATTAATTTTAGATTCATCGTATCTTTCATTCTTGTTGATAGATATTTCTCATCAATATAACTTGGATAAAACTCTTTCAAATTCTCAATTTTTTCAGGATTTTCAATAATATCATCAAGAAAATGTGTTAATTGTCTTTCAACTTTATTCGAGCAAGAATAAAGAAGCAAAATAGCAAATAATACCAATATTTTTTTCATTTGTTCCATACTTTAGTTTTCAATCAGGGTCATCGATACCAATTCTGTTCTTAAAAATACCCATAAGAAAATATTTATTATCATTCTTTAAAAAATGAAAATCAAGCCCGATCTTCATTTTGTAAAGAAAAAATGAATACTGGCTATTAGAGTCAATTTTGCATTTGCAAAATCTTTGCTGATAATCATTAATAAAAGGTTGAACCTTTTGATAGCGAAATGAGCTATATCCGCAACCATTTTTATTTACATATTGATTAATGTATTTGATAATATCTTCAATGTAGTTAGAATCTAAAAGTTTTTTATAAAACCAATCCGGATTATAATACTGTGGGTAATATTTTCCCAAATTTTTAATTTTTTCGGGATGTTCAGCTATATCCTCAGCAAAATTCAGCAGTTCTTTATCAACTGGTAAGTCATTCGGAAAAATAGAATACCATACGGAACAACCCACAAGAAGAGGAAAAAACAATATAATATAACTGATTTTTCTCATCGCTCAAATCCTGTAATACAAACAAATCCCAAGACTTGGCAGGAGCGGAAAATCAAAATTGAAGTTCCAGCCGCTCAGGGATTTCTTGATTATTTTGTCGTGGTAAATTTGGTACATAAAGCCAGCGTCAATTTCAACTCCGAATTCCTTCGTAATATTCAAATCCCTCCCAAATCGCAAAGTCAGGTAAGAATATTTATCTATGAAATTATCCGTTTCATCGCGGAGATAGTTCACTCCGAGCCTTCCGTACCACGGTCGCCGGCTTGATAAATCAGAATGTCCGGCAAAATGATATGATACATCACCGGAAACCGAGAAGATTGTTTCGTCCTTCAGAGGAATTGCACCAATGGAAAATCCAAGCTGAAATTGGTCAATCTCGCCCCTTACGCCGAGATTCAGTAATTCGGGCAGTCCAATACCTACAGACAGGTTTACTTTGTCCTGACCGTAAGTCTGCATCGTGAAACCTAACAACATCACGCAGAGCAAAAGCCTAAATGTAATTTTCGTTTTCATTTGTTTTCAAATCTCCCTCAATTCTCTTTTCTTTAATGAATAAATAGTATAAAGAATTATAAGCGATTGTGCCGAAAAAATATGAAACTATGAAACCGGTAGAATTAACCGACAAAAGCATAATCAGAATGATACAAATAATGGAGTTGGAAATATTAAAAATTAAATGATAATCCCTTGATTTCTGACTGTTTGCATTGATAATAAGCAAAATAAACTGAAAAATCGTATTGATAGCCAAACTTACGGTCAAACCAAGAAGTTGGTAAGAATTGTGCTGAAAAATTGTCAATTCAGAAACATAAAGAGTAACAATTATTATTAGATTCAACCTAATAAATAATTTCAATTTGTCTTTTTTCAACATTTGAGTGGTTCCTTCCGACATTTCTATTTTGATAAATGAAAACTACCGAAAACAATTCTATAAAATTAAATAAATATCAATTAAAGTGCAAAGAATATTTTCTCGATTGGAGAAAATAAAAATTTCGGACAATGATAGTTCAAACATTATTTTTCAATTCCTTGTAGAACTCTAAAATTCCGTTCCCGAAATTCTCCCAGGAGGCAATTTGTTTGTAATTTTGAATGTTATTCTCAAAACTTTCTTTCAGATTGAAATTGAAATAATCTACGATTGCCGCAAAAAGCATATTTTCGAGCGGTTGGGCGATTACAGTTCCGGTTCTGTAAGGTTCGATTGATTCTTTCAATCCTCCCACGTCTGTTGCAATAACAGGAAGATCGAAATGATAGGAGATTCCTGTGATGCCGCTTTGGGTAGCAGTTTTGTAAGGAAGAACACACACATCCGATGCAGAAAAGAAAACGGGAACTTCGCTGTCGGATATATATCTAACATTCAGCATAACTTTATTTTCAAGATTATTTTTCCTGATGAGGTCTTCGTAGCTCTTGAAATCTCCGTAAACTTCGCCTGCTATAATCAGCAGATATTCATCAGGCAGATATTTCAGAGTTTCAAGCATCAAGTCCAATCCTTTGTAGGAACGGATAAACCCAAAGAAAAGAAGAACTTTTCTGTCCGGGGCTATACCAAGTTTCTTTCTTGCCTCTGTTCTATCCATTTTTTTACCGAAATGGTCGTAGAGCGGATGAGTGATGTAACGATATTTAGCATCGGGTTTCATTTTCAGCAAATCGGCTTTAACGGCTTCGCTCATAACGATGAATCCGTGATTTTGCCTGAGGAAGTAGTTGATGAACTGAATGTCACCAAGCCTCTTCTCATGTGGCAGAACGTTGTCCAGAATGCTGATGTTGATGGTTCCTGCTTTCTTCAAAGATTTGGCAACGTACCCAAGCGACGGACCAAAAAACGGCATCCAGAATTTGGTGAGCATCAAATCGGGTGAAAACTTTTTAATTTTTTGCGAGGCAAGAAAATAAGAAAAAGGATTTATCGAATCCAGGACTCTGATTGAATTAATTTTATCGGCTGTGTCATTTTCCGTAACAAGCTGGCTTGTACCCGGAAAAAGCAGATTTGGGTATTGCCGCTTGAAAGTAAAGGCTTTAAGCTCATTTTCCTTAGATAAATAATTGAATAAGGCGGCATTGAATTGAGCAATTCCACCCCGAAAAGGATAAAAAGTAGAAAGATAAGCGATTCTCATAAAAAATTCCAAAATATAATATTAACTTGCATAAATCGAATATACAAAATATTTTTAATAAAAGAAATTAATAAATGGAAAATAGTTATCAAAAGATAATAAAAAGTAAGGTAATACCCGAAAATTACAAATATTATTGGGGCTATCAGTATCGATTGGGTGACGAAATTGTGGTTCCATATCTGAAAAATTTGAATGTTTTCAAAAGCGGAATGAATGTTGCAGAAATAGGCAGTGCCGAGGGCGGAGTACTTTTTGCTTTTGCAGAGCATGGCTCAAAGCATAATCTTGCAACTGACATTGCCCAAAACCGCCTCGATATGGGTGCTGTAATTGCAAAAGAATTAGAATTGCCAATTGAATTCCAATATCATGACATTATCAATCAGGAACCAAACGAAGCATGGATTGAGAATTTCGATGTTGTTATCCTGAGGGATGTGATTGAGCATTTGGACGACACAGAACTTGCCCTGAAAAACATCAAAAAACTGATAAAACCGGGCGGTTATCTTTATGTTACTTTTCCGCCTTATCATTCACCCTTCGGAGGACATCAGCATACGGTTGAAAATACTTGGGGAAAACTGCCATATATTCATTTGCTTCCGGATTCTATTTTTCATAGTCTGATTGCTTCCGGCAGAGAAAACGATATTGGAGAAGTAAAAAGACTTCAGGGAATTCGGCTAACTGCTTCAAAATTTACAGTTGCGGCTGAGAATGCTGGTTATGAAGTGTTCCATGAAGATTTCTATTTGTTAAGACCGGTTTTCAAAATGAAATTTGGATTGCCTTCAATAAAACTTACCGGAATTAAGAGTTTGCCATTGGTTAAAACTTTATTGAGTTTGGAAGCATCTTATATTCTCAGGAAAAAATAAAAAAAAACCGTCTGAACCTTTATATAAAAGTTGAGACGGTTTGGAATTTCAGGTCAAAACTCTGACTATTATCTGAATTTTATAGTCATCATGGTATTAGTTCCATCAAGAGTATAAGTATAAGCTTGTAAGGGATAGTTCGAAGGTCCTTTCAGAACTTTCCCTGTTAAATCAAACTTCGAGCCGTGACAGTCGCAGTAAATGGCTTTAAGAGCCATATCCGGTTCGGTAACGATACATCCTTCATGAGGACAATATGTTGAAAGAACGGAATATTCCGTCGTCGATTTTTTAATAATAAGCACCGGGCCATCAGATTTCCCAGGGACTGTCAGCATTGTAAACCCGTTAATATTGGCAAGAGCAGGATAATCTGCCAATTTAATTGTAGTTTCGGCAGGTCCGGTATTTGGAGTTTGGCTTTGTTCGCAGGATGTTAGCATACTGCTAATCCCACCTGCAATAATACTTAGACCGAGAAACGAACCTGACTGAAAAAGAAAAGTCCTGCGGTTTGAAGTTTGATTGCTTGACATTATTTACCTTAAAGTATATTCGAACGATTATTTACTATTAAAAAAGAGTTTGTAGTCAATATTAATAACTTCTCCCACTTTTGTTCCGACAACACCTTTCACTCCGGTATAATTGAAATCTTTAAGTGCAACATCGAATTTGCCTTCGATAAGGAACAAGTCGCCTGAAGCTCTTTTTTTAGTTCCTTCAGATTCTTTCAAAAATGTGACTGTAACGGGCGAACTAATATATTTGGTTTTGCCGTGAATAGTAATATTGCCTTCGGCAAAAGCTTTGATAATTGTTTTTCCACCTGCATCAGATTCAATTTTTGATTTAGCAAGTTTTTGCAAATCAAATGAAATAGTAGGATAATTTGCGGCATCAAGCCAATCTTTGCCCCACATGTGTTCGTCTCTTTTTGTTAATCCTGTTTCCATCGCTGTCACTTCAAGCGAGATTTTGCCGTTTGTTGCTTCTATTGAAGCAATATCAAAATTGACAAAGCTGGTTATTTTGTCAGGTTTCACTACACCTTTGATATCTTCCATAGGTGCTTTACTTAGAAAGTTTATTGTAGGAATGCCAACATTTTTGTTGAGCTGGAAATTTTTTGAATAACCTGAAGCGGTTATCAATAATGTCAGGGCAATAATTGCCGCAATCCGAATTGCATTTGTGATTTTCATTGTATATTCTCCTTAAAAAAATAAAATACGTTACTACATTAATTTACTAAAACTACTTTGTAAAGATTTTATTTTAAACTATTCCAAACTTTCTTCAGGTACTTCATCCGAAACAACATCAGGAATTACCTTTTTGTTAAGTAGAAAAAATCGGCTGTATGCCATTAGCACTAAAAATATGCCCATAAGTGGTACTACACCAAGAAATATATTAATTGACAGAGATGTATCTGAAGGGAACAAACCCATCCAAAAACCCGGTTTCCATTCGGTTTTTTTTGTTTCAGTATTAAACAATTCGTCCTTGATTACAGTTACAACCGGTTTCTTGTCTTTAGTGAACATCAGGGTTTCGCCATAGCTTTGGCTGTCAAAAAACCATTTTCCGGCTACGAATATTATACCAATAATTGAAGCATATATTAACATTTTTCCGAACATATTTCCAAACATATCTAAACCTTGTGAATTTTAATAAAAAACGTGTAATTGAACTGCATAATATGCTGAATATGATGGTAAATCAGTATTCCTAAAGATTCTGTATTCAGGTTGCAATTCGAAATATGGTAGAATATCCACCTTAGCTCCAATCACATAATCTGCCAAAGAATAATTTGCGGTTAAAGCTTTGTAATCAGTAATACCGGATTCAATTCTCCCAAAGAAATAAGAATATGATGTGGGACTGCATCCGAGTTCAACACTGTAATTATTGGTTTTAATCAGATTTTTATTTTCATAAATAGCATATTCAGCAGATAAAGCAACCAAGTCAGAATATCCTAAACCAAAAAATACATTGTATATCGAATAGTTTCCACCATTATTATAATAGACAGAACCACCAAGCTGGGTATTCAGCTTATTTTCCAAAAATCTTGGCGATAGAACCGCTTTAACAACTGATGACATTGATTTCTGTCCTACAGCAGGAATTTTTGAAGTACTGTCAAAACTTACTTTGGTTTTCGATAAATTATTATTTGTAAAAATTCCGGCAGAAAGACCAAGCCATTTCACACTTTCATAATTAAACATTGCTCCAAGTTCCTGATAATCAACAGGATAAAGTGGTGAAAAATTAGTAGTTGCTACTTGTTTGGTTGCCAATGTATGGTCATCGGAACGGAGTCCGATAGGTGGCTGGAAATATCCGATTTGAAGAGTAGGATAGTCAAGATCAGGTTGTAACTGAACATAAGCCATGTAATGAGTTTGACCAAGCATTGGAGTTTTTGCAAAATTATACTGACCGACAATATTCATCCAGCTAACCGGAGAAATAACAAGAGAAGGACTCCAAAGCATAATGAAATATATTCTGTCCTGAAGCAAAGAGCCTCCCGGTCTGATTGTCATGTATCGAGAGTCAAGCCCGAATCTGGCTTTCTGATTAAAAATGTCATTGAACCCGCCAATAGAATCAAATGTTTTCCCTAATCCAATTTTCGATGGTTGAATTAAGCCATCATCTTTTTTGGAATACCAGCCTAAAGTAGTTCTCAATCCTCCGCCTGAACTATTGTAGTGGCAATTAATACATTTATTCCCCGAAAGCAGTGAAATTTGTGGAGTTGCAAAAATATCAAAAATTGATAAAAATAAAATTGTTAAAATAATCAGTATGCGTTTCATTTTTTACCTTTCATGTTATAAGATGTTTTAGACAATAAAAATGATAATATATTTTGACTTTTTGAAAAATACTTTAATTATCGGGAAAAAATAAATAAAAATATTTTAATATTGTGCCGAATGTGTTGTTTGTGAGTTACCAGCTTTTGCCGTATTTGAGCTTAACTTCCCATTGTTTCTGGTTTCTGGAAAATGTTTGGTTGGTACTTGTAGAACCTGTTAACTGAAGCAAAATATTATTAAACAATTCTGGATAAATGATGGCTCCAAGCGGTACTTCGATACTGAATTCATTATTAGTAGCGAATTCCGGACCAATACCTCCAACCCTCAACACCATTCCGAAAAGCTGACCTGTAAGTTTAAGGTTCGCTTTATCAACAGAACCACCAGACATATCAATATCAGCACTTTGAATAACACCGGTTCCCTGAAGCATTTCAGTAGCCATTTTTGATATAACGGCTGAAGTGCTTGAAGTACCAATTTCGTTAAAATTTAATTTGCCGCCGATACTTCCACTTTCAAGTTCGGTTTTTGTTTTTCCGGTTGCAAGCAGAAACAAAGCATTTTGGACAATCAGAGTAGAATCTCCCAAGGCTGGTTCTTCATCTATCTGGTAGTCAAATTTAATACTTGGTCTGTTCTTGGTTCCGGTTATTTTCAGAAATACTTTGAATTTTCTGGGATTCTCATTAATATAACTTTGCCCGCTATATTCTGCAGTTAAATCCAAACCCGGATTGTCAACCTTTCCGGTCGGAAATGTTATAAATCCTGAAGTTTTGAAAAGCTTCAAATATTTAAGTGTGCTACCTTCCTTTAAAGTAAGCCCGGTTCCACCCAGAACATTAATTTCACTACTTTTTGGTGCTTTGACGATATGCAAAGATTGTGTATTATCAGGAATACCAATTTCAGAATAAACCTGTCCGTAGAGGTTCAAATCAATTGTAACAACCAATCTTCCCAATATTCTGATATAAAAATCATAAGTCATCAAATCGTTGAAACTGTATTCCTTTTCAGTAGGATCTTTCTCAGTCACTCCATTTTCTGTTATTTTAGTGTTATTTCCCTGAGATGAATCTGTTGGAGTTAAGTTCACTTTAATATTATTTCCCTTAACCTCATATTTCACAGTTGAAGTGTAGAGCTGGCTTGATGAATTTTGCTGGGGAAGAGTTAAATTTCCACGAATAACATTTATATCCCCTGAAAGACTTGGAGCCTGTAAAGTACCTGAAAATCTTATTGGATTTGCACCGGAAGCAATCACAAAATCACCATACAAAGTCGGCATGCTTCTGAAAGAAGAAGGACTAAGTACTTTGAACCGATTGGAAGTAACCTGGAAATCAAAATACTTTAATGTAAATTTATCAAAATCAAGCTGAGCATTAACATTGGCAACACCATCAGCAATATCTTCAGGTAAATTGTAAATTTTGAAATCTTTAATTTTAATGACGTTAGTTTTCAATTCAACATCGCCATCTGCGTAGTAGCTCATATTTGTAGGGTCGAGAAGGAAAGATGCACCCTTAATCTTAGCAGATCCTGAATATTCAAAATTATTCGGCAAAGTACCTCTAATATCGAAGGAGGCATCAAGGTTGCCCTTCAAATTTGAAATCGCAGGGATAAATGGTCCGGCAAGAGCAATAGGCATATTATTGCTTTTTAAAGCAACAACTAATGGCAGGGTTTTGGAAACTCTTTCAGGAACAGATGCAAGTGCAAGATTTATTGGTAATGATGTTATATTGATCTGCAGTAAATTTTGTTTTTTACTTTGTAAGGATAGCTCTCCTTTAACTTCAGCATTTTTATGGGTTATCACTCCAAACAAACTGCCAATACTTGTGCCGTTCACCTGCAAAGGACTTGTTCCGAATTTCAGATTAATTGCCGGATTAGCAAGACTGTCATTAACCAGCAGATTTATATAATCAAAACTACCTTTGAATGATTTGAGAATTTTCTGAAACTCTACAGGAACAACTTTATTTATCTCATTCAGAGGAAGATTTTTTATTGTCACAGCAAGATTATCAGCTTTTGCAGTATTCACTCTTCCTGATATATCTATTGTTTCTGCATTCTCACGAACAAGTGAGAAACTATGGATATTCAGACCTATAGTGTCAAGACTTACCATAATTGGTTTACTTGCCGTCCAGATAAAACCGCGATTAAAGGTTAATTGAGTCTTATTCAATTCCAAATCATACTTTGACTCACCAAATTGGATTTTAACATCGCTTGACACATCTAACATGTCATTAATCATAGTGGAAACAGATACTTTTGCAATTTCATTCTGATAGTTTAATTTCAATAATGGATTTGATAATATCAAGCCATTCAAATCAGAACTAAAATCACTTTTTGCATCAAATGACATTTGACTAAGAAAGGGCAATGAATCCTGAATTGTCATACGAATATCGCTTGAAATAAAAATCGGTTTTACCAAAACATTCAAATCATTCCTATGCAATTCAATAGATGAAATATTGATTGAATCTAATTTGATATGGCTTTCGTTCTCATCAACATCAAAACTCACATCTATATTTCCTTTCAGGTACATTTTTAAATCTTTCAAAAAAGGATTCAGTGCAGAAACGTCGTTAATATTTGCTTTCAGCCTGAAATTGATTGGAGCAAAGTTTCCGATTTTTGTAAAAATTTCTTTTTTGGGTTTTGTAGCCTTAAAATTTGTATTGATAATATTTGCTTTATTAATGAAGAAAGTTGAAAGATGAACCAATTGATTCTTTATAAGCGAAAGAATATTATCGAAATTATAATCTCCTGCTAAAAAGACATCAAATAATTCTGATTTTATAATTACTTCCCGATAATTCAATCCGCTATGCTTAATATCAACATTCAAAGAAAAAGGCATCAGCCCTCTGTCGGTAAAACTGCATTCATCAATATCTGCTGTCATCGAACAATTCAAACTATCAGGATGAAATCCTTCTCCTACAATTTTCAATCTGCCATTAAGAACCTGAGGCATATCTTTATTATTTGCCAGAAATGCAAGATTAACGTCGCTAAATTTAGAATCCAGATTGTATTTCGGATGGTGCATATCCCTCAAATCGAGCAATCCTTGAAAAGATGCTCGTTGAATCTGTACAGGCATCGGACCTTCGTTCCCGGGATAAAATGAATTCAAACCAATTGAGAAAGTATCGAGTTTGATCAATCCGTTATTCTTTATATTGCATTTCAAGAGTAAGTCGTTGATTGAGTAACCAAAAAAGGCAGAATTATTAGCCGAAAGGTCAACATCAGCATCAAGGTCAGATAAGGATGTCCCTTTGCCATGAAATTTCAAAATTCCATTAAATGAACTCGCCATTGATTCATTTCGTAAAATCTTTCCAAGGTTCAAATTTTCAGTTTTTATATCTCCGGAATAAGTCAATCCATTTTTCAGTCCTAAACCCGAAATTCCTTTTGCATTTCCAATGGCAGAGATGATTCCCAGCTTTGCGTCTATTGAATCCAGCGTACCGATTACTCGAGTTCCTTTCAAATTGGCTTTTTTGAAGTCAGGAATTGATGAGAGTGCCATTTCGGGTAAAACCGTCCTAATATCCCGATACTCAATGGAAGTTTTTTCGAACTCTCCATACCATATTAAATCCTTAGCATGAAGAACATTTTTTACTCCACCATTCATTGAAATAGTAGTATTCTCTGTTTCCAACCATAGATCTTTTGCAGATAAATCATTTAACCCACCCTGAATTTTAGTTTTCAATTTTGCATCACCACCTAACAAAGGTCTGAAATGAGCAATACGATTAATCTCGGGAAGATGAACCTTATTGGATTCAATAGTCAAGTCAAAACGTAATTTCTCCAGAAAATTCCCACCTCCGAAAAGATTCAGATTTCGTACTACGCCTGCAATTGATATCTCTGATTTTTCTGTTCGAAGATTTAAATCAACAATTTCAGCGTGAGTCGTATCAAGCACTCCCTTAAAGTTCATTTGTTTAATTTTCAGTCCTGAACCCTGTTCCACGCATGAAAGAGATTTAATGTTAAAATTGAATTTTGGTTGGCTAAGGTCAATTTTTGTTCCGAGATTCAAATTTAAATTGCTTAATCTGAGATTCGAGAAATTTATTGAGCCATTTTCAGGAATTGAAACTGTTGAGTCAACTAAACTGAACTTTCCGTTGTTGAGAACTAAGTCCAGGACCTCAATTTTAATCTTTGATGGTTTACTTTTCGAAGTGTCAGTGCTTGGTTTAGCAATAAATGCCACATTCCATTTTTTATCAATTGCACTTCTTAATATTTTAATTGAAGGATTTTCAAGATACACTTTTTTAATAATTATTTTTTGCTGGAGAAGTGGCATAAAACTATAATCAACCACGACTCTTTTTGCAAAAGCAAATGTATCGCCGCGTGTAATTAATCTCAGATCCGAAATTTCAACTCCCGAAAACGGATTTATTTTTATATCTGAAAGTTCAACTTTTGCAACAAGTTCCCTGTTCAGGATATCAAGGGCAAAATTAGCTAAAAATGTCCTGAATCCTTGTGTCTGTGCCAGACCAATTACAAGCACCGAAACAACCGCCAGAAACAAAATCAGAAAAATTACTGCCCGAAAAACAAATTTTAAAATTCTTCGAAACAATCCTTTTTTCGCATTCTCTTTATTATCAATATTTTCTTTTTTATCTTGCATATTCTGAAAAATGAAAAGTATAGAAAATTAATTTAATGTATTTCTCATTTATATCAAAATGAATAATAATTAATCTCGTTTTTTAATTATTTTTAATGTAATTAATGGCTTCGAAATTATCTCTCAGAATAAGGCTTTCCTTCTGGTATAGCACGATTGTAGCAATATCATTGCTCGCTTTTGGTGCCTATACGTATCTTTCTGTTTCAAAACAACTTCGGTCGAATCTTGATGCGTCTTTGTTAAAAGTTGCAAACTCCCTCGATTTTGTTATGACCGAGAATATGAAAAATGAAGAGAATTCAAAAAAGGAAAACAAAAATTCAAAGAAATTAAAAGATAAATTCGATATTTTTCGTGAAAATGAAAAGCGAAGATTTGTTGGTCCGCTCAGACCAGGTTTGGAACAAACTAAGGATGAAACAAAGGACGTGGTCTGGTCTGCCGTTTATGAGCACATTCTGCTTAATCCCAAAAATTATTATATTCAAATCGCCGATACCAATAATGTTATAATCTGGCGTTCGAAAAATCTCTTGCAGGATAGCCTTCCTGTTCTTACCGATTTCATGAAGCAGACAAGCAAGGACACAATTGCCTTAAAAGACGTTGAACAGGATTCAATAATCAAACTTGCCTATCAAAAATCCGAAGAAGTAAGAGTTGATTCAATTTTTTCAAATATGAATGTTGCCAATCAGGATGTCCGCCTTATGGTTAAACGTACCGAACATGCGATTGTATCTGTTGGTTATACCGTTTCGGATATTCAGGCAACCATGAACCAATTATTCATGATTCAATTGATTGCATTGCCTGTTATTCTTCTATTATCATTACTTGGAGGTCTGATTCTTTCAAAATTGTCTTTAAGACCAATCCATGATATCACCAAAGCCGCCGAAGAGATTACTGCAAGCAACTTAAGCAAGCGTTTACCAATCGTTCAATCCAAAGATGAAGTAGGGCATCTGACCAACACTTTTAATAAAATGATTATTCGGCTGGATAACTCATTTTCTCAAATCAGGAAATTTACTTCTGATGCTTCTCATGAACTCCGTACACCATTAACTATTCTTCAGGGAGAACTCGAACTTGCTTTGCATAGCGAAAAAACGACCGAAGAATACGAAAGTGTACTTGTTTCCGCTTTGGAAGAAGTTGCCAGATTGACTAATGTGGTCGAAACTTTGCTTGACTTGTCCAGAGCAGAATCGGGGCAGGTGAAAATGACTTTCACCGAAGGAAACCTAACCAAACTTATGCTGGATATTGCTGAGGATGCAGAAGTACTTGCTGAAATGAAAGATATTACCGTTACAACTCAAATCACAGAAAATGTAATTTTAAAATACGACAGCCCCAGAATCCATCAGGCTCTGCTAAACATTGTTGACAACGCAATTAAATATACTCCGCGTGGTGGTCATGTATCTCTTGAATTGAAAAATGGCAAACAAAATGCAGTTATTGTTATCAGCGATACAGGCATGGGAGTACCTGAAGATGAGGTTGAACATATCTTCGACAGATTTTACCGCATTGACAAAGCCCGTTCAAAAGATATTCAAGGCTCAGGGCTGGGATTATCTATCGTCAAATGGATAATTGATGCTCATCTCGGAAAAATCACCGTCACAAGTCAGATTAACAAAGGAACAACTTTCGTATTTACAATACCTAAGAATATTGATGAACTTTAAAAATTTAAATTAAGTGATTGAGTCTCTGATTGAGGTTTTATACCCCAAGTGGTCGGCAAAATCAACTGCCACAACAAAGATTCCTTTTTGACTCATAACTCGGCTGTAATACCAGTCCTCGACACTTAGGTCGTCAATACCTTCTCCAATAGGAGGTAACCCGATTTCTTTCAGCAACTCGGATTTGAAAAAAACAAACATTCCGACTAAAGTCTTTTTCAATAAAACTTCAGTTCCCTCAAACTCAATTTTATCAACCATCGGATGATTGCGATTTTGGATTTCATCTACAACAAAATTAATCATTCCGACATTTTTTGTTATATTTGAATCAATCAGTCTTTTGCTAAAACCGACAAATGGTTTTTTTACTAAAATATCGTCATCGAGCCAGCCAAGCCAGCCGACTTTTTCTACTGAGAGCAGTTTGTAAGCCTGATGAATATTGTAACATTTTTGCCATTGCGGTATGCTTTCTGATTTATTTAAAATCACTCTTTGAATCAGATTTGAATCCAACATTCTGAGTAAGTCATCTTTTGTTCCATCCGAACTGCCATTGTCAATCACGAGGATTTTAATGTCCCGTTCATGTTTTCTGATGCTATCTATTGTTGTATTCAAAAGTTTGAGGCGATTGAAAGTAAAAATGATTAGCCAGTCATTCACTCCTTTGGGGTTTTCGAATTCTGTGAATGGTTTTACCATTCTGGCTTCCCATCTGGAAAAATACAATTCGAAAGAACTGCGGAGTTCATTTTTTGTCTCCTCAACGGATTTGATGACTTTTCTTAATACTTTTTTAGTCCTGAAAATAATAAATGCAATTATTATTATCAATGAAACTATTATTGATGCAAGTATTCCTGTTGTTCCCATGGTAAAAAATTCAATCAAGTGTTATTCAAAAAATCGAATATATGGATATTTGTTTATTCATCAAAGAAATAAGTGTTACAAAAAGTGATTTGCTACGTTATTACCTTATGATGATGGAAGAATATAAAAATATTGTCAAAGAATACAAACAAGGTCTTTTCAGATATGCGAAAAGACTCCTTGGCAATCGTGAAGATGCAGAAGACGCTGTGCAGGAAGCTTTTATCAAAATATGGCAAAAATGGGATTCTATAGATAGAGCAAGAATTCAATATTATGCTTATTTCATTACAAGGAATCTCTGCATTGATAAATTACGCTCGAAATATTATAAAAATAAGACAATTGACATTGATAAACTGGATTATGAATTGACTTCAACTGCTAAATCACCTGAATATATTACGGATATGAATTATGCTTACGGTTTAATCAATCAGACGCTTGACTCATTTCCCGAAAATTGGAAAACGATATTCCAGCTATGTGATGTGGAAGGTTTAAGTTATGATGAAGTGAGTGATATTATTGGAGTTAGTGCTCCTACTCTTCGGGTGAACCTTTCCAGAATCCGTAAAAGATTAAAAGATGTTATGGAAAAAAAATATGGGTATGTATATGAAAATCAATAATGAAATAAAATTTTTACTTGGCAGGTACTATTCTGCCGAAAACTCAGCCGAAGAACTCAAGGCTCTAAAGGATAATCTTCAGGATTTTACTTCTGAAGAATTTGCATACGACAAAACAATACTCAATTTCTCCAAATACGAAGCAGAAAGTGATACTATTAGTGACGATTTCGAAACCAAACTTTTTGCTAAAATCAGCGATTTGGATAAACCACAGAAAAATAAAAAAATAATCGGAAAATTGGGAATTATTTGGAACGATTCCAGAAAATATTTTTCAATTGCCGCGGCTTTGCTGATTATGTCGGGAGTTTCAATCTGGTTATCTCGTGGATTTGATTCATCAACCGCAGGAATTGTCATCACAAACCAAAATGTTAACGAGAATCGGGAATTAGCGATTACAGAAACACAAAAAGCCTTCCGCTTGATTTCAGCAAATATGGCAGTTGCAGGAAAACAACTCGAAAAGCTTGAATTCGCGAACAAAGGATTCGAAAAATTTGGAATTTTACATAACATAACAATAAAATTTAACTAAGGAGAGTTTACAATGAAAAAGTTTATTATTTTAGGATTGTTCCTCATTGCTGGAACATATATCTATGCTCAGCCTTCAAAAGTTCAGGAGATTTTCAATAAATACGGCGGAAAAGACGGTTTCACGACCGTTAGTCTTACCGACCCTTCCGTGGCTTTGGGAGGTGATATTGATGCCGAAATGAAAAAGGCTATAAGTGATATCAACTCAATGAAAATTCTGACATACGACACAAAAAAGAATGTGAACAAAAAGCTTGGCGAAGAGTTTGCAAACGATTTGAAGAAAATTAATCCTTCCGAAGGCTACAAAGAATTTATGTCAGTCAATGATGGCGGTACTTACGTACGTATGTACTCCAAAAAGCAGGGAAACTCAGCAAACGAATTCTTCATGATTGTTATTGAAAAGAACGATAGTTACGTGCTGATTTGGATAAGCGGAAGCGGTGCATTGAACATGAACAATGTCGGCAAAATCGGCAAATTGTTCGGACTTCCCGATGACGGCAAAGCAAAAAAAGGTGGAAAAAATAAAGAAGAATAATTCGTGATTTATTCGATTGTTCATAATTTTTAGGGTTCGGATTTCTGAACCCCTTTTTTTATTGTTTCTGCAATTTTTTTCATCTCATTTTCCAAATTGCATTTCATCTTTTATATTTTCTTTAAAAAATGCAATATATTTTTCGTTTAAAACATTGATATTATTTCAATTAACAAAATATTTTCCTTTGCATCTTTGAATGTAAAAAGATGCAAAGATGCAATTTTTACCGTCCTCTCCATGAATGTTGGTGTGAGATTGACAAACTATCAAAGAACAGCTTACAAAACACTTGTACGAAAATATTAATTATTTATTGCTATGGAAATGAGGTAAATTAATATAACTTTAGTAATTTATTGGAATATATCGATTTATTCGATTGAATTATTATCTGATAAAAACCAGCTCTTAACCAGTTTAAATCAAGTTCCGGATTCTCAACGTCTTGCAAATAAATTTCTCTAATCAAAACTCCGAATATGTCATAAATCTTTATGTCGCAAGGAATATCAAGGTTGGATAATCTAATTTTTCGCTCAAATGGGTTAGGATAAATACTTATATGTTCGTTAATTTCCAAGTTTTCAACATCAGTCTTGTTCAGGTCAATTTTAAAAAGATACGATGTATATTCCGCTGGTATGATACGATTTTGAAAGGCATTATTTGTATATGGAAATTTGGCGGCGTTTGTTTCTCCAGTTATTAGAAACCTTGAACCAGATGATAAAATAGCATAACCAAAACTATTTTTTGAACCATAATAAGCTGAATAAACCGGTTTCCCATTTAAATCCATTTTTAACAAAATAATTTGAGTATGTCCAACTCCTATTCCTTGGATGGGTTCACCAATTACTGGAAAATCACTACTAATTGTCCATCCAGTAAGCCAAATATTGTTATCATCTGATGAAATTGACATTCCTTCTTCAGCTGATAATCCACCATAAAATGTCGAAAAATCAACTTTGTTATCTGAAGTAATTTTTACTATTACTATATCATAAGAATCCCAATTGGGCTTATAGGCATTTTCTGTTGTTGGGAAATTGCTACTTTCTGTCCTTCCTGTGAAGTAAAAGCTTTTTTCCTTATCTGAGCAAACAGCATTAAATACATCTTTCTGACTTCCTCCATACAAACTCGCATAGAGCAATTTACCGTCAGGAGTTAATTTTATAATAAAACAATCTTCTTTTCCGGTGGTATCCCACTGGAAGGCATCTCCCCATATAGGGAAAATAGGCATCCCGGGTTCTGAAGAAACTTTCTGATGATACCCACCAACAGCTATGTTATCCCATTTATCCGTTGCTACGCAAGTAGTTATTTCGTTTTGATAACCACCGTAATACGTTCCCCATATCAAATCTCCATCGGGGCTGAATCTTGAAATAAAAGCGTCAGCATAACCCTGTAAAGTTGGGTAAAGGGCATTTTCGGAAACAGGTAAATTTGTTCCGGCAGTATATCCGGCAATTACAATACCGCCATCGGACATCAAGGCAATTCCCTCGCCCGTATCAAAACCGTCACTACCATAGAGTTCTGCCCATAGTCTTTCTCCTGTCGGACTGAATTTCAAAATAAAGACATCAGAACTACCTTTGTAAGTTCCTTTCGTGGTTGGAAAATCAGGACTATCAGTTTTTCCAACAACAAATATATTATCATTTGCATCAATCACACAGCCTTTTGCAACATCAGTTCCTGAACCTCCGTAATATGTTATCCAAATCGGTTGACCGTCAGGTGTGAATTTAGCAATAAAAGCATCATGACCGCCACTCTTTTCCTTTTGGAAGCATCCAGCTGTTGTCGGAAGGTTTGTGCTACCGGAATAACCTACAAGTATCATATTATCCTTGCTGTCAACTGCAATTCCATAACTGCAATCATAGCCGTTGCCACCAAAATAAGAAGAATAAACTACTCTTGGGTCGGTAATCAAATCCAGTATGTTATCATTTCCGTCCTTTTTAAAGGGAATTCTGCTATTCTCGTTTTCTGAGATTGCATGTTGATGTTGCTTTTTGAATTGCTCAAAATGATAAAATTTCGAAAGAGTATCCAGACCTTTCCATTCTATTGGGGTAGCAATAGGAAGCGAGGTTTGGGGAAATAACGGAATAGAAAATAATATCAATAATGAAATTAATATTGAGAGTTCACGAGAAAAAAGTTTCATAAATTCTCCGCCAAAAAAGCATTTTTTTGAAATTCAAATAATTAATTATCAGAAAGACACATTAGAACACTATAAAGTTACAAAAAATATTGCAAAATTTCATAAAAAAAAACGTAACTACTCAGCCAATATCTTAAATTGAATTGCCACGAGCTTTAGCTCGTGGAGTATTAAAGCAAGTCAATATTGGGATTTATCCCAAATATTATATGGCTTTTCATGTCAAAGAGCTTTGGAAAAAGAAGATCAATAATTATTTGGGCTAAAGCCCTATTTATCATCATATAATCATTTTCCACGACTTAAAAGTCGTGGCTATTCATAGGTATTTTTTAACTTTTATCAAAATATTAATTCAGATATAAACAACAGTTTTACCCGTCTGAGTAGCACATAAAAAAAAACCTTCCGAAAGTTTTATCCTCCGGAAGGTTTTTTGATGTATTATTTTTTTTTGAAATTCGAAGTTTAAATCAATTCTTGTTTTCGGGCGATTCAATTCCAAAAATATCTTTGATAGCGGACATATAGCCTTCTTTGGGCATTGCTCCTACCGACATTCTCGGTTGCTCGTTCACAGGACAGAATAATACAGAAGGTATGCTCCTGATTCCAAAAACAGAAGAGAGTTCCTGTTCCTGCTCTGTGTCTATCTTGTAAATATCAACTAAGCCGTTATATTCCGTTTTCAGTTCTTCCATAATCGGAGAGACCATACGGCATGGTCCGCACCAGTCTGCATAAAAATCAATTATGCAGGGACGTTGTCCTTTGAATTTCCATTCGGTATTGTTTTCGTAATCGAAAACGTTATCGAGAAACGCTTGTTTTGTCATCAATTCCATGATTGCTCCTATAATTGTCAATGTGTTACATAATCAACTATATTGACGAACAGGAATATAAGTTTAGTGTAATGCCCGAAAAATATTTATTTTACACCAAGCTGAGTCATAATCCAACGCCATTCAAGTTCAATATTCCCGACCATTTGCTCGACTGACTGTCCGCTTCCGTGACCGCTGTCGAAATCAACAAAAAGCATGATGGGGTTAATCTGCCCGGGATTATTCTGCAAGGCGGCGGCAAACTTTTTGGCATGAAGCGGGTCAACTCTTGTATCGTTTTCGCCTGCTTTAACCAAAGTTGCCGGAAGATTCAAACCTGCTTTGATATTTTGATATGGTGAATATGACAAAATATATCTGAAATCTTTTTCGTTTTCGGCACTTCCGTATTCGGGAATCCAATAGCGTGCAATTAAAAATTTGTCGTAACGAACCATATCAAGCAAAGGAACTGCACAAATTGCGGCTTTGAACAAATCAGGTCTTTGGGTTAAGGTTGCACCAACAAGCAAACCGCCGTTCGAGCCGCCCTTGATTGCTAACTTTTCGGGACTTGTATATTTTTCGGAAATAAGATATTCTGCACCTGCGATAAAATCATCGAAAGTGTTTTGCTTTTTGAACATCATGCCGTTAAGGTGCCAATTCTCGCCATATTCGTTACCTCCGCGAAGGCAGGCAATAGCATAAACTCCGCCACGATTAATGAATGAAGTGGTAGTACCTGTAAACGATGGCGACATGCTGATATTGAATCCGCCGTATCCATACAGAATTGTCGGATTTTTGCCGTCAAGAGCCATTCCCTTTTTATGAACAAGAAACATTGGAATTTTTGTTCCGTCTTTTGAGGGATAATAAACAAGTTTCGATTCAATATTTTCAGTGTTGTAAGGAATTTTATCCTGATAGAAAAACTCCCATTTGGAAAGGGTTGAACCATCGAGTTTGTAAATCTTTGAAGCCGAAGTAAATGCATTAAATGAGATATAAACCGTATTCGATTCCTTATGATAGCCAAGCCCTGCCACATCTGCAAGTTCGGGAAGCTCAAGATCCCTAACGAATTTACCGTTCAAATCGTAAACCGAGAGTTTTTTCAGAACATCTTTTTTCTCAAGCATTATAACGTAAGTATTTGTGATTTCGAAATCTTCGAGAACACTTTCATTTTCGGGATAGAATGTTTTCCAATTTTCAAATCCGGGTTTGTCAATATCAGTAACCATGACTTTGAAATTTGGAGCTTCATGATTAGTCATGATATATATTTTATTGTTTTTTACGGTTGGTGTAACTCTGAATTTCGTACTCGAATAAATCTGCTTAGGTTCATCGTTTGATCCAATTTTACGGCAACTGAGAGTTCCGGAATAAAAATCACCGGTATAGAAGAATGTCAGGTTGCCTTCATCGGGGTCCCAAACGGAGCTTGAATTTTTGGCATCTGTTGGAGCCGTCAAAAAGACATCATTTTTGAAATCATCGCCAATTTTATGTCTGTAAGTTTTTAGCGGAAGCTGTTTGTCAATATCTTCTCTGGAACGCAGTGTAACATAAGCGAATTTTTCGTCACGGCACCATGAAAACGAATAAATATTTTTCATAGGTTCGCCGATAGTTTTGCCTGTTTTGGTGTCAATGATTTGATAAATATTAATTTCATCGCCTTTGAACTGAGTACCCACTGCCGCTTTGCTTGCATCGGCATTCAAAGCAAAACCCGAAACAGAAGTTTTTCCGGATGGGTCAATTACAAGCGGGTCGAAAATAAGTTTTTCTTTGCCTTTAATTCTTGTGTAAATCTTGCTCTGCTGTTCGCCTTTAAGCTTTTTGTAGAAAAATTCCCTGTCTTTTTTAAAAAATGGAGCACCAACATTATCACGGTCAATATAATTTCTGATTTCGTCCTTAATCCCGGGAATTTCCGGGCAAGTTTTGTTGATGTATTCAATAGTATAATCTGTCTGCTTGTGAGACCATTCCTTGACTTCGGCATTATCCTTATCCTCGAGCCAACGATAGTTGTCGGTGATTTTGAACTTGTGGAGTTCGTCAGTAACCGGTCTGATTGGGGTTTTGGGCGGTTCAAATTTGATTTGGGCGAAAGAGTTTACAGCCATAAATAATATTATTGAGATAATGAATGATACTGTTTTCATGAAAAAATTCCTGTTATTTAAATGAGTGAATTACATTTTTTGATTTGCTGTCAAATCAACATCTATCAAAACGAATATTGATAGAAAAAGTTTCCTGAAGAACATCAAAATAAGGTAAAACTTACTTTTTCATCTTTAGAATCCCCAATTCAGCCTGCAAAATTAAGAAAAATATAATTGAATAATAACAATAGAAATAAAAATCTTTTCTTCTATTTCAAACAAGTAAACGCCTAACCAACTAAATATCTAAACTCTTGAAGAGTCCACCCCGTTCGGCTCCGCCTGCCACCCCTCAAAAGGGGAATTTTCCTTTTCCCCCTTTGAAAAAGGGGGGCAGGGGGGATTTTCTTTTCTTCAACACCTAAAAGTCTAAGCAACTAAACATCTAAACAATCGGCGACTTTATTTGGGATAGGAAAAAAATCAGGCTTCTTAAAAAAATAAGAAGCCTGCCGCATTTAATCGAAATATTAACCCGAATTAATTAATTTCGGCTGTTTCAACCAATATTGAGATATTATTTTTTCTCACTTCAACCAATCCGCCTGTAGTAGAGAAAAGCAGAGTTTTGTCGTCTGCTGTTTCAACTTTTACCTTTCCGGTAGTCAAAGTAGAAACTATCGGGGCGTGGTTGAACAAGACCTGAAACGGGCTTTGAGCACCCGGAACAGTAACTGAATGAGCAAGACCCGAGAAAATAGTTTTCTGGGGTGTTATGATGTCAACTTTTAATAATTTATGTTCAGACATAATTCTTTTCTTAAAAATGAAAAATTAGCCTTGTTTCTTAGCTTTGTCGAATACTTCGTCAATTGTACCAACGTAAACGAACAAACCTTCTGTGATTTCATCGCAATCGCCGTCCAATATAGCTTTGAAGCCTGCAATTGTATCATCAATTTTAACATAACGTCCTTCAAAACCGGTGAATTGCTCTGCAACACTGAAAGGCTGAGAGAAGAATTTCTGAATTTTTCTGGCTCTGTAAACAGTAAGTTTATCTTCGTCGGAAAGTTCGTCCATACCGAGAATGTTAATAATGTCCTGAAGCTCTTTGTAAGTTTGAAGCACTTTTCTAACTCTCATGGCTGTATCGTAGTGGTTATTGCCAATTGAAAGCGGATCCATAATTCTGGAAGTCGAATCAAGCGGGTCAACAGCAGGATAAAGACCAAGTTCTGCAATAGCACGCGAAAGCACGGTTTTTGCATCAAGGTGAGTAAATGTATTTGCAGGAGCGGGATCTGTCAAGTCATCTGCAGGAACATAAACTGCCTGCACAGAAGTAATTGAACCTTTATCTGTTGAAGCAATTCTTTCTTCCAAAATACCAAGTTCAGTTGCAAGAGTTGGCTGATAACCTACAGCCGAAGGCATTCTTCCCAAAAGAGCAGATACTTCGGAACCTGCCTGAATAAAACGGAAAATATTGTCAATGAAAAGCAAAACGTCTTTTCCCTGTTCATCTCTGAAATATTCTGCAATGGTTAAAGCCGTTAGAGCAACTCTGGAACGTGCTCCGGGAGGTTCGTTCATCTGTCCGAACACAAGACTAGTATTCTTTAATACTCCTGATTCGGTCATTTCAAGATAAAGGTCATTTCCTTCTCTTGTTCTTTCACCGACACCACCGAAAACAGAATAACCGCCGTGATGTTTTGCAATGTTATGAATCAATTCCTGAATAATAACAGTTTTACCTACGCCTGCACCACCGAATAAACCGGTTTTGCCGCCTTTGGTAAAAGGTTCGATCAAGTCAATAACTTTGATACCTGTTTCAAACATTTCTTTTGAAGTGGAAAGAGTGTGAAATTCAGGTGAAGGTCTGTGTATGTTCAATCTTCCTGTTGTAACAATGGGTCCTTTGCCGTCAATGGGTTCACCAATCAGGTTCATCATTCTTCCAAGCACTTCGGGACCGGCAGGTATTGAGATTGGATTTCCTGTGTCCAGAACTATCATTCCGCGAACAAGACCGTCTGTTGTATCCATTGCAACCGTGCGGACACGGTACTCTCCAAGGTCCTGCTGAACCTCGCAAACGAGAATACTTTCTTCGCCTGTTTCGGGTGAAGTTCTTGGTATATGAACAGCATTAAGAACGGAAGGAATTTGACCTTCAGAAAACTCGACATCAACAACAGGTCCGATTACCTGAATAATTTTGCCTTCATTCATTTTTGTAGCACCTTTCCTTTTGAAGTTTTATTTGTATTTTTTCAATTTCATTAAAATTATAAACAGCGAAAATAATCAATTATTTCCATTTAGGCAAAGCAAAATTCAAAGTTTACGCTATAAATAAAATTCGTATTTTTGTATTTTTAAAAACTATTGAAGTAAAAATATGCGATTAGCGGTTGTTCAATACAAGCCTGAGCTTGGATTGCTCGAGAAAAATCTTGTTAAATTTTACGATTATCTGCATTCAGCAATTGCTGATATGATTGTCTTTCCGGAACTATGTCTTTCTGGATATATTTTTCATGACAAAGAGGAATTGAAGAAAGTATCATTTTCTAAAGATTCTGACTTGTTTTCAGAAATTACCGCTGAAATCAGAAAGACAAAAAAAACTGTAATATTCGGATTTTCAGAATTATCCGGAGATAAAATCTATAATTCTGCGGCAATTGTAATCCCAAATGAAACCGAAACATATATTTACCGGAAAACTCATTTGTTTTTCAAGGAAAAATTTGTTTTTACTGCAGGTGATACCGGCTTTTTTGTTGTCGAAGATAAACAAAATAATTGCAAAATCGGAACTATGATATGCTATGACTGGAGATTTCCCGAATCAGCCCGTTCACTTGGATTGAAAGGTGCCGACCTGATCGTCTGCCCATCAAATCTTGTAACTGATCTTTGGCATAAAGTGATACCTGCAAGGGCAATCGAGAACAAAGTTTATCTTGCCGTTGCCAACAGATGCGGGGAAGAGGAGTCTGCCGGTGAGAATTTGCTTTTCAAAGGAGAATCGGGGATTTGGGATTATGCAGGCAATTTATTAGCAAAAGCCTCCTTTGAGGGTGAAGAAGTTATTTTTGCCGACATTGAACCTGACAAGACAAGAAAAAAATCGTTTAATGAATATAACGATATTTTTGTCGACCGTCGTCCGGAACTTTATTCGAAATAATTTTCAAGAAATAATTTTGATTAAATTTCGTTTGAATAGATCAACTTTGGTTTGAATATTTTGGAGAAACACCTGTATGAAGAAGAATATATTTTTTTTATTGGTAATAAGTACCATACTATTTTCTGTTAATATAGTCGGTGCTGTTAATTTTAAAATTTCCGGGGAGGTTTTCAAGCTGGTTAAATCAAATCCGGCATCAAGAACAATGGTTTATATTAATGAAAATCCTGATTCCTCAATGGAGAAGGTAAATCTCGAAGGTGCTAAAATTACGATTTATTATGGCTCTACATTTTTCCAGATGGATACAACAAAGCCCAAGATTCTTGAACCTATCATTAAAACTGATGTAAACGGATTATTTACTATTAATGGAAAGCTTGACACAAGCCAAACTAAAAAACTTGCAATTACTGTTGAAAAAGATGGCTTTATCGGTTGTATGAGACCTTTTGATTTCGACCCGATTAAAAATGAATATAAAATTTATGTTTACATGATTGAAAAAATGGTTTTCAAGAAAAAATAATTACAGAGTTTCAAGTTCTTTTTCAAGTTGCTGTTTTGTATAGATTTCAGAATAATAACCTGTTTGTTTAATCAATTCTTCATGGGTTCCTGTCTCGGCAATTTTGCCTGATTCAAGAGTAATAATCCGGTTGCAGTCTTTAACTGTGTTGATTCTATGGGAAATAATAATGGTTGTTCTGCCCTTCATGAATTCTTTAAGATTTCTAAGGATTTTTTCTTCAGTTCCGGTATCAACAGATGAAAGTGCATCATCGAGAATGAGGATTTTCGGATTTTTGATTATTGCACGAGCAATCGCAAGCCTTTGCTTTTGTCCGCCCGACAATGTGATGCCTCTTTCTCCGAGCATTGTTTCAAACCCTTCGGGAAACATTGCAATATCTTCATCAAGACAGGCAATTCTGCTTGCATTTTCAATTTCTGCCTGAGATGCAGAAGGTGCTCCAAATCTGATATTCTCGCTTATTGTCATCGAAAATAGGAAAGGATCCTGCGATACAGTGCCAATTGCCGAACGTAGAGTTACTATCGGAATTAACTTTATATCATGATTATCAATAAATATTTTTCCGCCATCGGCTTCAAACATCCTTGGGATTAGATTAATAAATGATGATTTCCCAGAACCGACCATGCCGACAATGCCCAGAGTTTCCCCTGAATGTATTTCAAGCGAAACTGAATCAAGGGATTTCGTTGTTGCACCACTGTATTGAAGAGAAACATTATCGAAAACAATTCTGCCTTCAAGTTCTTCAATCTCAAAATTTGTTTCTGAACTGTCACTGATATCAGGTACGGAATCAAATATTCTCCCGAGTCTGGCGGTTGATGCGGCGGCTCTTTGAACAAGATTGGTAACCCAGCCTATTGCCGCAACGGGCCATATCAATAAGTTAATATATATAAAGAATTGAGTTATATCGCCGTAAGTTGCTTTTCCCTTCAAAACCTGCCATCCGCCAAATCCCAGTACAAGAACCTGAGAGAGTCCGACAAGAATCATCAATGCCGGCATCATCAATGCCTGGATCCTTGCAAGCTTCATATTTTTTTGAAGATAATTCCTACTTTGTTCATCAAATATTTTGCTTTCATATTTTTCCCGATTATATGATTTGACAACTCGAATGCCTGAATATGCTTCCTGAGCCTGTGTTGTCAGCTGAGAGAATTGCTCCTGTACATTTTTAAAAGCAAAATGAATTTTCTTTCCTGTTTTGTAAGTCGCTATTGCAATTAGGGGTAATGGAATAAGAACTATCAAGGTCATCAGGCTGTTTAAACTTAGCATGAAATAGAGAGCAAAGCAAAAAGTAGTAACTGTGTTTGCCGCATACATGATTGCCGGACCGAGAAATTCTCTTGCCGCAGAAATATCGTTTGTAGCCAAAGCCATCAGCGAACCAGTTGAATTTTTGTTAAAGAAATTCATTGACTGTTTTTCCACCGAATCCAGAAAACTTTTTCTTAAGTCGTATTCAATCAGCCTGGAGGCATCAATAATTGTTCTGCGGGTGAGATACATAAATATTCCGCTACCAACTGTCAGCAAAAGGATGTAGGAGATGGTCAAATAAATATCATCAATTCTGAAAGCAGGATTTTTGATTTGGTCAATACTGTTTCCAACCATTCTTGGAACGTATGTCGAGCAAATATTAGATATTGTTACAAAAAGCAACCCGAATAATATTCGGGTTCTGTATTTTTTTATATAAGGAAATAGTCTTTTTATTTCGTTCATCGGGTATCAAAGTTAATCAATAATAATATCTTTTCAAACCAACTTGACGAAACCTAATATTTTTATTGCTTTCGATAAAAATTTTGATTAAATTATTTTTTTATTTTACACTATTAGTCGTTTTGTTTTGTTGCTTTGAGAATTTTACTTATAAATTGGCAGGATATCAAAAACCCACTTGGCGGTGGTGCTGAAGTCCACATGCATGAAATCTTCAAGAGAATTGTAAAGATGGGTCATGAAGTTACCCTTTTGTGCTGTAAGTTCGATGGTGCACCTGCCCTGGAGTATGTTGATGGTATCAAAGTAATTCGGGTCGGCTCACGCGATACTTTCAATTTTCGTGTGAGCAATGAATACTGCAAGCTTCTTCAGGATGAGCTTTTCGATATAGTTATTGACGACATAAATAAAATTCCTTTCTATACTCCCATTTTTGTCCGCAAACCGCTTTTGGCAATCAGTCATCATTTTTTTGGAAAAAGTATTTTCCGTGAAGCAGGATATGTTAAGGGTTCCTATGTTTATTTAGCCGAGAAAATGGTTGACAGAGTTTACAAAAAAACTCCATTTGTAGTTGTCTCCCAAAGCACACTTGATGAATTTTTGAAGCGTGGATTTAACAAAAGCAATTTCTCAATCGTCCAGAATGCAATTACCCCCGAAGACTTCCCGATGAAAGTAATGCCAAAATATGATGTACCAACTGTTACATATTTTGGTAGATTAAAAAAATATAAAAGTGTGGACCATCTGTTCAGGGCATTTGCAATAGTTGCTGAAAAGATGCCTACTGCAGAACTTCATATTCTTGGCAAGGGAGATTTTATGCCCCAATTGAAAAAACTCGCTGAAGAATTAAAAATTTCCGATAAAACTAAGTTCTTCGGATACATTACTGAAGAAGAAAAAATTATATATCTTGGTCTGTCCCATTGTGTTGTCAATACTTCCATGAAGGAAGGGTGGGGGATAACCAACATCGAAGCCAATGCCTGCGGTACTCCGGTTGTATCGGCAGACGTACCGGGACTGCGAGACTCAATCAGCAACAACGTTTCCGGTTTGCTTTATGAATATGGAAATATTCTTCAGCTTGCCGAAAGAATTTCATCTGTCTTTTCATGCAAAGACCTGAGAAATCGCTTATCGGAAGGAGCTGTCAGCTGGGCAAAAACCTTTTCTTGGGACAAATCAGCCGTTCAGATGCTCGACCGCTGTAATGAAGTCGTAAGTTCCTTCAAAAGGAAATTGATTTAGATAATCAACTTTTCGCCTAAAGGGTAAATTAAATTTGGTTATGGGTTCTTCATTTTCCCAGATTGCATCTTTTATTTTTTCGGAAAAAGATGCAATGCAATTTTCGCCTAAATCTTTGATATTAATTCAAATAAAGATTTTAGAGCCATTGCATCTTTAGATGCAAAAAGATGCAAAGATGCAATTTTTGATATTTTTTCATTCTTCTGATTCCCAGCGGGAATCAATATTTGTAACAAATCGAACCCCAAAGATTTCTTAACCTCGTAGAGGTTAAAAATGAAAAACTACGACAAATGTTCTTTCTACTATATGTTCTCTACGAGATAAAAATCCGTCGGGGTGTTTCGCGGTTACCACTATTTATTCGCTATGCGAAATGGGATTTCCTTCATTGCATCTTTGCATCATATATTTTTTTTTCGATAAAATGCAATTTAATTACAATCTAACCTATTGATATTATTTCAAATAACGGATTTTTACCTTTTGCATCTTTGGGCTGAAAATGATGCAAAAAGATGCAAAGATGCAATTTTTTACTGCCATCTCCAAGAATGGTGAGGGTCAGGTTGACAAACTCTCAATGAACGTTAACACAAGGAATAAACGAAAGTAATGATTGTTTATTGCTATGATAATGAAGTAAAAAATATTTACATTAGGTCAGGAGCTACCTCTTGACCTCCATGATTGATTGAAAATTATTATAGCAAGTTGAAAACGGCGGGAGGGAACTCCTGCCGAGAGAAAAATTTACGAACCTAATGAGAAATGAGAATTAAAATTCACCATTAAAATCAATGATGATGCTTTTAGATTTTTTTATTTAATGTTTTTTATTATTTTTGTTCTTTATAAAATTTTCCATAAAGAGGTATTAATGTTGACACTACTGTATTCCGAAATAACCGAAGCAGTTCAGTCCCTGAAATATGAAGACAAAGTTGAGCTTAAAGAGCTTTTGAATCACTATCTGATTGAGGAACGAAGGGAATATATTTACAGGAATTTTCAGAAAAGCAAAAAGGAAGTTTCATCTGGAAAAGTAAAATATTATAAATCATCAGATGAATTAAGGAAAGCCTTGGAAAATGATTGAAATAGGTTATTCAACATCTTTTAGAAAAGCTTTAAAAAAAATATTAAAATATTCACCCGAAATTGAAGAAAAATTTTGGGAGAAAATTAATATTTTCTATAACAATCCATTCGATAACCAATTAAAAACTCACAAACTCTCAGGCAAACTAAAAAATCTTTGGAGTTTTTCTATTGACTTTTCCATTAGAATCATTTTTACATTTGAAAGCAAGGAAATCATTGCATTCATAGATATTGGGACACACGAAGATGTTTATTAATTTTATGAGTTTTTATATTAATACTTAAACCCTAGGTTCTTCTTCCTACTCTCCCCTTTCCCCTATTTAAACAACTCTTCTTGTTTTCTGGCACTTTCGGCTCTTCGTCTAAGCTCTTTGATGTTTGCAACAAGGTCGCCGTTGAACAATGCTGAACCGGAAACCAGCATCGAAGCACCGGCTTTAACAATATCTTGAACATTTTCTTTGTTAACCCCGCCGTCAACTTCAATCGGTATGTGCTCAAGTCCATTATTAATAAGAAAATTTCGCAGAGTTTCAGCTCTTTTTAAAAATGTAGGAATGAATTTCTGACCGCCGAATCCCGGGTCAACTGACATCAGGAGTATGTAATCGCAATGCTCGGCAGAATCAAATGCAAAATTCAATGGAGTAGCCGGATTGAGTGCCAACCCGGCTTTGATTCCATAAGATTTAATGATGCTCAAAGTTCTGTGAAGGTGGATTAGTCCCTCCACATGAATAGAAATGTAATCCGCTCCTGCTTTAACAAATTCAGGGATATACTTGCCCGGGTCTGAAATCATAAGATGGCATGCAATAGGAATTTTCGTCAATGGTCGGATAGCTTCAACGACAATGGGACCAATCGTAAGATTCGGAACAAAAATACCGTCCATCACATCAACATGAATAATATCGGCACCACCTGCATCGCATTTTGCAATGTCAGCCGCAAGGTTGGTAAAATCTGCAGAAAGCAGTGACGGGGCTATTTGTATGTCATGAACAATCATTATTTTCTCGTAATGTATTTTTAATTAGTCAAATGAAAATTTCATTTTAATTTATTTGATTTTTTCTTAGACGTTTTTTTCGCTGTTTTATCTTTTCCTTTAATTGCAATCCGCAATTCTTCAAGTCTGTCTTCGACTTTTCTGAAAACTGAATCTTTAGGATACTTGCCTGATTTGTTTCTCTCGCCGCCCTGTAAATTCATTAAAAGTTCAAAACCTTCTTCAATTTTTGCAATAGAATAAATGTGAAAATTTCCATTCCTTACTTCCTGAACTATTTCTTCATTAAGCATCAGGTCCTTTACATTCTGGAAGGGAATAACAACTCCATGCTTTCGGTTGAATCCTCTTTCGCGGCAAATTTCAAAGAATCCTGTAATCTTTTCATTAACTCCACCTATCGGCTGTATGTCCCCTTTTTGGTTGACAGAGCCCGTTATTGCAAGATACTGATTTATTGGCACTTTGGAAAGAGCTGACATGAGAACAAATATTTCAGCGGCTGAAGCACTATCTCCGTCAATTCCGCCGTAGGACTGCTCAAAAGCTAAAGAAGCCGTAAGATTCAATGGTTTATCCTGTGCGAATTTCTCGCGGATAAATGCTGAAATAATAAATACTCCCTTGCTGTGAATAGCTCCGCTCATCTCTACTTCACGCTCAATATTGATAATACCCGATGTTCCGGCACTTACGGAAGCAGTAATTCTTGCGGGTTTGCCGAATGACATCAGTCCGTCATCCAGAATTGTCAATCCGTTAATCTGACCGACTCTTTCGCCTTCGGTATCAATCAGCATCACACCATCAAGGATATAACTTTTCAGCTTGTCATCGAGCATATCGTTGCGGTGCCGTCTCATTTCAATAGCCTTATTCACATCTTCGCGGTTAATGAACTGCCTTGATGAATTGCGGTCGTAAAATGCAGCTTCCCTGATGAGGTCGGCAACATCCGAAAATTTCAAAGTAATTTTTTTCTGAGAGCCCGCTTTTTCGACTGCCCATTCAATTATTGCCGCGGCTCCGTCAGTTGTGCAATGAGGCAACTGTTCGCTTTCGCAGATTTTGGAAATGAATTTCGTATAATTTTCAAGCATTTCTGCGGTCAGATTTGTTTCGTAATCGAATTGTGCGTTGACCTTGAATATTTTCTTAAAGCCCTTTTCGTATTCGAAAAGAAGTTTATAAAGAGTAATACCGCCGATAATTACAACTTTAACATTGACATCAATTGACTCAGGTTTCATGTGAAGTTGAGAAAGCTGAAAGAAAGATTCGTAAGGTTGAATTTCAAGTTTATCATAAAGCAAAACTCTCTTCAAAGCCTGCCAAACGCCTTGTTCAACAAATAAGTCATCTGCATTCACAATCAAAAATCCCTGGTCGGCTTTTAGAATTGCTCCTGCTTTGATTTTCGAGAAGTCGGTTACCCAAAATCCTCTGCTGTCGTAGGTTCGTTCAATTGAACCAAACAGATTTGTGTATGATGGATTTGTTTCTATTACTATAGGTGCAGACTGAGTTTCGGAATTATCGAGTATAACATTAACTGAAAATAAAGCAAATTTATCTGTAACAGTAGCATCGGCATCTGTTGTGGATTGTTTTAACGGCGAAGGATGAGTCTGGTCAGGTGCAAATATTCCGATATTTTCAAGAGCATATTTTTTAACATCATCAATGTATAAATCAACTTTTTCATCAGCAAATTTAGTCTTAATCTCATCTAACAAGGAATGAATAATAACCGCCGCAGAAGCCTGGTCGTTGTCGTCGAGAGCTTTTTTGAATTCCTGCATCAGTTTCATGCCCTGTCTGGCTAAATCGAACAGCTCATTATGAAACTTCTGAAACAAATCGTTCAGTTCATCAGCTTTTTTGGATTCAATCTTTCCCTGAGCAATCAGTTCGGGAAGAGTTTCAATCGAAACAGCTTCGCCGTCAATCAAAGGAAAAACTTCTGGAGTGTTGATTCCCTGGTCATTTTCAAATTGACCGCGAACAAATCCGAAAGGAAGGATTTTCGCATCAAAATCATGGAGAATTTGCCTTTCCTTATTCTGATATTCGTCAACTATTGTTTTTCTTGTGCTCTGAAAAGCTTCTTCCTCGAATAATTTGGGAATTCGATTTCTTAAATACGTTACTGCATCGTTCATCAATTTTTCGAGTTCCTTGCCTCGCCCTGCTTCAAGTTTGAGCAACACCGGAAAATCCTGATTTGAAAAATTATTGACATAGCAGTAATCGAAAACAATCGGCTTACTTGTTGATACTTCTTTTAAAATCGCTGACACAGTCGAAAGTCTTCCTGTACCCGAAAGACCTGATACAAAAATATTATATCCTTTCGATTTCAGTTCAGCCCCAATCCGCAGTGCTTCAATTGCCCTGTTCTGACCAACTATTGCGTCCAACGGAGACAGCTCTTTGGTCGTTTCAAACTTAAAACCCGTTTCGGGACATATCCATCTAATCTGTTCCGGAAGGAGCTCCTTAAAAGAAGTTTTTTCGTTCATATTTCTCTCGTTTTCAAGTTTAAGAATTTTAATTATTCAAAACTATTATATATTCGTTAATCTATCAAAATTTTTTTTAATTTAGTATTCTTTTTTACTAAAAAATGGCAAAATGAAATGAAAAAAGACATAACAACATCGAAAAGCGATAAAAATGAAGCGGATATTCTGAAAATGGTTCAACTTGATGCAACCCGTGTTGAAGAGATTTTTGTTCCGGGGAAATCTCTTCTTCAAACTTACCCACTGTTTCTCGAATCGGTTTCAGCGGGATTTCCTTCCCCTGCCGATGACTATATGCAGGCACAGCTCGATTTAAATGAGTTTATAATCAAGCATCCAGCGGCAACTTTCTTTGTCCGCGTAAAAGGAGACTCAATGAACGAAGCCGGAATTTTTTCTGGTGATGTACTGGTAGTGGACAAGGCTTTGAATGCCAAATCGGATAATATTGTTATTGCCGTAATTGACGGTGATTTGCTTGTTAAACGGCTTCAGATGAAGCAGAATCAGGTTTACCTTGTAGCAGAAAACCCCACTTACAAACCAATCAAAATCACACCCGAAATGAATTTTGAGGTTTGGGGAGTTGTAACAACCGTAATTCATAAATTGATTTAAGAGTTTAGTTGCTTAGGTGGTTAGATGTTTAGTTGTTTGAAGAGATGAAGAGAAGAAAATCCCCCTAACCCCCTTTTTCAAAGGGGGAAAAGGAAAATTCCCCTCTTGAGGGGTGGACTCTTCAAGAGTTTAGGTGATGAGTTGGTGAGGCGGTTAGTTGTTTGAAGAGTTTAAGATAAGAAATACCACTAACCCCATTTTCTCTCTCGTTCCCAAGCTCCCGCTTGGGAACTTAAGGTCTATAATTTTTCGAAATATGAAAAAAGTTCATGATATTCACGAAAAATTGTTTAATTTTGGTTTGGAATATTACAAATTATTGGGAGGATTTGAAAAATATGAAACAATCAAAAGAACCATAATGACAGATTCTTCCATTCTCAATTCTCAATTGTCAATTCTCAATTTCTCCACCGATGTTCGCAAATACGACGAAAATATCGGCAGATTCACGAGCATTGACCCCCTCTGGGAGAAATATCAGGGCTGGACTCCTTATCAGTATTCGATGAATAATCCAGTGAATATGTTAGACGATAATGGGAAAGATGGACTAGATATAGCATTAAAATGGGCTTTAGCATTATCCCCTGCCGCCCCAATAGCTTTAGGAGCCGCCCCAATAGCTTTAGGACTTGTTATAATTATGTTGACTCCAGGTGATACACCAATTGACCATCAGATGAAGAGTGAAGATAATAATCCTCCACCGCCTGTGCCTGGAGCAAAAGGAAAAGATGACGAAGGGAAAATTTCTGAAGAAGGAGTTACTGAAGCTGTTGGAGTAGCAACAAATACTAATCCTTATAATGGACCAGTCACTAGTCCAGTTACTTTAATTGACCCTGCAGGAAATGCGATTCCAATAAATGTTGGTGAACATATTCAAGGTAGTCCAAATCGTCAATTCGAACAAGTTTATAATGGTGATGAGCCAACAGGTTTAAGAAAGGAAGGACCTCATGGTCCAACACATAAACCTGAAGGTAAAGCACCACACTACCATCTCCCCGAGGAAATCACAAAAAAACTTAATTTACCCCACTGGTTACCTATTAAATGAAAGGATAAATTATGAAATTTACATGGGGAGATCAAATTAAAATCAAGGATGATGCACCGTTTAAATACCGACCAGGTGAATTTGGTGTAGTATGTGGTATGTGGAATATTAAAAATGAGAGTATATCTAATGAATATGGTATGCCAATAAATAGTTTAATGTATATTGTAGAATACCTTGATGGAACAGATTGTCAAGTTCCGGAGGATTGTATTGAATATGATAACGTAAATTACAAAAAATAAAAGGAAAATGAATACGGCAGAATCTACGTTCGATACAATGGAGAATTGTGAATGAAAAAAACGTTATTTCATATCTTGTGTTTTTTCTCCGCTCAGGAGTTACCTCATGACCTCTATTCTGACAGGAAATATCTTCTTCTTTGTAAAGAATCACAACTCATCGGATATTCCTTTTTTTACCGATGAGTTTTTCTCTACTACAGGCTGACCGGTTGAAGTGAGAAAAAAAAATATCTCAATATTGGTTGAAACAGCCGAAATTAATTAATTCGGGTTCATACTTCGAATAAATGTGTCAGGCTTCTTATTTTTTTAAGAAGCCTGATTTTTTTTGCCCAAGTCTTACGAATGTTTAGATGTTTAGTAGTTTGAAGAGAAGATTGAATTCTCTACTTTCAACTTTTGGCTTTTGACTTTCGACTGATTCCCAATTTCTTCTACGTAGTTTTACGTAGAAAACCTACGTAGTTTTTGGTATTTTTCTCTAAAAATCAAATATTTATACGAATATTTACATATATTTTACCAAATAAAGATTTTTTTGTGTAAATTGTCAAAAAATATACTGTTGAATTTAATTTTGTGGAAACTTTTACTATTTATTGGAGGTTTTGATGAGATTTTTTTACTTTTTAATTCTATTCGTACTGTCTTTTACGACAGCTTTTTCCCATGATAATAAAAATCAAAAAAGTGGGAATTCAGACATCTTGTACAATCCCGAACTTGTTGATTTCTTGATGGTTTATTCAAGAACCGACAGCCTAATGAAACAATCTTATACTTATGATTCAAATGAAGACGTAATAACAATTCTCAGACAAAAAGTTAAAAATGGGAATTGGGATTCCTCAGCAAGATATAATTATACTTATGATGCGAATCATAACCGGCTTACCTATAGTTATGAGTATTTGAAAAACGGGCAGTGGCTGTATCAGCTTAGATATTCATATACCTACGACTCAAATGGGAACAAATTATCTCAGATGTATGAGCCATGGCAAAACGGTAAATTTGTTAATTCTAATCGAGGCACATATACTTACGATACTAACGGAAATCTATTGACATCATTAGTTGAGATGTGGCAAGGCAGTCTATGGGTAAACTCAGCTCGCGGCACTTCCACGTATGATTCAAATGGAAATGAGACAAATTACCTGATGGAAAACTGGCAAAACGGACAATGGGTTAATTCCAGAAGAAATACTCAAACTTTTGATGCTAAAGGTAATAATCTGACTTGGCTGGATGAAAAGTGGCAAAATAATCAATGGGTGAATTATGCTCTTGCTACTTATACTTACGATTCAACCGGAGAAAAAGGAGATTTCCTGACAGGTTTACGGCAGGAATGGATGGATTCTTTTTGGGTAAATGTTTATAGATATACCGATACTTATGACCCGAAAGGAAATTTGCTAACTGAATTTTATGAAGAATGGGACAATGATAGTTTATATAGTATATGGTTTGATACTTACACTTATGATCCTAATGGCAATGTACTTTCTCAATTAACTGAAAAATGGATAACAGGGAAAAAAGATAATTACAATAGAATTTCTTATACATATAATTCGAGCGGCAAACTAACAAGTGTGCTAAATGAGTACTGGATAGGAGAATGGGTGAATCAAAACTTGGGTATTCCATTTACAGACTTCGTATTCAACGCATATAAAATTGAAGTTAACTATCAAAAAGAAGCAGGAATTGAAAATAAGTTAATAAAGAACAAGAAATTCAATTTGGATTGTTTACCTAATCCTGCTTTAACCTCAGCGTATATAAATTATAGTTTGTCTGAACCAGAATTTGTTACTCTAACAATCACAAATTCCTTAGGATTTGAATTGGAGAGAATATTATCAAATCAGATTCAGGAACCAGGTGATTACAGCATTAATTATGATACAAGCGATCTACAGCCTGGAATATATTTTCTAAATATACAAATTGGAAATGAAACTGAAATAAAGAAAATTATTGTTATCAAATAAATTTTTCTACTTTTTCTCTCCAATGAAGAGGGCATAAGAATTGACGTTTCGGGCTTGCCGTCTGGAGTGTATTTTTTGAGAGTGGGGGATAAAGTTAGGAAGTTTGTGAAGATTTAGAATTTTCTTCTTTTTCAAATCACAACTCATCGATTGAATCCTTTTTGACCGATGAGTTTTTTTCTTTTAGGGAACAAGAAAAATAACAATTCGAACAGCAGAATTCATTTTTTTCACTCGAAACGGCAATGCCTGATGAATTTTTACCCCAAAATTTAGATTTTTTTTCTTAAATTATAAAGATTTGTAATATAATATCGGATAAAGTGTAAAAACAGAATATGAATGTAAAATTTGATAAAATTTTGGGGTAAAAATGCTAAAAGGATTGTTTACAAGAAAACCATTAGAACTGCTTCTCGAAGAAATGAAAAGCGAAAACAGGCTTAGAAGAATTCTTGGTCCTGTCGGCTTAACCAGTCTTGGTGTTGGAGCCATTATCGGAACAGGCATATTTGTCCTGACCGGAATCGCCGCTCATGATAAAGCCGGTCCGGCTTTGGTTCTTTCATTTTCGGTTGCCGGTCTGGCATGTGTCTTTGCGGCTCTCTGCTATGCAGAGTTTGCTTCGATGGTGCCTGTTGCGGGTTCAGCCTACACTTATGCGTTTGCTACACTTGGAGAAATGTTTGCATGGATAATCGGCTGGGATTTGATTCTTGAATATGCTGTTTCATCTGCAACCGTTGCCCATGGATGGTCGCACTATTTTCAAAATTTTATTGGAATATTCGGTTTTAAAATACCCTTCTGGATGAGTCGAGCACCCTTCGACTACAGTCCGGATTTGGGTAAGTTAATAAGTACTGGTACTATTATCGATTTGCCTGCGGCATTGATTACTTTCATAGTAACTTTTATTTTAATTAAAGGAATTAGAGAAAGTGCCGGTTTTAATGCTCTTATGGTTAGCATTAAACTTGTTATCGTTCTGTTTGTTATTGTTGTCGGTGCTTTTTATATAAATCCTGCCAATTGGACTCCTTTTGCACCATTCGGTTACACAGGTGTGTCGTTTTTCGGGAAAACAATTTTAGGGCAGACCGGAATGGGAGGTGAGCCATTAGGTGTCATTGCCGGAGCGGCAATGATATTTTTTGCATATATTGGATTCGATTCTGTTTCGACTCACTCCGAAGAAGCAAAGAATCCTTCTAAGGATGTGCCGATAGGTATAATCGTTTCTTTGGTTGTTTGTACTGTGCTTTATATTGCTGTGGCAATTGTTCTGACAGGTATGGTTCCTTACAATCAGATTAATATTGATGCTCCTGTTGCCGATGCCTTTATGCGGGTTGGTTTACCTTGGGCTCAGTTTTTAATCGCTATTGGGGCATTAACCGGCATTACTTCAGTACTGCTTGTTATGATGCTGAGCCAACCAAGAGTATTACTTGCTATTTCCAGAGATGGTCTTCTTCCTGCAAAATTCTTCGGTGCTATTCATGAAAAATTCAGAACACCGTGGAAATCAACAATTTTGACAGGAATATTCGTTGCGTTGATGGCGGCTTTGTTACCTTTGAGAATTCTTGCAGAATTAGTCAATATAGGTACTTTGCTCGCATTTGTAATCGTTTGTTCTGCTGTCCTTATAATGAGGGTTACTCACCCAAATGCACATCGTCCGTTCAGGGTTCCTTTCGTTCCGGTGATTCCTATTTTGGGAATATTAATTTGTTTACTCCTGATGTTCTCTCTGCCTTCTGAAAACTGGCTCAGACTTTTCGTATGGTTGTTAATAGGTTTTGTAATTTATTTTGCTTACGGCAGAAAACACAGTATTATGCGAACATATAAAAGTAAAGAAAAAGTAATAGATAAAGAATAAATATTTTTAATTAGATTGGTAAATTATGGTTCCTCGTTATACAAGACCAGAGATGGCAAAAATTTGGTCTGATGAAAACAAATATGCCTTATGGCTCGAAATTGAAATACTTGCTTGCGAAGCTCAGGCAGAACTCGGTATAATACCGACAGAAGCTGTAAAAATAATTCGCGAAAAAGCTAAATTTGATGTTGATAGAATTCTCGAAATTGAAGAAACAACCAAGCACGATGTAATCGCTTTTCTTACAAATGTTGAGGAATATGTTGGCGAACCTTCGAGGTTTATTCACCTTGGAATGACTTCAAGCGATGTTCTGGATACTTGCTTTGCAATTCAATGCAAACAAGCCGGTGAATTGATATTATGCGGTTTGGAAAAGATGAAGGACGTTCTTGCACGCAGAGCCAAAGAACATAAATACACTGTTTGTATCGGCAGAAGCCACGGAATTCACGCAGAGCCAACAACTTTCGGGCTGAAAATGGCTCTTTGGTTCGAAGAATGTAAGAGAAACATTGACAGACTAAAATATGCTATTGATGAAATATCTGTAGGGATGATTAGCGGTGCTGTCGGAACATTCGAACACCTTTCACCAAAAGTTGAAGAATATGTTTGCGAGAAACTTAATCTGAAACCTGCTCCGATTTCAACACAGGTAATCCAGCGTGATATTCATGCTCATTATCTGTCAACCCTTGCAATAATAGGCTCTTCACTTGAAAAAATTGCTACTGAAGTTCGCCATTTGCAAAGGACCGAAGTCGGTGAAGCAGAAGAATTCTTCTCGAAAGGACAAAAAGGCAGTTCCGCAATGCCCCACAAACGTAATCCTATCAGTTCAGAAAATATTTGCGGGCAGGCAAGGATTCTGCGTTCGAATGTGGTTGCCGCAATTGAGAATAATGCCCTATGGCACGAAAGAGACATATCCCACAGTAGTGTTGAGAGAATCATTTTCCCTGATACCACCATATCTTTGGATTACATCCTGAACAGGGCAATTAATCTTGTTGACAATCTTGTGGTTTATCCTGAAAATATGATGAGGAATCTGAATATTACCAATGGCTTGATTTATTCTCAGAAAATTCTTTTGGCTCTTGCAAGAAAAGGATTGAAAAGACAGGAAGCATATTCATTAGTTCAAAAATCGGCAATGGAAACCTTTGAAACAAGCAAGCCATTTAAAGATTCTCTTTTCAAAAATGATGAGCTTCTCAGTCATATTTCAAAAGAAGAAATTGAATCTATGCTGAAATACGAAGAAATTTTTCCAAATGTTGATTATATTTTTGAAAGATGCGGGCTGTAGTTTTTTATGCTTTTAGTTATACCATCAATAGAAATCAAAAAAGGAAAATGTACCTATTGCATACAAGGCGAAAAGGGTTCTGAGTCTTTTTATAATAATCTTGCTGAGCATCCCGAAGAATTATGCCGCCTCCTTCGGAAAGAAAATTCGAAATCAATTCATATAACTGATGTTGATTCTCTTTTTCATGGGACAAAAGATAATTTCGACAAGATAATACAGTTTAGCAAAGCTGTTGACATACCGATTCAGGTGAAAGCAAAATTTGACGACATTGAAGATTGCGAATTTTTTCTGGATAATGGAATCTATAGGGTAATTATTTGTGATTTGGGTTTTTCAAAACCAAACGATGTGAGAGATTTGATTAAAAAGTATCTCCCATCGAGAGTTGCTTTTTGTTTGCATGCTCATAATGGAAAAATCCATATTGACAAGACTGACCAAACAATGACTGACCGTGAGTATATTCATTATGCTAAGGGTTTAGGAGCCGACAGGATTATGTATCACGATACAAAATGGGAAACAATCGGTTCTCCGCCTGATTTTCATGATTTAAAAAGACTGACTAAAGATCTGAGCATCAAGATTACACTTGCTAACGGAATCTCTTCGGTTCAGCAATTGTGGGAGTTGAACAGAATTGTAACCGAGGCTCGTTTTTCACTTAATACAGTGGATTCAGTTATCATCGGAAAACCATTATACGAAAATCTGTTTCCTTGTCAGAAGATTTGGCGGTTAGCAGAATCAAGATTAGAAAAGACAAAATGAAATTTTTTCATAATATTTTTTAAAAATTTTGTAAATTATAAGATTAATTTTTGCCAATATTAATATTTTTTTTGGGAGAAGAACTTAAACGATGCTTCAAATATACATAGATAGAAAAATGTACGAAGCACAGGCTAACAAAACAGTGCTTCAGGTGGCTACTGAAAATGGTGTTGACATACCCCATTTTTGCTGGCATCCTGAGTTATCTGTTTCGGGAAATTGCCGTATGTGCCTTGTAGAAATTGGTATGCCCAAACGGTTGCCTGATGGTTCTTATGAAAAAGATGAGTCAGGCAAACCTATAATTAGTTATATCCCAAAATTACAGATTGCTTGTGCAACTCAGGTTTCTGACGGTCTTCACGTCAGAACAACTACCAAGAATGTAGTTGATGCACAGGAAGCTGTGATGGAATTTATTTTGATAAATCATCCGCTTGACTGTCCGATTTGCGATGAAGCAGGACAATGCAAGCTTCAGGAATATGCCTTCAATCACTCCAAAGGTGAAAGCAGATTTGAGGAAGCAAAAAATCATGGTTTAAAAAGACAAGCTTGGGGTCCGAATGTACTTTTTGATTCTGAAAGGTGTATTTCCTGTTCCCGTTGCGTTCGTTTTGCAAAGGAAATTGCAAATCAGGATGTCCTTACCTTTGTTCAAAGAGGTGACCATGTTACAATCAAACTATTCGAAGGTACAGAATTCGATAGTCCATATTCAATGAATGTAATTGATATTTGTCCCGTTGGTGCGCTTACTTCCCCTGACTTCAGATTCAAATCAAGAGTTTGGGATATGAGTTTTAATGATTCTATTTGTACAGGTTGTGCACGAGGATGCAATACAAAAATTGGTGTCAGGAACAATGAAATTCTGCGAATTGAACCAAAAGCCAATCCTTATGTCAATAAATTTTGGATGTGCGACCACGGCAGGTTATCCTATTACAATTCTATTAATGAAAACAGGATTACTAATCCTTTGATTAAATTTGACCATAAACTTAAAACAACTACTTGGGAAGAAGCAATTAATTTTGCCGTCAAACAACTTTCGCAGTATAAACCTGATGAAATAATGTTTCTCGGCTCTGCTAATGCTACAAATGAGGACAATTATGCACTTGCAAATTTCGCCAAAAAAGTTGTTAAATCACCAAATATTGATTTTTTCAGATATCATAATGATAAATTCGGAGATAATTTCTTAAAAGTTTCCGATATGACACCTAATTCAACAGGAGCTACAGCTGTGGGTGTTATTCCTTCTGGAAAAGGGCATAATGCTGCAAATCTTGTTAATAATATCAAATTCGGGCACATCAAAGTTCTCTATTCGATTGATGGAAATATCGGTTCAATTCCCGGAATGCTTGACGTAATTGAAAATCTTGATTTGCTAATCATTCATCAAACTAATTTCGATAAACTTACCGAACATGCCCATATAGTTTTTGCAGATTCATCTTTTGCAGAAATTGAAGGAACTTTCTCAAATATAGATAATAGAGTACAGCACTTCTCCCCTGCTCTTGTAACAAGTGAAAATATCAGGTTTATGGGTATGAAAATGAGCCGTTTAGATAAATTCGGGGCTACAAATGACCGATGGACTAATCATGAACAAAGGTCAACAAAGCAGATATGGAGAATCGTTCAGCAAATTGCAAATCAAATGAATGCAGGATGGAGTTTCAAAAATTCAAGTGAATTATTTGATGAAATTGCTAATACCATTGAGCCTTTTAAAGGAATGAACTATAAACTTCTGGATGAATACCAAGGCTTGAAATTCGGAATGGCACACAAACCTGACGCAAAAATCAGAAATTATGAATCTCATTATATGAAACCTAATTAATAATTTAATTGAATGAAATATGCCAGATATAGTAATAATATTAATCGAAACAGTTATTAAAGCAGTAATAATAATCACTATGATTATGGTTTTAGGTGCGGCTTTCGGTGTTTACATGGAACGAAAAGTTTCAGCTGTTATTCAGAACAGAATCGGTCCGAACAGAGTTGGACCTTTTGGACTACTACAACCTTTTGCTGATGTCATAAAACTCTTTTTCAAAGAGGACATTGTTCCAAAAGCGGCTGACCACTTCTTTCACCGGCTGGCACCAATCATAGCTTTGGGAGTTGCCTTTTCGGTGTATGCCGTAATTCCATTTGCCAATTTCGTTGAAATCGGCGGAAGAACTGTCTATTTTGGAATTGCCCCAAATCTGAATATTGGTATTTTATTCATACTTGCAATGACATCTGTCGGTGTGTATGGGATTACTCTTGCCGGTTGGTCTTCTAACAGCAAGTATTCACTGCTTGGAGGTTTACGTTCATCGGCTCAGATGATTTCCTACGAATTATCAATGGGTTTGGCGGTTGTTGCAATTGTGATGATTTCGGGGTCTTTATCATTAAATGGAATAGTAATTCATCAGGCAGGCTGGAAATGGAATATTCTGCTTCAACCTCTTGGATTTATTATTTTCCTCGTATCCTCATTTGCAGAAACCAACAGAGCACCTTTTGACCTGCCTGAAGCCGAACCCGAATTAGTTGGCGGTTTCAACACGGAATATACGGGCATGAAGTTCGGAATGTTTTTCCTTGCCGAATATGCAAATATGTCAACTTCTGCCGCGATACTGGTATTGCTCTATTTTGGCGGCTGGCAGTTACCTTTTCCGTCGGATTGGCTTGGTTTTGCCTCAGGTTCATGGGGTTTGGTTCTTGCACAGTTTGCAAGTTTCCTTTTGAAAATAGCTTTGGTGGTATTTTTCTTCCTTTGGGTACGCTGGTCAATCCCAAGATTCAGATATGACCAATTGATGAATTTAGGATGGAAGGTACTTCTTCCTTTGTCCTTAGTAAATATTATTTTAACAGGAATCGGAATTTACATTTTGAAATAATTGAAGTCGTTATAAATGAATAATAGAAAAAATACAGAAGCCGAAAGATTAACATTCTGGGAAAGAATTTATCTACCTGAGATTGCCAGAGGTATGGGAATTACCCTGAAACAGATTTTCAAGCCGAAATTTACCCGTCAGTACCCCGAAGAAAGATGGGAACCGACAGGCTCTTACAGAGGCAGACCTGTTTTAGTTAATGAAGAATCAGGCGAAAGATGTGTTGCATGCGGACTTTGCTCAAGGGTTTGTCCAGCATTGGCAATTGAAGTACAAGCGACTGAAACTGTAAAAGACAAAGAAAGATATCCCGAAAAATTCGAAATAAATATGCTTCGTTGCATCTTCTGCGGTTTTTGCGAAGAAGTTTGCCCCGAGGAAGCAATTGTTATGAGTAAAGATTATGATATTATTTTTACTGCCCAGGAAGATGCAATCCTTGGGAAAGATAAATTGCTTGTTCCCGTTGCAAAACTTCAGGATAGACTTGAATTCCTGAGACAATACAGGTAATCATAACCAAGTTCAAAATCCTTTAGATTTATCTTTCATACTGTAAATTGCTACTCTGAGATAGCAGGACAAGCATCCTTGCTTGTCCCTTGAGTTTGGTTAGATTCCTGGACAAACATCCTTGCTTGTTCCCGGAGTTTGGATTGGTTCTTGGAGAAGCATCCTTGCTTATCCGAATAAAATATTGAAAATCATTTGTTTAAAATTATTAAAGTATAATATGCTTAGAAGAAATATATTGCTGGCTCTGGTTGTTGTTTTACTCATCGGGTGTAAAACCGTCAAACAAAAAGGTGAATCCGAAATTATGGAGGATGCAACTCCCCCATCGAATTATCAACCCGTCTTTCTATCTCAAATTGCTTCGTATGATGAAAATAATCTGAAATATCCTTCCGCTGTTGTCAGTGGTATTGATGCCAGACAGCCAAATTTAATCAAGGTCAGAATGCACTTTGTTGATATGGATAGCGTTTTTCTTACGGGTGCTGTGGAACAAAACATCAAAGATAAAATCTGCTTTTTCGTAGATAGTTCTGCCGCCGGGGAAAAGCCAATCACAAACTATTCAATTAAGGAAGTTGCTAACAATGACGACCAACCCTACTCCATTGCACTTGTTATGGACCACAGCGGCTCTATGGGCGAATGGAGGGCACTTGCCGTTCAGAATGCCGCCGAGAAATTCATCAACAGTAAAAGAGACATGGATTTTGTTTCATTAATCAAATATGACCAGAAAGTTGTTGCTGAATCTCCTTTATTAAACAACAAACAAGAATTACTCGCAAAATTACAAAAAACAGGTTTAAAGAATTATGGCGGTATGACTGCTATTTCAAGTTCGCTTGATGCCGCAATTAAAGTTCTTGATTCGGCTAACTCCTACCACAGCAAAGCAATTATTATCTTTACAGATGGTTGGGACAACAGTTCAACAATTCCTGCCGACTCGGTTATTGCTAAAGCTCTTGCCACGAATACTATGATTTGTGCCGTGGATTTCGGTGAGAATATAAACCCGAACTTCATGAAACATATTGCCGAATCTACCGGCGGCACGTATCACCATATCTACAAAACCGATGAATTCCAGCCTGTTTTTGATGATTTGTATTTAAGGCTGAATAATTATTATTTAGTCGAATACAAAACCAAAGATTATGGACCACATATAATAAAAGTTAGGGTTTGTTTGCCGAAAGATACCTTAAAAGCTCAGGGAAATTTTGATAATACTCCAAATGTGGGGGCAATATGTCTGCTGAACATTTATTTCGATTTTGATAAAGCAACAATACAGAAGGAATCTGAAGATGCAATCGAATCTGTAAATTCACTCCTGAATTATTATCCCAACATGAGAATTGAAGTACGCGGGCATACTGACTCAGTCAATGGCAATAAAGACCCGGATTATAATTTAAAACTCTCACAAAAAAGAGCTGATGCCGTTAAAAACGCTTTAGTCAAAAAGGGAATTCCACTTTCAAGAGTTAGTTCTATCGGTTTCGGCGAGAAAAAACCTGTTGCAGACAATAGTACAGACAAAGGCAGAGCGAAAAACCGCAGAACCGAATTTGTGATAATCAGCAAGTAGGAGTTTAAGTACTTAGTTGGTTAGGCGTTTAGCTGTTTGAAGAGATGAAGAAAACCATGATTCATCTTAGCCTTTCTTCATATTTTTGTTTTGACAGAAATCCCCAAAATACAACCTATATTTATCCAATTCCCATAGCAATAAATAATTATTTCTTACGCATATTTCTTTTGTATTCGTTCATTGATAGTAAGTAAACCACACCCCAAATTCATTGATAGGGAGGTAAGAATCGCATCTTTTTGAAACCAAATATGCAATGACTCGAATATCGTTATATAAAATATTATCAATGGGTTATACGATTTATTTACTACATCTTCTCAAGTGAAAATTCAAAAGATTCAATTCTGGAAATGAGAGAAATTTGTAGGGGCTGAAAATTTTCAGCCCCTACATCATGACAATAAAAATATTATTTCGCAGATGTAAATTTTGTTACCTGATTATCCATTGGTTTGAGTGTTCTTAAGAATGAATAGATTGCTCTAAGGTCAGATTCTTTCATTCCTGAGTACATTGTCCACGGCATAACTGTTTGGATTTCGCCTGAATTTACTTTGATGTTTCTGTTCTCAGGTTTTTCGTACATTTTAAATCTTTGTACAAATCCGTCTTCTGTCCAGGCTCCTAATCCGGTTCTTTCATCGGGAGTGAGATTCGCAGAACGAACTGTTCCTACTTTCGGCATGGTGAATTCCATTCCTCCGGCAAATTTCTTGTTAAAAACAGGAACCCCTTTGTTCATAGGAGTATGGCAATCGGCACAGCCGGAAATCTTAACAAGATATTCGCCGTATTTATTCTTATCATCAGGAGATGGTCTTGTTTGGGGCGAAGCTTCTCCGGGAATAGTTCTGAGAATAAGATTCATCGGGAATGATGCTTTAGATGGCGGTATTTGATTATCAATCGGTTGAAGAGTTCTGAGATAAGCAATTATAGCTTTTGCATCATTAATATCCATGTGCCCATAGCTCTGGTATGGCATAACAGGGAAAAGTGCATTGCCGCTTTTGTTTACGCCGCTTGTGAAAGCACGGTAAATTTCACCGTTAGTCCAGTTTTTAAGATTATGAGGAGTAAGATTTCTTGAATAGAATGTACCCGGGAAGCCAAAATTTTCATCGAATAATTCTCCACCCTTACCTTCGGTTCCGGCGACAATTGGTCCGGCAAAAGTACTCCAATCCCTCGTAGAATGGCAGTCCATGCAAACAGCAACATGATTTGCAAGATATTTGCCATGCTCGATTGTCAGTGAGTCCTGATTGATTGTAAGCTCTTTGGCAGGACCTACCTTAGGAAAAGCACTGTTGAGATAGATAACTATTCCAAAAAGGAAAATCATTGCTGTCATGGCAATTATGCCAAGTATTTTGTATATCATTTTCATAGTAATTCCAAAGAAAAATAAAAGATTATGAACTATAAATACAAAAATAAAAAAAATATTAGGTTATACAAAAATAAATTTTCGAATAACCTAATATTTGAGAATTCGATTATTCTTATCCCGCTAAACCAATCTCAGCCGCAACGGCTTTCATACCTTCAATTGTTTGCATTATAAGGACTTCCAAAGAAACATTCAGCATATCGGCTCCCTTTTGAATTACTTCTCTGTTTGCACCTGCGGCAAACTGTTTTTCTTTCCATTTTTTACGGACGGATTTCACTTCAACATCAAGAATGCTCTTTGAAGGTCTAACCAAAGCTACAGCGGTTACCAATCCGGTAAGCTCATCAATTGCATACAAAGTCTTCTCGAGTTCGGTAATGGGCTCAATATCGTTGCAAACACCCCAACCATGCGAAAGAATAGCCCTGATATATTCATCATCCCATCCTGCTTCATTAAGTATTTTTTCAGTCATTTTGCAATGTTCGTCAGGGAATTTTTCATAATCCAAATCATGGGTAAGACCAATAACTCCCCATTTTTCCTCATCTTCTCCTTTTTGACGGGCGATGTGCCGCATAACGGCTTCGACTGACTTTGCATGATTAATCAGGGAAGCTGTTTCATTATATTTAAGAAGAAGTTCCAATGCTTCTTCACGTGTTGGAATGTGTTTATTCATAAGTAATTAGTTTGATGATTTAATCGCATTGACCGATTTTTTTGATGTTTTTGTCAAATTGCCAAAGATTTTTTTTGCCTTTGAATTTAATTAAACCAAAAAAGTTTAAATCATATCCTGCTGCACCTATAAATGAAGCATCTGCTTTAAGGCAAGGTTTGGTACCTGCGGTGAATGAACCACCGATAAGGAAAGCAGTATGAACATAAGGAACAATGACATTGCCGAAAATGCCAAGTTCAAAACGAGGGAAAGTCAAGCCGAAATTAATTCCGGCGGCTACCGAGCTACCTACCCAGCAAGAATCCTTGATAAAATCCATGTTGTAAGGTCCTGCGGATCCGACAATACCGACATCGGTTCCATCATATTTCACCCCTGTTGTGGAATTGAATGTAAATTTCGATTTAATGTGTGCTGATGCATCAATCGAAGCCAATTTTGTATTAATAACAAACAACATTTTCACATTAAAGAAACAAGGAATTCCGGCAATTACCAAAGGAACTTTAACCAAAACCAGGGGTAATTCAATATCATTGAGAAGATCAGTACTTGAACCTGTTGCAGTAAGTGAAACTGTTACTTCCCCCTCAACGTTAGAATTCACGTATTTGAATTCTTTAAGTTTCTGGTTTTCATATTTGATTTTACCTTCAGATTTAATCTTCTGAGCAAAACCTTCCATGGCATACCTAATTTTTGCAATTCCGATTTCTTTAGTAATTTCACATGTCGCGTCAAGTCTTTCCTTGTTCATAACCATTTTGATCTTTCCTGTCATGCCATTACCCACAGGAAATGAGAATTCGATTGAATTGCCCATAATTTTTTGAACAGTCGGATACTTGGAATCAATTTGAACACCCTGAATAAGATCTTCGGTCCAGAGCATTTTCTTGTTCCAAACAATTTCACCATTTGCTATTGCCTCGTTCAAAGTGCAAAATTCAGTTTCAACAGTGATTTTTCCATTATTCTCGGAAATAGTACTAACTTTTTTTAAGGCTTTTCCGAAAATGAAAAGGATATCACCAATTTTAAGATTTTTGGCTTTGCTATTGTCACTACTGAATGAAACAACGTCATAAGTGCTATCGTTTTCAACAACTTCATTTGCTTCGAATTTGATAGTTGCAGGTGTCCATGAGATGTTTGCATAAGCTACATCCACCGTATTATCGGGGGTTGTGTTGGTTGAAGAGTTATCTTTACTGCATGATGCCATTGCGGCGAAAGCAATAATGATAAGTAGCATTTTGATTTTATTGAAACTCATATATTTGTCCTAAAAAAAAAAAAATTAAAATTAGTTTACAAGACCGTTTTTAACAGCATACTGGATAAGTTCGGAATTATTCTTCAAATTAAGCTTCCTCAAAATACTTGTTCTATGGTTACTTACCGTAGCTTTGCTTATAAAGAACTTCTCGGCTATTTGAGTTAAAGCAATGCCCGAACCAATAGCACACAAAATTTGGAATTCCCTTGAACTCAAATTTTCATGTGGAGTCTTTTCGCCACCTTTTGAAAACATTGGAGCGATGGATTCGGCTAAAGTTGGGGTGATATAGTATCCGCCTGAAATCACTTTTCGGATAGCCTTTAAAATTTCATCGCTTTTGGAACTTTTACTAAGATAACCGGAAACACCTGCATTTAGAAGTCTTTTTGCAAAAAGTTCTTCGGGATTCATTGAAAATATTAAAATCGGTGTTTTAATGCCATTTCTTTTAATACTTTCAAGTAATTCAAAAACATCTCTCCCGGGCATACTAATATCTAATAATATCATTTCATAACTATTTACAGATAAGTTATGAAGCAGGTCATCGCCTGTTTCAACTTCATCAGGAGCTTCAAAATCAGGTTCACCGAGCAAAATCATTTTCACTCCCTGCCTGACAATTGCATGGTCATCGGCTATTATTATTTTGTACATTCTTTTCCTATAAATAATATTAGGCAAAAATATCCATTAAAATTGAAAAAACAAAAATTAAATTTTTATTTGATACTTCCGTCCTTTATTCGTACTCGTGTACATTTATTGATTTGAAGTTCAGATTTTGATATTTTGTGAAACCAATCATAGTATTTTTCGTAATATATATTCATTTTATTAAATTAGATAAACAAGTTTTTTAGATTTTGAAATTGCACATTTTAGAAATATTTGCACAAAAAAAAGAACAGTGGAAACTTGATAATATTTCCTCTGAGAAATCTTTATTTTCAAGAAATGGCTTGCTTTCCGTTTCTTCTGAATTTTTTTCCGGAATCGAATTATCATTTGATATTACAAATTCTATAATCAATATAGATAAATTACTTCTTACCCTTTGGGGATATATTCTTAATTCAATCAGAATCAAATAACAAGAGGAAAAACCATGAAAAAAGTAACTATTATTTCAATTTTAATTTTAGCAGTCTTTGGATATTTTATTGCTGAAAGATTTATTTCAAAAGCAAACCAGAGCAAAAAAGTTATAGCCGAGCAAGTATTTACTGTTGAGACTTCAACCGCGGGCAAAGAAAAGATTGAAGGAGTCGTTAATTACACAGGAACAGTTGAAGGAATTCATGAAGCTTTTGTAATTTCCCAAACTGCCGGTTTGGTCGAAAAAGTTACCATGAAAGTTGGTTCCCGGTGTTCAGCAAATCAAGTGCTCGCAGTAGTTAACAACGCTCAGCAATCTGCCGCTGTTGAGCAGGCAAAAGCACAGGTTTTAATGGCAGAGAATAATTACGAAAAAGCCGAAAAAGATTTGAAAAGAACTGAGCGGCTTCAATCGGGAAATGTTGCCACAAAAGATAATCTTGAATTAAGTCAATTAAACGTCAAAGCCGCACATGCCCAACTGAAAGGTGCACAGGCGGCATTAAAAGTTGCCGAAAAGCAATTAGCCGACACTTATGTTAAAGCACCTTTTTCGGGGGTTATTTCAACAAAAGATATTGATATCGGAGCTACAGTGGCTCCGGGGATGAGACTTGCCCAGATTATTGATAATTCTCAATTTAAAGTTAAAATCCATGTTTCGGAAAATGATGCAGTTAAACTTTCTTCGGGGAAAAAAGTGGAAATTAAAATTGATGCATTGCCTGCAAAAGAATTCAAAGGTACTGTTAATACCGTCGGATTAAGTTCCGAAAGCGGTTTAAGGACTTATCCCGTAGAAATATACATTGATGGAAAAGTTAGCAATGAGTTGAAATCGGGAATGTTTGCACGTTGCCAAATTGTTTCCGAATCCAAAGAGGATGCCGTTATTATTCCTGAATCTGCCATTATAACAAATAATGATGGGACAACAAATGTTTTTATTTCTGAAAATGGAAAAGCACTTCTCAGAAAAGTAGTCGTGGGTGTTAAGTCTTCAGGAAAATTCGAAATCACTTCAGGATTAACTATTAAAGACAAAGTAATTACGACGGGCAAGGAAAGATTAACCAACGGTACGGCAATAAAGGAGAAATAGGATGAAAATTACTGAAGTTGCCATTAAGCGTCCCGCATTCATGACAATGATATTTACAGCTCTGGCTGTAATCGGAATCTGGGCGTATTCTAACATGGGTGTTGACTTTTTGCCTAAAATGGATTTCCCTTTTGTGTTCGTTACAACCATTTACCCGGGTGCAGGTCCAAAAGAAGTTGAAACTCAAGTTTCAAAACCAATTGAAGAAGCTCTTTCATCAATTAACGGACTAAAATCACTCCGTACATATTCAGGTGAAAGCGTTTCATTTGCTATGGCTGAGTTCACTATGTCCACCGATGGAAACGTTGCCGCCACTGATGTTGACCGAAAAATCAGCGAAATAAAATCATCATTGCCAAAGGATGTTTTGCCACCGGTCGTCGGAAAAGCAGATATGAATGCTCTTCCAATTATCAGAATTGCACTTACTGCAAACATGGAACCAAATGCCCTCTATCAGTTCGTCAAAGAAAAAATTAAAACAAGGATTGAGCAGATTGATGGCATTTCGCGAGTAGTTATGCTTGGTGGAAAAGAAAGAGAAATCAGGGTAGAAATAGATAATGATAAACTTCGGGCTTACAATCTGTCAATCACTCAGGTTTCACAAATTCTTCAGGCTGAAAATATTGACTTCCCAACAGGCAGTATTTCTGAAAAGGACAAAAAATACACAGTCCGCGTTGCTGGAAAGTTCGAAAAGGCAGAATCAATCAAGGAAATGATAATAGCCTCTACCCCATTCGGCACTATATACTTAAAAGATATCGCTACAGTTATTGACGGTAACAAAGAAGATTATACGATTTCGAGATTAAATAGCAATGAAGGTATCGCTTTAATCATCCAAAAAGCTTCTGATGCCAACTCAATCAAAGCAAGTGATAAAGTTCAAAAACTATTGAAAAATCTTGAAACTGAATATACAGCCAATAACCTGAAATTTACTATATCTCAGGATATAACTAATTTTACGCGCGATTCACTCACCGATGTTGCCAGAGACCTTGGTTTAGCTGTTTTAATGGTCGCATTGGTTCTATTTATATTCCTTCATAATTTTAAAAATGCTTTTATAGTTCTTCTTTCAATTCCTACTTCTATTATTTCATCATTTATAATGATGTATGCATTAGGATTTACTATTAACCTGATTACCTTGATGGCTCTTACTCTTGTTATTGGTATTCTGGTGGATGATTCGATTGTCGTTCTGGAAAACATACACCGCCATATCGAAAAAGGTGAACAGCCAAGAGAAGCCGCCATTAAAGGAAGAAGCGAAATCGCAATGGCGGCAATTGCAATAACTCTTGTTGATGTTGTAGTGTTTTTACCTATAGCAATGGTTGGCGGTATGGTAGGTAAAATATTCCGGGAGTTTGGATTAACAGTAGTTGTGGCGACACTTTTCTCTCTTTTTGTTTCATTCACTCTCACACCTCTGCTTGCTTCGAGATGGTCAAAAATGGTCGAATATACAAAAACTTCACTTTTCAGTCGGTTTTTCGCCGCATTCGACAGATGGGAAGACAGACTCTCCGAAGGATATAAAAAACTCCTTGCCTGGGCACTGGAGCACAGAAAAACAGTTATTTCCCTATCACTGGTTTTGTTGCTTTTATCGCTTTCATTTATTCCGCTTGGTCTGATAGGAACTGAATTCATGCCGTCTGTGGACAGAGGTGAATTTGCTCTGAATCTTGAAATGCCTTTGGGGACAACAATCGAAAAAACAGACGAGGCAACGATTGCAATCGAAAAAATGATTGCTTCTTCCCCACTTGTAGAAAGGTATTTTGCGGCAGTAGGTCTATCGCAAGAGCAATGGGGCGAGCAAAAGAAAACTTACATTTCACAGATTCAAGTAAAGTTAAAGAAGAATTCCAAGATTAAAACTCAAGATGTGATTGATGATTTTCTTGCAAAAGCTCACACAATTCCCGGTATCAAAGCAAGTGCGTCACTTATTGGCTTATTCGGTGCTGCAGACGAAACTCCAATTTACCTTGAAGTTAAGGGCAATGACCTTGACAAAATCATTTTCTATTCTGAAAAAGTACTGGATATCGTTAAAAAAACAAAAGGTACGCGCGATGCCAAAAGCTCTTGGGAAGAAGGAAGACCTGAGATTCAGGTTCTGATTGACAGAGAAAGAGCCGCTAATTTCGGATTAACTCTTGCCGAAGTAGCCATTTCAATGAGAAATGCTCTTGAAGGAGACAATACATCAAAACTCCGTGAAAACGATACCGAGTACGACATCAGGATTATTCTGAACAAAGCTAACAGAAGCAATCCTGAATATGTGAAAAATATAAATATCATGAACCGTAAAGGACAAATTATCAAGTTGTCTGATGTTGCAAATGTTACTTTCGGTAAAGGTCCTGCGACCATTGGCAGAAAAGACCGTTCAAGAATCATTACTATTCAGTCAAACCTCGATGATTCTAAACCCCTTGGCGAAGTGATGGAAGAGATTAATAAACAGATAAAAACTATTAATCTGCCTAAAGATGTTGTGGTTCAAACCGCAGGAGCTTCCGAAGACATGCAGACAATGTTTGCAGACATGATGCTTGCAATTCTTTTCGCAATTCTTTTCGTTTACATCATTATGGTCTCCCTTTACGAATCGTTCTTATATCCGTTTATCATCATGTTTTCTTTGCCGGTGGCGTTATTCGGAGCATTTGCAGCACTGTATCTGTTCAAATTGAATATGAACATGTTTTCGATGATTGGAATCCTGATGTCAATGGGTTTGGTCACCAAAAATGCAATATTACTTGTTGACTACACCAACAATCTGCGCTCGCAGGGCATGGATATGAAAACAGCTATTCTGACCGCCTCTCCAATACGGCTACGCCCAATCATTATGACCACTTCCACAATGATAATCGGCATGCTGCCTCTTGCAATCGGAGCCGGCGGAGCCGGCGAAATGCGTCGAGGATTAGCCGCCATTGTGATTGGGGCTTTGCTTAGCTCAACCCTTCTCACTTTGGTTTTGGTACCCGTCATGTACACATTGATGGAGGGTTTCAGAAACCGTATTGCAAAAAGATTCGGCAAGAAGAAATTGGAAAAAGTAATGGGAGATTGAGTTTGTTTCATCGCAAAAAATAATTCTACCTTCTATGATAAATCCTTACCACCCTACCCTTATTAATTGAAGGTTAGGGTGTTGTGTATATATATCATTGAACGATAATATAAGAAATAAGAGTAAATATTTATATCTTCACCTATGATAAAATATTTTAAACCACTCGAAAAAAAAAGGTCCGGC
>CAZSHX010000024.1:0-55792 GCA_964606895.1 uncultured Hyphomicrobiales bacterium
TAGCATCCGACAATAAAATAAAAGGCTGTCTCAGTATTTGGGACAGCCTTTTTTTTCAAACTACAATCCCATACAATTTAGTGAAAATATATATTTAGACAATACGAAAAAATTATTTAGTTGAATAAAATAAGCAAATGTCAAAAACGTATAATGAGTTGATGTATATTTCAAATAATAAAGGAAACGAAAATGAAAATATTTAAATTGAAATCATGGGCACTAATGCTCATAGCAGTTTCACTAATGATTCTCAGTGCTTCAGGAAATAATGCACATGCCGGTTTAAAAATCGAAGTAAAACCCGGACATCATGATAAAATTAATGGAAAAACATTTTGCGTTGATTTTGGAATCTGCGAAGTTACCATTACGCTTAACGACCATGTTATCTGGGGAACCGGTGGCTCCGATTTTGTATCATATCCGGTTAAATCAGAAATAAAAGACGGTGTTATGCAACTTACTTTTCCTCAAAGATTAGATGCAAAATTCATGTATCCTGAGAGTAGCTATACTTTTCCTGTAAGTGAAGATATCGAATTCAAAGGACAAGCGGCTAAAGACTTTGGTTTCAAACAGTTCACCATCCGGAAAGGGGATTATAAATTTGATGGACAAGTTTTAAATATTAAACTTTCAGATATTAAGCCATTAGATAGACAGAACAAAAATTCAGGTACAAATTAGATCCGACTAAAAAAATTATATTCTGATATTCATTAGCTGGTTTTTGTGAGGCGAAATGCTGTTTAATTGATTTCCAGTTTATGAATATTTTTTTTTCGCAAGGAAGAAATTTTTGAAATCTTTCAATATTTCTATTAATTCTGCTCATTAAGAAATTTATTTTATAAATTCTCTAACCAGCTGTAATATTTGCACTTAAAAGATTTTTTACGATATTTTTGAATGTAATAATGAAGATTATTTTAATTATTTTTCAAAAAGTGTGAGACGTTTTTGCGTTTCATGTGTCATGTATATATAAATGTGACAAATTTTAAAAAACTTTTTTGGATTGGTTATGAAAATTGTTTCAAAATTAATTTTATTGGTGGTTTCTTTAGCATTTCTTAATAGCTTGGATTTATTTGCTAATAAATCAGAAAATGAAAAGAATCTCGCGTATCCTCCCGAAAATCTGCCGGACACAACCGTCTGGGAGTATAAGGGTGCAACTCTCGAAGATGCTTCAAATACTGTGTATCAGCCTCATTTCAATATCCATGCCGAATGGGACAATGTTAAAAAGACTTATGTCCTGACAAAGCAAAATTCAAAAGTCCTGAAACTGAACACATATAATGAAATTGATGATAAGCCATGGATGAATTACGGACAGCGTGGTGGAGATTACATCATCACCAAAATAATTGACATAAGGAAAGCCACTAATCCTTATCTAACCTTTCTCTATCAGCGTGGCGGCAACACCGGAGGGACGAATACAGGAAAATCCGACTCAACTTTTTGGGGACCCGAGTTCAGGGTGATTGAAAAAGCAAACCCGTTGGTTGAAGTACGAAAACCTGACCAATTATTAATCGAGTTTATTTCGGCAGATTCTGTAAATCTCAATAAACTGACAAATCCTCAATCTTCAGATTGGAATGTTCATCCACAGCGAAACGGAACACCATTTGTTACCGGAAATCCTGCATTAAGTATTTTCGGAGGCGGCGGTTCGAGAATCGGGTTTCTGGAGAATGATAAGGACTCTGCTCTAACTTTTGATGAAGGTCTCAGGGCTGATATGTACGACGTTGGCAATGACGACAGGTTCGAAAGGGCTGTTGTATATATTCCGGAACAGTTTCACAAGAATGGGTTTATAAGGATTAGATTTAGAGTAGATGCCGAAAGAAACGGCAATCCGAATATTGTGAAGGACGATAATGACGATTTCTTTCTCGATGATATTAGAATTGTGGGTAATGGTCAGCACGATATCGCTTTAAACTCACTTTACATACAGAACCCGTATTCAATTTTGAATATTAATACAAAGTATGAAATACCTTTCTACTCGAATATTTCTTCCGTTTATCCGATTAAAGGCGATTCCTTCAATTTAAAAATTAGGATTAAACCTGCTAATCAACCCTATTGGCAATCCACGCCCGACGAGAGCGGATTCACAACAGAAGAGGGCTATGCAAAAACGCTTACCTTCTCGACAGACAGCAGTCCGGGTATTTTAAGTCTGCCTCCAATCAAACTCTCCAAATTCAAAAAAGAGTATCTTACTAAGGAAACAACTTTTCAGGTTTGGGCGGTGATTTCTCCCTCAAGTAGTAACCAAAATTCAGCTAACGACACAATGTTTATGGAATTTAAAGTAAATTTGGGGAAAGTGATAGCTTATGATGGTATACAATCAGTTAATAATTATCCTCAGTTTAGCGGTAAAACCGGAACCGGGCTGAATTTATATGGTTTTTCCGAGGGTGATGATCTTCCGGATAATCATTCTTTTTTCGGAAGTGGCGAGATAGGCATGAGATTTGAATTAAGCGAATCTGATACAGTTTATGGGTATCAGGCATTCTGGGGAACTATAAATCAGGAATTGAATGATATTTATTTCTCAATTTTGAAGGAGAGCGGACAGGCTGGCTCTCTACTGGTCTCAAACTCTAAAATTAGCAGAAAAAGAGGTTGGGACGATTTCAGGAATTCTGCTTTCTGGGATGAATATGTTACATATTTATTACCAGACCCTGTTATTCTTAAACCAGGAATATATTGGATGACAGTATCACAGTTAGGCGAAAAGGGTTTTCATCTTGGGGCAAACAGCTATAGAATGACAATGGCAACAACTTCATCTTATCCGGGTACAGGTTTGGATTTTGGAAGATTCGGGTATAATCTGCTTTTGGATAAAACTCAAAAAAAATTAATTTATAATAATAATTTATCCCTTAGATGGATTAATAGTAACAATTTTGTTTATGAAAATACTTTAGGAAGCGGCTCATGGTATCAATTCACACCAACTGTGGGCAATCCTGCTTATGCTCATCTGAATCATTCAGGGACTATTGCGGACAGCATCCAAACTTTCACCCGCGGTTCTTTCGTTCCAATGCTGAGGCTCTATATGGATGGCTCTCACTACACTTGGAATAGCGTAAAGGATGAGAATAATCCAAATGAAAAATGGAATAATCATCTCCCCAAATCCTGCTGAAGATTACATAGAGATAAAAGTAGGGGCAAGGCATGCCTTGCCCAACCCCGACATCCGCATCTTAAATGTTTTTGGGGAAATCGTGAAGAACCCCACCCAAACCCTCCCCGAAGGAGAGGGCTTAAGAATTGACGTTTCGGGTTTACCATCGGGAGTGTATTTTGTTAAAATTGGAAAAAATGTTCAAAAATTTATAAAAATATAGAAAGAATTAAATGAAAAAGCATTTATTAGCTTTAATAGTGATTCTATCCTGCACAAGTTTTTGTTATTCTCAAACTATTCTTTGGGAAAAAGAGATAATAAATGATGGAACGTTCTGGCGCATGATTTATACAAAAATAATTGAAGATAATAATCATAATTATTTATGTGCTGTAAAAGAGCACCAGTATCGTAATCTAATAACAGTTAAGTTAAATCAGGATGGCGAAGTGAAATATTTGAAAAATTATTATTTGCCTTATGCCATGGCAAATTCTAATCTTTCATTAACAGATAGTGGTAATTATCATTTTCTTCAAACGGTTTATCATGATACTGCACGAGGAAGTTCAGCATATCAAGGCAGGGTACCGCAAGTTTTGGTTACGGATACTAACGGTAATATTATTTATGAAAAGTACAATAAGGCTTTGTTCGATTCAAAAATTTATGATAATTATCATTCTGAAACCATAATTGATTATTATCCCTTTAGTACTGCATACTTCTATGTTAATAAGCTAAAAGAAATTTACACTGCTTTTCAAAGGGACCAGCTTGAAAATAATTCGGTCATTAATCATTTTATTATTAAGAAATTCTCGTCGGATTGCACACTTGAATGGAAATTTGGTTACGACAGTCTTAATTATATGAAAGCAAGTGGTTATGCTCTAACTGGATTTTGTTCCTTAAATGATAGTGAATTTGTTGCACTCGTGTACCATTATCAGATAAAAGATGGAGCACATAAAACAGAGTATGAAATTTTAAAAATTGACACAAGTGGAAAAAAAGTTTTCTCAAAGTTAATAATTCTTCCTGATTCTACTATTTCAATAAAAAGTTTACTACCAAGCAGTGACGGTAATATAATAATGATCGGAAATTACAATGGAGATTATAAACGTGAACTTGTTTTGAAATTTGATAAAAATTGTGACAGTATCGTCTCGAGCAATATTTTTAGAACAGATTATTCTCGTTTACTTTTTAAAACACTGGAATTATCTGATGGTAGTTTTGTTCAGATCGGTCAATCAAAACTTGATTCTGCATATAGTTTTTATATCAGAAAGCTTGACAATAATTTTGAATTAATTTGGGAGAAAGATATAGTAAAGAGTGTTTTTGCTTATTGGCTTGATGACGTAATCGAAACTTCAGATGGGAATCTGGTTTTCAGTGGGAAAACAAATCCATTTAATGACCAATTTAACAATCTCTATATCTGCAAGATTAAGGATACAACTTTAAATATTATCTATCCGGTAATAAATGGTTCAAATAGTGTTTGCATTGGTGATACACTTGCTTATTCTACAAAATATGATGCAAATTCAAAAATATTTTGGAATGTAGAAAATGGAAATCTTATCAAAAATTATGGTGACACATTAGTCAAAATATTTTGGAATAATGTCGGGACGGGCAGAATTTTCGTTTCCAAAAATAGTATTCATACTGATAGAAAAGACACTACAAGCTTTAACATTAATGTTAACGAACTGCCGCAGAAACCAAGCATCGTTTTTAAGGAAGATACCTTATTTTCAAGTAGTGCATCAGGAAATCAGTGGTACAAAAATGGGGAATTGATTTTTGGAGCAACTGCTCATTATTTCATGCCAATAGATTCAGGTATTTATTCAGTTCAAGTTTCAATAAGTGGTTGTTCATCAGAAATGTCAGATAATTTTTCAATTGATGCAATGAGTGTGGAAGAAACCGGTATTCTATCGTCCCTGATTCTTTCACCCAATCCGGTTAATGATTTTCTTGAAATTTCAGGTGCTGTAGGAGAAATCCGAATCTTCAATGTTTTTGGTGTAATAGTTAAGAACCCCACCCCGACCCTCCCCGAAGGAGAGGGCTTAAGAATAGACGTTTCGGGGTTGGCTCCGGGAGTTTATTTTGTGAGGGTTGGGAATCAAGTACGTAAATTCATTAAAATATAGGTAAATATATGAAAAAAATTGTTTTAATCATTGCAATTTGCTTTTTGGCTTTTTCGCCGGTTTTGCCGCAAATGGTAGGACAATGGCTCTATGTAGGGGATACGGAATTTTCTTCCTTGACGACAAAACCGCTTTCATCATCAAAAAGCAAATTTCTGGCAACTATTACTGCTTCAACATTTAAGAACAATATCCTGCAAATTTCTGACGATGGCGGAAGTACCTGGTACGAAGTTCGCAAGGACCTTTATTATTATTCTGATTCTTCTGCCAAACCAAAACCCACCTCTCACAAAAGGGAGTACCAGGCAATCGAAAGACCTTCTGAAAATCTTTTGCTCCTTCTTGTTACTGATAATATCCCTACAGAAGGAAATTATTGGACTCCGGTGCTTTATCGTTCATCGGATAAAGGGCAAACTTGGGATACCGTTAATATTTCACCCCTGAAAGTTAAATCTTATTATCAGCACAGTTTAGCAATGTTCAATGAAAATTTCGGACTATCTAAAATTTATATTTATGATTCTCTGAAAGACAATGATGTTTCTGCTTTTCTAAAAACTACTGACGGGGGCAGAAACTGGGAGCGGATTCTAATCCCCGACAGTGCTTCGATGAACATTCTGCCTTCAACTGGAATTCAAATCCTGGATATTGACGAATTCTGCAACTTCACCAATTCGGGTATTCAGTACATTAATCTGAAAACGAATGTGTTCAGAACCATCAAGACACCTTCTACAAATTTGCATAGCATAACGGTAACACCCGGACGGAAAATTTTTGCATGCGGCGGTATATCAACCGGCATGGGAGCCCAGGAAAGAAGTATAATTTATAAATCCGATGATTTCGGAGTTAATTGGGTGAATCAAATTGATTCGCTCTACAATCCCGACTGCGGGCTTGATTATATTGATTTCTATGATGATTTGAATGGTATTGCTGTTGGAGGATTATCCAGAATATTGAGGACAAGTGACGGTGGGATTAACTGGACTCTCGACCCACCGCCATTTCCTTACTATCAGGTTCCATTTTCGTATTTGAATTATTTTGGCAAAGATCAGGCGATTGTCTTATCAAGAATGAATATTACCAAATTTTCTGGTAAAATGGTTTTACTGCCGCCAACTTTGAATAGTATCAGCTACCCCGACTCAGTTACTAACTTTACTCTTAACTGGAATGCTGTTGATGGTGCATTATCCTATCATTTACAAATTGCAGAATATGAAATGAGCGACAATCCCGGGTATTTCGGACCTGACTTTGAGCAACGGTTAAGGGTTGATACCGTTATAACCGGCAAGGATTCGATAAATTTGAAGAATGTACTGACTTATTCTAAGCAGTGCTATGCAAGAATAAAATCAATTGGCAAGGATGAATCGAGCGATTGGTCGCATATTTGGATTTTTATTTCTCCTAAAGACCCTTCGGGCAAATCCCTGACTGCTCCAACATTGGTATATCCCCAATTCGGTGCGATAAACCTTCCTGTTGATATAACTTTCTTGTGGTCGGCAGTTTATGGTGCAACGGATTATACTCTTTATGTTTCAAAAAAGCAGATAATTGACAGTACAACGATTATAGTCATGAATATAAAAGACACAAAATGCACAGTAAAGGATTTATTGCCGAACCAGCTATATTTTTGGTGGATGAGTGCCAATTCACCCGACAAAATTTCGGGTGTAACCGGTTGGAGAGTTTTCAATACAGGATCAGTTTCAGAAGTCTATAACGAACCGAATCAGCAGGAAATGAGCTTTATGATTTCCCCCAATCCAGCTTCCGATTTTATTAATATTTCTGTAGGGGCAAGGCATGCCTTGCCCAACCCTGAAATAAGCATCTTCAATGTTTTTGGTGAAATTGTGAAGAACCCCACCCAAACCCTCCCCGAAGGAGAGGGCATAAGAATTGACGTTTCGGGTTTGCCGTCGGGAGTATATTTTGTGAGAGTGGGGGATAAAGTTAGGAAATTTTTGAAGATATAAAAAAAGTCTGTTTCTAAATATTTCAAGATATCCTATCCATCTTACAAGTTTGAGTGGGAATAAAAAGTTGGACCTGATACTTCACTTTGCCAGAATGACAAATAATAGAATTACACTCAATGCTTATTGAAAAGCTGACCTTTCCATTTTATATCCTTATTTAATATAAGGAATGGAAGGGTTGCCTCAATGAGGATAAAGAATAGAACTGAAGGGATAATCCATGGATAGAGTTTCTGTTTTTTAAGGATTCTGATTGACGGATTAATAAGTATGAAGTCGCAGATAATTCTTGAAATCAGAACTGCCCCAAGCCATATTGGCTGGTATGTTACTATTGCGGTAATAATTCCTATCCAGACAGCAAGCGAGGAAATAACAAAAAAGACAGCTTTCCAGCCTAAACTCAGACCGCCGATTGCCCATCTGTGATGCTGATTGAAGTATTCTTTCAAATCAACACACGGGAAAGTAACGGCTAATGCTTCAGGATTGGTGATATAGCGGATTTTTCTGCCGAGTTTATGAATTGCCTGAAGCAAAGCGAGGTCTTCGGTAACTGAGAATTTAATGTTCGAATAACCTCCGATTTTATCAAAATCTGATTTTTTTACAGACATATTATTACCATAACAAGCTAACGGCTGTTTAATCCCAATTCCGCCGCTTCCCATCGTGTTCATGCAAATCCACTCGACAGCTTGAATCTTATCGAATATTCTGTTGCCTTTGATGTGGGTGAATGATGCCACCAAACCGACATTAGGGTTTTCGTAGCCCTTTGCAATCGTTTCAATCCAATTCTCCCGCACAGTACAGTCAGCATCGGTCATAAGAATAATTGAGCCCTTGCTGACTCTGATACCGGCTTCCAGGGCACCCGGTTTTCCTTTGAGGTTATGAATTGCGGTTTCTTCAGTGACTGTAACAATTTGAAGATTTGGAAATGATGAATGAAGGTCGTTTAGTATTTTTCCTGTTGAGTCTGTTGAACGGTCATTTACGGCAATGACTTCAAATCTATCCTTTGGGTATTTGTTTTTAGCAATTGATTCGATGCACTGCCTGATGTTGCCTTCTTCGTTCCGGGCAGGAACAATAACCGAGATGAATGGAAAGTTTTTCAATTCACCTGTGTGGTATTCTTTCCTTCGTTCTAAGTAAGCTCCAATACTGAAGAATGATGTTCTTATTGCAAAAATTACAATGGCAGAGATGAAAATCAGAGTTACAATCATGAACTTGCTTAATAATTGTATAAAAAATCTGTTAATAGCAATATTATTATTGCATTAACCCACTATCAAAAATATTTAAACGTTCATTCTTCTTATTCATTATATTATATGTGAAAAAATTCGAAAACTGGCTACTTATTTAATAATTTTCCTTTTGTTGGTATGAAACTTTTCTAATTTTTCTTTTTTCCTAAAAATAAAATAGATATATTGGAATAATTTTTGATGTAAAATTAGGTTTTGACTTTAATAATCGTAAATATGAAGAATAAGATATTCATTATTATATTGACGTTTTTTCTGACAGGATTTCCCGGTTTGAAAGCACAGTGGACAGATATTACTCCAAAGGGTGTTTCCGAGAAGATTTTGTCAGTTTCTTTTCCATGTGCTGATACAGGATTTGCAGTTGGATGGGGTTCCTCACGTGGAATTTTCATGAAAACTGTGAATGGTGGAAATTCTTGGAATGTTACTCCGTGGGTAGGTTACTACTTTTTCAATGTCCAGGCAAAGAACAGCAAAGAAATTGTGGTTTCAGGCTATACCAGTGTCGGTGGTATGGGCATAATAATGAGGACAACCAACGGAGGAGCGAATTGGGACAAGGTTGAATTCGACGAAATCGTCAATCCATTTTCATTTGGCATTTTGAATTTTTTACAAAAAAATGATTCTATACTCTTTGTTGTTGGCTACACCGGAGCTATAATCTATTCGGAAAACTCCGGGAAAAACTGGCAGGCGGCTGAAACCAAAGCACAGTATGAAATATTCAAGTTTATTGCATTTCCATCTCATGAAATTGGCTATGCGGCTTGCGGTAAAAATTCCGATTTTATTGACCGCATTTACCGTTCAACCGACTGGGGCGACCATTGGATTTTATGGAAAGATTTTCGTGATTCGGGAACATACATTAATAATATGTATTTCCTGACAAACGAAATAGGATTCATTGCAGGTTCGAACGAAGGCAAAGAAGCCATCTTGAAAACAACAGACGGTGGAACCAATTGGTTTACTATTCAACAGGGCGATTATTTAAATGAAATGCTTTCCATCACTTTTCGGGATGAATACAATTATTTTGCTGTAAACGATGCCGGAAAGATAATTCAATCTACAGATGCCGGCGAAACCTGGTCAAATTATTCCGAACCAACGACCGACTTGTTTGTAACATCTCAGTGTGTTTTCCGCGATTCTGTTCTGATTGTTTATGTCGGCGGTTCAGGGATAATAAAAAAACATGAGAAAATTACCGGTATCGAAGAAATTACTTATGCAAATTCTACAATTCTATATCCAAATCCTGTTTCTGATATAGCCAATGTTAGGTTGAATGTGCAAAGCACTGAAAAAATCAAAATAATTGTAACCGATATTTTCGGAAGAGTGGTGTTCGAAACTCAGGAAGTTTCTAATCAACCCATAGAGATCAATTTTTCAATGCTTCAGCCCGGAACATATTTTTATCAAATATCAAATTCAGAAAAATTTAAAAAAATTGGAAAATTCGTAAAAATGTGAAAAAAATGTGAAAATATGCAAAAAAGTGGAAATTTTTTTTATCCGCATAAATATATGATATTAAATGACTAACAAAATATAACAAAATTAAGTTAAAAAAAAATAAAAAAATATTGAAAAAAACGTGAGACGTTTTTGCCTTTCATGTGTCATGTATATTAGAAAAAGTACAAAACGGAAAAAGTTTTTTAGAAAATGTACAGACAGAAAAAAAGCTCGGATAGGAGAAAATGACGTAAGTTCTTTGAAAATTTGGGGATTGGCTTAATAAAGCCTCTATTTTTCCAGAAAAAAACATATAATTATTATTGAATACCAACATTTTCTTGTTGGGCATTTGTTAAGAATTCGTTAAATTAAAAGATATTTTTGTTAAAAGTATTTAAATTTATTTTAAGATTTACATATTGAATGGTTTGAAATGCAAATTAAAGATTCGAAAATTCTCGTATTAGGAGGATGGGGACTTGTTGGTGCGGCTATTTGCCACAGATTGATGGAACATTCTCCTTCAAAATTAATTGTTTCTTCTCTTCGTCAATCCGAAGCTGAAGATGCTGTTGCTCAACTTAGAGCTGAATATAGTTATTGCGATCCTAACATGTTTGTTCCTAAATGGGGTAATATCTTTACCAGAACAGAGTGGAAAGAAATGCATTGGGAAGAAGTGCTGTCTAATGATGATTCAAGGCTTGGCGTAGTAAATGATATCTATGATGAACTGACCGAAACTGTTTTGAACAATTCGGCTCTTTACAATCTGATTCAGGAAACAAAACCTGATTTGGTTATTGATTGTATTAACACTGCCACGGCAATTGCTTATCAGGATATTTACACAACTTCCAAAACTGTGCGCAAGGAAATACTAACTGATTCTATATCAAAGACTTCAGTTGAAAGAATGTTGGCAAGTGACTATATTCCGCAATTAATCCGTCACGTACAGATTTTTTATCGCGGGTTGCTTGATGCTAAAACCACAATGTACTTGAAGATCGGTACAAGCGGAACAGGTGGAATGGGATTGAATATTCCATATACTCACAGCGAAGAGCGTCCATCCAGAGTATTGCTGTCAAAAGCCGCAGTAGCGGGAGCTCAAACTCTCCTTTTGTTTCTTATGGCACGTTCACCCGACGGTCCTCTTGTTAAAGAAATAAAACCTACAGCCGCAATTGCCTGGAAGAAAATTGCTTATGATAAAGTTTATCGCAAAGGAAAACCGATTGAGTTGATTGATATGAAACTTGAAGATGCTCATGAAATCGGAACTAGTTTCAAATTTGTTGATGAAACCGGAGTAATATCAAAAGGTGATGAATTCAAATCAATCTTTATTGATACAGGCGAGAATGGAATATTTTCTAAAGGCGAATGGCAGGCAATCAGTTCACTCGGACAGATGGAAATCGTTACACCGGAGGAAATTGCAACATATGCTATCAGTGAAATTCGCGGTGGCAATTCGGGACATGATGTTATCCAGGCGTTAGATGGTTCAACACTCGGACCAACTTATCGAGGCGGGATGCTTCAGAATATTGCTTTGAAGAAAATTGAAAAACTCGAAAAGGAACACAATGTTGAAAGTATAGCTTTCGAACTGCTTGGACCGCCAAGACTTTCAAAATTACTTTATGAAGCAAATATTATTAAGAAAATTGCAGGCTCTGTACAAAGTGCTTTGAAGATGTCGCCCGAAACCATTTCGGAAAAAGCTTTGGAGATTATAACCAATAACTCACAGCTTCGTTCGGAAATGCTTTCAATCGGTCTTGCAATTCTTCTGCCGGACGGCAAGAAGTATTTGAGAGGTAAAGAAGTAAAGATTCCGGTTAAATCTGCTTATGCTGAAATTGATGTAACTGCCGAAGATTTTGAAAAATGGTGCGAAGAAGGCTGGGTGGATCTCAGAGCTTCAAACTTCAAGAGCTGGCAGGCAAGACTTCAGGCAATAATGGAACAAGCAGGAAAAGTTGCTGATGATGACACAAGTTCAAGATATACTTATAATAATGATTATTGGAATCATTTCGATACAATAGATGAAGGAAAAATAGCAGGTTGGATTTTTGAATTCGAAGACCACGGTTGGAGATTCAAAAGATAGAATCCCGGATTTAAGTTTTGAAAATAAATTTTTCGTATATAATTAACAGTTTTTTTGTGCAATAATTTTTAGGAGTGCACTATGAAAAAGTATTTGCTACTATTTGCTATGGCTTGCACCTTAGTAATCAGTTCAGCTTTCGCATTTGCCGGCGACGACAAAGCAAGTTCGGATGATTTACTAAGGAAAAGTCTTATAGGTGAACCTAATCCGTTCATTTATAATACCAGCTTTCCAAGGCCGTTCTCCCAGCCAACAAATGCCGTTACAAGTCCGGCAATTTCGACCGGTTATTATTTTATTGATAGCCAGGACGATGCCCCGGATTATTGGAGACCAAATCCGGAAATTCTCGATACAACATTCGAGAGTAACTTATGGCGCCGTATTTTACCCGGACCCAGAGTTCGCGACCCTCAATATTGGATTGATAATCCTTCAGAAGGTTTAAGATTTTTCCGTAATCCTTCTCTTCCGGTTCCCGGAACAACAACACCTTCCGGTGACTTCTTCCACAATGCAACAGACTCAACAGATGATGCTATTGCAGGTCCGATTCCAATTGGTTTTAACTTTTACTTTAATGGTATTCGTTACGACAGCTTCTATGTTTCTACAAACGGAATCATTGGTTTGACCAACAGACGCTATTTCTATGATCCTACCGGAGTGAGAACCATATTACCCGGAGCCGTTGATTGCTACGATCCTATGAGCGATGATTGGTTTGACAGAGGTAGATCCGGCAACGGTTTACTTGACGCAACCCGTGATGATTGGGGATACAAATTCGCAATCTTAGGAAATTTTGATGCCTCGCCAAGTACAACAACCAGAGGTTTACGTAATCGCGGTGGAGCACTTGACCAAAGTGACTTTTATGCATACAGAACTGCTGTTATTGCACCTTTCTTCGGAGATATGCACCTTTCCCAGTTTAATACTTTTACAAATACAGCTGAAGATTGGGGAAAAGTTTATTTCAAGAGAACAGCTGCCAATGACAAGCTCATTATTTATTATTTGAATATTGCACCAAAAGGTGGATTAAATACTAACTGGGGTGGTTATACCGGTCCAGTTAATGCACGCCCGGGTGATAATAACTATATTGCTGCTAGTGCTCAGGTAATTTTAAGCAAAAAAGACAGTAGTGTGACTATTGTTTACGAACGCTTTGATGGTATGGCTTTCCCAATCCCGCAAAGAGGTGTTCCTGCTACTGTTGTATTCAGATATAACACAACAGTTGGTGTATCCGGTTGGGCTCGCCATCAGAATTATGGCACAGCCAGCTACAACCCACTACTTCCATGGGGCGCCCCATACATTCAAACAACACATTATTTTAGCAATTATGCTAATCCAAATGTTAACTATCCCAGTAATTATCTTGCTATTCGCTTCAAACAATGGAAGAACACAATCCGTGTTTGCGATATTCAGTACAGAATAAGAAAAGCAGATCCTAATGCCAGTTTGGATTTCACGGACATAGTTCCTTCAACAAAAGCAAACGATTATGAATTGCTTGCCGGCGAAGAAAGAATCGGTGCTATTCAACCTGTTGCTCTGCTCCAGAACCTGACAAATAATATTCAGGGACCACAAGGTCAGAACTTCCAGCCACAACAGTTAAATTTTCGTGCAAGATTCAGAATTATTAATTCAGCTTCACAGAGAATTATCTATAATCGTTTGATTAGCATAGATAGTACATGCTTGGCATTACCTGATTCTTTGTCGGTTAATTGTACTGGTGACCCTTATGTAAAAATCAGATACTGCGTTCCTACACTTAGTGCTGGTAACTGGTCAGTACCTACTCCATTACCTGCATTTCCTGGTACCGGCAAACTGAACGGAATTCCTCCTTATGGATATGCTCAGATTTACTTCCCTCCATTTGAACCAAATGAATTCGTAAATAACCATATCGGTCGTTTGAAAGCATACATAATTGCAGATCCAACAAATCCTTTCACAAAAGAGGGACTTGGAGACGAATGGCCCTTTGATGATACTACATTTGTACGTATATATGTCATGAAAAGATTAAACGATTTTTATGATGATGTAACACAATATCATATTGTTGACAGAGTTCCTATGCCTTCAACATTGAAATGGGTAAACATTGAAGCTGAAGTCTCTGCCGGAGATGAAGTTTCTAATAATCCACTTCCACCAAGAGGTGATTACGGTGCAACCAACAATATTGATTTCTCGTTTGCAGATCCTGATTATTCGATTTACAAACTTGCATCACCTGTTATTCGTATGACTAGAAAAACACTTGATGACAATGAGCCAGTTGCTCCAATGAAAGGCGATGAAATCCGTTCATTCCCTATTGATCTTAGAGGAAGATTCGGTGCAGTTCTTTCCCTTTCATTCCAAAGAACAGCTAAACAGGATGATTGGCCCAGAGGTTTTGGCGATCAGCTATTAGTTGGTCCTGAACCCCGTACCATCGTTAATGGTGACGTATTTACACAGTGGACTACAGCAACTTCTGCAGTTTCATCTCCAGCTGGCTTCAGTGCGACTGATCCATCAACATGGGAATCAATTGCAGTTGAATTGATGCAACCAAGTCCTGACGGAGTTCAATATATAACAAACGTTGATCCTAAAAGATGGAGAGTTCATCCAAGAAGAGGCGGAGCTAAAGAAATAACAAGTATGTCCGCTTATCAATTGCTCGGTTCCGGTGGTTATCTAACCGGTTTCTTAGAAAAAGATAAAGATTCTTCACTTGCACCACCAGCCGCCGGATTACTTGGTGGTTTGAGACCTGACATTTATGATGATGGTATTGACTTTGAATACAGAAAAGCATTCATTGCAATTCCTGATACATTTATTAAAGCACGTAATGATGGAGCAAAGAACTTTAGATTTAAAGTTAAAGTTTATGCAAATAACGATAAAAAATGTGCTTCATGTATTCCTGATGATACAGATCCGTTCTTTGTTGATAACGTTACGATCCTTTATCCATCAGAAATTACAGATATTGAAATTTCTGCCGTTAAACCATTATGGCCTTATACTATAGCTCCTGCTTCACAGGCAATTAAGATTCCTGTTAGGGTTAAACTTAGTAACAATACCAGTGTTGATGCCCCTGGTTTCTTGATTAAAGTCAGGATATACAGAGCAGGTGACACAAAACCAGTTTATTGCCGTATTGAGCAATTGCCGTTCATGAAACCAGGATCCATCGTTGAAGTAGCTATGCCTTTCTGGGATGCTAGAAAATCCGGTCCGGGCAGATACAGATTAGTCGGAAATGTTATCGTTCCCGGCGGAGATCTCCAGCCATTAAACGATACAACCTACATGGATTTAACATTGAATTTTGGTGACGTATTTGCTTATGATCCAGCAACGAGCCCAAGAAATGATGTTCCTGATAATGCATTTACAGGTTTAGCCGGAAAAGGCTTAAACATGTACGGATTTGCTACAGGTGCAAATGGTTATTCTTATGGTGCAACCAGCGCATACGATGAAGTCTATTACGGATCAGGATATCTTGGTGGTTCCGGTTCCGGTCAGATTGCTATGAAATTCCAGTTGAATCAAGCTGATACAATTTATGGATATAAAGCATTTTATGGAACTATGAGCCAATCGATGGACGATATTGCTTTAGCTATTTATACAGATCAAAGCCAGCCGGGAACTATTGTCCCAGGTTCTATGATTTATAGACAACGTGGATTGGACGATATTAGAAAAGAACCATTCTTTGATGAATATGTTACTTATCTTCTACCCAAACCAGTCGTTCTTCCAGCAGGTTCCTACTGGATGTCAATCGCACAACTTGGTGAAACAGGTCTTGAATTAGGTGCTTCCAAATCCAGAGTTGGTATGAGAACTACAAGTATTTACATACCACCTCCAATAACAACACCAAATGCTGTTGGTGGGTCCGGATATCACCTTATGATTGACAAGAACTTTAGAAGACTTAATCCAAGCGGTTCACTTATTAATAATAATTTCTTCGCATTTGAAAATACTCGTGGTAGCGGTACATGGAATCAGTTCATGCCTACAATTGGTAACCCTGGTTATGCTCACTTGCATCACTTTGGTCTTTCTCCTGCTGACGGAACTACCCTAACATTAACACGCGGAACATGGATTCCTATGATTCGTCCTTATTTAGGCACTCGTTCTTTCGGTTCTGATAATATTTATCAGGAATGCGATAATGATCCAGGTCCAGTAGAACTTACTTATTTCGATGGTCAAGTTCGCGATGCCGGTATTGATTTGTTCTGGGAAACTTCTTCCGAACTAAACAATGATGGTTTCTATGTTGAGAAAAAAGTCGGAAGAAATGCCGGTGAATGGCAGCAAGTTACGTACCTTAAAGGTGCCGGAACTACATCAAATGTTAACCGTTACAACTATCTTGATAAAGAAGTTAACACTAACGTGACTTATCAATATCGTTTACGTCAGGTTGACCGTGATGGTGCCGCTTCTTGCGAATCATTCTCGAAAATCATTACATTGACTTACGACAGAGACCAGGAAATCGTTCTGGGACAAAACTCTCCAAATCCATTCAAAGACCATACTGTCTTTACATTTACTTTGCCAACTGAATCGAACGTCAGATTTGAAGTTCTTGATATCTTTGGTAATGTTGTAAAAACTTTAGTTAATGGTTCAAACTCAGCAGGACCAACAACTGTTGATTGGAATGGAAATGATAATAGCAATAATTCACTCGCAAACGGAACTTACATCTACAGATTAACCGTCGGCGAAGTTGTTAAAACAGGTAAACTGACAATTGTAAGATAATAATTTGTATCTTACGTAAACATATAGCCCTCTGCTTATACGGCAGAGGGCTATTTATTTTATTTTAAAGAGGAACTTTATGACTGACTCAATTTTTACAAAAATTATAAAAAAAGAAATTCCTGCAAATATTATATACGAAGATGATTTTGTGGCGGCTTTCAATGATATAAATCCACAGGCACCCGTCCATATTCTGATAGTTCCTAAAAAACAAATTCCAACAATCAACGATGCTGTTGATTCTGATGCTGAATTGATGGGAATGCTCATTTTAACCGGCAAAAAGCTTGCTAAACAGTTTGGAGTTGATGAGGCAGGCTATCGGCTGGTTTTCAACTGCAATGAGCAGGCAGGGCAAACTGTGTTTCATATTCACTGCCATTTGCTTGGGGGCAGACCAATGAACTGGCCTCCCGGATAAAATGTGTATTAAATCGAAAAGAATAATTTTTTAAGTTAGGTTATAGAATGTCAAATCCAAAAGAGTTGATTGAAGAAGCAATCAGAGTAATTGAAGAAGAATCGCAGGCTTTACAGAAATTCAAATCTGCAATTTCAGATTCCTTTCCTCAAGCTATTGATATGATTGTAGAAGCAAAGAAGCTGATTGTTTCGGGAATCGGTAAATCAGGGATTATCGGAGAAAAGATTGCCGCAACATTTTCAAGTCTTGGTAAACCATCATTCTTTCTTCATCCCGTTGAATCGTTACATGGGGACATCGGGATAGTTGAAAAACACGATGTTGTCATACTCCTTTCAAAAAGTGGTAGTACCGAAGAAATTGTTCGACTACTGCCTTATCTGAAAAGCAGGTCAGCTAAGATTATTGCCTTAGTCGGGAATATGAGTTCATATCTTGCAAGGAATTCAGACATTTCGATTGATTGTTCAGTTGAAAAGGAAGCGTGTCCGTTGGAGATTGCTCCAATGTCAAGCACAACTGTTGCCCTTGCCGCAGGAGATGCCCTTGCCGCTTGTTATATGAAAGCAACAAACCTTTCCCTTGAACAGTTTTCCAGACAACATCCTTTGGGGCAAATTGGAAGAAATATAACACTGACCGTAAAAGATGTTATGCACAAGGATTCAAATCTGCCGTTGATAATAGAAACAGCTACTTTCAAGGAAGCAATTATGGAAATATCAAATAGAGGTTTGGGTTGTGTTTGCGTTATCAATGGAGAGAATTTACTCGTCGGTATTCTAACAGATGGTGATATAAGAAGGACTCTACAAAATTATAATAGCATAGAATCAATATATGCAAAAGAAGTTATGACTAAAAATCCGGTTTCAATAACTGAAAATGCTTTTTTGGGTGATGCTCTTATTCTGATGGAACAGAGAAATTCGCAAATTTCTGTACTGCCTGTTGTGAACGACAAAGGAATGTTAAGCGGGGTTATTCGTTTGCATGATATAATTCGAAGCGGACTCTAAGCGATTACTTCTTTTTCCCGAAAGGAGTATAAGATTTCTGCATGTCAGCTGGTTCAATAAGTCTTGGTGGTTCTTCGGCTTTAACAGCTTTTTTCAATGGTTTCTTCACAAATGGTTTTGCAGAAGAATCTCTTGATGCTGACCATGGAATTGAAGAACTTAAAACCTGATTCTTAGTGATTTTAACATTTCTTATAACGAATCCCTTATTTCCTAATGGCGGCAAAACTACACCGTCTCTTTTGAATTCTACAGCACCAGCATTGCCAAGTGAAAGAATAATGAACTTTTTTGCTACCCACATTTTTTCAAACCTTGGAACAACAAGAAACTGCTGGCTTTCGGCACCATCAATATTAATTCTCAGCCATGCTGTGTCTAAACCTTTTGCAGTAAGAATCAAACTGTCCTGACCTTCGTAGAAATTATTGAGTTTGTTGTCGTTTGTTTTAATCAAGGCTGTATCGGGCTTAACAGAACCCGTTTCGCCTTGGAATGATTTATTTACGCTTGAATCCTCGGTAAAGAAAATTATGTAAACAAGAGTAAGTACAACCAAGCTGATAGCAGAAAAAAGAATGTAGTTGACTAAATTGCCATGATTTAGCTTTGGTAATTTTCTTTTCTTTAAGTTTTTAAAAGAAAAAGGCTGTCGTTCAAGTTCAGTAACATTCGATTTTGCGATATTAACAGGAGGTGGCTTCTCGTATTTTGTAAGCTTTCTGAGGTATTCGACTGCTGAATCAATTTCTGAAGCAGGTATTTTTAAATAACCGGCATATGTTTGAACAAAAGAAATAATATAGATAGGAGGGAGGAAGGTGAAATTTCCCTCTTCCAGATTAGCAAGAATATGAGGTCTGATTTTTGTAATTTTACTGACCTCTTCAATCGAGAGATTCAATTTCTTTCTTGCCGACGTAAAATTTAATTTTATTTCTTCCATTTTTACAATTTAGCTTTGTCTATCAGTACAAATTTAATCAAAATAATATTTGTTATCTATAAATTTGTATTTTTCTTTTGATTACGTTGATATTTATTCTTAATTTGTTGTCTTTTTTTGAAAAATTATCAAATAATTATGAAAATATTCTTTTGTTTCTGTTTCTTGCTTATCAATACAACTTCCATATTTTCTCAGTCATACAATATTGATTCAAACAAACTATCCTCTACTGCAACGATTTTAAAAGACAGTTCCGGTCAAGAAAAACTTGTTCCCGAAAATGAATTTTACTATGCGAACAACAAGAGATATACAATTCTTGGTTCCCGCCCTAATTTAACTACAAAAATCAAGCCAATTCCTGCAGTTATACTTGGTAGTGTTTTTGCAGGAATTTTTATAGTTCAGCACGAGATGCAGCAAAATACCATCTGGAAAGATGTAGGTCCTTTTAATATTCAGGAAGATGGACAGTGGACTTACTATCTTGATAAAGGAGGTCATTTTTACGGTTCTTATATGCCTTCATACTTAATGAGTGAAATTTTAATGACTTCAGGTTTTAGCTGGGACTTGTCAACAATTCTTGGTAGTGTTTTCGGGCTTTGCTATACAGGGTATGTAGAAGTCCTGGATGGTTATAGCAAAGGTTTTGGATTTTCTCCTTCTGACTTTTATGCTGATATTCTTGGCTCAAGCTTTTTTCTTGCACAGCATTATATACCTGTTTTACAAAATTTTACTCCAAAATTTCAATATGTTAAACCGAGCTGGATTGGGGAAAAAAACAGAAGACCAAGCGAAACTTTCATAGATGATTACAGCGCTCAAACTTTTTGGATGGGCGTGAATGTTCATAATCTATTGCCAAAATCAATAAATAAATATTGGCCCAAATGGATGGAGCTTAGTTTCGGATATGGAGTATATAGCCTATGTGCTCCTGATAAATTTGACTGCGGCGACCCATCAAAATATAATACGAAAACCGAATACGGCTGGGGGAACAGGAAACTCCTCATTGCTTTGGATTACAATCTTGTGCAGTTGATTCCTGACACTTGGAATTTTCCGAATTGGTTCCGGCAGGGACTTAATCATTTCCGTTTGCCTTCTCCTGTTTTGGAAATCGGAGGAACTACGAGGTTCTATCTTATGTATCCTTTCCCAATAAAGATAGGTAACGTAAGATTTTAAAAAACACCTTTTTCAATTCAAATATTATCCTTAAATTGTAAATCTGTATTAATCAAAAATGTAAGAAATAGTTTGCATAGTGATATTAGAACGATATTAACCGAAACTACAAATTTAGATAAAAGAAAAAACGGGATTTCTCAAAAATCTACCGGTTTTTATGAGCATTTAAACCCCAAAACCGCAAATCATTTGATTAGTTTAATCATACCTGTCTATCATGAAGAAAAGATACTTGATTCAACATTAAGAATTTACACCAAAGAACTTCGTGAAAAATTCAGAATAGAACTTATCGTAAGTGATGGAGGCAGTTCTGATGCCACTCAACAAATTGCTGAAAAATATGCGGATACCCTTGTTGTACACAAAGAAAACAGAAAACAAACAATTGCCGAAGGCAGAAACAAAGGTGCTGAAGTAGCAAACGGAGATATTCTTGTTTTCCTGAACGGTGATACTATTCCTGATAATATTGATAATTTCTTTAAATTTATATCTGATTGGGCAAATGGAAAAGTTTTTGAGGGCAGTTCTGCTCTTGCATGTATTGTAAATGTAGCCAAAAATGAAAAAATATTTAAGGATAGTATATTCTATACAATCCATAATTCATATATAAGATTTCTGAACGCTGTCGGTGTTGGAATGGGCAGGGGAGAGTGTCAGATTGTCAAATCCGATACTTTCAGACAGGTTGGCGGATACAATTCAAGTATAGCCGCGGGTGAGGATTTCGATTTATATCGCCGAATAGCCAAAATTTCAAAAATATCTTTTACAAATAAAATCCGTGTTTTGGAGTCTCCTAGAAGGTTCCGTAAATACGGCTATCTGAGAATAGTTTTTTCCTGGATAGTAAACTCAGTTTCGGTGATGGTTTCAGGAAAATCTGTTTCTAAAGTTTGGGAAGCAGTTAGGTAAGAAATAAATTGGCAGGATTAATAATAATTTTACTTTTTAGTAGTTATATTATTTTGTAACTTTGTTTTTCGTAAAGATTAGTAATTGTTTTATTGTGTTTTGTGATTGAGCATTTTGCATTATGAGTAATACCCCAAATAGGACTCTTCTTGTTTGCAACGGAGATCAGGCTATTAATAGCTTTCTCCTGAGTATTATTAATGATACTGACTTTCATCTTCACTTCTATGACAAAGCAAATAATTTACTACCGACTATTGAATCCTTAAAACCTGAAATCATTCTTTTGAATATTGCTAATCATGGTTTGAAGAATGGCGAATTCGAAAATCTTAAGAATGTACCTGATATACCTGTAATCCTTTGGGGTGTTAAATCCAAATCTGATACAACCATTTTCGATAGGTTTAAACTTCTGGACTGTTTTTGTGATATTGAAGACCCGCAGGAAGTTGTGCTTCGGCTGAAAAACCTTGTAAGTCTCAAAGAAAGTATTGCAGATGCAGAATCAACAAATGCAAGAATTGAGAAACTACAGAGAGATAAAAATGAATTAATCGGTATTGCCGCACACGATTTGAAAAATCCTATTTACAGCATTTCGATGCTTGCCAAGGTTTTGCGTGATGATTTATCGCTAACTCGTGACGATATTAAAGAATTTTCCAATGATATAATTGTAACTTCCGAAAGAATGCTTGAACTCATTAAGCATCTTCTCGATTTGAATGCAATTGAAGAAGGTAAATTCAAAATTCATCTTGAAGTATTCAATCTTTATGAACTGCTATCTGCTTCGTTAGATGTTTACAGGGAAATTGCATCCCACAAGAAGATTAAAATATTTTTCGATACAAAGTCAGATACTCAAATGATATTGGCTGACCGTGGAGCAACTTTGCAGGTATTTGACAACTTATTATCTAATGCAATCAAGTTCTCACCATTTGAAAAAAGTATCTATATTAGTATTGACGGTGTAGATAGTAAATTACGACTATCTATAAAAGACGAAGGTCCCGGACTAACAGATGACGATAAAAAGAAATTATTCCAAAAATTTGCTCGTTTAAGTGCACAACCGACACATGGTGAAAATTCCACAGGATTAGGATTATCAATCGTTAAAAAAGTTGTTGAAGCAATGAACGGTGATATTATTGTTGAGAGTCAGCCCGGACAAGGTGCTACTTTCATTGTTGAGTTCCCCAAAGCTTAATTCTCTAAATTTTTCAGAAATTCCCCAAGTTTTTTTACGGCATTTGTCCTATGACTTATTGCATTTTTTTCTTGAGAATTCATTTCTGCAAAAGTATTCGTATGATGATCAGGAATAAAAATTGAATCATAACCAAATCCATTTTCCCCCTTTTCCACAATCGTTATTTTGCCGTTGCAGATGCCTTCAAAGTAGAGAGTTGATGAATCTGAGCGATAACAAATAACAGTTCGGAATCTTGCTGTTCTCAGCTCGTGAGGGGTATCTTTCAATAATTGGAGTACTTTTTTTCGATTCTCTGCATCATTTCCGTGCACTCCGGAAAATCTTGCAGAATTGACTCCCGGCAAACCACTCAAAGCGTCAATTTCCAATCCGCTGTCGTCGGCAATTGTTGTTTCCTGTGTCAAATTAAAAAAGAAGTCTGCCTTCTTATAGGCATTTTCCACGAATGTAGTTCCATCTTCCTCAACATCGAATTCTTCAGAAAGTATTTCATTTGGAGTTAACAACTTAAAATTTTGAACATTCATCATAATAAAAATCTCATTGATCTCTTTTATCTTATGTTGATTGTTCGAAGCAATAAGCAAATTCATATTTACTATTTATCCTTTTTTCTCTGGATATTTATAAAGACTCGAAGAAGTTTTTCGACTTCATGAGCACTTCCGAAATCACTGCTCATATAAACAGAATCATTTTCACCGCCGCTTCCACTGCCTTTTAAGTCAATATCATCTTCCTGATGGGCATACATAATGGTAAAAGCATAAACCACAAGCAGAGAAAATTCCAATCCCAGAGCAAAAAGAATTAGTGACGGTTGGGTTGGGGGGATGAATTTCAACCCGCGAAGACCAATGATAATGATTAGTACTGCCGCTCCTATATAAACAAATCCTAAAACTCCGTTGCTATATTTGATGGTGAAATAGAATCTCATATACATAAAAATTCCATCATTAATATGGAACAACCTGTAGAGCAGAGAAGAATCTCTCCAAATCAATGCTTTATAAAGAATTTTCAAATCGCTGTCAATCATATTGAATTCTTCTGCAAGCATGTGCAGTGATTTCAAATCAGCATTTTTAATTTCATGAATAATTTCGTTATGTTCTGCAGAATCTTCATAACCGTAACGAATTAATGTGAGTCTGTTAAGCAGAATTGCGATTTCTCTTTCAATTTTCTGCCTCATGAATCCGACAGATTGGGGCATAAGTGCTGTTGAAATCATGCCGAAAGCAAGACTGAGTATCATTGAAGGTAAAATTAACGATATAATAGGATTGAACCAATACCTACCCTCCATTGCTGTTTTCAGATAAATATCAACACCCCAGTCCATGAATCGGGATGTCCTGAAATTGTCGCCTCCATCAATATAATAAGTTATTATTTCTCCTTTGTTATATACTCTGCCATGCAGGAAATACTCGAAGAAAATTCCTTGGAGTATAGGCAAAGAAATAAAGAATATACAGCATAATGCCGCAATAATCATAAATATGAAAATTACGATTTGAGAAAAATTATGCTCGGCAAGGTCATAAGCCGAATATAATGTTTTGGTTTTTGCAGACATTTTTCTTTTTGTATCGTTTGTAAAAACTCAATTATACGAATAAAATTATTTAAACGGCAATATTTTTTTGATTTTTGAAGAATTCCTTACTTTTTTTGTAATTTTGAATATGATTAATTTTCAAAAATATAAAAGATTATTTACAAATTCATGAGTAGTTATGATTTATTTTAACAATGCCGCTACGAGTTACCCGAAGCCTTTATCTGTTATTGATGCTGTTAACGATTGTTTGAAAAATCCTGTGGTTCATGCCGCCAGAACCGGTTTTGAAAGGGAAAGAGATGATGTGGTTTATCTTTGCCGTGAGAATATTGCCAAATTATTTAATGTTAAAGATCCCCTGCATATTATTTTTACTTCAGGCAGTACCGAAGCTTTAAATCTTGCAATTTTCGGTCTTGGTATTGAAAACACGCATGTAATTACAACTGCAATCGAACACAACTCAGTATTGCGTCCTTTGAAAACTCTGGAAAAACTCGAAAAAATTGAATTGACAATTGTTGATTGTGATTCTGCCGCCTATGTATCGCCTGAAAAGATTAAGGAAGCCATTCGGGATAACACAAGCCTGATTGTTGTCAATCATTCTTCAAACGTTACGGGAACAATCCTTGACATACAGGCAATAGCAAAAATTGCACATGATGCGGGAGCTTTAATCTTGGTTGATGCTTCTCAGTCAGCCGGTTCATTTCCAATTGATTTTGACGGATGGGATATTGACCTGATGGCATTCACAGGACATAAATCTTTGTACGGAATCCAGGGTATCGGTGGTTTATGCATTAAGAATGATTTACATCTGAAACCATTGAAAATCGGTGGTACAGGAATTCTGAGTGAAGTCCTTTATCAGCCGGAAGGATGCCCGATTCATTACGAAGCAGGTACTCCGAACACTCCCGGGATTGTATCTTTGTTTGCAGGAACGAATTATATTTTCAGCGAAGGTATGGAAAAAATGCATAACTACAAATCGGGACTGGTTAAAACCATCATCTCCGAATTGAAGGATGTTCCTTATGTTACAATCTACAACAGAACAGAAAAATCAAGTTTTACAAATTTCTGCTTTAATATTGACGGTATGGTTCCCGAGGAAGTCGGATATGTTTTGGATGAATCTTACGATATGATTGTACGAACAGGGTTGCATTGTGCTCCTTTAGTCATCGAACCGTTAGGTGCCGCTCCATGGGGAACAGTAAGAGTTAGCCCTTCCTACTTTACAAAAGAAGAAGAAATTGAAAAATTCATTCATGCAGTTAAAGAAATTGTGAGAATTTTCAAAAAAGCATGACGGTAACGAAAACCAAAAGGCTGGAAGGATGTATTGAAGGAAGTAATGTTTATGACCTGCTACTTTCAGAAACCAATTCAAAGCAGTTTATTGATTATATCGGTAAATTGGGAAAATTGGTATATCATGAATCAATGGAAAAACCTTTGTTCGTTGTTATAGTCCGCGGCGAAATGACAATCAAAGGAGTGGAAGGCAACAAAACTATTCGTATCCTTCTGCCCGACAATGCGGGGAGTATTCCCATTGATGATTTAAAGTCCTACATAAGGAATTTTGAATAGATAAAAAAAGGCTTCCGAAATTATCGAAATTTCGGAAGCCTTTTACTTTTTGCAACCAGCGAATCAAATAAAAAAGAAACTATTTCAAAACTCTTTTGATTGATTCCATAAACGAATCTTTATCTCTTCCGCCGACAATAGTTTCGGCAATGATGCCTTTTTTGTCAATAATAAATGTAGTCGGAACGGCATTAATTCCTCCGTAACCTTTTGCAAGTTCACGTTTCCCATCAATAATATTCAAATAAGGAATTCCATTTTTTTCGGCAAATGCTTTAACTTTGGCTTCAGCAGAAGCAACAGGTATTTCACCTTCCTGAGGAATGCCGATAATAACTATGTCTTTACCTTCTAAATCTTTTGAAACCTGTATGATATCAGGGATTTCTCTTCTGCACGGTCCGCACCAAGTTCCCCAAAAATTGAGGAAAACAACTTTGTTCTTTGTGTAATCTTTAAAGGAAACTTCTTTTCCATCAACTTTAAAAGTGAAATCTATTGCTTTACCTTTTGTTGCAGGACTGACCTTGTCAACGAAAGAAATCCTTGCAGGTGTTGCAGGTACAGCCGGGCTTTTAGTTGCTTGAACTGTAGGTTTTTCAGTATTCTGTTTTTCCTGAGTACAAGCAGTATCGTTCAAAATGACGAAAGTTGCAAGCACTAAAAGTGCAAATAACTTAGTGTTGAATCTCATAAATTTCTCCAAATTTTATTAATCGTTTTTGTTTATATCCCTTGACGGCAATATATTGTAATCATTTTATTGCTATTTCATGTCCTGAGCTGAACCTTCATATTTTGAAGGACATTTGGTCAGGATGTCAGAGGCAATGAAGTCATTTCCCTGATATTTACCTGTAACAACAAAGTATTTTGCTAAAGCAAAGTTATTAGGTTTTGACCCCGAGAAAACGATTTTTGCCTGTTTGTTTTCTTTGTCGTTCATATAAAATGTAAATATATTCTTCTCTGAATTATAATCAGATGGCAACTCTTTAACCCATGAACCAATTACCTGAACTTTCTTTCCTGCGGCTTTGGCTTGAGTCAGGTTAGCATATTCTATAGAGTTTGTATTGTAGGACATAACTGCCACTATAATAAAAACAATACCAACAGCTACTCCGATGATGTATCTTTTTCTCATAATCTTTAAATTAAAAATGAAACAAATTCAAATGTTTGACGATTTCGCATGACAAAAAATTGCAAACAGTTTAGTTTAGTGTATGTCTTATGTTGTCAATTTCATTATGTAAAATTCATGCAATCAAAGTTACAACTTTACTGAATGATGGTCTTCAACCATTTTTTCAAGTCTTGTAAGTTTTCTGTCCACACGGAAAAAATAGCTTGCTATTCCTAACCAGATAATGAGAATAATAAAGAATACTATATATATAGCATTTGCTGATAAAAATTCGTACATATTAAATGTCTCCTTCTATTTTATGTTGTAATTTTCTTTGTCTGATATAAATGTTTAGCATCCAGAAAAACAGTACCGTTATTGCGGCAAAGCCCAAACTGAATGAAATTTGCTGGATAATGCTCAAAGCACCTTCTTTTGCACTCAAAATCGGTCCGGTTGAGGAATCGTTTTCTGAACCGGGATGCAAGCCGGAAAGTATCCTCGGGAGAATGAATACAAGAAACGGAACAGTGATAAATGAAAGTATTGAATAAACTGAACTCAGTCGTGCTTTGGTCTCAGGATTTTCTATTGCCGAACGAAGCGAGAAATACGCACCGTAAATAAGCAAAAGAATGAAAATTGAAGTTTCTCTCGGATCCCAGTTCCAGAATGAACCCCAGTTGAATTTTGCCCATACCATACCCGTAACAGTTGCAAGAATACTGAAAAGTAAGCCTAAACCTGCGGCTGAAGATGCCAGCAAGTCATATTCAAAATCTTTTGTTTTCAAATACCTGAATGAATAAATCATTGAAATGAGAAATGCCAGAACTGCAATCCATGCTACGGGAACGTGGAAATTCAATATCCTGATTTGCTCTTCGAGTCCTGGAACAAATGGGAATACAAGCAGAGGATTCACATAAGCTGTAGAAAGATAGATGAATTCTTTTTTTTGAACATCATATTTCAGTTTTATAATCATTTTCTTGTCAGATTTCAGTTCCTCGGGTAAGTCTTTTGATTTGACTACCATGTTTTCTATTGATTTTTCTTTTCCGGGGAAATAGAATTGCAGATTCCAATTCTGAAGGATGTGGTCATACTTCAAAGAGCTTGGTACAACTTTCAGAAGAATCGAAGATTTGTGCTCAGGCATTTTAGAAGTCATGTACTTTGACACAAGTGGATTTTCTGCCAAAGGCGGTAACAGCGAAAGACAAACAGAAGCTGTCATCAGCAAAAAGGCTAAAACTTTCCACCATCCGGGTTTTGGTTTGTCATACTTGGGAAAGAAACCCAAAAAGAGCCCCAAAGCCACTCCAAGAATAATTATTAATGCTTTCATATTATGATTTAGTAATTGACAATTATTAAAAAAAATAAATATATTAAATAAAATTTGAATAAAGAAGAGAAAAATATTAATCTAAGCTAATATTTTTTTTAGTCGTAGCGTATTTTGATGAGTTTTATCTGTTGATGGTTTATACGAAATATCATCCATCACCGAACGCATAATCAAGATTCCCAATCCTCCCGGCTTCATTTTCCGGAAGTATTCATTCATATTCGGAGCCGTTACGTTTAAGGGATTGAAAGAACTACCGTTATCGGAAATCAGGACAGTGAACTCATTCTTCTTGGTTTCAATCGAGATGCAAATCTGTTTGGTTGTATCAAAATTAAATGAGTATTTTATCAAATTAGTGCAAGCTTCGTCAACCGCAAGTGCAATATTTTGTGCATCACTATCATCAAACCCGAAATTTATGGAACAGGAAACAACGTATTCTCTGATTTCCTGTAATTTGGAAAGGTCAGTTTCTATACAGAGTTTATTATATTTTGAGATATCCTTAGTCATTCTTCTTGTTAAGATTTAAATAAAATTTTTCAAGTGCTTCCTTTTCTTCATTCTCTATATCAAAAAGCAAAGGAAATCCAAGTAAATCGAAAACAGAAAAAACTTTTGGTTTCATATTCGAGAGTTTGATATCGCCGCCTTTGTCCCTGATTTCTTCGATGAACGCCATGAAAACGCCAAGTCCTGCACTGCTGATATATTCCAAATCACGAAAATTCACCAAAATCTTGTTTTTCCCTGCGGAAATAATATTGCTGATTGCAGATTCCAGATGGGGAGCAGTATGTGCATCCAAATATCCCCAAAGGTATATGCAGTCAACATTATCAACCGATTTTTGGTTGAGCTTGAATTTTTCTTGTTCATTCATAATTTTTTCCTGTTTATTTCATTTTAAATATTAAGCTGAATCACTGTGTTTCGTCATTATTTGTATAATGGATAGCGAAAACCGTCATGTCGTCTTTTTGTTCATTATTATCTATAAATCCGTTAATTCCTGACTTAATATTATCAACAAGCATACCAGCATTATTATATACTGAAAAATTCAGAATTTGTTTCAAAGAATTTTCATCAAACTCTTCGCCTGATGATTTTTTGAGTTCTGTAATGCCGTCTGTATAAAGTAAGATGCTGTCATTATGATTCAACCTGATTTCAGTTTCCTCGGCAATGCTATTGAATTTTGCTGAATTTGCAAGCCCGATACCGATTCCTTTTGGCAGGAAAGAAACTACTTCATCATTTTGTTTAACGAAAGCATAAGTATGTCCTGCCCGTGCAAACTTAAAAGTTCCGAATTCATTTTCAGGCATTAATGCCGAAAGTGTTATAAACATTTGCTTTTCCATAACATGGAAAAGTGTAGAATTGATTTTCTTTATTAATTCAATAGGACTATCTGATTCCTTTGCAACTCCAAGAACAACTCCTTTGAGCAGAGCCATATAAAAAGCGGCACTCATTCCTTTGCCCGATACATCGCCGATTAGTATGCAGGGTTTACCGTTTTTCAATGTTACTATGTCGTAGTAATCACCGCCGACTTCCTGTGCAGGTAGTGCGAAAGCCGCAAGAGAATAATTTTTCAATAAGGGCAAATGCTGAGGAAGAAGCTTTTCTTCTATTTCTTTTGCCAGCATCATTTCTTTTTTGTAACGCTCTTTGGTTAGCGATTCTTCCCAAAGCCTTGTATTTTCCAATGCTACATTGACATTGTCGCTGAATGCTGTCAGAACATTGATATAATCCCTTTCGAAACTGAATTCTTCGGGATGAAGAACAACCAGAGTTCCGATTCTTTCCTCTCCTGCAAATAGCGGAATTGCAATCAGGGATTTAGATTTCAATATACAGCAAATATCGCCGAGAAGCTTATCCTTACAGTCCTTAACCGTTTCAATAAACAAAGGTTCAGTCAGTGTAATGAAATAATTTTTAATCTCATTTTCACTATGGAATTGTTCGACAACTTGAGCATCCATATTTTCGGCAGAAACAACATTTACTTTGCCGTCCTTAGTATAAATTTCAGTCCAGGCAGAAGATGCACCGCTTGAATTCAACGCAAGTTTTGTTACTGTTTTTAGAAGGTTCTCTGTATCTGTTGTTTGGGCAACCATCCTGTTCAAAAAAGTTAATGAACTAATTTCATAGGTTCTTTGCTCTACAATTCTTGTTGTGGGCAAAGCAAAAATTGCCGCAAAAAATATTCGTGTGAAATATGCAATAGAAATCATGAAAGCAAAATTAAGAATCGGTGCCGCTCCAAAGAAAAGATTCAAGGCATGGTACAATTTCCCTGATTCGTTTGAATTGAATGTTTGAATAACTATGATTAAAGCAATTATGTTAATAAATGAAGATATCAGGATTAGCTTCCATTTTTTCTTTTTTGGAAGATAGGCTATCCATGTGTTTTTTCTGGCAGTCATGAATGCTATGATCAATCCTAAAGAATCTACAATCGGCAGAATAAAATTGAGATTAACATCTGAATCATTGTTCCGTATTGTCATTTGATTAATGATTTCAAAAAACAACGAAAAGCCTAAAAGAAAAACCAGCGTTCTAAGGTAAGTCTTTGTTTTTCTGTGCCGTCTGAACCAAAGCCAGCGGAAAAGAAAGTTCAGAGTGTAAAACCCGATTGCAATCCCAAATAATGAAAGCAATTCAACATATACAAATGCTATCACTCCGGATATTTCAAGTCGCTGATTAAGCGAATCAGGCAAAAGAATGGTTGCTATCAGTAAAATCAAAACTAAGATAATGATTATCTTCAAGTCGTTGAAATAACTCTCGAAAGTATTTTCCCGTTCGTTTTCTTCGCTTTTTGTGAATTTGTAAAATGCGAAAACTGAACCCATGAGAATCAAAGTGAGGGAAATTACTGTATTCCAAAGGAAAAACGGAAAATCTGATGTGTTGAAAACAAGAAAAAAGAAAGTATCGCCGATAATTTTAATCATTCCCGTGAAAATGATAAAACCTATCAGCAACCCCTGAGATATGAGATTCTTACTTAGTATTTTTTTAATCATTACTTTTTCTGTGCTAAATTCAAATTTGTTATACGGATAATATTGAGAAAAGTTGCTTGATTTGTAAAAAATTGCAAAAAAATGATATGAATCTTATATTTTTGTAATTGATAGAAATTGGTTGCTTCTAAAAATTGTCATTCTGAACAAAGTGAAGAATCTATAATTCATAAAACCATCAAGAATCGTATTTTTCGATTTCATTTGAATGACATGAAAATTAAATAATTAGAATCTGCTTAATGTCATTTTTATTAATATTTACTTGACCAAATATGAAATATATTCTAACACCCGAACAGATTCGCCAGGCAGATAATACTGCAATTAACGAATATAGTATTCCTTCGATTGTTCTCATGGAGAATGCCGCCCGTTCTGTGGCTGAAGAGATTGCAGGAATTTTTACGGAAAATAGTCTGGAGAATCCTGAGATTATTATTCTTTGCGGCTCCGGTAACAATGGCGGTGACGGTTTTGCAACAGCCCGCCATCTTATTAACAGCCACTTCGATGTTAGAATACTATGGATTGGCAATGCCGAGAAAATGACTTACGAAACCAAGACAAATTATGAATCTGCAAAACGTATCGGAATCCCGATTATGCATATCGAAAGCGATAAAGACCTGCATTATTTCGATTTTTCGTGCGACTGTATTATTGATGCAATGATTGGAGTTGGCGGTTCGGAAAATATAACCGGGTTGGCATTAGATGTTCTTAAAAAAGTCCATCAGTTCGATTCTCTGAAAATTGCTGTTGACGTTCCCACGGGTTTGAACAGCGAAACAGGTGTGGGATGTGATTTTTGCTTTGCGGCAGACTATACTATTACAATGTTTTCAATTAAATCAGGAATGTTGCTGAACGATGGGGTGGATGTATGCGGAGAAATCAGACTTGCAAATCTCGGTGCTCCCGAGTTTATAATCGAAAGTCTGGCAGAATCTTATTTTCTTGAAAAGGATGATATTGACGGGATTTTGCCTCCCCGCGAAAAGCGTACTTCAAAATTTGATTACGGCAGATTGCTGATTCTTGCAGGTTCGCGGAATTTCCCCGGAGCGGCGGCTTTGTGTGCAAATGCTTCTGTTTCAATCGGTGCAGGTCTGACTAATCTTGTAACAACAGTGTTCCATTCTTCGATTTATCCCGAGGTTATTACTAACTTAGCATCAGAAACAGATTCGGGAACGATCGAATCGGGTAATTACAGATTTATTATGGATTTAGCCTCCAAAGCAAATGCTGTGATAATCGGTCCGGGACTGGGGTATAATTATGATACAATCAACCTTATAAAAACTATCATTGCCGATTTGCCGCGGAATATAAATATAGTTATAGATGCTGATGGTTTGAAAGCTATTGACAAAGATATGTACCTCAGAAAAAATATTATATTAACTCCGCACTGCGGAGAATTTTCGAGAATAACAGGTATTCCAAAAGACGAAGTTGTCAATAACTCTGCTCAACTGGCAAAAGAGTGGGCAAAAAAACTGAATTGTACCATTCTTCTTAAAAATGTTCCTACAATTATTTCAAACGGAGAAGTTTCTTGCTGGAATATTCAGGGCAATCCCGGTATGGCAAAGGGGGGGAGCGGTGATGTTCTATCGGGTATAATCGGCGGTTTGCTCGCTCAGCATGTCGAGCCTTTTGAAGCCGCCTCGCTGGGTGCTTATCTTCATTCCGCCGCAGGAGATTTGTATGTCAGCACTTATGCCGAAGAAACCCTCACTGCATCTGAAATTATTAATTTGCTGAAAGTGGTTTTAAAAGACAGATGAAATTAATTCAAAGGTTCAAATTCGGCTTGCCTGCTTTGCTGATTGCGGCAGGTATCTTTATTGCTTCCCACCAAACAAGAATTGAGTTGCCACAACTCATGATTAATTTTAATGACAAGCTCCTTCATACTTTAGCTTATTTAGTATTTGGTTTGGCAATACTTGTAGGATTGAAGAAAAATCATTTTGATATATCCGATAAACGACTTTTCATCTTTCTTCTCCTTTTGGGTGGAACCTACGGAATGTCCGATGAAATTCATCAATACTTCATTCCCGGAAGAACCTTCGACATCTTCGACTGGCTTGCCGATTTATTTGGTGTATTGCTTTCTTTTGCAGGCTACAGTTTCATCCTGAAAAAATTTCTTACAAAAACAGATTGAATAACGGATTTCATGGATTTTAGGGATTAAAAGGATTTAAGATTCTTAATTTCCCCCTTTGAAAAGCGTTTTATGGGGATTTCTTATCTTAAACTCTTCCAACACCTCACCGCCTAACCACCTAAACATCTCAACTCTTGAAGATTCCACCCCGTCACTTCGTGCCACCCCTCAAGAGGGGAATTTTTCCTTTTCCCCCTTTGAAAAAGGGGGGGTAGGGGGGATTTTCTTAGTCTTCAACAACTATACGCCTAACCAACTAAACAACTCAACTCTTTGAAATACATAATTCTTCCGTCCCGTACGGGACGGAACATCTTGGGCGGTGTTATATTTCTACCGACCTTTTGTCGCTACGTGACAATGAAAATTGGCTAATTATCAATGGGTGAATATGGAAATATCTGAATCACGGATTATTTGGATTAAAGGATGAAGAGGATTTTTCAAGGATTCCTTCTCTTAAATCCTCTTAATCCAAAAAATCCCTGAAATCCCGGTTCAGACATCATCTTTTCGTTTATTTCATTATTATCAATTTGGTTGATTGATTAATATTTCTTCCAGCTACCCTAATGAAATATATCCCGTTAGAGAGATTTTTAGTACTGAAAGTAATGGTGTTCATACCTGAATTCAAATTACCTTCCTTAATGTTCATAACGAAACCACCATTTTCATCATATAACGAAATTTTCGCATCATAATAAGTTTGGGAATCAAATTCTATGGCTACATTACCCAATGCCGGATTGGGATTAACTCGTATTATTGCTTCAGGAGGATTATCTTCTTTGTGTGTAATCGGATTTAATGATAAGGGGAACATATAAATTCCCTCTGTTCCATTTACTAATAATTTTGAACCATCCGGTGATACTTCAAAACTTGCTGGAGTTAGTAGTACTCCATTTAAAGTATAATGCATAAGCATTTCTTTTATTTTCCGTCCTGACAAAACATTGTAAAATATTAATTTCCATTGCCACAAGTCAATTGGTAAAGCTGAAATGATAACAATGCTATCATTTTGGGTGTATCTTAAATCCCATAATTTCAAACTATCCAAATGATTTCGTTTAATAATGGAATCAATTTGAGTGTCCCAAGTTAATAAGCTGTCTTCGCCATGCATGGTTGTAATATATCTGCCACTACGGCTGATTTTTGAAATTCCTCTATCTTTATAATATTTATATTCTTTTAAACTGTCAAGGGTATAGAATGATAATCCATTTTTATTCGAAAAAATCAGATAATTCTCATTAGGTTTCATAAATTCCATCCACAATGAACTATCTTGTCTTACAAAAACCAAAACATCATTTATTAAATCAATTTTGAAAATAATATTATGGGTTGTGATATTTAGGGAAACAAAATCTGAAGTCGTACAATAAAGATACCTGCCGTCATTAGAAAATAAGCAATATTGGAAAGCCCATTTTAAGGGAATGGGTTTCGGGTAATTATTTGAGATAATCGTATCATAGCGTTTAATAACAGCCCCATCGCTTAATCTTCGTATTGTAAGATATTCAGTATTGCTATCGGTTATTCCATAAGAAAGAAAAGTAGTGCTGTCCGGGGACATCAACCCACGAAAAAGATGAAGAGAATCAGTTGTCCAAATTACTCTACCACTGTCAGCTGTACAAAGTTGCTGTGTCGGTCCGGGCCAAAATGTATAAAGCACTTTAGTACCATCAATCGTTAAACTGGCATCAATTGATTCTTTGAATGTCTTCGTCCACAAAGTATCCTGACTTCTTAGTTCTTGAATTCCGGAAAGTGAGAGAAGCACAGCGAGCAGAATAAATATTTTCGTTTTCATTGTTTTTTTCCTTAAAATTTAATTTACACAGCAAAATTAACTAAAAAATTACAAAAGCAAACAAACTTTTTAAGAATTTGCCACTTCACAATATATATGACACATGAAACGCAAAAAGGTCTCACACTTTTTTGAAAATAATTGAAAAAAGTGAAAATAAATTTTAAAATGAATATTTCTGAACTGGGATTTCTGGGTTTTTGGGGATTAAGAGTATTTAGGAAAGGACGCTCTTGAAAAATCCTCTAAATCCAAAAATCTGTTTAATCCGTGATTCAAACATAAACGGATATTTCGGTTACGCTTTTGTGATATTTTGAACCGTTCCCAAGCGGGAGCTTGGGAACGAAGTGAAATGGCTGAATAAGTTGATTATCCAAATCTGATTTTCATATCTTCAAACAATTTTTTCTTTCTGCTGATAAGATTTGGTAAATTTGTATTCTTGATTTTCATTTTAGGAGAAAAATATCATGAAGACTTTTACTATTGCTTTACTTACTTTGCTTTTTATTTCTTCTTCCCTCCAATCGGAAGATTTTGCCGGATATGTCAATCCATTTGTCGGGACAGGTGGTCACGGACACACCTATCCGGGTGCAAGCCTGCCTTTCGGCATGATGCAGTTAAGCCCCGACACGAGGCTGAGCGGATGGGACGGATGTTCCGGCTATCATTATTCAGATAGTATTGTTTATGGATTTTCCCACACTCATCTAAGCGGAACGGGATGTCTCGATTACGGCGATATACTTTTTATGCCGACAACCCGTGAAATTCAGCTTTCGAACAAACTATACCCGTCGCCTTTCAGCCATAAAAACGAAAAGGCAACAGCCGGATTCTACAGTGTTCTTCTGGATAAATATAATATTAATGTTGAACTTACAACCACCAAAAGAGCAGGTTTTCATAAATATGAATTCAAAGGAAACGAACAGACAGGCAATCTGATAATTGATTTGAAACATCGCGACGAAGTGATTGATTCGAAAATTGAAATCGTTAATGATAGTTTAATTACCGGGTACCGTTTTTCCAAATCATGGGCTACGAATCAAAAAATATATTTTGCAGTACGATTCAGCAAACCTATCGCAAAATTCATTATTTCGGCAAATGATACAATGATTCCCGGAGCGAGATCTCTGCAAAAGAAAAACATTGTTGCGGGATTGAGCTTTCAGCTTGACGGTTCAAAAATTCTTTTAGCAAAAATCGGTATTTCGGCTGTCAGCGAAAACGGAGCATTGATGAATCTTGATGCCGAAATTCCGATGTGGAATTTTGAAGAGATTAAATCAAAAGCAAAGCTTGAATGGAACAAAGAACTTGGTAAAATAGCCGTAGATGGTGGCTCGACTGAGCAACGAATAACCTTTTATTCGGCTCTTTACCACAGCATGCTAAGCCCGAATCTTTATATGGATGTGGACGGGAACTATAGGGGCAGGGACGATAAAATCCATAAAGCTGAAAATTTTGATTATTATACCGTTTTTTCACTTTGGGACACTTACCGTGCAGAGCATCCGCTTTTGACAATAATTGACCAAAAAAGGACAAATGATTTCATAAATACATTTATCGCACAATGGGAGCAGGGTGGTCTTTTGCCCGTTTGGGAGCTATCGGCAAATGAAACATTTTGCATGATAGGTTACCATTCCGTACCTGTTATTGCAGACGCAATCATCAAAGGAATCAGAAATTTTGATTTGAAAAAAGCTCTAAAGGCATCACTTACAAGTGCAAACAAAGACCATCAGGGTTTAGCCCAATACAAAAAACTCGGGTTTATTCCTTCGGACACCGAGCCGGAATCTGTTTCCCGTACTTTGGAATATTGCTTTGATGATTGGTGCATTGCCCAAATAGCAAATATTTTGAAAGATAAAACAACTTACGAAGAATTTATCAAAAGAGCTCAGGGATATAAAAATATATTCGACACAAAAACCGGCTTTATGCGGGCAAGATTCAACGGCGGCTGGTACGTTCCGTTTGAACCCTCCGAAGTGAATAATAATTACACCGAAGCAAATTCATGGCAATATAGTTTTTATGTTCCGCAGGATATTTCAGGATTTATCAAACTAATTGGTGGAAATGATAAATTCGAAAAAAAGGTTGACGAACTTTTTAACACAACAAGCAAACTTTCCGGCAGAGAGCAATCTGATATAACAGGATTAATAGGGCAATATGCCCATGGCAACGAGCCAAGCCATCATATCGCCTATCTTTATGACTATTGCGGAACTCCCTGGAAAACCCAGCAGATTGCCCGAAAAATAATGGACGAACTTTACCACGAAAAAGAAGACGGGCTTTGCGGCAATGAAGATTGCGGACAAATGTCGGCTTGGTACGTTATGAGTGCAATGGGATTCTATGCTGTTTGCCCGGGCAGTAAGGAATATGCTGTCGGCACTCCGCTTTTCGACAAGCTTACCCTGAATCTTGAAAACGGTAAGAAATTCGTTATTAAAGCAAATGCTCCTTCAAAAACCAATTTTTACATTCAGTCATCAAAACTAAATGGCAAACCATACAATAAGAACTTTATAAATCATGACGATATAATGGCAGGCGGCGAACTTGACTTCACATTAGGTCAGAATCCAAACAAAACAAAAATAGAAGAATCGTACCTTCCAAAAACTCATATAACTGAATTTGAACCTGTTTTGGCTCCATTAATTCTTTCGGAAGGAAAAACGATCAGGAAATCCTTAAGAGTTGAAATTGAGAATTTAACAGTAAGAGCAAATATTTACTTTACTACCGACGGACGAACACCGAACATCAATTCAGCCAAATACTCCGGACCATTCGAAATATCAGCATCAACACAAATCAAAGCAATATCAGAGGTTCATGGAAAAGTAAGCCCTGAAACTACTGCAAATTTTTTCAAACTGCCCGAAGGAGTTACAGTTAAGATTGATTCGAAATATAACAATCAATACACAGCAGGAGGACCCGAAGGATTAATTGACGGAATAAGAGCGAGCGAGAATTTTTTCCAGTCAGGCTGGCAGGGATATCAGGGAGTTGATTTCTCCGCAACGGTTGACTTCGGAAGAGAGAATCATTTAGGATTAGCAGGTGCAGGATTTATGCAAAATACAGGTTCATGGATTCTCATGCCGACAGAAGTAGAATTTCTTTACTCAGATGACGGGAAAGAATTCAAATCTTTAGGAATAATAAAAAATACTGTTCCTGATAAGGAAATGACTCCAACAAAGAAGGATTTTTCAATTAAAACAGATGTTAAAGCAAGGTATTTGAAAGTAAAAGCAAAGAACTACGGCAAATTGCCCGAATGGCATTTGGGAGCCGGTGGTGATGCATTTATTTTTATTGATGAAATATTTTTTGATAAAAAGGAGAATTGAACTGATTACGAATCAATATTAAACAAAATGAGCCGATAATATATTCTGTGTATTAGATAAGAAGATAAATTATGCATATAAATGGATTATCGGTAATATTGTTCATAGCTTCGCTTGTAAACTTGTATATTGGAGTTTATACGTGGAACAGAAGGAACGTACCCGGCAGAAAATATTTCGGATTATTGATGTTTGCCTCAGCATGGTGGTCTTTGGCAATCGGTTGCGAGCATCAGGCAGTTGATGCCGCCACCAAAATAATTTTTACTAAAATCAGCTATCCGGGGCTGGTAGCAACTCCTATTCTGTATTTTCTATTCACTTTGGCTTATTCCAAATTGATTACAAGATTTTCTAAGATAAGTCTTACAGCAATCTGGTTTGTTCCCTTTTTGGTATTAATCCTTGCAATTACCAATGAACACCATTATCTGCAATGGAGTGAGTACCGTCCTGTGCAAAGTGTTATAGGGCTTGTTATTTTATACAAGTCAGGTATCGGGGTTTGGGCGTTAACCGTTTATTCTTATTTCCACATGATTCTTGCAACAGTAATTCTGATAAGATATATACCAAAAAACCAGAAATTATATCGTCATCAAGTTACATTGATTCTGTTGTCGCTGATTTATCCATGGCTGAGCAATATCATCTACCTTTCAAGGATAACGCCATATCCCGAATTGGATTTTACGCCAATTGCTTTTTCATTAACGGGTATAACCCTGTTTTTTGCTATTATTAAAGTCGGATTATTTCAGATAGTTCCTCAAGCCAAAGAATCATTGTTCGAATCAATGGTTGATGCGGTTCTTGTTATTGACAAAAAAATGATAATAATTGATTTTAATCCGACAGCCGATAAAGTATTCAAGCTAAATGATTTAATAGGGCGTGGAATTGTTGAATTATTTCCTGACCTTTCAGATAAACTTTCTCATCAGACTGAATCTTACCCGATAAGATTTGAATATCATCATATTGAAAATCAGGAAGGAAATTGGTATGACGTTGTCTTTTCTCCGTTTTACGATAGCGGTAATTCTCATAAATCAGGATATTTATTAGTTTTCAGAGATATCAATAAACGGAAAAAATTCGAGGAAAAATTGCTGATTTCCGAACAACAACTGAAAGAAATTAATGCAACAAAGGATAAATTCTTTTCTATTATAGCACATGATTTAAAAAACCCCCTTGGTTCGATGATCAGTACAACTGAACTGCTCACTAATCCGGAATACCAGTTTGATGATAAAGAATATGAAGAAATATTTGATTCTTTGCACTTATCTGCAAAAAACCTTTATAACCTTCTGGATAACCTTTTGACTTGGTCGCGGTCACAAAGAGGTAAAATTGCTTTTGATCCTGATTATCACAATTTATCTGAAATGGTGAATATAAACATTGCTCTGCTTAAAGGCAGTGCCGAAGCAAAAGGAATACAAATCTTTTCTTCTTTACCCCAAGAACTTTCTGCTTTTTTTGATTATAATATGATAAATGCAACTATCAGAAATTTGATGTCAAATGCAATTAAGTTTACCAAACCTAATGGATCTGTAACAATCTCATCAGAATCATTGCTTAATGACGATGATTCTGTACCCAAAAACATATTAATATCTATTAAAGACAACGGAGTCGGGATTAGTGAAGAAGACATTCATAAACTTTTCAGAATAGACATCAGCCACACGACAATCGGGACAGGCGAAGAAAAAGGAACAGGTCTCGGTTTGGTTTTGTGTAAAGAATTTGTCGAAAAAAATGGAGGACAGATATTTGTTGAAAGCAAACTAAATTTCGGGAGTACATTTTCGTTTACACTACCCTTGAAACAAATTGACTAAAATCGGCAATGAAAGAACTAATAAATAAACTGCAAAAAATATTCCAAACAATAGCAGGATGGGGAACCTCAGGCGTTGATTCGATCTATGAAACAAGAAGAATCCGTCTAACCAACTACTATTTGCTTATCTCCATATTCAGTACTGTTGCTTACCGAGTGCTGTATTTGTTTCAGGACATAGAGCAATTGTGGGCGGCAAGTCTATTGACAGATATATTTATCTTGTTTTTTATTTCAGGATTATTCTTCAGCAAGTATGGGAAATATTTAGTAGCAAGATATATTTTTAGTCTTGGGACTTTTTTTGTAATGCTGTCGGTTACAGGTATATATTTTGGAAGTCAACCGCACATTCATTTCTATTTTTTACTTTTTGCCGCCGCAAATGTTATAGTTTGGGATTTCAGATATTTGAAACCTTTGCTTCTGTTTCTTGTATTGAATTTGGCAGGATTTATTTATATTGAGATTATTAAGTCGGACAATATGGCATTGATTTTATTCCCCAAAAACGAAGCCAAAATTATTGCTATTATTTCGATTGTCTCCACTTTTGTGACCACTATTATTATAATAGGTCTCTACCGTTTTCAGGTTTTTAAAAGTGAGATTACATTAGAAGAACAAGCTCTGGATTTAAAAAGTAAAAACGAAGTAATTCTCCTTCAAAAGAAAGAAATTGAAGAAGATATAGAAACATTGCATTTGCTTTACAACGAACTCAAATTGAAAAGTGAGGAAATCAAGATTACCAATAAGAAGCTTCAAGACATCAATGCCACTAAAGACAGGTTTTTCTCAATCATTGCACACGACCTGAAAAACCCAATTGGTAATTTCAGTAATATACTCGATCTGATATTGGAAGATAATACAAGCAATTCGATTCGTCAAAATAATGAAATTCTTCAAGTTATGAAAATATCTGCAAGCGGGATTCATTTACTTCTCGATAATCTTCTTGAATGGTCACTCTCTCAAGCAGGAGAAATCAAATACAACCCCGATTTTCATGACATTCCGAAACTAATTAAAAACAATATAAATTTAATTAAGCTTAATGCTTTCAGTAAGAACATTTCAGTTGAATTTGAATCTGATGATGATATTTCGGCTTATTTCGATATGAATATGATTAATACCGTGATTAGAAATCTTATTTCAAATGCTTTAAAGTTCACTCCTTCTGGAGGTAAAATCAAGTTAAGCGTTCTTCCTACCGAAAAGGATATTGTTATTTCTGTCAGTGACACGGGTGTTGGCATTGCAGAGGATGATCTTGTTAATTTATTTAATCAGGATAACCTTACTTCTCAACCTGGTACTAACAGGGAAAAAGGAACAGGACTGGGTTTAATCCTATGCAAAGAATTCGTTGAAAAAAACAACGGGCGATTAAGAGTTGAAAGTATTATAGGTGAAGGCACAACCTTCATTTTCACTCTGCCAACGGTTATTACCTGACATTATCCGCAAATTTTTCTTTTTCAACATGCCATACACTTTTCAGGTTTCTTCACTCCGCAATTAAATATACGTTAATCTAATTATTTCAATATTTTCAGTTCAACTCTTCGGTTTTTGGACTTTCCCGTTGCCGATAAATTCGGTGCGGCAGGCTCAAGGCTTCCCTTGGACTGAGTAAGAATTCTCATCTTCGATATACCTTTTTCAACCAACAATTTAATTATCTTTTCGTTCGACACAAAAAACGCCACTTTGTCAGCCATTTTGTCATTGTGTCATTTGGAAATATTTTTTAGTCTGCCATATTTGCACTCAGTTGCGACATAGTGTCAGCATTCTCACTTTGGCACACATTTCGTAAGAGTACTCATTGACGACGTAAATTGAAATAAAAAATAAATATGTTTAACTTAAATTATTGGAGGTTTCCATGACATTTATGAAATTTGACCCCATGAGGGGTTTTGAAAAGGCAGGTCGCCGCATGAACGAACTTATGAACGAACTCAACCACGGTATCAATTTTGAAGCGGGTGGGTTCAATCCAAGAGTTGACATCTCGGAAGACACGAAAAATGTTTATGTCCTTGCAGAGCTTGCAGGATTGGTAAAAAGCGATTTGAAAATCAGCGTTAACGACGATAATGTTCTGACAATCAAAGGCGAGAAGAAAATAAATTCATCAGAAGGTAAAACCTTTCTCAGAACTGAAAGATTTTTCGGGAATTTCAGCCGTTCATTCGTTCTGCCTGAAAATCTGAACAAAGAAGCTGTTGCTGCTAAATTTGAAGATGGCATGCTCGAACTTACAATCCCAAAAGTTGAGCCGCCACAACCTAAAGAGGTTGAAGTTACAATTGCTTAAAAATTTTAAATATTACACACAAATAATTATTAACAAAATAAATTTAACAGGAGGTCATTATGTCATTAGTAAGATTTGATCCGTTTCGCGGATTCGAGAGCTTATCCAAAAAAATGAATGATTTTGTCGGTGAATTCGACAAAGGTTTCAATATCGAATTCGGTAGCTTTGCCCCGAGAATTGATATTGCAGAAGATGAAAAAAGTATTTTCTTTCATGTCGAACTTCCCGGCATTAAAAAGGAAGATGTGAAAGTCAGCATTACCGACGGCAACATCATGATGATTAAAGGCGAGAAAAAACGCGAGGAAAAAGTTGAAGATAAATCCTTCATCAGAGTTGAAAGAAATTATGGCTCGTTTTCACGTTCATTCGAATTGCCGAACAACGTAAAAACTGATTCTATCGCCGCAAAATTTGAAGACGGTGTTCTTAACATTTCTTTAGAAAAAATTGAACCACAGAAACCAAAAGAAGTTGAAGTTGAAATCGGTTAAGTAGAATTGAAAAATTGATTAAGGCTGGTGGCGATTACATATAATTGCCACCGGCTTAAAATCATTAAAAAACAAAATAAAATAAATATAGATTAACATAAAATTAAAAGGAAAACAATGTATAATTCAAATAGATCATGCTGTGAGCCGCAAATCGGTTTAACACATAAATTTCAAGGACATAAGTTCAATCATCCAATGTATTTCGATACAGTTCCATCTCCTCATGCTTTCAAATTCAAACCCAAAACAGATTTATCAGAAAGCAAGGATTCTATCAGTTTTGAATTTGAATTGCCCGGGATTTCGAAGGATGATATTAAAGTACAGATAAATGACGATAACGTTCTCACCGTTACAGGCGAGAAGAAATATTACGAAAACAAAATTAAATTAGTAAGAAGCGAAAGATATTTCGGGAAATTTTCCCGCTCTTTCGAACTTCCCAGGGAAATAGATAATAAGAATATTGAAGCTAAGTTCGACAATGGTTTGTTGGCTGTAACAATTAAAAAGATTCAGCCTGAAAAACCGCAGGAAAAACACATTGAAATATTATAGTTCGAATTATTTACATTCGAATAAATAAATATTTCAAAATTTCGTTTTTATACAACTCACTTGCTTCAAATATAAAAACTTGCAAAAAATATTGTATTACATTTTAGGATTTTAAAAAAATGGGAAAAATAATTGGAATTGATTTGGGGACTACTAACTCCGTTGTTGCCGTTATGGAAGGCACTTCGCCTGCCGTTATTGCAAACAGCGAAGGCGGAAGAACTACCCCATCCATAGTTGGATTTACAAAAAATGGTGAGCGTTTGGTTGGTCAGTCCGCAAAACGTCAGTCTGTAACTAACCCTTACAATACTGTTTACTCCATCAAAAGATTCATGGGCAGAAGAACAAACGAAGTTTTAGAAGAAACTTCGATGGTTCCTTTTAAAGTTGCACCTTCGCAGGACGGCAACTCATGCAGGGTTGACATTGACGGAAGACTCTATTCCCCGCCTGAAATTTCAGCTATGATTCTCCAGAAGATGAAACAAACAGCAGAAGATTATCTCGGTCAGAAAGTTACCGAAGCCGTTATAACTGTTCCTGCTTATTTCAACGATGCACAGCGTCAGGCAACTAAAGATGCAGGCGAGATTGCAGGGCTCACTGTCCGCAGAATCATCAACGAGCCTACAGCCGCCGCATTGGCTTATGGTTTGGATAAAAAAGGCAAGAATATGACCGTTGCCGTCTATGACCTTGGCGGCGGTACATTCGATATTTCGGTTCTTGAAATCGGAGAAGGTGTTTTTGAAGTGAAATCTACCAACGGTGATACTCACCTTGGCGGCGATAACTTTGACCACCGTCTTATTGATTTCCTTGCCGAAGAATTCAAAAAACTTGAAGGTATTGACCTTCGCAAAGACGCAATGGCACTGCAAAGACTTCGCGAAGCCGCTGAAAAAGCCAAAGTCGAGCTTTCGCAAATGCTTCAAACTGATGTTAATCTTCCGTTTATCACTGCCACTGCCGACGGTCCGAAGCACTTGAATGTCAATCTTTCCAGAGCAAAATTTGAAAGCCTTTGTGCTGACCTTTTTGAAAAAACATTAGGTCCTGTGGAAAGAGCTATTAAAGATGCAAAAATTACTCCTGCTCAGATAGATGAAGTTATTCTCGTCGGCGGCTCCACCCGTATTCCTAAAATTCAGGAATTGGTTAAGAGTTACTTCGGCAAAGAACCTTCAAAAGGAGTTAATCCTGACGAAGTTGTTGCAATCGGTGCCGCAATTCAGGGTGGTGTGCTTTCGGGTGAAGTGAACGACGTTCTTTTGCTTGATGTCACTCCATTGACTCTCGGAATTGAAACCTTAGGCGGAGTTATGACTCAGATGATTCCTGCCAATACAACTATTCCTACAAGGAAATCTGAAATATTTTCTACTGCATCCGACAGCCAGACTTCAGTTGAAATTCATGTTCTTCAGGGTGAACGTCCGCTTGCAGTGGACAACCGTTCGCTTGGCAGATTCCACCTTGACGGGATTCCTCCTGCACCAAGGGGCATTCCTCAGGTTGAAGTTACATTTGATATTGATGCCAATGGAATTCTCGGTGTTGGTGCCAAAGACAAAGCAACAGGCAAAGAGCAGAGCATCAGAATTGAATCTTCCAGCGGGTTGGAAAAAGATGAAGTTGAGAAAATGAAAAGAGAAGCTCAGGCTCATGCTAACGAAGACAAGAAAAAGAAAGAAGAAATTGACATGAGAAATCAGGCTGATAATCTTGTATATTCTACAGACAAACAGCTTAAAGAACTTGGCGACAAGCTCACACCCGAATTCAAAACAAAAATTGAAGCGGCAAAAGCTAATCTGGAAAAAGCTATCAAGGAGAATCCTGCAGATATTCGTACTGCTATTGATTCTTTGAACCAAATCTGGAGCGAAGCTTCAACCCAGATGTATCAGCAGGCAGGTGCCCAGCCCGGTGCAGAACAGCAACCCGGAGCAGAACCACCACCACCCGCACAGGAACAACCCAAAGATGCAAAAAGCAACGTAGAAGAAGCAGATTACACAGTAGTTGACGAAAAATAAGAATTTATTTCGAATCTGTTTATAAATTATAAAACCACCCCGTCCGCAAAGGATTGGGTGGTTTTTTTTTGTTAAAAGCATTTTGCAACTCAGCAAAATGCTTTTTCTTTAAGGTCTGATCCATTCAGCTTTAAGAATAGGCAGAAAGATTAATCATAAAATATTAGTAAAACAGCTTCGTTTTTTTTTGTTGAATCTATTATTAATGGCGAAACACATTGACAAATCAATTTCATGCTATATATGAAACAGACGACGACTGGATTATTGGATATTGTTCTGAAATTCCCGGTGCTAATGGTATGGGCAAAACTCAGGTAGAATGCCGTGAAAATTTAATTGAGGATGTTAAATTGATTCTTGAAGATAGATATGAAGATACATTGCGTGGTTTAACGGAAGATTGTACAAGCGAGTTAATAACAATCTAAATGAAACGGAATGAGTTATTAAAAATCTTAAGAAGAAAGCGGTGAATGTATTTATTTCGGTATGTCGTGGAACCGTTGAAGACTTGTTCGAATTAGGATTGAAATATACTGAATGGCGATTGTCTTCTCTTTCCAAAATACAACCATGAATCATCAAATAACGGAGCAGTTCTTTCCTTTTCATAAACTTACTGCAATTTGCTCTTCGAAATACTCACTGTTGAAATTAGAGAAATGTTTGATGTTTGATTCAACAATCAACTGAATTGCTTCTTCCAAATTTTCTTTTAATTCTTCAATCGTTTTGCCTTGAGCATTAACGCAGGATAATTCCTTAACCGTTCCTGCGAACCAATCGCCGGATTTAATAATAACTGCCGTAAATTGCTTTTCCATTATTTATACCAAAATTATAAGACATAATGTATTACGAATCAATGATATTGATTATTTTTATGCCTCAAAGTTTCTAATTTTTCATTATCTTTATAAATTACAGATTTAGATTCATAATTTATTTCAAAGCTATGAAAAACAAGAAAATAAATTTGGCAAGCCTAAAAAAAAGCCTACAACTTTTTCTTCTTTTCCTTATTGTATTCTCTTCTCCCCTTTTTGCACAAATCGGACATTGGGAAGAATTAAATCCTCCGGTTTCTCCATCTGCAAGGCAACAACATGGAATGGCTACCCTTGGAGATAAAATATCTCTGCTATTCGGTGGTTATGGATTTACTAAAAACGGATGCTGTGTATTTCTGGGTGATACTTGGTTGTTTGATTATAAGACAAAAGAATGGTCTGAACTGAAGCCTAAAGTTTCACCCCAACAGCGTTATAACCATAGAATGTGTCAGCTTTCCGATAATATCGTATTATTATTTGGTGGATCTAATGATGATAATGGATATTTTGATGATACATGGATATTCAATCTTACTGATACAACATGGACAAAACTTGAACCTAAAAATCACCCGGAAGCAAGATCCCACTTTGGTCTAACACAAATAAACGAAAATAATGCCCTACTGTTCGGTGGAAGAAATTACAACATTGACCCAAAGCGAGATACATGGTTGTTTAACTATGAAACCAAGGAATGGAAGAAAGTTCTTTTCGATATTGCTAAAACCCCAATACCATATTACAGAATAGGCCCTGTGATTGCACAAATTGAGGTTGGAAAAATAATATTATTTGGTGGTTATAGTGAGTCAGTTGGTGGGGATTATTTAAAGGATACATGGCTGTTTGAAATTGACTCAATGAAATGGAAAGAGATGAATCCAGTAGGAATGACAGACAGTTTAGTTAGTAGCGGTTACTGCAATTTATTTAAGGGTAACATAATTGTATTTGCAGGTAAAAATCATCATTTGACTGACAATACATGGTTATTTGATTTAAAGGGTATAAGTTGGAAATTAATAAATGTTGACAAAATTCCCCCTGCAAGAATGTATCCCGGTATGACTAAATTGGAAGACGGGATTGCACTCTTATTTGGGGGCTTTACAGATGCTAATCCAATTGGTGATACTTGGATTTTTACTTCGGATTTTAATGGAGTTGAAGAGAAAATTAATATTTCAAATGCTTTTCAAATTTTGCCAAATCCTGCTTCCGATTTCATAGAAATTACTAAACCTTCCGAAGGTTGGGAACCTTCGGAAGGTTCTATCCGCATCTTCAATGTTTTTGGTGAAGCAGTTTCCACCTCCGTCTGCTCCGCAGACACCTCCGCCGGCGGAGGACAAAGAATTGACGTTTCGGGTTTACCGTCGGGAGTTTATTTTGTGAGGGTGAGTGATAAAGTTGCAAAGTTTGTGAAGATATAATATTACTCTTATTATATAGCAATAAATATTAACTTCTTTCGTTTATTTCTTGTGTAATCGTACATTGAAATCAAGAACCTCACCCTAACCCTCTCCGAAGGAGAGGAAATTATATGTATTTGCATTAGCTTTGATGAATGTTCAAACAGCATATAATAGCTAATATTCAATGGTTTATGAGGATATTTGTTGTTTTGGTTGTTCAACGCAAACAAGTTAGATAAAGTAAAAGTTGTTCGTCATTATGTCAGTAATTATAGTTATCTTTGTATTGACATTTTTTATAAATATTCGGAAGCATAATGAATATCAAATTTTATCCTGACAAAGCTGATAGACCTAAAACCGTTTTAATGATGTCTGTGACCTTTGAAGGTAACAGAATTAAATTCAGCACAGGTCTAACCGTAGAAAATATTAACTGGGACAGTTCAAACCAATCTGTCAAGAAACGAGTTCCAAAAGGAACTGAAATCAATGCTTATCTTCAGAGAATTCAACTCAAAGTCACCGAATTCTATAATGAATGTCTCAACTCCCCTAAAATACAAAGAAAGGAACTTTTGACCAAGAAGATAAAAGAAATGCTGTCCCCCGGCTCCACTTTGCTTGCAAATGAACAAAAGCAACTGATTGCTTGCTTCGAAGATTTTATAAATAAACGGCAAAAAAGTCAAGATTTTAGCGAATCATCGATTTCTAACTACAATCATGCTAAACTGCACTTGGAAGGGTACCAAAAGTTTTCCAATAAAATTTTGACCTTTGATTCCATTGATAGCGAGTTCTTTGATTCATTCACAACATATTTGACCAAGAGGCATAATCTTGCGAGAAACACTGTCGGGAACCTTGTTAAAGAATTGAAAGTATTTATGAATGAAGCTCTCAAAATCGGCATTTCATCGAACACAAGTTTCAAGAATGATTTGAAAGTTTGGGAAAGTGAAACAACCGCCATTGCATTGGATGAAGATGATATTGAAAAACTAAGTGCTTTGAATCTGGAAGACAATAAAGATTTCAGTGAAATCAGAGATTTATTCCTATTACAAATTTATACAGGATTGAGATTTTCAGATTTAAGCAGGTTGACACCCGAAAAAATAAATATGAAAGATGATATTATCACGCTAAACGTAAAGAAAACGAAACAAAATCTGGTAATCCCATTATTTAACAAAACCAAAGAAATACTCAACAATTACCCTGATTTCAAACTACCGACAAAAACCGAATGCACATATAATAAAAAAATCAAGAAAATCTGTCAATTGGCAGGCATCGATGATCCGATAGTGAAAACGATTTATATCGGCAAGGAAAGAAAAGAAGAAGTAAAGAAAAAATATGAAATGGTATCCTCACACACTGCAAGAAGAACTTTTATTACACTCTGCCTGAAAAAAGAGCTCCACCCGAGATTCATAATGCCAATAAGCGGTCATAGGGATATAAAATCCTTCGATAAATATATCAAATTGACCAACACTGAAGTTCTGGACAAAGTCCGTAAAGTATTTGATATGTGAGGATTAAAGGATAAGTCTTTAGTAATATGTTCCAAATGAAATACTTTGTCCGACTACTGTGCATTCCTTATCTAATTGAAGGTTAAAAGATTTCTGCTGTCAAAGATAATTGATTGTTACTAAAGGGTTTCATTATTAGGAAACTCCTAAACTTAATATTTCTATCAAAATCATCCTTTGGATACCTCATAATGGATTTATTAATAACGTGTTTATGTCATAATGTTCATAATTTAATAATAGTGATTGAATTCCAAAATATTAGGAATTTTTTGGGCATAGTAATGCAAATATTATTTAGATTTTTACAAACTTCCCTACTTTATTCCCAACTCTCACAAAATACAAACCTGACGGTAATTCGGAAACATCAATTTTTTCTTTATATTCGGTCTCAATCAGTTTGATACCGAGAGCAGAAAAGATTTCGATTTTACCATGCCCGATTTTTGAATTCAATATCAAATAATTCTCTGCCGGATTTGGAGAGAGGGTGATTTCGTCTGTTATTAATAGTTTCAGTCTGGATAAGTTTCTGACGCATAAACCCGTGAGAGTCAGACTGCCGTCCTTCTTTTCTGTTTCGATACCTGAATCTGACCACTCGAAATCATCAATGTAAAGAGGTGTTCGGTCGTTATCAGCAAGGAGAATTGTTCCGCAGAATTCTCCGAGTTTTGTTTCCTTTTCGCTTAGGCTTATATTACTGTCGCTCATTTCAACAAAACGGTCGGTACCAAGAATATAAGACTTGTAAATGCTGTCAGGCAGAAATGCAGTAGCATCAAATCTGATTTTTGCTGAGTAAGAAAGCTTTTGAGTGTATGGCTCAACAAAATTTGAACGTAAAGGAATGCAGAAATCTGTTTCTCCAACTTTTCCGCTGGTGTCGGGTAGCCATACTAAAGTTTTAACTCCTGCTTCTCCTTTGAGCAGTGAACTAATATTATTCAGGCAGGGTAAATCTGAATCAACAACCAAACTGTCCTGATATTTCTTGCTTTCCTTCGGTATGAATGATACTTCTATTTCGATAGTTTCATTAATTATCAATGTGGCGGGAATAGCCGGACTTGTGATGAATGTAAATTCCGGTGAATTTGATTTAGTTGATACTTTTGATATTCTAATTTCAGAATTCGATTCATTTTTCAAAGTGAGTTTTTTTGAAACCGGAGTTCCAATTTTCGTTTTACCGAAATCCAAATCAGTAATGCCGGATAATTTAAACTGAAATTCCTTAACGGTGAAAACAGCCGTACCTCTGCATCCGTTAGTATCAACAACCTCAACAGAATAATTTCCCGGCTGGGTTATGTTAATTTGCTTTGTGGTTTCTCCGTTGTTCCAGAGATAAGTAACAAAATCCTGCTGAACAGACAAGAGATTTGTTTTTCCTGAGCATAATAATGTGTCCCCAACTATAACAGGAGTTGGTAGGGGAGCTTCTTTAATACTGATTGTATCGGTTCCGGTACACTCTGCTTCATTCATTACGGTTACGAAATAAGTTCCTTCCTTATTTATCGTTATGCTGTTTGTAGTTTCATTTGTTGACCAGTGGTATTCTTTGAATCCCGGAGGTACTCTAAGAGTCATGCTCGTTCCATTGCACAATACCTTATTCTCCGGTATAATTTTTATTTGAAGGTTATCTCCGATTATAACTGTGATGCTATTTGAACCTATACAGCCCGTAACTGTATCTTTTGTATCGGCTTGAATATTTCCTGTTCCTTTGGCTAACCATCTTACTTTCAATTTTGAATTGTCATCTGATATTATATTTCCTCCCGTAACTGTCCATTTTACACTCAGATTCCACGGTTTTTGAATGATATAATCACCATCTGATGATGCACAAACGGAAAGAGGTCCTTCAATAATAGGTCTCGGGTTTGGGTAAGTTTGTACGTTTATAATTTCTGAAGTACCTGTACAACCGTTTGAGTCTGTAACAGTCAGATAAAAATCACCCGATACTTTAACGAAGATACTTTGGGTCGTGTCGCCTGTCAACCATTGATAAACCGGATACTTGCTTTTGCAACTGAGCATTACACTATCACCCGGACAGAATGGATGTTTCCCTGTAATTTCAATTTCGGGTTTATGAGTAGGATTCATCTTCAAATCAATAAAACCTGTTCCTGTACATCCGTTCGAATCAGTTACTGTCAGACTGTATCTGCCGGCAGAGGTGACAGAAATGCTTTCAAAAGCTGTTCCGGTTGACCATTTATAGCTTGAATATTTTTCAGTGGTTTTCAAAATAGCTGTTTCTCCTTCGCAAATTGGATTTTTGTCTGCTAAAATTTTTGGTGAAGGAGATTCAAGAACCTCGATATAAACTTCTGCTGAATCAGTGATAACAAATCCATTTTCATCAATAATTTCCGCTAATGCAAAAATTGTGTAATCTCCGCTTTTTTTGTATTTGTGGGTTACTGTAAACCCGCTGTCCCTGGTTCCGTCACCAAAATTCCACCAACATTTTTGTATTTTTTCTTCGGATGATGCTTTGAAGTTTATAATGGTTTCAGGGCAAACAGGTGACTCCGGTGAATAGCTTAATTTCAGATAGGGAGCTCCGATTCCTAAGGAATAGGCACAGCCACCATTATAGTCATGTCCTGTTTGAATATAATCAGAACCATTAGTTAATCCGCAATTGTAAGCATAATAATTGCTGTCAGATTCAATATGTATTATTCGACCTAAACTAGCTATATATACTTTTTGATAGTAAGAATAACCCGAGTCAATAAGAAGTGGTTTGAAATTTACAGAAATATCAATCCCGTCATATTTAAAAGCATTGATACTGTTTGTTTTGGTTACTATGGTAACTATAGAGATAGGAGCCTGTGCCCTCGATCCAGAACTTGGCACTACAGGAAAGACCAATGTTTTGCCGGCGAACATTCGATTTGTTGGAATCAAGTGAAGAAGAAAAGGACCGGCGGGATACCAACCTGATGTTGCACTGCACTTTCTTGTTGGTTCAGGTCGGGTTATAATTGCAGAAGAAAATATTTTATCTCCGTTTATTTTTATGGGGTCATAAACAATAGTGTCGTAATATTGTGCTTTATTTAATCTTATTTTGTGCTTGCTATTGATTACAATGTTAGTGTTGTTTTCATAAGCAAAAAGTCTAAGAATTTGTCCAGAATAATGAATTTTATAATCATAATTACTCGTGTCCTGATACGGTATATAAATATATTCCTTTCCATAATACTCCATGGGATAGACCTGCTCGAATAAATAACTGTGAAAGGGATAGAAAGCCATATCAATATTACAAAATTCAGCATCAACATTAAGATCGAAACTGCCAATAAATACACCGATTTTCTCATTGCCTGTTGATTTTACGGTTGTTCCGCTGAAATCGGCTGTATCACTATAAAAATAGCATTGTCCCGAGTTAAGAGTCAGAGTATAGTTGCTGTCGTTCAAATATGTACTATTGCCAATTTTTCTTTTTAAATTGATTGAAATTTTTGTATCATCCTTTGTTGGAATAATGTAAAAATAAGCAGGAAATTTATCTCTTCTTGGTAAAGTAATCGGGTCATAGAAAGCCGGAATAACATAGCTGTCGCTCCATATATTTACCGGCAATATAAGTCCGGGGTCACCATGAGGAGCTCCATCGCCTCCATTATTTATTAATGAAATCGGTTCTTTTGATTTTATTATAAAGCTCTTATTATTAATTGCTTTCCTCTCATTCAAATTTACTTCAGGATTAATTATAAAAGTATCACGGAAAGAGACTTGCTGATATGAATCTGTACTACCTTTATAAACATCAGCATATCCCATAAGCGGAAAAGAAATTGAAACATCTGTGTTCTTAAAAGAATAGTAACCATTTCCAACCTCATCTATTCGAACAGATCGGAACTCAGTTCCCATTGCTATGTTCTTTTTTGCCGAAGCATCCAATCCAAAAAGAATGAGAAATAAGATTATAATTAAAAACTTTGTATTACTATTATTCATAAGTCTTCCTTTAAATAAAATTTCTTTAGAGTGACAAGCCGTTACGAATCTGAATAATCGTAACGGCTTATTATCCCACTATGACATTGTTCATTCAATTATTATACTACGAGAATAAATCTTGTCGTTAACCGCAATGTGAATCATATAGACTCCTGCAGGAAGAAAATGAATTTCTTCGCTTTTCGTGAAATCACCATTCGCAATATCCGACGATTCAAATATTCTCTGACCTAAAAAGTTATATAAACAAATTCTGACATTTGATGTTTCCTTAATTGAGAATTCTAAGTTCAAAATATCATATGCAGGGTTAGGATAGACTTTTATACTAATCCCTTCAGCATCAATTATAGTTCTTTTGATGAGAATTTTATCGTCTTCAAACTCTCTTCTTAACCAGGAACCATCATATTTTATTCTGGCGATAAACCCATCAAAAGACCCATTATTAGAGCCTTGGTAAGGATAACTGCCAATAGACATAGACGCATTATCTGTTTTACCTGCAATTATTGGGTTATTCTCGTCTTTAGAAAGACAAATTGCATTAGCAATAAATCTTGTATCAGGGTACTGAGGTCGAATAATACCATTCCCAAAATATGTTCCCCAAATTTTCGAGGAGCCATCCCTCGCAATTTTCATTACAAAAGCATCGTATAAAGTTGGAGTTCGATCTGAAAATGCACCGAGAGTATAGATATTCGTATAGCTATCCGTGTAACCACATATATATAAACTATCATTTAGCTCACAAATCGCATTGAGATAGTCGTCCGTTTCACCACCTATGTATGACGACCATGTAAGAGTGCCGTCGGTTTTCAGTTTAGCAATAAAACCATCGTTTGTACTGCCGATACCTCCATGATAATTCATGTCAAATCCATTATAGGCGAGGTCGAATCTGCTATTGGTATTCCCAGCTATAATGCATCCGTCATTATCATAAACAATAGAGGTTCCACTGGTTACTCTATCACCGCCAAAGTACGTGCTATAGATTAGTGAGTCCCCATTACTGGTCAACATTGTAAGAAATGCATCATAGGTACCTCTTCGTGTACTTCTGAATGCATTACCGGTTACAGGATAATCATTGATACTATTGGTTTTACCTGTTATATTGACAGGACCGCCTTCAAGTGAATGCGTTATACTCATACACTTATCCTCACTTGAACCTCCTAAATATGAACTCCACTCAAGTAGTCCGTTACCCTGAAATTTTGCTACAAAACCGTCTAAACTTCCCCCTCCATAAGTCATTTGGATACCATTATACATTGAGATACCATCCTTAGTTGAACCTGCAATAACAACTTTATCTTCATTATTTACCGCTATTGAACTTATTTCATCAACATCACTCCCACCATAATATGTACACCAAAGCAATTCATCACCTTTATTACTTAACTTAAGCAAGAAGGCATTCTGAGTAGCGGCAAGATTCTGTTGATAAATATAATAGCCGGCATTTTGTTTTCTGCCACTTATATTAGTACTGCTTTCTGTGTAGCCACCGATATAAATTTCTTTATTGGAGTTTAAAGCAATTGCATTTCCAATATCATCTTCGGTACCACCAAAATATGATAACCATCTTATTTGACCGAGAGGAGAGAATTTTGCAATAAAGGCATCTTTATAACCTCCATTACTAGTGTTAAGTTAATTAGGAAATGACGCATAATGTTCGTATATTTGCATCTA